>CALOEH010000118.1:0-14625 GCA_942492195.1 uncultured Planctomycetia bacterium | reverse complement strand
AACCGCGTAACTGCATACCCATTCCATCAACCTCGCAAGGTGCATTCTCTTGGTGCTTCAACCGTTACTGAGATTCTGTGGCTCGGTGCGTTGGCATCAGGGAATCTGGCGAGGATCAGCGGGTTGCCCTTTGGCAAAGGGCCAATCCACCGGCTTGTAGGAGATGGCCAGTTCAGGCGTTTCGAACCGCTTGCCCCCTTGAGCCCAACTGTGGAGAACGCGGTCGAGAATGCCAGTGGTCAGGAGCGTACGTTCGACCGGATAGGCTGGCTTGCCGGAGTGAATCATGTATTCAATCGCTCTCAGCAAATGCTCGAAGTGCGCGTAGGGCTTGCCTTCTTGCAGTTGGAATCGGACAGCAAACGGATCCTTTTTTCCAGTGACTTCGGCCGCTGCGGCAAACTGGTGGGAGAAACCAGTGTTCATGGCGAGTACGGTCCGCAGGCCATCGAGATATTCGATGTCGTAATAGACGGCCCTAGGGCTCATCTTCTCGGGACGCGTTTTGGGAATCGTGGTGGCGTCAATCGCCGCTTGCTGCAACTCAGGAGACCAGCGCCCCTCAGCAATAGCTTGCTCCAGGGCTTCGCCACTGAATGCCTGCACTGCCCGCACTCCGGTCTCGGCACCTTCGCGTCGTTCGGCCAGATACTGCATCGATTCCAACGCATGGAACCCGTACGACTCCAGCCCACCGTAGCCAACGCCAACCATGCTGGTGAGCTTGCAGTCCATGGGGAGCGTGACTTCAGGCACGCGCCAGGCCACCGGGCAGGAAGATCCGGCCATGAAGGGGATCTGCATCTCCACAGCGGTGTCGTACATGTGTTTGGCGTCTTTCCAATTGTACGAGAGGTGCTTGTCATTGAAGACCGGCACCACCTGATCGCACTTGCGGAAGACCTCCACAATGCTGTCGAAGAAACGACGCCGGGGATACTGCCGCTGATCGGTGTCCTCGGTGTTGGGATAGTCGCCATGTTCGCAAACGCTGATGACGCCCGCCACGGCAAGCTTTTTGCCCCCAAGGGTGAGGGCCTCTTCGGCAGTTTTGCAGATCTGGACTCCGTGCTTTTTGGCCAGCTCGCGGCTAATGTCCCCCTTAGGAACCTGGTCGGTGACCAACGAGACGAGTTCGAGGTCAGGTCCGGGACCGCCATCCTGGTTCCAGCCTTCGAGGATCTTGCCCAAGAGGACATCAGCGTGCGAATTCACCTTGTAGACCGAGGCCAGCGCCGCGACCGGCAACTTCTTGCGAGGTTCGGGCTTGGCCCATGCCCAAGAGGGAACGGTTGCGCCAGCAGCGACCCCGGCCAGGACACGCTGCATGAATTGGCGGCGAGGTGTGGTTGAATGACCTGTTGATGGATGACGTGTGGACTGGCTCATGGATGCTCCTGAATGCACGGATTGCAAATTTCGATGATTTTCGGCTGGTTCGTTATCTTTCCGCTGTTCGCTCCGCCCTAACGAACATAGTACAATCCCCACTAGTGACTTGCACGCATTCGCTGGGTGGGGTCGAATCGGATCTTGGTCCGTTCGCCTACCACCGCGAACTGCTTGGACGCGCAGCATTGCGGGAGACGCAGAGGAAGCGTCTTGCCCCTGAGATTCATGGAGAGGACGAAATCAATGTCGCAAGGCATGTCGGCCGGAACGGCCATCTTGCAACAGGCTCTGATTGCCAAATGCAAGCAGCGTAAGTTTGTCTCGAAAATGGCAGACTCCCTCGGCACAAACGTGACCGGGGGGCAGTTGTTGATGCGGGCACTCATTCTCCGCCGACTCTTGCGGCGTGAGACGCTCGGCCCCGGCGACAAGAGCGTCGGATTGTTGCTTCCACCGTCAGTCGGGGGAGCCATCACCAACGTGGCCTTGGCTCTCGATCGTCGTGTGGCGGTCAACCTCAACTACACCGTGACATCCAACGTGCTCAATGACTGCATTGCCCAGGCGGGCATCGCACATGTGCTGACCACCCGGAAGTTCATGGACAAAATGTCGTTCGAACTGGACGCCAACGTGGTGTACCTGGATGACTTTAAAGATCGTGTTCGTCTGGCCGACAAAGTTGCCGGCGTCCTTGGCGCGTACGTGACCCCCACACGCCGACTGATCAAGCAACTGCACCTGGATGAAATTTCTCCCCACGATTTGCTCACCATCATCTTCACGTCAGGCTCCACCGGTCAGCCCAAAGGTGTGATGCTGTCGTTGGCGAACATTGCCCATAACGTGGATGCCATCGAAGAAGTGGTGCATCTCAAGACCGACGACGTCTTGTTGGGAATCTTGCCGTTCTTCCATGCCTTTGGATTTACGGTCACGCTTTGGGCCGTGCTGGCTTTGGATATCAAAGGGGTTTACCACTTCAACCCGCTCGAAGCTTCGCAGGTGGGCAAGATTGCCAAGAAGGAACAGGCTTCGATCTTGCTCTCGACACCCACCTTCTTGCGCAACTATCTGCGGCGAATTCCGGCCGAAGACTTCGCTTCGCTCGATGTCGTGGTGGCCGGGGCCGAAAAACTTCCGGCTGACTTGATCGAGGCGTTCGCCAACAAGTTTGGAGTCCGTCCGGTCGAAGGTTACGGTGCCACAGAGCTTTCGCCCTTGGTGGCCGCCAACATCCCCCACAGCCGTTCGCGTGATGCGGCCAAAGAAGATGTCCGCGAAGGGACCGTTGGTCTCCCCATTCCCAAGGTTCTGGCCAGAGTCGTTGACCTGGATTCTGGCGAGGTGCTCCCCGCAGGCGAGCAGGGGATGTTGCAGATTGCCGGGCCCAACGTGATGCAAGGCTATCTGAATCTGCCGAAAGAGACCGAAGCGGTCCTACGTGATGGATGGTACACCACCGGTGATCTGGCGGTGATTGACGCCGAAGGATTCATCCACATTACCGGCCGGTTGAGCCGGTTCTCCAAAATCGGCGGCGAAATGGTTCCTCACATCAAGGTGGAAGAAGCCTTGTTGCAATTGGTGGGGGGAGAGGACGGAGAGTGCCATCTCGCCGTGACCGCCGTGCCAGATGAGAAGAAAGGCGAACGCCTGGTGGTGTTGCACACGCCGATTGAGAAGCGGGCCGACGAACTTTGCAAAGCCCTGGCAGATGCCGGCATTCCCAAGATTGCGATTCCGGCCGACAACCAGTTTTACGAAGTCGAAGAGATCCCCGTCCTCGGAACCGGCAAGCTAGACCTGCAGGCCATTCGCCAACTCGCCGAACAATTGGTCGCCGGGAAATTACCGAAACCCATCTCAGATGGATAATCCAGCGAGTGGGTTCAGTTGCCAACCAGGCGTACCTGGCCCGTTTCCAAGTGATAGACCGCGCCCACAATCGCCGGACGTTTGCCGGTGATGGGATCGACCAGACCCGGGATCTGCCGGAGTTGCTCGACCGAGTACCGCACGTTGGCTTCGACTGCCGTCTCAATCCGGCGTTCCTTAGGCAAGTCCTGCGGGACCGTTTCCAAAGCGGGACGAATACTGGCCAGCAAGTGCTCCAGATCCCAAGGTTCACTGGCCGAAGGGCCTGTGCCGCCGGTCTTCGTCGTAATCTTTTGATCTTGCTCAGCCTGATGGGAGGCATCTTCGCAGGCTGCCAGGGCGGCCGTGACGGCACCACAATGCTCATGTCCTAGCACCACAATCAGCGGGGTCGCCAGGTGTCTGGCAGCATACTCCAGGCTACCAATCACGTCAGGATCGACCACATTCCCGGCCGTCCGAATGGTGAACAAATCACCGAAACCTTGATCGAATAACAACTCGGGCGGAACGCGCGAGTCCGCGCAGCCCAAGATGGCTGCCTTGGGATTCTGCCCCTTCGAAAGCAAGGTCCGCCAGTGTGCCCCAGCGTGGGGATGTGCCGGTTGCTGGTCCATGAACCGACGGTTGCCGGCCAACAACTCAGCCAGAGCTTGCTCGGCGGCAGGGTCCATGCCAGCTTGCACTTTGGTTGAATCGGCAGGTGCTGGCGCGACTTCTTGGGGCGATTGCGCCATAGCAACGGAAGCTACCACCCAACAGAAGCCCAGACTCAAGACAGATCGAACCATCACCAACGTACTCCCCATGTGCTACCGTCGTTCTCGCGCCTTCGGAACCGGTTGCCACCTAGTGCACGGTCATACCTGAAAATTCGGGTGGCGCTGGCAGCTTGTCTGCCAGTGTTTTGACACTACGGCACTAGTGCTCTGTCACGGCAAAGTTTTCGGTTGCCATGCCCTCGCTTGCGTGGGCATGTTCGGGTGCAAATGCGATTCTGACTCTACTTCAGCACCCAACCCGAAATCTACGCGTTGACGCAGCACTCGGTGGAAATCCAAGAAGGCGGCGATTGTCGTTTCGCACCAATGATACGTCACGGATTGAGCAAGTGCGTTGATTTCTTTTGGCCGTAATGAATCGCGGCCGGATTCCCCTCTCCTGTTCAATCGAACAGGCGGAGTTGGCCCGTGGCAGGCTGGGTTGGTCGCTTGGCGCGCTTGCGAACAGGGGGCGAATCCGCAACCTCGGCCGGTTCAGGAACTTGCTGCGCAGCGGTCTCGACGGGCCCCTCCGACTCCACCGGAGTGGGCTCAACTGGCGCGGTGACACAGGGCTCTGGCTCCGTGAACCGGGGCGGAACAGGTTGAATCGGCGGCAGGGCAAAGCTTGGCTTGGGCGGTACCGGCTTGGGTAGCGTTGTCGGCTCAAAGACTTGTTCACGCGGTACCGTCTTCAACGGTCCGCCAGCCGGTTCCAGACTGGCCGAAATATCAAAGTCCACGGCATGCGGATAACTCTTGGCCGCAAAGTCCAAAACCTGATTGAGTGTCCGTACCATCTCCTGATTTGAAGCCACAGGGCTGTTCGCCTCTTCGACATCCAGCGGCACAACCAGCGCGTACTCGGTCCCCGCCCAAGGACCTTCGTTAGCGGTATACATGACGGAAGCTATCCGGGCTTGGCGAGGCATCATCCCATTCCACCTGGCAAATAAACGCGGCCATGTTCAACTGCCTGATTGTAACACACGCTCCACTTCTTGGCGCGTGACCGGCTGGATGATCCCACGCTCAGTAATCAGGGCTGAAATGAGTTCGGCAGGCGTCACGTCGAAGGCAGGGTTGTAGACATCCACGCCGTCGGGGGCAGTCTGGCAGCCAAAGCCGTGGGTGATCTCGGCCGAGTCCCGCTGTTCGATCGGAATCTCATCGCCCGATGCGAGCGAGAGGTCGAACGTGCTACTCGGGGCGGCCACGTAGAAGGGAATGTCGTGGTGGGCCGCCAACACCGCCACGCCGTAGGTGCCAATCTTGTTCGCGGCATCGCCGTTGGCCGCGATCCGATCGGCACCGGTCACCACCGCCTGAACCCGACCTTCGCGCATCACCTGGGCCGCCATCGAGTCGCAGATCACGGTGACCTCGATCCCACGCTGCATGCACTCCCAGGCCGTGAGCCGGGCTCCCTGCAGCAGCGGCCGGGTTTCGTCAGCGTAAACGTGCAGTTTCTTTCCGCTCTCATGTGCCGAAAAGAACACGGCCAGCGCCGTTCCATAATCGGCCGTGGCCAACCCTCCGGCATTGCAGTGCGTGAGAACACCCTGCCCATCGGCCAACAGCGCGGCACCGTGCCGGCCAATCGCCCGACACATTTGGCGGTCTTCGTCACAAATCGCCTGGGCTTCTTCCAGCAACCGTTGTTGCAACTGCGTGGTTGACGTTGCGGCGCACGACTCCGCGACACGCTGCATGCGCTCCAGTGCCCAAAACAAGTTCACAGCGGTCGGGCGACTGGACGCCAAGTAGGCGCAGGTTTCTTCCAAATGCTTCATTGCCGCGGCCCGGTCTTGGCCGCCGACTTGCTGCAGGCCGACGCAAACGCCAAACGCAGCGGCCACCCCAATAGCAGGTGCGCCTCGGACACGAAGCATTTTGATCGCTTCCCAAACCGTGGCAACATCGCGGCAGTCTATCTCTTTGAGTTCGACAGGGAGCAGCGTCTGATCGATCATTCGCAAATGCCCATCAACACCGCCAACCCAGTGCAGCGTGGGTGGGGCAGCTTGAGCGGTTGAGGGAGAAGCGTGAGTTGCCATGCTAGGGTTCCTTGAGATTTGCTGGTCGAGTTCGTTCAACCGCGGAGCCGCGTCGAAGCGGTCACTGTAGGGCAGGTCGAAGGCATCGGCGACGCCGCGGTTGGTGATTTCGTGGTCGAAAATATCCACCGCTCGGGCCAATGGGCGAAGATTCTTGATGGCGTCACTCACTCCCAGTCTGGCGATTTGCAGCACCCAGGGAAGTGTGACATTGCACAGTGCGAACGTGCTGGTCCGCCCCACCGCTCCCGGCATGTTGGTCACACAATAGTGCACCACTTCGTCAATAATGTAGGTCGGCTCGCTGTGCGTGGTGGGGCGACTCGTGGCAACGCAGCCTCCCTGGTCAATCGCCACGTCGATGATCACGCTGCCAGGTTTCATGACTTTGAGATCGTCTGCTTCAATCAACCGCGGCGCTTTGGCACCAGGGATCAACACCGCACCGATTACCAGGTCGGCCCTGGCCAGTTGTTCGCGTACGATATGTCGATCGCTGAACAACACATCCACGTTGGCAGGCATCACGTCATCCAGGTACCTCAGGCGATCCATGTTGATGTCCAACAGTCCGATGTTGGCACCAAATCCGGCGGCCACTTTGGCAGCATTCGCCCCAACGACACCTCCGCCCATGATGGTGATGTTGGCAGGTGCCACGCCTGGCACCCCGCCGAGCAAGATGCCGCGTCCCATCTGAGGTCGTTCGAGGTACTTGGCTCCCTCTTGAATACTCATCCGCCCGGCGACTTCGCTCATGGGAGTCAACAGCGGCAACAATCCGCGATCGTCCTTGAGGGTCTCGTAAGCAATGGCCGTCGCCCCAGAGTTTGCCACAGCCTCGGTCAATGGCAGATCGGCCGCAAAGTGAAAGTACGTGAACAGCACCTGGCCGGGCCGGATCAACGCCCACTCTTCGTGCTGCGGCTCTTTGACTTTGACGATCATGTCCGCTTGCGCAAAGATCTCTTGTGGACTATCGACGAGCTTCGCTCCGACCTGTTCGTAAAACTCGTCGGCCAATCCCGATCCGATCCCGGCCCCGCGCTCGATGAGCACTTGATGTCCCGCTCGGCGTAGCTCTTCGACGCCCACCGGCAGCATGGCCACGCGGTACTCATCCCGCTTTACTTCTTTAGGAACTCCAACAATCATATCCCTTCACGCCTCCAAGCTGATACCAGGGAGCGAGCATGAGATGAGCCCGCCGCGGCGCATTTCATCACAGTCGCGGAGATCTTGCAAGCTGGATCCCAACCACCTCACCCCGCCGGGTGCAGCGCAGCCTGATCGGGCAGCTGCCTGCTCATCGACTGCGAATTGGCGTTCTGGCAGGAATTTTGAAGCCGTTTCGAGTAGGCTGGAGCCTATGGCCGCGCCGGGTCACCAAAATTTTCTCACCTAGTCCTGCTCCATCTTCGATCCATCTGAAAATGAAACAAAACTACTTAGGAATCGGTGTCGTGCTGTGGTTGGTCATGGCACTCAACAGCAATGCCGCAGACTTTACGCTCCGCGAACACCTGGGCCATACCTGGAAACGCGAGTCCGTCACGTTTCCACTCACGCCAGATCAGGCCGCCAAGACTGCCAGGCGGTTGGCGCTGGTAGATCAGGACAACCAAGAGGTTGCTTACCAGGTGATCGGTGATGCAGAAGGGGGGAAGCAGCGGATCTGCTTCCAGGCAGACCAGCCCTCGCTCGAGAGTCGCGAGTACCAGTTTGCCGACCGCCCCGGCACGGCAGCGTCTGACCTCAAGGTCACTGAGTCAGCCGGGGAACTTCGCGTGGAGAACGCCTTGGCTGGCGTTGCCATTCGCAAGACGCTGCAACCGGGACAAGCGCCGATTGCCGCCATTCGCCTCCGCAGCGGCAAGTGGACCGGCAATTCGTCCCTGGCAAGCAAGACTGCCGTGAAGCAGTACACCGCCGAGGTTGCAGCACGCGGCCCTGTTTTTATTGAGGTCACCTGCCAGACAACCTTCGAAGACGGCGGACATTGGAATTTGCGTTTCCGTCTGGAGCGGGGCGAGCCCGTCGTGCTGGTCGAAGAGGCGTTTGACGCACCTGGCGGTGGCACGTTTCGGGTCAGTTTGGGAAACAAAACGTATCGACCCACCCACGTGCTGTATCGGGCAGGCATGGGTGGGAACATGGGCCGGGTCAACTCTGAGCCGTTGGGCACCGGACGGGCTTACCTGCTCGAACCTTGGCTCCACTGGTGGGGAGTTGAGCGGCAAGGCAACTGGTTTGCTCTCTACACCGCGGCCCCGCCACCGAAGCTATCCATTGACGCGCCGAACAATCGCCCCAAAGAGAATCTTGTGGAAGATTTGATCGGAGCGAAGCCAGCAAAAGCCGTTGCCGATCCGCACCCAGATCTACTCATGGTGGGGCTCCTTCGCCCTAGCGTTTGGAAAGATCCGCAGTGGTCAGGTCAAGCGCCTCATGTCGGCGTCAACGTGCCTGCCCAGATTGAAGATGGCCAGGTGAGTGTCGCTTTTCCTCTCGGCGGAGGAAGCCGGGCCTGGATGTTGGGGACGCCAGATAAGAACCAAAGCATCAGCGCGCTGGCTGAGAAGAACCGCAGGGTGGCACCTCTCCCGCAGCACTATCTCATCAAGCATGGCGACTTCCCTCTGAATGAGGTCAAAGACTATGTCCTCAGTTGGGAAGGGGATCACGAGAATTACCCACGGCTGTTTGTCGGCAAAGACGATTTACAAACCCTGCGCGGCTCGCTGAAGTCCAACCCTCGGGAACTCCGGCGCTGGGAGGGTGAGCAGCCGATTGACAAATACAACATCGAGGACCCTCTCCGCGAGTACTTTGCGTCCGGGTCAGAACGCCTGGCCACGAACATTGTTGCCAAGAGTACCGAGTGGCTGCACACGGTGGTGCATGATGACTTGCTGGATCAGAACAGCCGGGTCACGCTCGGCGTCGCTCCGCATTCGCAAGCCGTGTTGTTGCTGCCGGCTCTCAACCTGGCGGATGCTGCCCTAGGGATTCCTTCGCTCACTCCAGAACTTCGCAAGCAGTTCCTGGCTCAACTGGCATTGATCGGCTATGTGGTCAATCGCGACGACTACTGGTCTCCCGCACGGGGATTCTCTGCGAACCCCAACATGACCACCACCGTGGCGCAGTACCAGGTCACGGTGGCGGCGCTGATCCCTTCGCACCCCATGGCCAAACAGTGGGCAGCCCAAGGTTTGCAAACTCTACACGGCCAGTTGAACCAGTGGTCTGACGAAGACGGCGGCTGGCTCGAAGCCCCGCACTACGCCATGGTTTCGTTCGACCACATGCTCGGCGCGTTCATCATGGCCGCCCGTGCCGGCTTCGCCAACTACCTGTACGAAGACCGCGTCCGCAAGGTGGCCCAGTGGTTCGCTAAGATTTCCACTCCGCGTGACATCCACACCGGCGGCTACCGCCATCATCCTCCCATTGGCAACACCTACCATGGTGAGTCGACCGGGATGTTTGGAATTCTCGCTGGACTTTGGAAAGAGCGGGATCCGCAGTTCGCCGCTGAAATGCAGTGGATGTGCCTCGAGCATGGGTCGCCCGACCTGGGACTCGGCTGGAGTTTTCCCTGTATGACCGGCTACAAAGATCTGCTCAAAGCTCACGGTGTTGCCCCGCAGAAGCCTGATTATGGTAGCGCCTGGTTCCGTAAAACAGGCGTCGTGCTGCGCAACACGATCGGTTCGGACCGCGAAACCTATCTGCACATGATTGCCGGATCGAATCACGAACATTACGACTTTGATTCCGGCAGCATCGTACTCTGGGGCAAGGGACGCGTGTTGGCGGACGATTGGGGCTACATCGGTCGGCACGCCCAGACCTATCACAGCGTTCTCTCGTCGTCGGCAACCGGTGGCAATATGCGGATTGCCGATTTCTCGACACAACCGGCGTTTGATTATGTCTCGGGACATAAGGGAGCCTGGCAGCGCCAGATTGCTTTTGTCAAAGATGCCAACCCGCTGGGGAACAACTTCTTCGTCATTCGCGACACACACGATGCGGACATGCCCTCCACCTGGAAACTTTGGCTCACTGCCCGCGTGGAAGACAAGCAAGACGCGCCGCAGTTTCCCAAAGTTGGCGGCGACCGTACCAGCCCTCTCAACGATATCGGTGCCGAGTTGGCTGCAGAAGCAAAAGCCAAACAGGCCAAAAATGCTCCCCTTCCGCCGGTTCATATCCACGACCAAGGGGTGACCGTCTCAGGTGCGGACGATCTTGACTTTGACCTCTTTATCTACCAGCCCAAGACCCTGTCACTGAAAACGGAAACCGCGTTCCAGGACATGTCGGTTGGGAACCGTGACGGCAAAGTGGGACCGATGCGGATTACGCAAACGGCGCTGGTGGCCACATTGCCGAACCGGGGTTCGATCACGGTTCTGGTTTACCCGCGACTGAAGACGGAGCCTGCACCCAAGGTGGTTTGGCATGCCCAAGGGGGGATCGCCGAGTTGGTATCTGCCGCAGGTTCAGACTATGTCTACCTGGCCTCGAAGTCCCAGTCGGAGCGGCCAGCGGTATTCGAAACGGCGGACAAGTCGCTGCAGTTTCAAGGATCCGCCGGGGCCTCGCAGGTGCGAGACCAACGGATCACGCTAACACTCGGATCAGGCGGCACCATCCGGTCTGGCAACAGCACGCTGACCGGCACCGCCGCTTCCACCAAGAGCGTACCACGTTAGACCGCGTAAAGTAGTCATCACGGTCCGTCGTGATTGGCAACCGTAGCGGCAAGTTCTATGTAGAACCGTTGTCTCAACGGTTCACCTGCAGTACTCGAAACGTTTTTCTTGGTGCCTGAACCATTGGGGACCACTGTTCTACATTGGTCACCTACCGGGAAGACGGGTCCGCGATTGGCCAACAGTGCTGGAGGTTACGGTTCTGGCCGCTCCACATCCAGAGATTGCCATCGGCACCGCCGGCCAGCACAAAGCGTCCGTCGCTACTGACCGCTGCGGAGTAGAGATAACCGGACGAACCATTGAACGTGAGAAGGTCATCCGTGCTGGAAGTGCGATGCAGCCGCGCGGTGCCGTCTCCTGAAGATGCCAGGATCTGCTCGCTGTTGCCGACGAACCGCACGGCCGTGACGTCCCCCTTGTAGGGGCCGACTCCGTAGGTCTTGCCCTTGTAGGTTTCTAACTGCACGCCGGTTTCGAAATTCCAGAGTTTGATGGTCCGGTCCGTGCTTGCCGTGGCGAGCAGCCGTCCATCAGCACTCCAGTCCACCGACAGCACGTGGGCGGTATGGCCGGCAAAACTGCGGACGTGCTGCCAACTGCTGGCTTCGAATACCTGGACGGATTGGTCTGCCGACACCGAAGCCAGGAGTTTGCCATCCGGTGCGAAACGGGCTCCAAACACGGTGTCCGAATGCGCGGCAATGTCCTGTAGGAGATTGCCGCTGTTGATGTCCCAAATCTTCAACTCACCCGAGCGCCCTGGGAGTCCGCTGCCAGTGACCAGCCAAGGTTGCCCCGGAGCGAAATCCAGTGCCAGTACACGGTCAGCGAAAGCGGTTGGGTTCTCACTCCCGCCGATAGTTCTGGCCGGGGTCCAATTGTTGGAAGCTTTCCAAAGAACAAGTTGCCCGTCTTTGGCAACGGTGGCCAGGGTATTGTTGGCAGCAAACTGTATGAGAGGGACCGCCGTGGCATGCCGAGCGATGGTCTCCAGCGAGTCCGCGGTGGCCGGGTCCAAGACGTGCAGCAACCCCGCGTTGTCGGCGGCGATCAGCCTTTTGCCATCAGGGCTGAATGCGACACAGAGCATCGGTTGGGCAGACGCTACGGCAGCGGCCTCCGCGGCTTGTTGTTGCTTCTCGAGTTCGGCAAACCTGGCCTCGTTGGCTGCCACCGCCGCGTTGGCATCGGCCAGTTCTTGCACGGAGCGCGCGGCCACCGCCTTGGCACGTTGCACGACAGTGATGGCGACATCACGATCCGTTTCGGCTTTGGCTCGGGCCTTCTCAGCCGCTTGTCGTTTCTTGTCATCACCTTTGACCTTGTCGAGCTCCGCGGTCTTCTTCTTTAGTTCTGCCTCGGCCTTTTCCAATTCCCCTTCGGCTTTCTTGATCGCGTCCTTAGTAACGGTGATTCGTCGCTCCGGTCCGGCGTATGCCTTGATGTCTCGCTTGCCGACCTCAATGGCACTCTTGGTAAACGCCAGCTGGCCAACAATTCGGGCAACCTCAGCCGCGGCACGTCCGTCTCCTTGAAACTCTCCGACCAGTGCCCCGCTGGCCAGATTCCACAACTTGACGCTGTGGTTGGAACTGGCCGATGCCAGGCGTGTCCCGTCAGGGTGAATCGCGAGCGCTGCAACCGCTCCCTGATGGTTGAAAGAACCAGAGGGTTGCCGCTTGGCCAAGTCCCACCGCCGCAGGGTTCCGTCTTCGCTCCCCGTGAGAATCTGTCCGCTGGAATTGGGAACCGGGGCCATGCAGGTGATTGGAGCGGTGTGCCCTGCGAGTTCGAAGTTGGGCTCGGCCACGGCATCAGCGACCGGGAGCATGGTGAGATCCCAGCCTCGAACCACATGGTCCCCCCCTGCGGTCAGCAGCAGATTCGGCTCAGGCAGGGCAACCATGGTGTGAACTACGGAGGGGGTCTTCCAACCTCCGACCTGAGAACCGTCCCTGCTCCAAACGATGACATCTTTGTCCAGCGAAGCGGTATAGAATGACTCGCCATCGGCAGAGAAAGCAATGGCCGTGACCGCCGCCAGATGAGCGTCGAGCTCTTGTTGGATTTGCCGCTTCGTCAGATCCCAGAGTTGCAGTTTGCCGAGGTCATTACCGGTGAGGGCCCAAGTTTGCTGAGGGCCGATGGCCAATGCGGTGGGGGTGCCAGACGTTTTCCAGGTGGCAAGCTGCTCGATGTGCGGGGCGCGCCACAGTCGCACGCTGCGGAAACCGCCGGAGGCCAACCATTGGCCGTCGCGGGAGAATGCCAACGCCCGCACCGCTTCCAAGTCTGCTCCGGGGTTCGCCAGCGCCGGATCACGCAACTCGGCAGCCTGTCGCTGGCTGGGGAGGTGGTAGACGAACAGCCGATGTGCCCGACCGCACGCTCCCCAAATGCCGTCCGGTGAAATGTCCGTGGCAAAGATGGGTTGGTAGGTAGAGGGTTTGGGACGCCAGGTGATACGGCGCGCAGCAGGCACACTTCCGGATGCTCCTTGGCTGATCCACAGACGGAGCAGACCGAGTTCGTGCGAGGTGAGATTGCGCGCGCTCACGTCGTTGTCCGCAGGGGGCATCTGGGGTTGATTCTGGTGCGATGCTACCTTCAACAACAGGCTCTCGACCGGCTTCCCTGGCACCACGGCCGGACCTGACTCACCCCCTTTGAGGATACTTGCTGGCGACTGCAAACTCAGACCTGCTTCGGCGGTTTGTGCGTTGTGGCACGCTTGGCAATTCGCCTTGAGTAGAGGATGAATCTCCGTGGCAAAATCAACCGGCGTTGTCCGATCGATCGCGGCGATTGCAATCGGCTCAGCGGACACCTGCGGACAAGACGCGGACAGTCCAAGCACCACCGCCCAAATCACCCAGGCTTGATGAACGTTGGAACGCATGCAGGGCATCAAAGAATCTCTTGAATAGGTTGGCCGTAGTTGAGAATCTGCACCGGCCGGTTGGCCTCGTTCAGATAACTTTTCGAGGAGTCCACGCCGAGCAAATGGTACATGGTTGCCAGTACATCCTGATGGGGAATCGGCCGATCCTTCGGGCGTTCGCCTAATGCGTCACTCGACCCCAGCACGATGCCAGGCTGTACTCCGCCTCCCGCCAACACGGTGGTGTAGACGCCAGGCCAATGATCCCGTCCGGCACGTTCGTTAATCTTGGGCGTGCGTCCAAACTCGCCACCGACAATCACCAGCGTACGCTTCAAGAGGTCTCTTTCGATCAGGTCTTGGAGCAATGTCGAAATCACGTGGTCGTAGCCAGGCACGATATTTCGATGGGCCGTGAAGTTGTCTACGTGCGAATCCCAGGGCGTGCCGAAACTCATACTGCAGCTGACAAACCGCGCTCCCCGCTCAACCAATCGGCGGGCAAGCAAAGCGTTTTGGCTAGGCGTACTCTTGCGGCCGTAGCGTTCGCGCGTCTCGTCCGATTCTTGTTTAAGATCAAAGGCGTCCTGGACATCTTGACTGGTCGAAAGTTCGAAGGCCTGACGGCGGAACGTATCCATCGCCTTGATGGCTCCGCTGGTGTCGGCATCCCGGCGGATGGTGTCGAACTGTTGAAGGATCGACTTGCGGCGCTCCATCCGGGCCTGGTCCACCTTGTTGGGCAGCTGCAAATTGCGGACGCGAAATGCGTCGCTGGTCGGATAGCCAAACGTCTCGAAAGGATTGTAGGCCACGCCGAGATATCCGGCCTGCCCATGCGAGATGGCCTGTTGTGTGGCAATGTAGCCGGGAAGTCCCCGGCGCGGGCCGAGTTCTTTGGCCACAATGCTTCCGCAGGCTGGCATTTC
>CALOEH010000117.1:0-4087 GCA_942492195.1 uncultured Planctomycetia bacterium | reverse complement strand
CCGATCCCTATCTCCGCCAAGGAGTACGCGCCAATGGATGGGTCATGCTCCAACAAGTTTCACTCGGCTACGAGATCTGGCGTCAGTTGAATGGATTCCCCCCAAGCATCAGCAAGCCGGAGTCGACCGGATCGAAACCAGGGGAGAAACGGAAAATCAAACTTCCCAAGTAGCTGTAGAGGAACGCTCGTTGTGCCAAAAAGAGCGGCTCGCTAGGTAGCTGCGCGGTCCCCTACCAACCTCGACAAAGATCCCAGGCGGCATAGCGATCCAATCCCACGTTGCCAAAGAACGTGAGAGCAGAGCGCCACACGTTTCGGCTGACCAACAGCACCGCAATGCGCTACAGTATTCGGCTGCCGTTCACATATCATCCGTGATGACGCTTCTTCGTCAGTCAAGGACCAGTTTGTCACATCTGACTCTTATTCATCGAACGCCGCTAACAAAGAACTCGTGCCGCTGAATCGGCTCCGAAGGGAAGCTCTTCCTGCCTATGCGCACAACTCGGCCAACGGCCCGTGCTGGTCAAAGTCTTTGAGGCCAGGGTCGGGTTGGCCGAAGCTGGTGCGATTGGAACCGGCCAGTTGCAGCAGGGTGACGTACATATTGGCGATCGTGCGGTGTCCCTTGTGCCCGTAGGCGGGGTAGTCGATGTACCGACCTGTCTTGAGTTTGCCGCCAATGTTGCCCAGCAGGACCATTGGCCACTCCCAGCAGCGCGAGTGATGCCCCTCCGCGCCGTCGCTGAGATAGACAATCACCGTGTTGTCAAGCATCGTGCCGTCTCCTTCTGGCATCGCTTCTAGTCTCTTGGCCAGCTTGGCGATCTGCTCGAAGTGGAAGTGGCGGATCATCTGAGAAACCTCGTACCAACTCATACCGTTCTGGCTACCACCATGGCCTGTATGATGTTTGCCTTTCTGAAGGCCGAGTCCGGTAAAGCAGATGTCAAAATCGCGAATGCCGGCACCAGAGGAGATGGTCAGCACATTAGTCAACCCGCAGATCAGGGCGGCGGCCCCGATGTCGAACTGCGCGTCGAGCCGGTCTGTCTCCACTTCCGAAGTGTACTTGTCGCTCGTAGCCGGGGCATGTTCTCGTAGCGTTTGTTCGATTTCGTTCAGCCGGCTTTGGCGATCTCGAAGCGTATCAAGGGTTTGCAGGTAGGCTCCCAACTCCGCCCGTTCGGGTCCGGCCAGATTGCTCTTGACTCGATGAACGTCGTCGCGAAGAAAATCAAGCAGATTGTTGCGCGCGTAGAACTCCTGCTTCGCCGCGCCGCCGGCCACACTGCCGAACAGCGCGGAGTAGGCCTGATCCGGTTGGACCATGTGCGGCAGTGGTTTATCAGCGCCCCAAGCCGAGACATTGTAAAGCACGGAGTTATCTAGCCGCTTGGAGATCCCCAGCCCGATGAACGGGAAGATACTGGGATTGTGCTTGGCGAGCGCACCGTCGATGGTTTCTCCGAGCACGGCGGTGCTTTCGCCCCCACCGCCGCCGCCGAATGCCCCCAAGGCCTTGAAATTGTTCGAATGCCCACCGCCACAGATCCTGCCTGATAGTCCTTGGACGATGGTCACCTTTTCCTTCCATGGAGCCAGCGGTGCCAGGGCCGGAGGCAGCGTCTGGTCAGCGAGCGAGAAATCCACCAGGTCGCTCGGCCCGCCGAGCGGGCGTTGGTCGCGGTTCTTACGCTTGTACTCTTCTGGGGCGGCTTGTTGCGGAGTGAACCCATTGCTCTCTATCACGAACACAAACCGTCGAGGTTGTTCTTGTATCCCGGCAGCCTGAGCCATCAGGCGCGACACGATTGGTGACAGCACCATGGAACTGGTGCCCAATGAAAGGCCCTTGAGAGCATCGCGACGATTCAGTGGCATGGGGAAACTCCAGGAGCGTGGTTTATACGTGATCGATGATCGAGCCGTACTTGAGTGTGGTGTAAACGGTTACTCTCTGGCGACTCTATAGAGGAACGATTCTGAGCTTAAGAGCGATACAATCAACTCCCGCATACTGCCGCCACTTGCCTGATAGGCCTGATGGGCCGCTTGCAGGCTGGCGGCGTCGCCGAGCGTTTCGTTGCGGCCCATCCAGTAGCGAAAGGCATGGCGGACGAAGACCTGTTCAACCACCTTGGACTTGGCCAGCTTGTGCAGAAACTCGATCGGTCCATTCACGTTCCCCTTCAGTTGAGGATCGAGCGTAAACTCAAAACCGCCGCTAGCATCGACAGGCAGGTCCCGCATGACATCGCCCAAATGTTTTCCCTTGGCGTCAACATGTCTTGCAGTAGCTTGTAGATCGATCACGGTTTCTGTCTCGCGATAGCGGCCAAAATGATCGTACATCTCGAAGGGGAGACCTACGCGATTCATCAACTGGTGACATTGCCAACAGTATTGCTGCTGGGTAACGGCCATTCGCTGGCGGAGGGTCTGCTCGGGAGCCTCGGGGAGTTGCGCATCGACGGTGATGGGGATATCCGGCACCACTCCCCCCAGCAGACGTTCCCTGATCCACTTGCCGCGGAGTATGGCATAATTGTCGCCGGAGGTGGACCAGGCCACCAACCACGCTGGTTGCGTGAGGATGCCGGCTCGTTGTCCCTTCGGTAGGGCAACCGGTTGCTCATCGGGGAAGTCGTCCAGGTTGTAAGATTCGAATCCAGGGCGGCCTGGCAGTCGGGGCACTCTGTCTTTGAACTTCTCAGGATTCTTCTTCTTGTCGGCTTCGAACTTGGCCAGCGCTTCGGCCCGCTTCTGTTTGAGATCGGCGGCCGTCTTGTACATCACGAACGTCTTGTTCGTGGTGAGCAATTCGTGCAGAACTTGCTGAACTTGCTCAAGTATGTACTCGATCAGACGATCGGTATCTTCGACCAACGCCCGAGGGTTGTGCCCTTTCATCTCGCTCGTGTCTTTGAAGATCTCGGTCGCTTGCTCGTAGCCGAAATATTCTTGGAAGAAACGCAGGATCCGTGGCTTGTTCAACTTGGGATTGTCCAGCATCTGCCGTACCGCGAACGCCACGCCCTCGGTGGTACCCAGCTTGCCGTTCTCAGCGGCTTCCATCAGCCAAGAAGGGGGGCCCTCGTCAGTGAGCGCGTACGCCAAGGCCGAAGCAATTTCCTTGGGTGTTAGCCGAACCCGGCCGTCTTCATCCAGCGGGACGCTACCAAGTTCGTAGCGGAAGATCGCCTCAGGCAACAGAAATACGGCAGCCAGCGTGAATCGCACACCGATGATCCGCCCCGCCTCGGTTACGTTCTTCTTCATTAATGCCACAAAGCGCCGCAGTTCTTCTTCTTCCGGCTTGCGTTGTAGCACGCGAGCGAACTGCATACGGACGGCCTTCTCCATGTCGGCCTCGCCGAGCGGCTTGCGTTCGTCGACAAACGGAAGAAAGTCTTTCTGGGCACCGCTGGTTGGTTGCAACTCACCCTTTTCGAACGTGAAGCCTGTTTGATGCTCGGCAATGACGAGCGCGTTGCGGATGAGTTGGGCGGTGACAGGCTCGTCGACGCGAGCAAGGTCCATGTCTTTGAAGGTCGATCTAGCTCCCGGCGAAAAGGGCTGTCCCACGAGCCCTTCGAATCCTTTCGACAGCTTGCCAGTAAAGGCACTGTAGATTTCAGGACTTACGGTACGAATTCTCGGCGGTACGTCCAGGCGTGCATCCTGTGCCGGATCGAACAGCAAGGCATGCGACACCTGGTTGCCGTTCGCATACGCTTCGCGCCGCGCCAAGTGTTTGCCAGAGCGATTCAACTCTGCCTCGACCCACTCTGCCACTGCGTCGATGGAACGTTGGTCGGGCAGAGCCTGGCCTTCCGGCGGCATTTCTCCTTGGCGGATCTTCTCCAGCAGCATCGCCCACCGTGCCGCGCTGGCGGTTTCCAAGTTCGGATCCAGTTTGGTGAGATCCAGATCTCCTTCTTGCTTCTCGCTACCATGGCAGGCGTTGCAGTGCCGGGCGAAGAAGGGAATCACCACCTGCTGGTAACGGTCCATGCTGGCTCGCAAAGCGGCGGCCTTGCCACTAGTCGCAATATCTTGGGCACCTGCAATTCCCCTCCACA
>CALOEH010000116.1:0-29665 GCA_942492195.1 uncultured Planctomycetia bacterium | reverse complement strand
CAACTGTTGTCCACCGCTGCAGAACCGATTGTCAACTACTTCCTCAACAACCGGCACCAACAGCCTCCAGATTCAACGTTCGGGTCCGACACAATATCTCTCATCAGCTGAATCAACAGGGGGCAATCGCTGAACCGCTGTCCCAACGACGCTCGAGCATCTCCGGTTCGCCGATGCGGAAGTTATTCTTCGCCTGTTGATTAGAGCAAGCTCTCGAGCAAGAGCCGGATCTTGAGGGGATTCGCCCACTGTGGGTTTCGTCGTTGATGTCTTCTTGCTTCGCGGACATCCACGCACAATGCCCTGCGGTACTTGTGCTTGGCGAGCAAGGTCACCAGGCGGCCATATTCAACTTCGCCTTGGCCGATTTGGACCTGGATTCTCTCTTTGCTGGTATCCCGCAATCGCACGTGGTAGACGTGGCCGAGCAGGTTTTCGTAGTTGGCACCAGCAAAGGGGCCGCAGATGTAGTGGCTTGGATCGAGCGAAATGCCGAGTCCCTTGACGTTGTCACAAAGGACGACGGCCGTGTCGGGGTTCTCGGTGATGCGGCCGATCTCGGTCTTGATGCTGAAGAGCACTCCTTCGAGCGTGGCAATCCGCACCATTTCGCGTAGCCGCTCGATTTCGGCATTGAACGGAGTCCCCAATTCGCCAGCCGAACCCGTGATGGTAAACACCTTCGTAGCTTTGGCCAATCGGCACACAGCGTGGAACTGCTCGTAGTAGCTATCCCCTTCGCCTTCCAAATCGATGGAGTAGGCCACAGGGTCCAGACGCTGCGTTTCGCGGCACATCCGGATCGCCCCATCGAGGTCGTTCATCAGCATCGAAGGCTTGAGTTGATTCCCTTGCTCAGAGATCTCGACCTCGACGCGGGTGAACTCCAGTCCGCTGAGACGCTCCAGCACCTCACTCAACGGCAGGCTCTCGAAGCATGAGGTCGAAGCAGCGACGAACACGGCATGACTCCTTTCCATCTTCCATAATGACACAAGGCATCACGTCTCAGCCCAACATGGCGAACCGACCGAACACCTCGCACTCGCTGCAAGTCGCAACGATGCCAGTAGCTTAGCGATGGATGGTGCACTCTGGCAACACCGCTATCGGGCGGAGTTTTGTCAGGGGTGCACGCCAGCTTTTGCTAGGGCTGGAGGATGCTGAAAAGTGCAACACCCCTTCTGGGGCTTTGGGGTAAACTGCGTGACCTAGGTCTACACGGCAAAATCAGGCATCCCTTCGTTACCGGCACCCGAAAGTTTTCAATCAACGGCCATCCCTCATGAAACCGTTCATTGCCGGTGGTCGAGCAGTTCGACAATCCTGACAATCTGAAAAAATGGCACGAAAGGGCTGCAGAGTTTCGAGCACATCAGCGGCGAGCCAGGGCAACCCGGCGCGGCAGAACAGAAGCTCAAACGTTATTCGTTCGATTCCTCTTTGACCGTTGGCGTTGTCTGCTCAGGCTCGGGCGGTGCAGGTCGGAAATCAATGCTGTACCTGGCCACGCTCTGACGGTCGGTTTCAGCTGGAAAATCGAACCGCACATACTTTGCGTCGTCCGCCTCGAAACTGACTGGGGTCTTGGCCCGACCGATTTCGATTCCGTCGCTGTTGAGAGCCTTGGCGACCAAGATGCCGTCAACGGAGTCCTTAGAAACGAAATAGATACTGATCCCCTTTTCGCTCAGATTCGTCCCTTGCTTGCCCACGGTATGCGTGAGCCCCGTCTCCTCCGCGGTGGGAGTCAGTTCCACCTTGATCAGCAATTGATGATCGACGCCGGTTCCGACACCTTGGGCAAAATCGGTGACGTTTTCGCCCAGGGACTGCCCCAGGTCTCGGGCACTGGGCCGATCGCCGCATCCAGCCAGCAGGCAGCAGAGGCCCATCGCTAGCATCCGGAGACCAATGGAGAAAGCTACGTACGGCATGATGGCCTCACTGACAAAATTGGCCCGACAAGAATTTGTAATGAAAGTACGCGTTCAATTTTGAAAAGGAAGCATCGAGCTCCGTCGTGATGACAAACTACAAACGGATCGGTGCCTATCTACGATCCTTGAGCGCTCGCAATGGCGTAGTTGACCTTTTCCGTTTCGTTGGGTGTCAGGTCTTCCTTCTCCGATTCAACCGTCCCTTTCACCTCTCCGCCAGGGATGATGATCCGGAACTCGATCCGGCCTGGGGCAATCTTGCGCTCTTCCAGCACATCGTCCACAGCCAACTGGGGGAAGGGGGGGAGTTTTTTGCCGAGCATTGCTTTGCGATAGGCGTTGAGCCGATCGTAGGTGATAAATCGCTGTTGTTGGAGTTCGTCCAGCGGCATCGGTTCGGAAACCCGATAGGTCAGAATGGGATTCGAGATCACTACCGTTTCACCTTCGGTCGAAACCTGGAAGTCAGGGTCGAGCGTGTGCTTGATCATGTCGCTTCCTTCCGGATTGTCCGACGCAGCCAGCTGTTTTCGCGTGGCTTCGGTGGTTGAGTCAGTCCACGACTGGCACTCTTCCCACGATACTTGTTGCGAAGGGTCAAAGTCCCTCCAAGACTTGTCCTTGAGATCGAAAATCACGTCTGGTTGCGAGGGATCCTCGGGATTGAACTCCACCGCGTAGTGAGATTGGAAGTAGATCTGCGACGTCGCCGAGTGTTCCCCCATCTCCAGTTGCAACACACACTTGAACGGGCTCATATCGCCGTCAGCCACAGCCCCAGCTCCGAGCGTGGGCTGGCCTCCAGGTTCAGGCAAGCGCGAGGGGGAAGATCGACTTCTCTCAGTGTCCCCAGCTCCGAGCGTGGGCTGGCCTCCAGGTTCAGGTGTCTGGGTTCCACAGCCCAGGCAGGTTGCCAAAGCCCCGGCTATGAGCCAACTCCAGCAGCATGCAAACCTTGCCAAATGAATCATCAAGTGGTTCCTTCCAGTAAATCGACTGTGAAAGTTGAATCTTGCCTGGCACGCCAAAATTTTGTATCCGAAGCAACACGAAGTTGGTTGGGTCCGAGGCAATTAGACCATCAATGTTGCCCGTTCCGCAATCCGTCGGTCTCTGCAACCAGGCGAGCGGGTTCTGGAAACACCAGTGGCAAGGCCGTACCTCAGGTGAGGCGTTCTTCTCTAAGGCAAACAACAGACGAATTGGTTAGCTAACGAGAACAAAGCTGCAACCAACTCGCAGAACCGACCGTGACCACTCGATCGACCCGATAGAAGTTTGTGCCTAGGGCGATGAGCAATGCCCCGGCTGACCAGGCAGCTACTTCTCTGGCTTGATGATTTCCAGGCAGATGCCGCCGGCCCGAATGACCTTGTGCATCCGGGTGAACCAGAGTTCCTGCTTGCAGGCGAGTCCGACGTCTTCGATGGTTCGTAGCAACTCTTGCCGGTTGTAGGTCCGGCACCGCCAAACCCGACTGGTCCAGGCACCGCCGAAACTGTCCTCGGTGGCCAGCAACAGCATCCGCCCTCCCGGTGACATCACGCGGGCGAGTTCGGCCAGTCCTTCGCGTGGGTCCGGCAGATGTTCGATCACGTAGCCGCAGGTGACGCAGTCAAAGCTGTTGTCCGCGAAGGGAAGTCGGGTGAGATCCGCCACCAGGTAATTGGGGGCATCGCTCTTGAGCCGTCGCTTGGCACGACAGACCATGCCGTGCGAGAGATCAAAGCAGGTGATCTGGGCGTCGTTGTCAGAGTACTTGAGCAGGTGACCGGCAATCTGGCCGGCACCGCTGCCGACATCCAAAATGCTCTTGGCACCGGTGAGATCAAACTTGCGATCTCGGAACAGCCGTTCGCCCAACGGTTGGTGCAAACTGAGCAGACTGCAGGCGGCGAGTAGTTTGCCTTGCGGGCCGCCGTACACTTCGCGAACTTTTCGCTTGTAGTCTTCTTGGCTCAACTGCTCAATCAGGCGATTCTCAACGAGCTTGTTGAACACCTTCTTGCGCTTCGGTTGCGGAGACCGACTCTTGGGCTTACCTAGTGGGAGCTTGACCGGCATGAGTGCGGAGCCTCGAAGAGCAGTGCGTGCGAAGTCGGTCAGGAGAGGTCACGTGGACCGAACTTCCAATGGTCACAAATACACGCGACGATTATAGATATACCACTCAAAAAGCAGCACGGCTAGTCCCAACAGCAGAAGCAACTTCCATGACTCTCGCCGGGTGGGCTCGAATCCTCCGGTGCCCTCCACCTCTTGCCAACGGATTTGGATCTGCTTTTCCGGGGCGATATGGCTCTCTTGCGAGTCAAGCAGGTTCACGGCAAACCGGCGAATCACCTGTTTATCGTTAGAGATCTCGTAGATCCCCAATTCGTCCGTATCGGTAAAGTTGAACCGGTTTTGCCCCCCGCGCTCGATCTCAACCCTTCGCCCCGCCGGAGTCCGCACCGTGAGGTTTTTGGTCAGGCTATCCGCCGCAAAGGTGTACACCTCGCCGGCATGCACCACGGCCTCCGCTTCCGACAGCCGGCTTCCCCCCAGGTACTGGACGGCATTCATCACGAACACCGGGAAGCTCAACCGCAAGGGCCAGTTGGTTTGCGGTTCGTCACTCACAATCTCCAGCCCTAGCACGGCGTCCTCAAAACCCGCCCTGGGTCCAATGGCTAGGATGCCTCCCTGATCGGTGTCGATCAGTACGGTTCCGCCGGAAGGTGGTTTCATGGTGTGGCTGCTGAGTACGACGACATTGCCCAACGAGACAAGTTGCATCAGCGGGTGGACCCGTTCGACATCAATGATCTGGGGCACGTCCACTTTGGGACCGATGGTCCAATCTGCCAACTTCGGCATCGTGCCTAAAAACAGCGTGTTGGACTGCGGCAGCTGGGTCAGCTCGACGGGCGTGCCTCCATCGACCGATGGCGTGGCGGCTGTCTCAGGGGCGCAGCGGTCGTAGATGATCAGGTCAAAGGTGCCGGACTGGGCCGCCACGCGGTACTCGTCTGTGGTCAGGTACTCCGGTGACTCGATCAACACGTCCGAAAGTTCCCGCGCGCGGTCGGTATTCAAAGCGAACCGCAACGGCTCATTGCCAGGGGTCACCAACAGCACGGTTGCTCTACGTGGCTCGTTGATGGCGTACCAGGCGTTGTTGTCCGTTTCCAAGGTGTCTTGTTTAGGAACCGTGCGAAGTTGCAGTTTGGCGGTGTTGAGATCAAACAGCGAGAACGAGACGCCGTTGTTGCCTGGCAGGGTTTCGCGATCTCCCTCCCCCACGGTCACCGCCGGCAGTTCCACATCTTTGGCATCCACAAGCTCGCCATCCACCAACAACTCAGTGGTGACAATGGAGTCCTCAGATCCGTAATTCTCCAGCCTGGCGAACACATCCAGCCGCCCCGCTTCTTCGGCATGCCGACTCGTCGAGAAGGCGACCACGCCGACATTGGACGAATCTACTTTGCCTACCGGAACATAGACTGGTTCGAGGTTCCCCAACGAGAAATCAGGGCGGGGAAAACGACCATCGCTGAAGACATACACCGTGGCAGGCAGGGCCTCCGCGACCTGAGTGTCGGTGATTTCTGTGGCCGAACGGCCCGGGTTGGCCAAGCCTGAGGCCACCTGCAAGGCTTCGAGCAGGTCCGTCCTGCGGGCGGTGGGACGGATGCTGTTGACCGCATCACGCAGCGCTCTGCGGCTATCGGTAAAGCGCTGCTTGACCTGGGCGTTGTCCGCAAAACTGACCACCATGCCGACATCGCTAGAACGCATCTCGTCAATCAGGCTCAGCACCTGCGCTTTGGCATAGTCCAGCCTGGTCGGCTCGGCGTCCTTGCTGCTCATGCTGGCCGAGTTGTCGATGATAAAGATCAAACGGCTATCGGTCAGGCGTCGGCCCGACCACGAAGGACGCAGCAAGGCCAGCATCATCAATAGCAGCAACAACAGTTGCAGCAGCAAGAGCAGGTTTTGACGCAGTCGCTGCCAGATGCTGTTGACGTGGAGGTCTTCGATAGACTTCTTCCACAGGTACGTGCTGGGGACTTCCAACGGCACCCGCCGCAGTTTGAGAAAGTACAGCAGCACAATCGCCGGAGGAACCACAGCCAGCGCCGCCCAACCGAGCGGGTTCAACATATTGGTGAATTGAGGCCACATCAGCGCACGAGACCTCGCCGTCGCAGGTAACTCACCACCAGTTGCTCCACCGGCAGTTGATTGCTGGCCAGAATATAGACCATGTTGCGGCGATTGCAGAAATCTCGGGCTGCGCCGACAAAGTTGTCCAGGGTGTCCTTGTACCGTTTGATCAACGGAGCGCTGACGGTGATCTCGGCGATGTCCCCGTCTTCGCAGTCCACCAGCCGCAGGTCACCAGCCAGCGCGGGATCAATCTCCTCCTGGCTTAGCAGATGAATCACGTACACATCCATTTGTTGGGCGAGCAGATAACGCAGGCCTTCTTGGTAGCCGGTCTTGTCCATCAGGTCGCTGATCAGCAGGACCACCCCTTTGCCAGAATTGCGCAGGCAGAAGTTGCGAATCCCTTGTGAAAACGTCACGTCCTCGCCAGACTCAACTTTCTCAAGATACTCCAGCATCCGCCACAGGCTGCTCCGGCCTCGTAGCACCGGTGCCGGATTTCGGGGCGATTGGCCGAGTGTTTCGATCTTGACCCGATCCGCCCTGGCCAACCCAATGAACCCCAGCGCCGCGGCCAACTGTTTGGCATAGTCCAGCTTGCTTGGTTCGCCGAAGTCCATGGACCCGCTGGCGTCAATCAAGGCGTAGAAGTGCAGGTCTTCTTCCTCCAAAAACATCTTGAGGAAGAGCTTCTCCAGTCTTGCGAAGGTGTTCCAGTCAATGAACCGCAAGTCATCGCCAGCCACGTAAGGGCGGAAGTCGGCAAACTCCACACTTTGACCTTTGCGAGGGCTGCGACGCTCGCCCTTCATCCGCCCTCGAAAAATCTTGCGGCTCACCAACTCGAGTCGCTCGAGCCGGGCCAGCAGTTGAGGGCTGAGTAGTGGATTTACCGAAGAGGGCATGCGTGGTTCCAGGCGAAGGTGTTTAGCTCAAACAGATTGGCATTCTGACAGTGCTTGTTATCGGAGTTGAGTCGTACTGTATATCGAATCTGGCTACACACGGCCCAGCATTGGCAAATGATGTTGAAACCGATGTAGCAGACCGTCCAACCGGCCGGGGTTCTGATTGGTTGAAGTTGCATCTTCATCGGGTCATCTTACGGAACAAGGATCCCCAAGTCTTGGAACGATTCCAAGCAGGCCGTCAGGGCATTGCCATCGCTGGCTGCTCGGCGTATCTGCGAGGATTGAACCGCCGTCGCTTCGACCGGGAGTCGCTTCGCCTGCAATCTCGCCGAGGTTAACGACCGTACAAGCGACACTTGTTGGTTGGTCAACTCGTACTCCTCCTGCAATCCGTCAAGTGACTCATTTTCCTCCAGCAACTGTAGTCGAAACAGTGACGCACCATGGGCCCACAATTCGGGCCACGGCTTCGCAGATTGCAGTGTGACTTGATTGGCATCACTCCAGAATGCTCCCGTAATGATTGGAATTGCAACACCATCGACATCGTCCAGCAAGTATTGCAAAGCCTCCGAATTTGCAACTCGATACAGTTCGTCAGGAATCCCTTGAAAGTACGGTTCGTGAGTGTAGTCCTTGATGCGGTTCGACACGAAAGGGTTTTCTGTACTCTCGTCCGAACAAAAAGCGCCAACAAGCGAGCCATCGGTCAAGAATGTGATGGTTCCGCGCGTGCCGGAAAAATCATTGTTGCTAAAGTTGTTCTCATGCCACGATAGTGAATACACAAAGTCAGGATGCGACAGCGAAAAAATCGTGTTCGCAATGGAACAACGGATTGCACCAGGAAACAGCAGCAAACTACGGGAGGAATTGCTGTCGAACATGTGCGTTGCTCCTCCGTTCGGTTGTTACCATCTACGCAGCTTGTTCGCCATCTGCCCTCTCTGGCACGTTCTCGAGAATGTCTAGCAGCACCTGATCGGGATGCATGCCTTCGGCTTGGGCTTCGAAGTTGAGAATCACCCGGTGTCGCATGGCTGGCAGGAAGACACGCCGGACGTCTTCGAAACTCACGTTGTAGCGGCCTTCGAGCAAGGCTCTGACTTTGGCGGCCAAGGCCAACGTCTGCGCTCCACGCGGACTGGATCCCCAACGCAAGTACTGGTTGGTTACCGGCGGGGCGTAGGGGCCTTCGGGGTGCGTGGCCAGGGTCAGGCGGACCAGGTAGTCCTGGACGTGCGCGGCCATGTAGACGTCGCGAATCAGCCCTTGCCATTTGACAATTTCGGTGCCGTCCATGACTTTGTCCGGAACAATGTGCTCCCCTTTGGTGGTTCGCTCCACAATGGTGGCCAACTGCTCGCGCGAGGAGTAGCCGACGACCAGCTTGAAGAAGAACCGGTCCATCTGCGCCTCAGGCAGAGGGTAGGTTCCTTCTTGTTCGATCGGGTTTTGCGTGGCCATGACAAAGAACGGCTGCTTGAGCACGTGCCGGGTACCGGCGACCGTGACCGTTCCTTCTTGCATGGTCTCGAGCATGGCAGATTGGGTCTTGGGGGTTGCCCGATTGATTTCGTCTGCCAGGCAGATCTGGGTAAAGATGGGGCCTTTTTGGAACTCGAACACCCGCCGACCCTCAGGGGTTTCCATCACCATGTTGGTGCCGAGGATGTCGGCCGGCATCAGGTCCGGCGTGAACTGAATGCGGGAAAAATCCAGGCTCAGCGCTTGCGACAAAGTTCTGACCAGCAGCGTCTTACCAAGCCCTGGCACACCTTCCAGCAGGCAGTGCCCTCCGACGAACAGGCAGGTCAGCACCCCGTGGACGATGTCGTCATGTCCCACAATCACCCGGGCAAGCTGATCGCGGACAGCCCGATACCGTTGGCCGAATTCTTCAGCCCTTTTCTCCATACCTTCGCCGACACTCATGGTGCTTGATTCCTAGGGGCTACGGCTGATTGAATAATTGAAATGGCGCGAGTGATGAAGTGAGTTCGTCTACTCGTCCCGTTTATCGTGTTTTCCGCGTTCTTGTTTTTTGGCTTTGAGCAACCGGCTCATGTAGGTTTCTTGCTCTTCTGCCGAAGCCTTTTGACTGGTGGGCCGCTGCATGTTGTCTTTAATGTCTCGTGCGGTGCCGGCCAGTTCTTCGGCGACGGTTCCTTGAGGCGGACCGCTGGATTCTTCGGGTGCGAAACTCGTGGCCTCACGGCGTTCGTCCAACTCACGCGTGACTTGAGCTTTGCGACTGCGGAGGCGACTGATGGTTTCTTCGACCGGAGCGGGTGCCTCGCGGCGGAGGATCTTGTCACGCACCCAACCGATCGCTGTCCAGAGCCAGGCAAAGCCCATGTGCACGCGGCGAACCAGCACATCGAAGAAGAACAGGCAGCCGCCCAACAGCACCAGCATATGCCAGGCGTCCTGGCTACTGCGAGCTTTGGCCAGATCATGCCGGAACGAATTCACCTGCAGCAGGTCTTGAAGTTTGGTTTGGTTGAGGTCCTGGAGCAACTCCCCATGCTGCCCTTGTTTGGGAACCATGTCGGCCATATCGCGGAGCAGTTCAGCGTTGGTGGTCCGCCGCTGAAACTCTGCCGAATAAGGCACGTTGACGCCGGTTAGCAAGGGGGCCTTGCCAACGCCGGGGCTGAGCATCACAAAGTAGCTGCCGGCCTGATCGGCAGGGAAGGTGCCGACATACCGGCCTGGGGCAACTTGGGCCAGGCGAAGATCTCGCGGCTCGACATCGGGGCCGACGGACTTGCCGACGATGTTCATGTTGTTGAGGAACTCGTCATCTTTATCCAAGGCAGTAACCACAATTCGCACCTGGCCATCGGCCACGTCGCTGGTGATGGTGAACTTTCCTTCTTGCTGCACCGGCCGCATGGTCCAGCGGACTAGCTGACTCCAGAACTTGTCGTAGCCTTCCCACTGCGTCCAATCGGTGGCCCAACGTGCCCCGGTGTCACTGGTCCAGCAAACCGAATTGCCGAGTCCATAGGTCCAACTGGCCAGGAGGGCGTTGGAACGTTCGGCAGGTCTCGGAGCGTAGTACGAAACCTCAACCAGCGGGTTGCTCTTGATCGTAGACATCACATAACCGGTCAGCGCCGGAGGCTGCCCGATGCCGGAGATCATCTCATGCGGAAAACCTTCCTTAGGCAAGAACGGCGGAGGGACTTCGTAGATCAGCGGCCGAGCCACCCGGCGAGCTTCTTTCTGAAAAATCTTAGGCAGCGCGTTGGGGTTACTCACGGCGTAGTACTTGCCCCCGGTGTCGGCGGCCAGGTCTGCCATGACTTTGCTGCCTGCCGGGCCATGCGTCCCCACGGCAACCGTAGAAACCGTTACCTTGGCGGCAATCAACGCCTGCACCACACGTCCTGTTGGGGGTGATGGATCGCCGTCGCTGATAATGATCATGTGCTTGATGGCGGCATCTTGCAGACCGTTGAAACCGCGCAAGGCCATCTGCATGGTGGGGTCAAAGTCTGGCATATCGCCGGGCGTCATTCGGTCAATCAGAGCCAGCATCTTATTGCGATTGTCTTGGACTTGGGTCAGCCCATCCCAGAGCCACTTCTCGTTGCCGTCCCAATGCAGCACGCCGCAGTAGTCTCGTTCGCCCAGTGCCTTGAGGGCTTCGCCAGCGATCTTCTTTTGCCAGTGATTGCCTTGGGCCATCTCCGAGGCGTGCATCAGCAAAGCCAGCGCGCCGCGCGGAATCACCTTGGCGTTGCGAATGTGGAAATCCAACGGAGCGGCCTTCTCCAACTCGGTATTGCTCCAACCCCCAGCGCCGTAACTGTTGGGCCCACCGACCATCAACAGGCCGGAGCCCATGTGCTCAGTATTGGTGACCAGCATCCGGATCTGTTCGTCATCGAAATGTTCGCGGGGAACATTGCCTAGGATCACCAGATCGTAAGGTTGCAGTTCTGGCAGCGTGGTGAAGAGGTTGTTGCTGGGGCGAACCTCGACTTCCAAGTTGTTGTTCCGGAGCGCTTCGGCCAGGCGTCCGTGTTCGCCAGGGTTCTCAAAGTCTTCGATCAGCAAAATCTGACCACTGCCGCGAACGTGCGTGAACGCCGTAGCCTGGTTGTTCTGCGGCATGGCGTCGGTGGTGGGATCGTCCGGCAGGAACTGTGCTTCGTAGTTGTAAAAGTTCGGCTGCTCAACCTCTTGGCGAATGGAAAAAACATTCTTGCCTGGCTTGAGCGTGACCCGTTGCGATTCGGCATCGGGGTTGAGCACCAAAGGTGCATCGGACGTCTTGAGTTCGAACACCAAGCGGCCGCTGACAGGCTGGTCGCCGGTGTTGGTAACCACAGCCCTAAGATCGAACGGTTCCCCCTTGCGGATATCTGGTGGAATGGTGACCTTCTCCACCAGGACTTCGCCACTGGCCTCGGGGTGGTAGATCGGCACGACGTCAATGCCGATGCCGGCGCTTGCCAACTGTTCGGCTTGATCGCGTGCGTCACCGAGATTCTCGTTGCCGTCACTGACCACCACCACCCGACCGGCAGAGTCTTCAGGGAAAGAAGCTTGGGCCAGCTTGAGGGCATCGGCCAGGTTGGTATGTTCGGGATCCAGCGGAGCCTCGACGCGTTTGCCAACGCGGACGTCTTCATCAAAGGGGGGAACCTCAATGGCCGCCTGCCGTCCGAAGACGATAACGCCAGCCCGATCGTCCCGTTCGCGATGCATTTCGATGGCGGCGTTCACATACTCGGCCATCCGATCCCGTTGCTGGTCAGGAATACTGAGTGATTGATCCAGCAGGTAGATCACGGTCAGCCGGTCGCTATCTCGGACCAGTTGCACTTCGGCCAATGAGACCACAATCAGCAGCACCAACATGGTGCGCAGCGTCAAAGCCAGCAATCGCCGCACTTTGCCCAATCCGGCCAGCGAGCGGTAGCTGACAACCCACAGCACCGGCAACAGCGCCAGCAGCACCAGGTACCAAGGGGTCTCGAAGGCAATCCGGTATTCACCCATGCGGCGGTCGATTCGATGGAGACGTGATCAGCGTGGCAGGCAAGAACCCGCGCCATGTGATTCTAGCGACTTGAATCCTACAAGCGAAACCTTTGTACGCGGTGATTGTTGGTGTCGAGCACGTGGACCCAACCTTGTTGATCGCAGATGAGTGCCCAAGGGTTGTGCAGTTGCCCCACCTGACGACCGTGCGTTCCCCAACATCCCAGCGGTTTGCCATCGCGGGTGAACTTCTGCACCCGATGGTTGGCGTACTCGACCACCAGCAAATCGCCATCGTGATCAAAGACCAGGTCGTAAGGATAATAAAGCTGCCCGGGAAGGTTCCCTTGTTCACCCCAGATGGTTTTCAGCTTTCCCTGGGAATCAAAGATCTGGATCCGGTGGTTGCAGGCGTCGGCAACCCAGATGTCGTCATGTTCGTCCACCAGCATGTTTTGAGGACGGACGAACTCGCCTGGCCCGCTGCCATGCCCTCCCCATTGCAGGATAAAATTCCAGTCGGCGTCGAACTTCTGGATGCGGTCAAAATCGCCATACTCAGAGACATAAAAGTTCCCTTGGCTATCTTCGACCACATCGGTCACCAGGCCGAACTCGCCGGGGCCGTGTCCTTGGGTCCCTCCCACTGTCCGCAGCAGTTCCCCTTGTGGTGAGTAGACCAGCACACGGTAGTAGTGGGTATCAGCAACCAGCACGTTGCCTCGGTGATCGATCGAGATCCCCGTGGGGCGGCCGAAGTCATGCTCTGGTGTTTGCCAACCGCGGAGAAATTCCCCCTCGGTGTCGAAAACTTGAATCCTGGCGGTCATGTCCACCAGGTAGACATGGTTGGCCGCGTCAATGGCCATCGCCCTGGGCTTTTGCAACCTGCCGTCTGAGAGTCCACGCCGCCCCCAGACCACACCGGACGAAGACTCACTGCTGAGGCAGCCACCTGCCGAGAGCAGGAGGAGCATTGCCACCCATCGAATTGCTGCGCCCCAAGTGGAATCCATCTTCATCCGTCCGCTACCAGCGAAGGCGATAGGTGTATTTTTTGGGATCCAGCTTCTTCGCTTCAAAGTAATCATCCAACACCCGGTACAGTCCGGCAGTTTGACGTGAGCCGGTATAGCGGAACTGCGTCAATCGGTTGCCGCCGTAACCTTCGGGACCTCCGATCCTGGGAGGCGAGTAAGTCAGAGCGCCGTTTTGGTACTGGAAGGTGTCGGTCTTCTCATCGTACCCGGTGATGTGCGGCACAACCGCATGAGCCCTGGTCAGTAGCGTCTCGCCTGCGGTCGCCACATTGCCAGGACACCACACCATGGCCATCGTTGAAGCCAAGAGTGTGCAAGCCAAGAGCGTGCCTCGCCTGCGATCGTCATTGAAGTGCTTCGCTTCGAAAACTCTCAGCATGTTGATAACTCCCGCACCAGCCGAATGAGTGGACTCCACTTCACCTTATGCTAACCCGCCGGGATGCGGATGGAAAGCAGCAGGTGAACTGTTGAGCCAACTGGGGTGCCATGGCCACGATACGCCTGGCTGGGTGGGGTTGTATTTTCGGCGTGCTAGCAGCCATAACGGAGGTTATGCACTTTTCCCCGGTCCTGGCCACCACGGGTTCCGCCCCGATGCTGAGCGATTCGTTATCCGCCCGACTGCGAGACTTTCAGCGCGAGCAACTCCGCCGAAAGCCGCGAAGCAAGCCCTCGCCTCGGGTGGTGGCCGAAGGTTTCACGCTGGCCGAGCAAATCGCAGGCATTGAGTGCGAAAGCGGATCTGGCACCTTCTTTCGAACGATCCGAGCCGTACGGGATTTATGTCCTGCCCTGCCAGAACAACAGCACCTTGGCCCAGGTCCTGACGCTGGCGATGGCCTGCTGCATCCGGAACTTGCTCGTCTCGCGCAAACGCTCCCCCAAGGGGCAATGTTTCTGGATCTCGAAACCTGCGGATTTGCGGGTTCGGCCGTGTTTCTAATTGGGCTGATCTATACCGCCGACGCCTCGAGTCCACATGCTGGACACTGGGTGCTGGACCAATTGCTGGCTCGGCACTATGGGGAAGAAAGGGCAATCTTCGAAACCCTTTGGTCCCTGGTCCCCCAGCATCAGGTGCTGGTCACGTTCAACGGAAAAAGCTTCGACTGGCCCACGGTGCGGGATCGTTCCAACCTGCACCGCCTGGCCACCTCAGGTTCTCAAGGCGAGCCGGTCTTTCCGCAAATGCACTGCGACTTGCTGCACCACGCCAGGCGGAAATGGAAAGGGTGTTTTCCAAATTGCAAGTTGCAAACCCTGGAACGCAATCTCTGCCGTCGCTGGCGGCGAGGTGACATACCAGGCCATCTCATCCCAGATGCGTATCACTACTTTGTCCGCAGCGGTGACGCTCGGCAGCTACGCAGCATCTTGCACCACAACGCCCTGGACCTGCTGACGCTACTCGAACTGGCATGCAAACTAACAAGGTAGAACCAATGTAGAACAGTTGTCCCAACTGTTCAGGAACCAAGAAACACGTTTCAAGTACTGCAGAGCCGAAGCGTCAGCGATTACGCGTGATTACCGCTTGGCATGAACTCAGGCGGCTTGAGATAACGGTTCTGCCGCGGTGAGCCCTGGGGCCAACTGCGTGAACGTATGCGAGAAACGTCTGCCGCTGGCGGTAATAAAGCGGACTTCGAACTGCACATTCTCAGGCACTTCGAAATCTTCCGGCACATCAAAGAAACAGGCGGGGCTGAACGCAATGGCCGACTCTGGGCCCACGTTCCAAGGTGGGCTGTCGTCTCCGGAGAATCCCCAATCGCCAGGGATATTACCTTGCGGAGTCTTCAAGTGACAGGCGAACATCACAATCGAGTTTTGCCGTGTACTATGGTTGGCAATCAGCACGCCACCGGTGCCCAACTGTTGCACGCACAGGCGCTTCATCCCTTCTCGGTTGGGGTGGCGGCGCGTCACAACCCGAAAATCGCGCAACTGGTAGAACTGCAACCGAGGGCGTTCGCGTCGCGCCTGCACCAACCAAAAATAGCTGGTGAAGACAAACGACAAGCCGCTCAACACTAGCTCCGTGCTGCCGAATCCGTCCATGCTAGCTTGGCTCCCATTCTGGCGTGTCCCTGATTCAGACGAAATGTAGCCGCTATTCGATTTTGAGCCAACCCGACCTGGAATCCATGACAACCAGCACAACGTTATGGCGAACTTCCGGCAGCCACGATATCCTCGATGGTTGGCCCTCCTTCCATCTTGGAGCAAAGCGAAATGCTACCAACCCCCAAGTTATCCTTCGTTTGGTCCTGTTTCTTGGCGCTCATGTACGTTTGCTCCAACGCTCCGCAGCCAGCACAAGCTCAACCTCCGGCGGCTCCTACTAAAGAGAACGAACAGAAAGAATCGCCTGCCGCCGAACAAGATGCCCAGCCGGACGCTCAGGCCCTGTTGGGACAAGGGGACAAGCTGGCGGAAGAGAAGCAGTACGACGATGCCCTGCTCGAATACAAAAGGGCCTATGAGCAGATTGTGCCGATGCTGCGCGGTCTGCCGTTCCGGGCACCTGTCGAACCGAAGCTGATGTCGCGAACCGAACTGCAACAGTACATGCAACTGGAACTCGAAAAGGAATTCGACCCCGACCAACGCAAACTGCTGGCCGCTACACTCTCGGCATTTGGGTTCGCCAGCAAGGCCATCGACGTGGAGAAGTTGCTCCTCAATCTCTACACCGAAGAGGTGGCAGGCTTTTATGATCCCTCCAACAAGAAGATGTTCTTGATTCAAGAACAGCCGGCAGCCGCGAAAAGCAAAGGCTTGTTCGAGGCGCTGTTCGGTAGCAAGCCGGCCTTTGACACCGGTCAGCAGAAGTCCACGCTTGCCCACGAAATGACTCACGCGCTGGCCGATCAGCACTTTGGACTCGAGGCGTTGCACAAGGCCGCCAAACACGATGACGACATGGCTATGGCCCTCTCGGCCTTGATCGAGGGCGAAGCCATGGTGGTGATGTTCTCCGAAATGTATCGAGAGTCAGGCAGCGCCGGTCAGGTCCTGCGGATGGCACCCGCCCGAATGGACCTGTTGTTTGGCGTGATGAAGATGGTGATGCCGTTCTCCAGTGGGCAGACGTTTCGCACCTCCCCCCGGATTTTCCAAGAGTCGCTGATTTTCCCTTATCACAAGGGGACGGTCTTCTTGCTGCATCTGACCAACCGGTCCGGTTGGAAGCAGGTGAACCGTGCGTTCAAGAACCCGCCTGTCTCGACCGAACAGATCCTGCATCCCGAGAAGTACTTCGGCAAGGAGCGTGACGAACCGGTCGTGGTTGAACTTCCCGAACTCACGGCCAGCATTCCCGCCTGGAAATCCGTGGGGAAGAACGTGTTGGGCGAGTTTCAAATGTCCGTGCTCCTGGAGCGTACCGCTGGTGGCAAACGGGCGGCCGCCGGTTGGGACGGCGATACCTACGAAATCTTCGAGCGTGACGGACGCCACGGTCTCGCGTGGCTCAGCGTGTGGGATGACGAAGCCGAGGCGGCCGAGTTTGCTCAGGTGTACGGTAATTTTGTCCGCCGCGTGAAGCTGGCTTCCGCCGCACCCGCAACTCCAGTAACCGACGCTGAGACAGTTCAGGCACGAGACGAAGAGATCACCAAGAAGTTGGTTGATGGGGTCAAGACGGCCGAGGGGACTGTGCGTCAAGCCACGGTCGGCGAACGAGTGCTCTGGATCGAGCAGCGCGGCGATCGCGTGGCTGTGGTCGAAGGCTTCGATGCCAAGGAAACAGAAACTTTGGCACCCATTCTCTTCCAAGCTGGTACCCAGCCGAAACGGTTTGGAAGAGTCGCTGCCGAAAAGAAGAACGAAAAAGCAAACGGCCAGTAGTCAGGTCACATCATGTGCAGGTTGACTTCGTCCGACTCGATTTTTTCAGAGTATTGCGTGCCATGCAGACTACGGTTCGAACTTCGTCCACCGCGAAAGGACTCTATTTGGCTGCCGCATTGGTGATTGTGGTAGCAGGCATGAAGGCAGCCGCTCCGATTGTGATCCCGTTTCTGTTGGCAATCTTCTTGGCGATTGTGGTCGGCCCGGTGTTGGCCAGTCTCAACCGCTGGGGGATGCCGCTCTGGCTGGCCTTTGTACTGGTGGTGGCTGCCTTGGTTGCCTTGGGCGTGGCGGTGGTGACGTTGGTGGGGACCTCGGTCAACGAGCTGCAACAGGGCGAAACCATGAGCGAGTTGCGAGCCACGCTCAATCACTACGAGCAACAGTCGTTCACCTGGCTGGACGCTCATGGAATACCGACCGACAAAATCAGAGAGCTGCCGCACCTCGATCCCAATTCGGCAGTGGGGATGTTTCGCAAATTGCTGTATGGCTTGAGCGGCATGATGAGCGATGCGTTCTTGTTGCTGATGCTGCTGGTTTTCATCCTGCTCGAGATGGCCTCGGTGCCTGCCAAACTGCGGGCCGCAGGTTTTGCCCCGGCCGCAATCTCCCAATTCGAGTTGGCAATCGACAACATCCGCCGTTACATGGCGCTCAAGACCCTGCTGAGTTTGATGACCGCCATCTTGCTGGTGGTGTGGCTCTCTGTGCTGAACGTTCCCTATTCGCTGTTGTGGGGACTGCTGGCTTTTTTGCTCAATTACATCCCCAACATCGGCTCGCTGTTGGCGGCGATTCCGCCGATTGCCATCTCACTGCTGTTCAACGGCCCAATCTCCGCTGTCTGGGTGGCCGTTGGTTATCTGCTGATCAATCTGGTCGTCGGCAACCTGATTGAGCCGCGCGTGTTGGGCAAAGGGCTGGGGCTCTCGATGCTCGTCGTTGTCCTTTCGCTGGTTTTTTGGGGATGGGTCCTGGGACCGGTCGGAATGTTGCTCTCGGTCCCGCTGACCATGTGCTTGCGAATCCTCCTGGCCGCCGATGAGCAGTCTCGCTGGGTTGCCGTACTCATGGGCACCGGAGACGAAGTCCCGGAAAACCCGGTAGCCGAAGTACAACAGTCCCACTGATCCACCAGGCAAAGTTCGTGGCAATTCAAAAGTTAGCAAAGCAATCTCAGCAGGTGACTCGAATGCCGGTTACTCCAGAGGCACAGGTTGTAGCGATGCGGGCAAATACTCGGCTTTCTGCCCCGAAAATGGCTGAAAGTCAGCATGTTTGTAGCGCCAGGGCATGGATTTCGCTGTAGAGGAAACGGAACCTTACCTATATTCAACAGACTTCGCAGCGTAGTGTTGAAGAACACAGCCGCGAAATGTGTGCCCGCCTGAATCATTCGAAGTTGTCTGAAATGGAAAGAACCATGTCCGCCACGCGGGACACTTCCGAAACGTATCGCCGCGTCACCGCTGATTTTGAGAGTGATGGGCAGCGGTGCGCGGCGTGGCTCTTTCTGCCAACAGGGATCGAGCGGCCGCCGGTGGTAGTGATGGCCCATGGGTTTGCCGCGCAGCGCGATTTCAAACTTCCGGAGGTGGCGGCACGGTTTACAAAGCGCGGGATCGCCGCCCTGGTGTTTGATTATCGGCATTTGGGGGAGAGCGACGGCACGCCAAAGAACTTGATCTCGGTCAACCGCCAGTTAGCAGATCTGCGGGCGGCCATTGCCCACCTCCGCGAGCGTACTGATGTGGATGCCGACCGACTGGGACTTTGGGGAACCAGTTTCGGCGGCGGACATGTGATTACCACAGCCGCTCAGGATGCTGGGGTCAAGGCGGTGGTGTCGCAGATCCCCTTCGTCGATGGACCTTCTGCCATTAAGAAAGTTGGCTGGCGAATCGCACTCTGGGGAACTCTGGTGGGCACCTACGACACGCTACGCAGCGTCCTAGGATTGTCCCCCTATTATGTGCCAGTGGTGGGCCAACCAGGAGAACGGGCGGTGATGAATCGCGAAGGAAACTACCAGGGGTACATGGACCTGGTGCCAGACGGAAAACCCTGGCCCAATCACTGTGCCGCCCGAGTGATGTTTGCCTTCACATTCTACAGCCCCATGAAGTACGCTGCCCAAGTCCATTGCCCGACGCTGGTACTGATGGCCCAGGACGAAGAACTGAACTCGCGTCACAGAACGCGACAAATGGTCAAGCGACTGCCGCACGGCACGTTGCAAGAATTCCCAGGACGCCACTTTGCGGCCTACCAAGGCAAGCAGTTCGAGTACGTCATGCACCAGGCAGGCGAGTTCTTCAGCCAGCACCTCGCAATGTAGAACAGTTGTCCCAACTGTTCAGGGACCGTTTTGTAGAACAGTTGTCCCAACTGTTCAGGGCAAGAACAAGGTTTTACCCTTGGAATCCAAGCGAAAGCGGGTGCCATGGCACCGGGAACATCCTTCTTGGTTCGTGAACAGTTGAGACAACTGTTCTACATGCACGGTGCTGGCTCCGGGAGCGTTCCTTCTTGGTTCGTGAACAGTTGAGACAACTGTTCTACACTGGCACACGGAAAGTCCTTCTGGGTTCGTGAACAGTTGAGACAACTGTTCTACATTGGTTCGCATGGTGAAACCGCAATTCTCTCTATCATCTCTGTTGCTGGCGGCGGCGATCGCGGCAGCGGCAATCGCGCTTTTTATGGCGCGGCAAGAGATCGCCCGACTGGAGCGGCAGCGGCAGCAGATCGTCGAAGAGACTGGCTACCTGTTGGTTGACGACCCAACCAAGGTCTACTTGCGAGAGCAATTCAGTCCTGCCCAATCGGTCTGGCGTTATCAACTCTACTTGCCTGCCGAGCATGATCTCACGTGGGGAATTGGCTACGACCTGCCGCCAGGCGAAGACTATCCGACCAAGCTTGTCTTCAGCATGCCTGAGAGTCAGGACGGCCTGCAGCCGCTGACGATCTCAGTGTTCCAACAGGGGGACTCCTGGCGTGTCTCGGTGATGCGGCCTCACTCAGGCACCGTCGCCCGCGTCTTTACCGGAGATCTCGATTGGCTTGTCCAGCAGGAGAAGGATAAATACCAGATCCAGCCTGGTGGTGAGCCGCTCCACGGTCCGGTACAAGTTTTCGCCCCGACCGAGTGCATCCCCTTGCTCGTCTTGCGAAACCGGCAACCGCCAGACTCCGATCTCTCCGGGCGCAGAGGGGAGCATCATGGTCTGGCTGGAGCCGAATCTTCGAGCAAAGTTCAAACAGCAACCGTAGACGGCAGGCAAATGGAAGGTGTATTATCCCCGCATCGAGACCGACGAAGGTGACTAACCACGCACCTTAGTCTTGTTACGACGTCCAAGGCAGGTGGTCCTTGGCTGACTTCCAAGAAGGAAGACGATCGGCCGAATACCACGCAGGGGGTGGCGACGAGGGGCGAGACAAGAAACTCGTCAAGCACATGCCTGCCACAAACCCGACGCCAAACGCAATGGCTACCGAACTCATGGGGCGCTCGGCCACGGCATGCTCTGCCGACTCGTACGCATGCCCCACTGGCTGGGCAATCTGCTGTGCCTTGGCTCGGGCGTAACTGCTCGCCGTATCCACGATCTCGTGGGCCGAATCTGCCAGGCGTGACATGAGCCCATTGCTTTCGGAGGCAATTTCGTCAATGGCTTCTTCGATCTCTTCGAGCCCATCACCGGTCTTTTGATGAATCAGCGACACCAACTTCCGCGAGTCCCCACCTACCATCTCCAATTCTTGCTGCGTAATCTCAGGCCACCTCCGTGAGATCTCGGCGCGGATCTGTTCCCACTGCTGCTTCACTTTATTCTGCTGGTCTTGCGTGACGTGGGACATCTTTGAAATTCCTTCGGTTAGCGATTGATCGTGGCCAAGGCGGACCGTGCCGCCGAACGTTATGAGAATCATGGCTTTATCTAGCACTTCTCATGCCAAGCCCGGCCATTTACGACGCATCTTGCTTCCACAGCAGGGATTATAAGAATCCACGCGCTGCGGGACAGAGCGAGAGGCCAGCGGTCGTTGGTCGCTCGTGAACACATCTGTGTCCAGAACGATCAGCTCAGCGAACCACTACTGATAGCACTGCTGGAGCTGACGCAACTGCCAGTGGGCGGGGCTGGGAATGTGCCTTCCGGCGTGTTGGTCTTTTCTTTAGAATCCCCCACCGCTCCTCCTCGACTCAGGCTGACCATGGCCCAATCGAGATTCAACAATCAACAACGCATGAGGCGCTGTCGATGGCACAAGACGAGGCCGCCTGGGATCGCCCCCTCGAGCAACTTCGCTACGCTCGTGAGATCCTCGAAACCTATGGGCAGACTCTCCAGGAGACTGCCGGACGTCTCAATGCGCAGTTCTGCGAGGCTGTCGATCTGGTGTACCACTGCCAGGGAAGTGTGATTGTCTCCGGCATGGGCAAGGCCGGCGTGATTGCCCAAAAGATTGTGGCCACGCTTGCTTCGACCGGATCTCGGAGCCATTACCTGCATCCCGCCGAAGCGGTCCATGGTGACCTGGGGCGTGTTCATCGAGATGACGTGGTCATGCTCTTCTCGCAAAGCGGCGAGACCGAAGAGATTGTGCGATTGCTGACACCGCTCAAAGAACTAGGCGTTCCGTTGATTGCAATTACCGCACATAGCCGCAGTACGCTGGGGCAGGCAGCCGATGTATTGATTGAGCTCGGCGAATTGAAAGAAGCGTGCTCGCTCCAGCTAGCACCCAGTACCAGCACCATGGTGATGCTCGCCCTGGGAGACGCACTCGCCCTGGTGACCAGTCGGCGGCGCAATTTCAAAGCGGAGGATTTTGCCCGCTTCCACCCTGGCGGAAGTTTGGGTTTCAAACTGAGCCGGGTGCATGAGAACATGCGTCCGTTGGAACAGTGCCGCGTCACCACGCGTACCCGATCGGTACGTCAGGTGTTTGTGGGACTGAGTCGACCAGGCCGCAGGACCGGAGCGATCATTGTGGTGGACGAAGAAGGCAAACTGTGTGGGCTGTTTACCGATAGCGACCTGGCCCGATTGTTCGAATCTCGCAATGACCGCGCCTTGGACAAACCCATTGGTACCGTGATGACCCCTCAGCCGTTGTGTGTGGACGCCCAGCAGAACATGTCCACCGCCGTGGCTTTGTTGGCTGCCCATAAGATTAGCGAACTGCCAGTGGTCGATGCCCAGGGACGACCGGTCGGATTGATTGACGTGACCGATGTGGTATCGCTCCCCTCAGGCAACGTTGCGAAGGACCCAATACCCGTAGCGCGTACCGCCTAACGAAGCGTGGTTTCGAGACGCGTTCCAACTGCAATTCAGCAATGCCCGCAAGCCAGGGCATGACACCCGAACGACTAATGTGCTGCCGATGAAGATTCCCCAGCGTTGCCAAGGCATTGAGCTAATTCTCTCCGATGTGGATGGGGTGCTCACCGATGGTGCCTTGATTTTTGACAATCAAGGAATCGAGACCAAGCGGTTTCATATCCGCGATGGGCTGGGGGTCAAACTCTGGCAACGCAGCGGCGGGCGGTTCGGCATGGTCACCGGACGAAGTTCGCACATCGTCAAGATTCGGGCAGCCGAACTCGGCGTGGATATCGTCCGTCAGGCAAGCGAAGCCAAACTCACCGCCACCCGAGAGATCATGCAGGAGCTAGGGCTGACGCCTGAGAAGGTTTGCTACATCGGTGATGATCTCATCGACTTGGCCGCCGTGCAATTTGTAGGGTTGGGTGTTGCCGTGGCAGACGCTTGCCCCGAAGTGCGTCAGGCGGCCCATCTGGTAACGTCCGCCGCCGGGGGACACGGGGCGGTCCGCGAAACCATTGAGGTCATTCTCAAAGCTCAGAAGCGTTGGGATGACCTGGTGCAGAAGTACACCCTGAGTTCGGATTCTTCGTAACTAACCCAGTGAAACCACTGATCGACCAGCCCGTGGCGAGCGACAACCGGTACCTGCACTATGGCGATGTTGGCAAATAGCTCCACCTTGACAGCCCGACTGATTCGGATCAGCGGCAGCCTAGGCGCTGTGGTGCTGGCATACTACCTCTACGTCTTCGGCATCGTCCCCATGGTAGAACCGGTGGCAAGCAGCCGCAAAGACGATCTCCATGTTGATGTCGTTGATGATGATGTAGCGCGCGAGGCTCCCGAGCATTTCAAAAAATGGTTTGGGCAGAATCCCAATGCCTGGGAACTCAAGAACCCCAAGATCTTGCAGAACGAACAAGGGATGCTGCTCCTCAATGAGTACCAGACCCTCGGCGATGGCCGCGTCAAGATCAAGCCCTGCACCATGGTCTTGCTTCCCAGCGGCGAGTTCGAAACTCAGGCAGATCGCCGGAGGGCTGCGGTCATCATGCAGGCACCGGCCGGGGCGATCTTGGAGTTCAAGCCAGCCTTCGATCTTCGCCGAGGTGAAGTGGGCCGCCTGGTCGGAGGGCAGTTGCTCGGCGACGTGACCATTCGCAGCGATCAAAAACTGCCAGGTCCCGAAGATGATTTGTTCATCAGCACCTACGATGTCGAACTAAGCGAAACCACCGTGGCCACCCCCCACCCGCTCGAGTTCCGTTGGGGACCCAATCATGGCCAAGGACGCAATCTGGTCATCGAACTCAAACCAGATCCAAGCAAGCGAGAGCAAGGACCCAGCGTCAGCGGAATCAACTCGCTCGAAATTCTTTACGATGTTTCCATGCATGCCATCATTGGGCACGAGGCAACCACCGGCCGGATGAATCGGTCTCCCGAGAACGCCGCCGATTCGCTCTTTGCAGGCTCTTCGTCCGATGGCGAACTCACGCCGGTCACCGTCACCTGCCAAGGTCCGTTTCGCTTTGATCTCATCGAACATCAGGCAACGTTCAGAGATCACGTGGACGTCCGCCGCATGAACCCAGACGGTGCCAGCGATCAACTCACGTGCGAACTACTAAGCTTCTACTTTGAGGAAGAAGCTCGCCCCGGCGCCAAGCCAGGCGCGAGCCCCAAGTTGAAACCTCGCCGCATCGAGGCACTCGGGCGGCCGGTGATTCTCACCTCCCCTGCCCAAAACGCAACCGCTCGGGGAGAGCGCCTGGAGTATGACTTGACCACCCGCCGCGTGAGCTTGGAAGCGGAAAAGACGGTCTACTTCAAACAAAACGAGAACGAGATTGAAGCCCGCCAGTTGCACTACAAGCCGGACGAAACCGAGGGCCGGTTGGGAAGCTTCTTAGGCGTCGGACCTGGCTGGCTCGTCTGGCACCTGGAAGATGAGAGCGAACCGGGAGAGCCTCGCAAGTTCGAAGCCAACTGGACCCGGCACCTGAGGAGTCGGCCGCACGAAGGATACGAGGTCATTTCTCTGGAAGGTTCAGCTCGCGCGCAGGTCACCGGCATGGGCTCGCTCACGTCTGAGGAGATCCACGCCTGGCTCAAACCCAACCCGATTCCCAAGCCCCCGGCCGCCGCGAGCTCGCCGGTTGCCGGATTGCCGCAAGAGAAACCCAAGCGCGAGTTTGACTGGGTGCCTGATCGCATGCTGGCTCGTGAGAACGTGGTCATGAGTTCTGCCGAAGCAGAAGGCAAGGCAGACCGCCTGGAGATCTGGTTCACCGTATTGGCCCCCAACCAGACGCCGCAAGCAGCGGTCGCTGCGCATGTCCCGGGCAACTCTGCGTCCAGTCCTGGAGTTTCGGTTCCGGTGACTGGTGCCGGAGGAGACACACCTTGGCGAAGCTCGGTACCAGGCAATCCTCAGCGTGCTCCTTCGACGCAGTACGTGTCGAACCAGATGCCGGCGATTCCGAATCAAGTTCCACCTTCTGGCAGAGCAGGCACCGCCCCCCGGATTGCAGCACCGCCGGAGAACCATCTCGGCGGCATGGCCGGACCAGCCCCGCCCCGCAAACGCGAGCAGCACTTTGGCATTTCTGGCAAGTTGATTCAGGCACAAGTGACGCTGCGTGACCGCGAAGGGGAGCTCTCTCGTCTGGTGGTCACCGGCAGTGCCAGAGTGGTGGAGACGCAGACAGCCCGCCCTGACGAACGCCCGTTGGTGGTAGAAGGTGACTTGCTCAACGTGACGCAAACCTCACCGCTGGATACCGCCATCAGCGTCACCGGCAAACCAGCGCATGTGCAAGGTCGTGGTCTCACGCTCAATGGTTCTACGGTCAATGTCAACCGGGCCACCAATCAGGTCTGGATTGATGGCAAAGGTCAGATGGTGATCTTGGTAGATCGGGACTTGGAAGGAAACATCCTGCCTGCCCCCACTCCACTCTCGGTAACGTGGCTCGGTCGGATGAACTTCGACGGCAAACTGGCTCGATTCGAAGAAACGGTGCAGGTGGTTCGCGAACAGCAGAAACTGCAGACCGAGACCTTGGAAGTGACCCTGGATCAAAAGATCGACTTCGCCGAGGCCAAAATTTCTCAACGTCCTGAGATCGAACGGATCGAGTGCCGCGAGGGGGTCACGCTGGAAAGCCGGCAGTTTGATCCGCGCGGCCTGAAGTCCATCGCCCGACTGCAAACACGCGATCTTTCGCTCCATCAGAAAACAGGTGCCATCACCGGAAGCGGTCCCGGTTGGCTGGAACAAGTTGGCCGCGGTAATCCAGATGGGATCACGGTTCCCGGCCAGGCGGCCGCTGCCGCTGCCAGCCCGGAGACTGAGGACAATGGACTCAACTACCTGCGTGTGACCTTCCAACAAGCCATGACCGGCAACATGCACCGCCGCCAGATGATCTTCAGTGATGATGTGGAGTCGGTCTATGGACCGGTGGAGAACTGGAATCAACAGCTGGATCCGGACCGCCCTCAGCAGTTGGGGGAACGGGGGATTGTGATGAACTGCCGCGAGTTGACCGTGAATCAGATGCCGGCCACCACGCCAACCGGCAAACCCTCCATCGAGATGCGCACCGAAGGCAATACACTGGTCGAGGGGCAAGCCTTTACGGCCAAGGCGACGCGGATGACGTATACTGACGCCAAGCAACTGCTCGTCCTCGAAGGCGAGCAGCGGACCAGCGCCGAACTGTGGCGACAGCCCAAGGTCGGAGGCAGGGCCTCGAAGCTGGTCGCCCGAAAGATTCTGTATTGGCGAGACTCGAATCGTGTGGAGATCAACGGAGCCAAAGAGTTTGATCTTACGCAGATCCCGACAGAGCGCCCCGACGCGCGTCGGAGGGCAGCTCGCCAAGCCACCGCAGCGTTGAAACCCCGTCCCATGAACCACGCCAACCACAACCAGTTTCGCCAGGCATGTGATCTGCTCCGCGAGGCGGAGCGTGTGGTGATCTTTAGCGGGGCAGGCATTTCGGCCGAGAGCGGCATCCCTACGTTCCGCGATGCCGAGGGCCTTTGGCAGCGTTTTCCGCCGGAGCAGTTTGCCACCTGGTCTGGTTTGATTCAGTCCGCCTTGCTGAGGCCAGGCCAGCTTGCCGAGTTTGTGTACGAAGTTCTTTGGCCGATTGCCTCGGCCGAGCCCAACGCTGGCCACCTGGCAGTTGCTCAACTGCAACAGCATACGCGGGTATCGGTGATTACGCAGAACATCGACGCGTTGCATCAGGCTGCTGGCAGCCGCGAGGTGCATGAGATCCATGGTTCGATCTTTGAGACGGTGAGCCTTCGCGGCACGCGCCGACGTGTTCTCCGTCGCGAGGAGCTACGCACCATGGCTCAAGCACTCCAGCGTGCGCAGCACGGACTGTTTCGCCGGACGCGGTTGGCACTGGTGCTGAATCGGTTGCTTGGCATCGACTGGCGCGGCTTGCATCGCCCGCGACTGGTACTATTCGGCGACACGCTCGCAGAGCCAGATTGGTCGGCAGCCCAGGCTGTCACCGCTGCCTGTGATCTGTTCATTCAGGTAGGTTGTTCTGGCCAGGTTTTTCCCGCGGCCAACCTGCCGCTGATGGCGAATCAACAGGGGACACCGGTGATCTCAATCAGCCTTGACGTTGAGTCAGGGCACCTCCAGTTGCGCGGCACGGCCGCTCAAGTCTTGCCGCTGCTGGTTGCCGAAACCTTTGAGTAGCCCCCTTGGAGCAGCGCCGCAAACGCCGTAGCGAATCGCATCTGGCGGATTGTCTTCGAGTTGCGGAGAACTGCTCTTTGCCCCCGGCGCTGGACATGGGATGATCTGCTAGCGATGGCGTAGTCAGCAGTGAACTTTGTTTTCTGGTTCGAACCCGAAGTTTTTTCGTGCATGACTGAAGTTGAACTTGGGCTCCCAGCCAAGGATTGGCAATGCGACGCTCCCTCCCTGCAATCGAAATCCCCCGGCATGGAACTCTTGGCGGCGGTGCCCGCTGCCTGGTGGTGGCGGAGATCGGTCAGAACCACAACGGCCGGATCCATCTCGCTCGCGACCTGATCGCCGCCGCGGCAACGGCGCATGTGGATGGTGTCAAGTTCTGCAAACGGGACATGGACTGCGAACTCACGGCCGAAGCCGCAGCCAGGCCGTATCGCAATGCCAACAGCTTTGGACCCACGTATGGCGAACATCGCCGAGCGCTGGAACTTTCCCACCAAGACTATGCGGAGCTTAGCCGCCTGGCCCGCCAATTGGGCGTGCTGTTCTTCGCCACGGCGTGCGACCCACCCAGTGTCGATATGCTTTGCGAACTCGACGTCCCGCTGTTCAAAGTTGCCAGCCGAGATCTGACGAATCTGCCGCTGCTGGACTATCTGGCTCGGACCGGACGCCCCTTGGTGCTCTCGTGCGGCATGGATGACGAAGTCGGGATCAGTGCGGCGCTAGATACCGTTCGGCGGCACCATAGCCAGATTGTCCTGTTGCAATGCACCAGCGCTTACCCCACAACGCTCGAAGAGATCAACCTGGCCGCCATGCAAACCTTGAGCCAGCAATTCGAAGTGCTGGTCGGTATGAGTGATCACTCGCCAGGATCGTTGGTGCCGGTCTTGGCGGCCGCGTTGGGGGCAGTGATGGTTGAAAAACACTTCACCCTAGACCGCTCGCTCCGCGGTACGGATCACGCCTGCAGTCTCGAACCGCCCGAACTCGTCGAGATGGTCGATCAAATTCGTCAGGCCGAAAAGGCGCGCGGGAGTCATCTGAAACAGGTGCCTGATTCGGTACGTCACGCCCGGCACAAGCTGGGTCGGGTGTTGGTGTCTCGAGAAGCCATTGCCGCCGGCACGGTTCTGACAGAGTCCATGCTGTGCCTCAAGAGCGGAGGTCCCGGACTGGGATGGCTCGAGCGAGATCAGATTGTTGGACGCCGCGCGCTCGCCCCCATTCCGGCCAACGTTCGGCTCTTGCCTGCTGATTTTGAGGGAGAGATTGCGCTGGCTCCGCTTCAGCAAGAACCGTTCGCGGCCCAACATCCATCGCATTGAGGGTTCCTGTTTTGGCAGACCATCGGGTTGTCGTTGTCGGGGGAGGGTTCGGTGGTTTGGGGTGTGCGCAAGCCTTGCGTCGCTCGCCGGTCGAGCTCACTCTGGTAGATCGGCAGAACTACCATCTGTTCCAACCGCTGCTGTACCAGGTGGCTACCGGTGAGTTGTCCCCGGCCAACATTGCATCACCACTGCGGGCGATCCTGCGCAGACAAAAGAACTGTCGTGTGCTGCTGGGAGAAGTCACCGGGTTTGACCTCGCTGGCAAAGAGGTCCTGCTGCAAGACGGGCGAATCCCGTTCGACTCGCTTGTCGTGGCCGCCGGTGCCAGCCATAGCTACTTTGGGCATGACGAGTGGTCGTCGGCTGCGCCGGGCCTCAAGACCATTGAAGACGCAACCAAGATTCGGAAGAGAATCTTCTTTGCTTTCGAAGCGGCCGAACGCGAGACGGACGCTGCACGAAGGGCGGCCTGGCTGACGTTTGCCATTGTCGGCAGTGGTCCAACTGGTGTGGAATTGGCCGGAGCACTCTCCGAGATTGCCTACCATACGCTGAGGAATGACTTTCGAAATATCAATCCGCGCGAAGCGAGGATCTTGCTCATTGAGGGGGCAAGCCACCCTCTCTCCATGTATCCCGAGCCGCTGTCGAACAAGGCCCGCGCGGCTCTGGAAAAACTTGGCGTCACGGTCCGGACTGGCACCCTGGTTACCGATATTCGTCCTGGGCAGGTTCAAGTGAACTCTGAGATTGGGAGCGAAACCATCGATGCGCAAACGGTGATCTGGGCGGCAGGTGTGGCTGCATCCCCGCTCGGGCGGATCTTGGGCCTCGCGGCGAATGTCACCCCGGACCGAAGCGGACGGATTGTCGTCGAACCAGATCTCTCGCTGCCTGGTCATCCTGAGGTTTTTGTGATTGGTGACCTGGCAAACTTTGCCCACGGACTCGAGCGGCCACTGCCAGGGTTGGCCCCGGTTGCCATGCAGCAAGGGAAGTTTGTGGCCCGCCACATTGCCAATCATCTCGCCGGCCGCACTACCGAGACCACGTTCCACTACCGCGACCGGGGGAGCATGGCCGTGATTGGCCGCTTCAGCGCGATCGCCTTGATCGGCAAACGTCAACTGAGCGGTCTGCCTGCCTGGTTCGCCTGGTTGTTCATTCACTTGATGGCGATTGCTCAGTTCCGCAATCGGTTGCTCATCTTGATGCAGTGGGGTTGGACGTTTTTGACACGCGATCGGTCGGCCAGACTGATCACCGGAGAGAAGCCCACGGTTCTACCCCCAAGCGAGCCACCCACCGAGACGCCACGTGTGTCTTGAACGGTATGTCGAACAGTCGTCTCA
>CALOEH010000115.1:0-6989 GCA_942492195.1 uncultured Planctomycetia bacterium | reverse complement strand
CTCAACGTGGAGCCGCAAGCTTCGCAAGCCAGCATATGCGTGACCGCCTGCTCAACCAGCTACGGCGGGTGAGTACGAACTCACGCTGCGTGCCACCGCGCTGCGCGACGGCCACCCCGTCGTTTCGCAAACTACCGTGGTGCTAATTGTCAAACCGTCATAGCATTGTAGAACAGTTGTCTCAACGGTTCACGGGAATACGTGCTGCGAGATGTTCGGTTGCGTCTGTCGATGAACGATTGTGACAATTGTTCTACAATGATACATTGCTGTGGTTTGTAGAACAGTTGTCGCAACTGTTCACGAAATCCAGCCGCGAGATGTTCGGTTGCGTCTCGCTGATGAACAATTGGGGACAATTGTTCTACAAGTGCTCATCAACTTTGTTCACGAATCGTGCCGCGAGATGTTCTGCTGCGTCTGTGGGATGAACAATTGGGGACAATTGTTCAACAATGATTGACCTCGCAGGATGTGTCGAGCAAACTTGATGGTGATGTTGGTTTGATCACTTGTCAGGAGTTTTGCCAGATGCCTTCGCGTATCCATCGTCGCCGTTTTCTCGAACAAATGTCCCAAGCCGCTCAGACCTGTGCGGCGGCGAGTGTGCTGGGAGCAACCCTGGCAGGCAACGCCCGCAAGGCGAATTGTCCCAACGACACGCTCAACATCGCAAGCCTTGGAACCGGCGGACGCTGTCGAAGGTTGATGGAACGGGTCAATATGATTGACGGTGTGCGGATTGTCGGCGTCGCGGACGTGTGGGATGAGCATCTGGCGAAAGGGGCCGAACTGGCCGATCCCAAAGCCACCAGGACCAAGCATTACCAGGAGTTGCTGGATCGGAAAGATGTTGACGCCGTGGTGATCGGGGCACCCGACCACTGGCATGTGCCGATGACCATTGATGCCTGTCGCGCCGGCAAGGATGTGTATGTCGAAAAGCCGCTGACGCACGACCTATTCGAAGGTCAGGCAGTCATCGAGGCGCAACAAAGTCCGGCCGTGTGGTTCAGGTCGGGACCCAACAACGGAGCATGCCGCAGTTTCTCAAGGCGTACGAGATTCTCAAGTCTGGCGAACTGGGTGACATCCACAAAGTGCATCTCACCTGGAATCGCAATCAAGAGCGTTGGGGGAAACCGAATCTCCAGATCGATCCTTCCACGGTGCTTTGGAAAGAGTTTCTTGGTAACGCTCCCGACCAACCGTTTGACCCCTACCGGTTCCGCAACTGGCGATGGTTCTGGGATTTTGGAGGAGGCATCTTCACCGACTTGATGGTCCATTTCATTGACGTGGCCTATTGGTACTTGGATTTGGATCATCCCCAAATGGCCACCAGTATCGGCGACCAATTCAAAGCCGGCGGATTGTGGGAAACGCCTGATACCGTGCAGACGCTGCTCCGCTTCCCCAAGCAACAGACACAAGTCTATTTCGAAGGCACGTTCGTAAGTGCCCGAAATGCCGCGATGTTGGAATTCATGGGCACCAAGGCCACGCTGTACTTGGATCGGGGGCGTTTCGAGATCATCCCCGAGCGCCATAGCAAGACCCAGGCCAGTGAGATGATCATTGGCCAGGGTTCGCGCGGAGCGGATTTTTATGACGAAGTGGACGGGGCCCTGCTGCACTTGGGGAACTGGGTCGAGTGCATTCGTGACCAGAAGACCCCCAACGCCCCCGTCACTGCCGGCGTGCAATCGGCTGCAGGCGCTCACATGGCCAACCTCGCCTTGCGTTCGCAACGGGTCGCCTGGTGGCCGTCGTGAGTTTAGGGCAGAGCATGCGACGTTGGACGATTCACGAAGCGCGCGCGGCGATCGTTGCCGGACGTGTCACCCCGCTCGAATTGACCGAGCAATGCCTGGAGCGAATCGACCAGTTCGAACCGCAGGTTCACGCTTGGGCGCACCTCGACCGGCAGGGCGCTTTGGAACTAGCGCATCGGCGAACCCAACAGGTTCGTCAAGGACAACTCCAAGGCGACCTGCATGGGATACCGCTGGGAATCAAGGACATCTTTGATGTGGCAGGCATGCCGACCTGTGCCGGTTCGAGTTGGATGCACGAACTGCCGACAGCGGACGCTACCTTGGTGGCCCGACTCAGACAACATGGAGCGGTGATCCTCGGCAAGACCGTGACCACGGAGTTTGCCGGGTTCGATCCTCCCCCGACATGCAATCCCTGGAATCTGGATCGAACACCCGGCGGCAGTAGCAGCGGTTCGGCCGCAGCCGTGGCGTTGGGCATGTGCCTGGGCGCGATGGGAAGCCAGACAGGTGGATCCATCACACGGCCTGCCAGCTTTTGTGGTGTCGCAGGCTGCAAACCAGAACTGGGGCGAATCAGCGTGCATGGGACGCTCCCCATCGCCTTCCAGCTTGATCATCCTGGTCCCATCGCAACCTGCACAGCAGACCTACGGACCCTGGTTGCCGCCATCGAAGGTGCCGATTCGAACGATCCGCTCAGCGAAGACTTCCCCCCGATCCGAGGCCGCGAATGTTGCCAGAGTGGGCCGGCCCCGGTGTTGGCCGTGTTGGAAGGATTCTTTCTGGACGAAGCCAGCGCAGAGGTACGACGGTTGTTCGAGGCCAGTGTGGCACGCTTGCAAGAGGCCGGGGCCGTGATTCGGCGAGTGAACCTACCGGAAAGCTTCGCCGATTTGCACCGGCATCATGGTCGCATCATGGCGGTCGAAGGTGCCATGACGCACCGCCATTGGTACGCCGAGCATGGCAAGCAGTATGGGCCCAACTTTGCCAGCATGCTGGACGACGGCAACCAGACCGATGTGCGGGACTATGTCGAATCGCTGGCTCACCGCCGCCGGTTCCAACACGAAATCCGTAGCCGTTTTGCCGGGGCTGCGGCGCTACTGACCCCATCGACCGTGACCACCGCACCTGGCCGAGAAACCACAGGGGACTCGCGATTCAATGCGCCTTGGAGTTACGCCGGACTCCCCACGGTCTCGGTGCCATGCGGACTGGACGAACATGGCTTGCCGGCATCGTTGCAGCTTTCTGGGCCACGCGGGGGTTTGGATGGTTTGCTCACCACGGCCCATTGGTGCGAGCGTCCATTGCACTTCGACCGACTCCCGCCGCTGCTGAATCATGCTTGAGAGGCAACCGCGCTATCGGGTTCAGTCCGCAGGCAGCAAACCCAGCCGAGCGAGTTTTTGCCGGCACTCGTCCCGTTCGCGACAACGTTTGAGGTCTTGCCAGGTGGGATCCTGGCAGGCCAAAAAGTCTTCGTCCGTGGCCACCCCGCCCCCTTGCTCGGCCAACCGCTGTTGCAACCGAACGATCACTCCACAATCCAGGCGGGTGAGAAACATCCCGCCCAGGCGATAATCGCTGAACGCTTCCCAAACCAGCGGGAACAACGGTTGCACAATTTGCTCGCCAATGGTCTTGGCGTAGTCGCGAATTTCTTGCTGGGCGTGCGAGTCCATCCGCAGTGAGAGAAAGTGCAGTAGGTTGTGCAGGTCCACCTTCCAGTAAGCTTCGGTGTAGGTGGCCAGCGGCAGGTCTTTGCGGGCTTGCTCGCGAGCCACACCACGAGCAATACGGTCTTCGTAGAGTTGACGCGCTTGGCGGTGGAATTCTACTTCCTGCTCCGTCAACGCTTGCCCCACGTCAGGCTCCAGATAACCATCGCTCCCCTGGCGGTTGCTCTTCGCCTGAACTCGCCATTCTTCGGGCGGCGTCTCTTGGGCGGCATCAATGGCCAGCGAGTACCGCGTGCTGTACTCGTTGACATTCGCGGTCCGGTGGCGAATCCATTGCCGCCAGGTATCCATTGGCACTCGAACCAACAGCTTGATCTCGGCCATTTCGAACGGAGTCGAATGCCGGTGCCGCATCAGGTAGCGGATCAAGCCTCGGTCATCTGAGACCTTCTTGGTTCCTTCGCCGTAGCTCACGCGTGCAGCTTGCACGACGGCGCCCGTCGTCCCCCATCACGTCGACCAGGCAAACAAACCCGTCATCAAGAACCGGGAACTTTTGCCAACGCAGCCGCGCGGCAGTCTCGGCGTTTGTGGAAACTGAAGGGGCGGGGGTAGTTTCGGGGGGCGTGGTCATGCCCAAGGTATCCTGGTCGGGAGAAAGGGGAGGAATTGCAATCCGGCTTTGATTCTACGAATCTCAAGGGGCAGCGCGAACCGGCCAATTCAGAGAACTCGGTTCGGCGTTTTTCTGGCCACCATTTGAACCGCTGCCAACCCTGCGATAGGCTGGGAAACCAGATCCTTTCTGACTGATTCGCTTGCCGGAGAATCCTCCCATGTTTCGCCCTGCGGTTTACTTGAGTTTTCTTGCTGCGCTCGTATTTTCTTTGACCAGTCAAGCCGCGGAGCCAACGCTCATTTCTGAAACAGCGAGCGAACGGGGAACTGCCGGAATTGGCAACAAAATCGTCACCCTGGACGGAAAAACTCATGTTGTCTGGCAGGCTTCCACCTCGGCAGGGTATCGCTCCTTTGCCCAAACTTGGGACCGTGCCAGCGGCAAATGGTCTGACGCCGTGGAGTTGGGGCCTGGTGTGGATAACCACGCCCGACCGGTCATGACCGCTGACCGTGACGGCTACCTGCACGTGATCATTGGAGGGCACAACACGCCGCTGGGATATCGCAGGAGCGTGAAGCCGAACGATATCTCAGCTTGGACCAAGCTCGAGAAGTTTGGGCGAGGAACCTACCCTTCGTTGGTCTGCGGTGCCGACAACACGTTGGTTCTTTCGGTCCGGCCTGCGGGTTCTGGCAACGGGCGGACTGGCGTCGACTTGTATGTGAAGCAACCCGGCACTGAGTCGTGGAAGCACCGCCCTTTGATTCTGGAACGCGAACCAAAGTACCGCGGTGGGTACGCTGGCTACAATTCCGCACTCGCTTGGGGACCAGACGGCAAGCAATTGCACTTTGCGGCCGATGTGTACGAAGGGCCTGGCGTTTACAAGGACCGGGGGCTGCATCAGGCCGTGCTCTACATGGTCAGCGCGGACTACGGAACAACCTGGCAGCGATCCGATGGAACCATGATCGAAGGCGAAACCTACACACCCAACCTGGACCCTATTGAAGTCAACCTGAACCCTCGGGCACAGACAATGCCCAAGCCGATGCTCCGGCTAGGGGGCCTCATGGTGAACCGTTCTGGTCAGCCGTTTGTGCTGTACACGCAACACGAACCCAAGCCGGGTCGGGCTCATTTGGTCACACCAGACGGAGCAGGCGGTTGGACGCAGTTGCCGCTTGCGGCAGCGCTCGACAAGGGGATGCCTGGCTACGGAGCGCTGGGAGCTCGTGGCGGCATGAGCATCACCACCGACGGCCGGATTCAAATGTTGCTCCCCATGGCACCTCTCGAAGATTTTGGCGTGCCAGGGGCTCCGCGCATCAAGCCGGAGACGGTTCGTTACCTGTTTGTGGAAACCGCCGATCTTGGGCAAACGTATCAATTCAGCGAGCCCATCCCCCATGATCCCGCGGTGGCCTATCACGTGCCGACGCTCGAGAAACCAACCGGCCACAACCTGATTGGCCAAGATCGCAATGCCGCACTGATGGTCATCCAGGGACTCCACCGATACCCTCGCCGCGGAGAAGTGATTCAGAACCGCTTGTACTTCGTCCAGCCCTAGCAAGTCAGATTCCCTATCGAAGAGAAGTCGTTCAATATTTAGAAGCGTTCCAGGCAATGTTGAAGGTTAGGCGCAGGTGGCTCGAATGATTCCGTTCTACTCCTCCGAACGCTGCACGTCCTGCTGGTGCCCGATCGCATCGAAGTTCCATTCTTCCGGCAATTTAGACTCGCAGACCTCGCACTGAAACCAGTGGTCTTTCAAAAGGTTGATCTGTCCACAGTTTGTGCAACGCCTGAACTCAAACTTGGTCGTGAAATCTACTGGATGGTCGATGCCGGCTGCTTCCAACGCTGCCGCGACTACCGGCCAGGATGACGGTTCGGGGCAGTATCCCGTGGATTGGTTGGTAGCGGTGATGACACTCACTGGCGATTCGAACATCGAGAAGGTCATTTCGCCGGCCGACAACACAGGCTTGCCGCGAGCACATGCAACGTGCTCAGAGCGGCGGTCGGCAATCGTAAGAACTCCGCCCTCATTGACGATGAAGGTGACAACCCCATCGCCTTGGCTGGCACCAGACCGCTGTAACCACGCTGCCAAATCGGATGGTGACTCGATCGCCGTGCCAGACGGTGATTGTGCGACTCGGGCAAGGATCTCGGCTGGACCGACGTACGAATAGAGTTTCATGGCTTTGCCTGTCGATGCTGCCAACCTCGTTTTTCGATCTGCCGAAATGGCCAACGCTGGGAGGTAGGCTGCCAGCAATGTAGGGTACGCTGTGCGTACCGTTCACTCGCCACAATCGTGCGGTGACAGTTTGATTGCAAATGGTTCCTTGTGACCGCATCCCCAATTCTCTTGGTACACGCCTTTTGCAACCCAGCGGTGAAATGAGGAATGGGGCCAATCGACGGGACAGGAAACGTATTGGTGTTTCACTGGATTCCAGTGGACGTAGTCAAAATGCGTTTCGGAGTCATCCTCATCTTATCGTATGTTCCCAGTATCGTCGTTGCCAGACACCTCTGCGGCGATACCGTTTTCGTGATGATGACGTCGATTGTTCGTGACCGCCGAGTTCCAGGTATCGTTTTGTAAATTCTTTCTTCAGCCAGCCCCACCGTTTGGGATAGTCCACATCTCCTGGTGGCAGAGACCAGATGGCGTGCAGGTGATCGGGGAAAAGAACGATCGCCTTGATCTCGAATGGCCAGAGTTGCATTACTTCTCGAATCACCTCTCCCAACAGGGCCACGAACTGTTGCTCCGGCAAAGACCGGAGTGTTGTGTTCCGTTTTCACGGTAAAGAAAAACGTCCCACCAGGGATATGTGCACGACGGTAATTGGACATCCACAAAGCATAGCTCCCGCAAACAGG
>CALOEH010000114.1:0-24475 GCA_942492195.1 uncultured Planctomycetia bacterium | reverse complement strand
AAAAAATCGCCAGGAGGATAAATCCATAAATCCGCTGGATCACTGATTCTCAACGGGCATTTGAGGTATCTGCGAATCGTTTATTTCCTGGTAATCCGATGGAACGATGAAAAGATCGTCTCGGACACTTGCTGTGTTGATGTTCTGTAATTCTGTTATTACCTCACCCACTATATCCGACGTATTTATTATTTTAATTGGATAACCAAGCTCTATGGCAAACCACTGCGTCATGGTGCGCATTTCTTTATTCTTAAAGGTGAACAAATACTTATCGCACTTGTAACCCTTTACCGTTTCGGTCTCTAATCGCTTTATCTGAGCCTCCATAGGACCCTGCTGCATCCCTACGAAATTCTCCGGCCTAAATCCTTTGCCGTTGGACTGAAGGCATTCTCGCCATACTTGGCCGTACCGATGTAAACCCGGTGGTTCTTGCCTTCGATGATGGAAAAGTAGCCACTCTGTTCGCTGGTGGTTTCGTAGGGAATGACATGCGCTTTCGACCACAGCCAGTGCTGGGTGAGCGCTGTCTCCTCTGCGCTGGCGAGCCTGCTTCCCATCAAAACGCAAGTGAGCATCAACAGCGGACAGATGCTCGACATGTGGCGGAAGCCAATAGAAGGCATGGGATACAAAGCTCCATGTTTGCTTGAATGGGGACCGACCGCAGGCGAACAGTTTGAGCTTCCGCTCACGGACAACAACGCCCTGCATGACGCGAGATGACACGGTTTTCGTCACGACAGAGAGTGAAGACGACTTTCTCGTTGGTCGCTGCCAACTTGACTCAGTGTGATCAACCTACTCTCGTCTAAAATGATAACCCGGTTGCCGCGTCAAAGCACGAAGACTCTCCGGCCGCGGGCCGCGCTACCAAGAGATGCAGTCGGAGGGTCCACAAGCGAGCGCTGGATGGTTTCTTCGCGATTCAAGAAAGTGGGTCCGGAAGTGGGCTGGCAGGCCAATCCAAGCATGTTTCGCCTGCATGCGACCGCGTCATGTTCGACGTGATAGCACGATATGCGCTTCAATGTCCGTCGGGTCAACGCTCTTGGCGTGACTTGGTCTGTTCCAAGCGAAATCCCAGACTGCAAAGGTACATCAACACCCCGCCAAGCGTCAGTGCGTGGAACAAGGCGAATACCAGGAGAGCGAAGATTTGCTCAAACTCAAGCACGTAGGCAGAAAAGTAGATCAGGTACGAGAGAAGTGGGATCAGTGCCAGCAGCGAGATGGTTAGACAACCGGTGATCAAGCCTCGCACCTCAGGCGAGATGGCCTGGAGCCGAAACGCCCGTCGAACAAGAGGTGCCAGGAATACGAAGTCGATACACAACACGATTATCACCGCATTGAGGAGCCCATCAGACGACAGGGCCTGATGGAGTTCTGAAGAGAACTGATCTCGTTGGACGAAGACCGCACGCCCTAACGCAAACACGGCCCCCCAGAGTGCGACGGCCACCATCAACTGCCTCACGCTGAACTGGCGATTCGCCATGGTGGCCGCGTTGACCTTTGGCCCCAGCAGTTTCCATCCTCCGGCTTCCATCGTCAAAAACAGTGGATACTGCCCAACGAATTGAGCCGCAAAGCATGCCGCTGCGAGGGCCGCGTGCGTGCGATTGAAGTGGAACTCTACTCCGAAGATCACAGCGCTCGACATCGTATCACCCAGCACGATAGCCCCCACCACACAGCTCACCAGCAGCAACGAGCCTGGGATCCGAATCAGCAGCGGCAGCGCGGCCATGGCCCCCCACACGGCAATCAAATTGATCTGGCCGAGCAACACCCCGGCGGCGCCGCCCACCACGGCTGGATGTGGAGAATGGTCCAGCAGCCTGGGCAGGCACGCATCGACCACCATCAGCACCAGCGCGATCAGGCAGAAATTGGCCGCTGGGGGGAGCGTTTTCATGTCTGTTCCAAATTCTAACGGTGTCCTACCTCGTTAGACCCCTTAACGGAGAGAACTCGTTCCATTTGAGTCAAGTTTCCAGCCACCAACGGAAAAGTAGTCATCACGCTCCGTTGTGATGACTACCGTGGCGACATCACCTGTCATGCTTCCTCGCTGACGCTTTGGGTTAAGATTGAAATGAAGCTCAAATTGGTTCGAGGTCTTACCGCGCAAGATGCATTCTAGGAAAGATCTGTCCCAGCCGTTCACGCGGCAGAGATCGTTCTTGGATCGAGAAACGTTGAGACAACTGTTTACATTAATTCTGAATGTTGACATCACCCGTGTTCGATTGTCGTTCGCCTGGTGTGCTACGTCCTTGTTCGACGAACTTCTCTAGCAGAGCGGTCAGTTCGGCAACGACCTTGGGGTTCGCATCTGCCAGGTTGGTTTGCTCTCCAATATCCTGGGCCAGGTCGAAGAGCTGCACTCCAGAAAGCTTCTTGGCCGCAGGACTGCCAGGGCGTGGAAAACTCCAGCCTCCGGAATCAGGGCAAAGGATCAGTTTCCAGTTCCCTTTTCGAATCGCGAAGGATCCGTTGATCGAGTGGTGCACTACGGCTTCGTGCAAGGGATCTTGCTGGGTGGCATCCAGCAACACTGGCATCAGGCTAACACTGTCTTCGCCTGCGCTGTCAGGATACTCGACTCCGACGGCAGCGGCGGCTGTGGCAAAGATGTCGGTCAGGCAGACCGTCTGGTCGGTAAAACTGCCCGCTTTGACCTGGCCGGGCCAGCGGACCACAAAGGGAACCCGATGCCCTCCGTCAAAGATGTCGGCCTTGTGTCCCCGGAAGACATAGCTAGGGTTGTGCCCCAACTTGGCAAGTTCGGCGAAGTTAGCTTGCGGCGAACATCCGTTGTCGCTGGTAAAGATCACCAGGGTCGAGTCGGCCACGCCGTTGCGGTCCAGTGCTTCTAGCAATCGCCCTACGGTGTCATCCACCTGCATCACAAAATCACCGTAGCGGTTGAGCTTGCTCTTTCCTTGCCATTGGGCGGTTGGCAAGATTGGCGTGTGCGGGGCATTGAGCGGAACGTACAGGAGCCAGGGTCCGGCCCCTTGCTGCGACTGAAGATCAATGAACGAAACCGCTTTCTCCGTGATCTTGGGAAGCACGTCGATGGCTTCGAAATCCTTCTCCGCAGGCCCTTTGCGAATCCAGGTTTTTTCAACTGTTGGCAGGCCGACGGTGTGATCGTTCTCAATGTAGATATACGGAGGCATATCCAGCGACGCACTGATGCCGTAGAAGTAATCGAACCCTACGGACAGCGGCCCATTCGCGATCGGCGCGGTGTAGTCCACCTTCCACCCATCTTTGTCGCTCGACGCAATTCCGCCATCCGCCAAGGGCCAATCCATGCCGAGATGCCACTTGCCGACGCAAGCGGTGCGATACCCATGCTGTTTGAGCAGGCCAGGCAGCGTGAGGCGGTCCGGTTCGATCAGTCTCGGCGAGTACCCCCACAACACACTTCGCTTGAGAGGCGAACGCCAATTGTAACGCCCTGTAAGCAAACCGTAGCGAGTTGGCGTGCAAACCGAAGAACTCGTATGCGCATCGGTAAACACCATGCCTTGCTGCGCGAGTCGGTCCACATGCGGCGTGGCAATCTTGCCAGCTGGGTTGAGGCAGGCAATATCGCCGTATCCCAAGTCATCTGCCATGATCACCACAATATTGGGCTTCGGCTCGGCTGCGGACGAAGCGGAGACGGTTGTAAAGACGGAGGCTATCAGCAGTGCAAAACGGCAGAAGAATCTCACCAAGAGGCTCCCAATGAGTGATACGAGCCAGGGAACTAGGGACGGCTTCCAGCTTCGTCGCTTCCGCCTCAGGATGCAACCGGTTTTCATTTTTCGGGGAAATCGCGGCGACGGCAATGTAGAACAGTTGTCTCAACTGTTCACGGACTACGAAATCGTTCCGGGTCCTTCTGCAGGTGAACAGCGGACACAACGGTTCGGCATTGGGTTCCTTGATGGCAATTGACGGCGCGATGCCATACCATTCACACTTTGCAACCGACAACGCTCCTTCTGCAGTGACACCCCTGTGACCACTTCTGCCCGAGTCTCCGAACCGACTTCGCGCTCGCATCACGGCGAGAACTCGCTGATGTGGACCATTTGGATTGCGTACGGCGCGTTCTATTTTTGTCGCACGAACATCTCCGCGGCCGTGCCAGGATTGAAGGCGTCCGTTGATGCCGGTGGTCTGGGACTGACGGCGACGGAAGTCAGCTACATACTCGGCGCGACCAAAATCGCGTACGCCGTGGGGCAGTTGGTCAATGGGCAGCTCTCCGAACAGATCTCACCGCGCAAGTTGTTGGCGATTGGGATGCTGGGCACGGCAGCGTTGAATGTCCTGTTCGGATTCGGCACGGCGCTCTACTTCCTGGTCTTCATTTGGGCGTGCAACGGATACTCACAGTCACTGGGCTGGACCCCATGCGTCAGGGTGCTGGTCAACTGGTTCCCCGTCCACCGCCGGGGCAAAGTGATTGGGTTTGTTGGAACTGGCTATCAAGTCACGGCCGCCGCAACGTTCTTGGTGTCCGGATACGCCGCACAAACGTTCGGCTGGCGCGGTGCCTTGTGGGTTCCGGCCGGGATTATGATCTTCGCCGCCGTCGGCATGCTGCTATTTCTTCGCGAACATCCACCCGATCAGGATGGCGATCCGGACCCAGGCGAAACGTCGCCACCGGTCACGCTTGGACCTCGAAACGATCCTGGAAATTCCGTGTTCGAGAACTTTCTAATCACAATCTCGAATCCGGCATTGTGGCTGCTCGGAACTTCGCTCGGCTTGTTGAATGCGTGCCGATACGGATTCTTGGACTGGGGATTGACGCATCTCAAAGAAGTCCAAGAGACAGGCGTTGGACTCGCGGCGCTCAAGTACGCGATCCTGCCGCTGGGAGCAGTGGCCGGTTCGTATGTCGCAGGCTGGGCGACGGATCGCTTCTTTGGCAGTCGCCGCGCGCCGGTCACCTGCCTGCTCTTGATCGCCCTCGCGCTGTTGAGCCTCACGTATGATTACGTGGCTCGGACGAGTGTTCCAGCGACGATTCTTTTGCTCGTTTGCATTGGTTTTTGCATCTATGGACCTCAAGTGTTGCTGGTTGGCACCGCACCGGCGGACCTTGCCCGTCGTGGTACTTCCGCGGCCGCAGCTGGATTCGTCAACTGTTTGGGCTACGTGGGAGCCGCTTCGGGCGACTACTTTACGGGGCGGACGCTCGACGCCTATGGATGGCAACGAGCAATCTTCATTTGGGCAGCGTGGGCACTCGGCGCCGCCGTGGCCGCTGGATTGTTGTGGAACGCTACGGCTGACCGAAGTGGGAAGCAAGGTTGATCAATATTGGAGCGTCGAACAGATGAGAGCTATCATCATTGGAGCGGGACGCGGGAGCCGGCTGATGCCAACCACCGCTGACACCCCCAAGTGTTATGCCGAAGTCGCTGGGCGAAGAATGCTCGATTGGGCCACGGACGCATTTCGTCAAAATGGCATCGACGAGATCGTCTTCATCGGCGGATATCGTATCGAACTCGTGCAGCAAGACTACCCGCAGTTCACGTTTCGCCATAATGACGATTGGCCGAACAACAACATTCTTGCCTCGCTGCTGTATGCCGAAGATCTGATGGATGAGCCGTTTCTTTGCTGCTACTCCGATGTGCTCTTCACACCACAGATTGTCGCACAAGTTGCCCAAAGTGATGCCGAGATTGCCTTAGGGGTCGATAGCGAATGGCTCGTGCGGTACGAACATCGCACGGAACATCCAAGTGACGACGCCGAGAAAGTCACGGTTTCGAACGGCCAGGTCACGCGTGTCCATCGCGAGATCGACGAAGCTCAAGCACATGGCGAGTTCATCGGACTTGCCAAATTTTCCACCGCAGGTGCGGCTGCGTTTCGCGAACATTACCATCGGCAGCGAGCAGCGTTTGCAGGAAAACCCTTCCGCGAAGCCAAGGTCTTTGAAAAAGCCTATCTGATTCACCTGTTGCAAGACATGATCGAAACCGGCCAACGCATCGCACACCACGATACGCCAGGCGGGTATATCGAAGTCGATACGCAGCAGGACTTCGAGTACGCCCGAAATTTCTGGACTTCCCGCCATTTGGAGAAGTGACATGTCTAACCAAGTGCTCTTTCCCGCGTCAATCATTGGCTCCCTGCCGCGGCATGAGTTTGTCAAGGACCTGATCGCCGACGGCAGTCCGTTCTCTGACGAAGATTACGAGCGACTGATGAGTTCGGCGATTCGATCTGTGGTGGCCTTGCAAGAGGCGGCAGGGCTCGACGTCATTTCCGATGGCGAATGGTGGAGGAAGTCGTACATCGGTGTGATCGCCGAATTGGCCCACGGCTTCGAGCTAAGTCTCAATCCGGCCGATGGCCGACCATGGACGGTCGTCGTCGACCGCCTGAGTCCGAAGGAGCCAGGGTTTATCGCCAAGGAAGTCAAGTTCCTAAAGACGTTGACCGATCGTCAGATCAAGGCAACGCTACCAGCCCCGGCGTTGCTGGGCGAACGGATGTGGGATGCTGCCGCGTCGTCCAAAGCCTATCCCACGCGAGAAGCCTTTGTCCAGGATTGCGTGCCCATCCTGCGCCGCGAGATCGAACTGCTGCGGGATGAGGGGGTTTCGATCATTCAGGTCGATGACCCGCACCTTTGCTTGTTTGTCGATCCGAACGTTCGAGCGAGTTACGAAGATCCGGATCGCGCGGCTGATTTCGCCGTCGATATGGACAATCAGGTAGTGGCCGATTTCGACGATGTGCGATTGGCCGTTCATCTCTGTCGCCGCGCCGGTGCCAGGGCGCGTGGCGAGGCACAACATCAAGGAGGCTACGAGCCCATCATGCCGCAACTGCGGCGACTGAGCGTGGGCCACATCACCATGGAGTTCACGACGCCTGGATCTGGCGAGATGTCTGTCTTCCGCGAACTGCCGGAAGATGTCGAAATCGGATTGGGTTGCGTGAGTTGCCTGCCTGGCGAAATCGACTCGGTCGAGACGATCATGGGCCGGGTCGAGAAGGCCTTGGAGTTCGTCGCGCCAGAGAGAATCACGCTCAACCCCGAGTGCGGGTTTGCTCCAGGTTCTGCCGCCAAGGTCAGCATTGACGAGGTCTACATCAAGTTGAAGAACGAAGTCGAGGCCGCCCGCAGACTGCGAGAGAAATATGCGTAGCGGAGCCCAGGGCATCTAGCGCTGGCACGAAACCAACCGAAGAGTCAGTTGCAGTCGCCTCGGGACAGGCGCGGGGTAGGCTGCCATTGAACTCGGAATCCTGAGTGAGTCGATTGAGCCACAGAGATCACCGAGGCCACAGAGAAAAAGTAATGAATTTGTTCTCGGTGACAAGATGATGCCGCTGCCAGAGAACTTTCGCTCACTCCGAGTTCGCAGCCGCGCGGGTTCTGAAATCAGTCAACATTGTTCGCCGTGGCTCGGTGAACAGGTCATTAGTTTGGATGAGGATTCATGAAAGTCGATCTGGTGAAGGACCAAAAGAAGATTCGCCGTTATATCCTGCAGCGAATCCAAGAGTATGCCATTTACGAAAACGATGGGCCTGGCGAAGACGACGCTCTCATTCAGCTCGTCACCTTGGGCTACTATCTCGAACAGACGGGCTACTTTGCACTCGTCTTCGATACACGTCCTGACGCGAATATCGACGGCGAGTGGACGGTGCACATTAATGAAGAAACGACCATGCTTCATTTCCCCAAATGGTGCTCTTTGATTGACGCATGGTACGCTAACAAACCCAGCGAGTTGGTGCTTCTCGACGGCACATCGTTACGGGTAGATCAGAAGACGCATACGCATGGCTCCATCGCTCAAGTCATCGGTGAGATGCTCCGCGACACCATGATTCAATTGCGAGACGACGGAAGTCTTGAACCGCTGCCGCTCGCAGACGATGCATTTTTGAGCGTTGAAGAGTTCGATGATCATTGGGGTTGGCCTCAGACTCACAAACCAAGTGAGCAGGTCAAGCTCAGCCGAAACGCGCCACGGGATCATCTGGTTGATGAAGAAACAGACGATGATCGTAGAGATGCGTTGGTCAAGCGAATCAGGAAGCTTCCAGTCGGTAAGCAGATTTCATTCTGGATCTTGGAGTTGAATCGCCGGGCCAAGGGAAAACCCTCCGAATTGGACAAGACGTTTCTGGAATCCGACCGTCCCTCTTATGGAAACAATTGCGCGCTTGATGAGCTTGAGCGAATTGGGAAAAGTTCGGTCGTCCCCATGCTCGACCTGGTGCGCAAACTGTCAAAACTTTCCGAATGGGAGCGTGATCGGCCCAAGCGCAGATGTGGTGAAACTCCGATGAAAAGCATTGCTGTCCGTGCGATTTGGAAGGTTCGCGATATGGGGCATACATCGGATCCAATCGAAAAACTGCTACATCAGATCGTTCGCACCGCTTGCAAAACCAATAAGGAACGCAAACTCTGGGGGATACTTCCTTACCACGCGGCACTTTGTCTCCATTCTCTCTTCGAGGGATACCCCGAACCTGCGTGGGATGAACGCACGAATCGACTTTTGAGCCCTGAGCAGTTTCAAAAAAGCCACAAGTGACCGTGACGTCGCGACAGGGGAACTCTAGCCCCTGCAACCACCGCTGGTTGTATTCACCAATCCGCCAGATGTTGCAAAGACCAATCGCCGGTTATCACGCCGGTTTGACCGCGGCCAGCAAGAATGTGGGGTTGAGGGCGTCAAAGCGGATCCGCTCCAACTGGAACGTGCCGCGGGCCAGGTTGATCATCCAGACCTTGACGTCCGGATTGCGCTGGTGCATCACCGCGTGCACTTCGCCAACGTTCTCAATGCTCGCCACGTTGGCAACCAGTCGGCCGCCGGGGCGGAGGCGGTCGTAGGCAGCCTCGACCATACGCTTGATCTCACGCCCAGTACCGCCGACAAAGACCGCATCTGGGTCAGGTAGATCCGCCCAGGCGTCGGGGGCTTTGCCGAGAATGGCAACCAGGTTGGGGAGCCCAAACCGTTTGGCGTTCTGGACAATCAGCTCGTGGTCATCCGGGTCCATTTCAATAGCGTAGGTAGTGCCATCCCGCGCAATTTGTGCGGCCTCGATCGCTACCGAGCCACTCCCGGCCCCCACATCCCAAACCACGCTCATAGGTCCCACGTCCAGCTGCGCCAGAGCCATGGCTCGAACTTCGGCAGGGGTGAGCAAGCCTTGTTTGGGTTTCGACTGCAGGAACGCTTCGTCCGGGTTGCCGAATAACCGATGCCCTAGGGTATCGCTGGGCCGATCCGGCAGATCTGGCTTGCGGACCAGAATCATCACATTCATCGGAGAGAAGGTCTGGTCGGTAAACTCGGTGAGCTCGCCTTGCGTGACCCGTTCGTCGGGAGAACCAAGGTTCTCGCAGACGTAGCACGTGAAGTAGTCAATGCCTCGCTCGAGCAATGCCGCAACCACGGCTGAAGGGGACTGTTCGCCACTGGTAAACAGTCCTACTTTCTCGGCCACCCGAATCCGCTCCAACACGGCAGGCAGCTTGTGATTCGAAAGGTTGGTCAGGTACGCTTCGTCCCAGCTTTCTTTGACTCGGGCAAACGCCAACTGCATGCTGCTTACATGCGGCAATACTTCGAATCGGTCTTTTCCGAGCTTGTCGCACAGGTAGCGGGCAACTCCGTAGAACAAGGGATCGCCGGAAGCCAGTACCACGGCCTTTTGGGAAGAGAGCTTCTCGAGCGCCGCGACCGCTTCGTCAAGATTCTCCCCCACCACCACATGCTGCTTCTCGCCAGGTGCCAGGCTGAGCGAACTTGAGGTCCCCACCAGGACCTCCGCGGACTCGATCAAGTTCCGCGCGTTTTGGGTGATTCCGCCCAACCCATCGTCGCCAATGCCGATGATGTAGATCTTGTCCGTGGTCCTCAAAGTTCTTCGCTCATCTAAGGGAAAGAGGACGGCATCCTGGCCAGTCATGTTTCCACGGATTGTAGAGCGGGAACGGCAAGGGACGCAACCGAGTAGACAAGACCACAGCCAAGTAAATACCACCCGGCTTGCGTGATGTGGAGATCGCTATTCATCTCTGAATGGGGACCACTTCGGCACTTGCTGTGACGGGGAGGCTGCCGGCGTCTCGACGGTGGGAGCTGCTCGCATCTGGCGTTGAGCCTCGGTGTTCCAGTCTCGTTGCGGTTGTCGCGGCGAGAGTTCCTCGCGATGCTCGACGCGTTGCACCGGTGTGAAGAGTTCCGAAAAAGCGCCCGGCTCGGACGGTTCGCTTCGACTCGTTCCGCCATCGGCGGGATGCGGAGGTTGTAACTCCGTGGGAGCTTCGTCGCCGACCGCCTGTTCTAAAGAGCGAATCAGATCATCCGTCGCCCGACGCAAACGACGCGGGGCGTCCTCGGTCTGCGAGTTTGCAGCTTGTGGGCGGGGAGTTTCTCGCCGCGGTGGTGAGACGTTCTCTGACCGATTCAAGACCGACCGACCGTCCGCAGTTCGCACCGAAGAGGGAGCCCTGGTTCCGGCATGGTGCGTGGCTGGACGTACCGGCACAAGTGCCCGAACCCGCTCTTCCCAATGTTTGGGAGAGGGTGACCAACGCTGCGGTCGGCGTCCGGTCAGCAGCACGCTCAACGGAGCATCTGCCTTGAGCCGGCGACCGTCCGGAGCGGTGTAGCGAACATAAACCCGCAAATCATTGGCCTTGGGGCGGGTCCGTGGCCAGTCCAAGGCCAGGTAAACGGCCGGTTGGTCGCCAATGGCCTTGAATCGCGCAGCCACTTCGCCTGGCTTGAGGTCCCAGCGGGCAACATGTTTGGGTTGCGGCGTGGTGTGATCCCACAATTCCACGGCTACTGAGCCTGGAATGGCGAGTTTTTGTCCTTCGGAGTTCAACAACTCCACGCCAACTTCTACCCCTTCGTCACCCGGTCGCTCGTCCTTGTCAATCCCGCCTGTGATGGCACCGTTGATGTGGATCTCAGCCACATGGCGATCATGAATTTCCTGGCGGGCCTCTTTGACCGGGCCGACATCGGCATTTGGCGGAGTCACATCCGGGAAGTCCGGCAGACTGGGAGGCACTTCGAACTTTGGTGGCGGACTGGGATCACCCAGGTCAATGTCTGGAACTGACGAGTCTGCCGGGGTGGGCTCATCCGCCTTGTCGTCTTCTTTTTCGTCTTTCTTGTCGGCGGCCGCGCAGCACATTTGCGCTTGCTTGAGTTCGTACAGAGCCTCGTCCAGCTGCATTTCGAGCTGGAAGTTCTCCAGTTCAAGCAGTTCTTGATTCGTCTGCTGTTGCCGCATCCGCTGGCAACCACTGGCCAGCAGCACGACCACCAGCAAGGCGATCTGGAAGATTGAATGTTGTGGACCCCGTAAGGGGAAGAGTTTGATCATTGTGAGTCAAGTTTTTAGCGACCAACGGGAGCGGGTTCCTGCAGGTAAGCAGAAGCTCATATTGGTTCGCGGTCCTACCTCGTTTGAACTCGCGGCATTGCGCGCACCACTTCGGCTTTCGCGCTTTGTGTGGGGCGTCTTAAACAAAAGTTGACGCTTGGAGTCAATAGGACAAACATCAACCCAGGCCAATCGGTCATGTTTTCCCTAAAAAACATCCCCCTGCCGGCCTCGAGTGCAGGCATTCTACGAGGCTTTGCCTTCTTCGGATGCAGGCTTCGCCATCGCTGCTTGCGGATGGTGCGCGTCGGGCGACGTGGTGGTCGTGGCGTGATTGAATTCGCCCTGTGCGGTGGGTTCGTACTCTGGAATCAAGAGCGAAGACCGTCCGCGCGTGATGACGTTGGTAAACCACTGCATGGCCACCAGCAAGCGATTGCCAAACGTGACCAGGTACAGCAAATGCACGGCCAGCCAGACAAACCAGGCAATCAAACCGCTCAGCTTGAAGTTGCCAATGCTCGCCACGGCAGAACCGTTGCCAATCATCGCCAGGCTCCCTTTGTCGAAATAGCGGAATGGCTTTTCGCTGGCCGATGGTCCAGAAGCAATAATCTTGGCAATGTACCGGCCTTGCTGCATGGCAACCTGAGCAACACCCGGCAGCGGCTTGCCATCTTGATGGCTGAAGCTGGCCAGGTCACCTGCCACGTAGACATTGGGATGGCCTGGCAGACTCATGTCTGGTTGCACGATCACGCGGCCAGCCCGATCCAGCTGCGCGCCGGTTCCTTTGGCCAGCAGGGCCCCTAACGGCGAGGCCTGAACTCCCGCCGCCCAAATCACCGTTCGTGTGCGGATTTCTTCATCCCGGTCACCATGATGCACGGTCACGCGGTCTGGCAGAATGTTGGTGACTCGGGCACCCGTCCAAACTTCCACGTTGCGGCGCCGGAGCGCTTCGGTGGCTTTTTGCGAAAGCTTCTCGGGGAACGGCGGTAAGATCCGCTCTCCACCCTGCACGAGAATCAATCGCGTGTGCCTGGGATCGATGTTTCGAAATTCGTCCCGGAGCGTATTGCGGGCGAGTTCTGCCAAAGCGCCGGCCATTTCCACACCGGTCGGCCCTCCGCCGACAATCACGAACGTTTGCCAGGCGGCAATTTCTGCAGGGTCGCTGCTTCGCTCGGCATGCTCGAAGGACATCAACACCCGACGGCGAATCTCGGCGGCGTCTTCAACGGTCTTGAGTCCTGGCGCCACCTGCGCCCATTCGTCATGCCCAAAATACTGATGCCTGGCACCGGTAGCGACAATCAAAACGTCGAACGGGAGACTGCCATCTGCCAGCAGCACCTGACGATTGTCCATGTCAAAACCAACAGCTTCGGCCAGCAGCACGCGGGCGTTTTTCTGTCGGCGAAGCGTTTCCCGCAGTGGCGCGGCAATGTTGGAAGGTGAGAGTTCTCCGGTCGCCACCTGATACAGCAGCGGCTGGAACAGGTGGAAGTTCCGCCGGTCAATCAAGGTGACGTCCACCGGTGCACGGCGCAAATTCTGAGCCGCCACGAGACCGGCAAACCCGCCTCCTAGAATGACCACGCGGCGGCGTCCGCCGGGGGGTGTCGCAGGAGCCATGGCTTCCTTTCTATGGAGCTAAGCTAGATTTCCTCGAAAGCGAATCTGCGCGCCCAACGGGTCGATGCTTTGGCTTTACCTATTTTTCGGTCCAGGCGGGAGGAGGAGTGATCTCCGCCGCAGGCTCACCACCGCAGTCTGCCCGACCGCTGCCTGGTAGCAGACTGTTGGCACGCACGCTCATGTCCTGCTCGCAAAGCAACTGGCAACTGAGGCGCACCCCGGTCAACCCTCTCGCGGCCAACACGCTCTTCTCTGCTTCGGTGATCTTGTCCGGCTCGCCGTCAATGAACTCGACCCGGCAGGTCGTACAGCGGGCGTTTCCGCCACAGGCGTGCAACTGCTCGAGCCCTGCCTCTTCCTTCAAGGCCAGAACCAGCCGCTTGTTCTCCGGCACATCGAACTCGCCAACACCTTCGACCGTTAGTTTAGGCATCGCTGCAACTCCTCAGTGAGCTATCCATCGAATCTCAGTTAAGTCCACCAAGCCGGGCCTGGCACACGGGTTGATTGTACGCATCGCGCGCGGGATTGCGAGTGGGCAGATCTCGGCAGACCGATGATCGACGCTTGATGGTTGATTGCCGCGTGAACTCGCGGTAGCCTGGACACGTCATTTCAAAAGGGGGAGAACCAATGAACGTAGTCAATTGTCCAAGTTGCGGTGGCGAAATTCTCGACGATGGGGCATACGCTGGCCAAACCGTGGCTTGCCCTCGATGTGGTAATGAATTGGTCATGCCAAACACCGCGGCAGTCCAGCCGCTGACGGCACCAGCACCCGCGGCCAACAAAACGTCCGTGTATCTATACCAAGCCCCCAAGAACTCAGGGCTGGCCGCGGTGCTCTCGTTCTTCTATGTCGGAGTCGGGCAGGTCTACAATGGGCAGATCGGCAAAGGGTTGTTGATGATCTTTCTGCCGATCCCGGTTGCGATTTTCGTTTTGGCGACGCACTTTGGTGTTGGAGTCGCCATGTCTGGAAACGAAGAAGAAATCATTCAGCCCAGGATCACCATCAACGGAGTGCGATACTCAACCGACCAGATCCCGGCCGAACATCTTGCGCGCCTCACACCTAGTCAAAAGCGCACCGTGCTATCTCAACAACAGGATTACGAAGCACGTCACAGGAACGCGGCAACTCGCCGTGCTGCTAAAGGGGCTGCTTGGCTTTCGGGCCTTACGTTCCTAACATTTGCACTACCGCTGATGATTATCGGCGTGTGGATCTTCGGAATCTTTGACGCCTACACAGTTGCCGAACGGATCAATGCCAGGCATGCTGCGAAACACGGATATTGACAGCAGTATGTAGCGGTTACACAACACCAACGATGTTGGCCGGCAGCCATGAGCGAGAATTCCATGGAAGAGATTCGTCAGGCTGTGGTGGCTGACGCGCCGGCAATGGCCATCGTCGAACAGCAAAGTTGGCGGCATCTGGCGAGTGGAGCCGAGCAGATCGCTCAGCGAATCAACACCTGCCCTACGGGACAATGGGTTGCCGTGCAAGAGGGCCAGCTGGTGGGAGTCACCTTCTCCCAGCGGATCTCCAGAGGGTTTTTCGAGTCCGCCCCCAAGACGTTTGATGCCTTGACCGACGGCGGCTCGTTCGCGCGTTCGCACCATCCGCAGGGGGAGATCTATCAGATCATCAGCGTAGGCGTCTCGGCAGCAGGCCGTGGCAAACGCTGGGGAAGGCGATTGGTAGATTGGCAAATCGATCAGGCCTGGCAAGCCGCCGGCGTGGAGCGAATTCTAGGATTCACCCGCCCCGCCTCCTACGAGCGGCATCCCGAGGTGCCGATTGAAGAGTACGTGCACCTGCGGTCCGCACAAGGCCGGCTGGTGGATCCGGTACTCGCCTTCCACCTCAATGCCGGGGCTCGGCTCGTTTCCATCCATCCCCATTTCCGCCCCAACGATCACGAAGCTCGGCAGTACGGCATTTTGATCGAGTACCCACGCGAGTTGCCGCGCCTTGGTGGACTGAATACGAGATCGGAATCCTGAGAGAAGAAGTTTATTTGGACACAGAGAACAGCGAAAACACCGAGGCACAGAAAAGAACTGCGAGGATGAGCCAATCCGCTCAATCACGGCCTGTGTTCGACTGGGTTTTGATCATCGATTGTTTTGCTGTTGCTGAATCAGCAACTCGACAAAGCAGAATGTAGATCGTTCTCTCTCTGCGCATCTCGGCACTCTCCGCGGTGAAATTGTTGTTTCTCCAGCTCTCGAAGTGATTCGTGAGGTACTAAGAAGTCATTTCCCGACAGCTCTTCACTTGACCAGACCGCGGAGTGTGGCGAGGTTGATCGCGTCGAGTTGTTCGCCGTCTCGTTCCCCTTTGGGGGTTTCCATGTACATTGGCACCTTGCGGAAGCGGCGGTCGTTGAGCAGGTGTCGGAAGGGTTCGAGCCCGAGATGCCCCTCACCGATATGTTCGTGCCGATCGACGCGTGACCCCAATTCGCGTTTGCTATCGTTGAGATGGAAGGCCCGAATGCGGTCCAGACCCACTGCGGCGTCGAACGCCCTCATGGTGGCCAGGTAGTCACGCCGCTCGCTGATGGGATAGCCGGCGGCGAAAATATGGCATGTGTCCAGGCAGACGCCCAGGTGTTCTGGATGCCGGCTCCGCTCAATGATCTCCCCCAAGTGCTCGAACCGCCAACCTAGATTGCTCCCTTGGCCGGCAGTGGTTTCGAGCAATATCGGACAGGACGCACCATCTTCGTTCAGCACTTCGTCCAACGCCCGATCGATTCCTTCGGCCACTTTGGCCAAACCCTCGGCTTCGGTGGAAGTGGTGTGCGAACCGGGATGCATCACCAGCCCAATCAGCCCCAGTCGGGTAGCCCTTTGTAGTTCGACCACGAGCCCATCGCAGCTCTTCTTCCACAGTTCCGGATTGGGGCTGGCCGCATTCAGCAGGTACGAGCTATGCGCCACAGGCATGCCAACGCCGCCGGCTTTCAGTGCACCGCGAAACGCCGACACATCGTCATCCGTCAGCGGCTTCGCCCTCCACTGATTGTTGTTCTTCGTGAAGATTTGGACCACGTTCATTTCGAATTCAGCGGCAGCATCGACGGCCTTGTAATAGCCGCCGGCAATGGACATGTGGGCACCGAGTAGTGGCAAAGCGCTGTTCTCCTACAGAGATTCCAGGTCATCAGCGAAGTATCGTTTCGAGATCTTCTTCCCTCGTTCTTCCAGGTAGAAGTTGTAGCACCCATCCTTGTAGTGCCAAACAATCTGGCGAATCACCCCCTCGTGAGGAGTCCGATTTCGTTCGTTCAGAATGACACGAACAGCCTGACCCAATGTAAACTGCGGTGGCGGGTTTTTGATTTTCATTAGGCATTCGACGCACTGTTTTCTTGAAAGTTCTCCGAAAACACTTGGACCATCGTCATTCCAAGTTCAGCGGCAGCATCGACGGCCTGGTAATAGCCGCCGGCAGTGGGCGCGTGTACACCTGAGGTGGACGCTTGGGATGTTCGCTTCATGGCCTACCTGCCCAACAGGCTAATCACCAGCCTTCGCGCTGGAAAGAACACCCTCGAAGTTCCCGCCCTCCTTACGAGACTCGGCCGCAACGCCGCAATCCAGTTCTTTACTCCGGTGTGTGGTTTATCGTAAACTGGCTGGTTACGAGCGAGTTCGTTCAACTTGAGGGTATTGTAGAACAGTTGTCCCAACTGTTCAGGGACCAAGAACAACGTTTGCCTTCCTGAAAGTGAACAGTTGAGACAACTGTTCTACACAAATGGCGGTCGTCCGAGGATCGCACTTTTCCTTCCTAACTTCCTGCCTTTTCGTGATTCTCAGCGATTGAAGAAAGATCGATGTATGACAACTCTGCGACCTTTCCACCGCTGCTGCCTCTCGGTCTTGCCGCTCGGCATGCTGCTCGTTTTCGCCGGCGGCATGGCCCAGGCTGAGGATGCTGAGAAGTTTGCGTTCTTTGAGTCTCGCATCCGCCCGATGCTGGTCAAGCACTGCTACGAGTGTCACTCGACCGGTTCCAAGGAAGTCAAAGGAAGCCTGGTGGTGGATACCGCGGCAGGGCTACTCAAAGGGGGAGACTCGGGCCCCTCCATTGTGATCGGCAAACCGGACGAAAGCCCACTGATCGAAGCCCTACGGTACGATGGACTCGAAATGCCTCCTGCCGGCAAGTTGCCGGAGCAGGTGCTGAAGGACTTTGAGCACTGGGTCAAGATTGGCGCTCCGGATCCCCGTGCTGGTGAAGTGGTCACGGCGGACGTGCGAACGATTGATATTGAGCAAGGGCGTAAGTTTTGGGCGTTTCAGCCGGTGGCAGACCCGGCAATTCCAGACACCTTAGACACTACCTGGCCCCGTTCGAGCCTGGACGCCTTCACGCTTTCACGTTTGGAACAGGCAGGTCTCAAGCCCGCTGACGATGCCGATCGGGCCGTGCTGGTTCGCCGGCTGTACTTCGACCTGACCGGTTTGCCTCCTACGCCGGAACAACTAGCCGCGGCGGTTGCCGACACAGCACCTGACGCCATCGCGCAGCTGGTGGACCGCCTGCTGGAGTCTCCCCAGTACGGAGAACATTGGGCCCGTCACTGGTTAGATGTCGCCCGCTATGCGGACTCGAATGGGAGTGACTTCAACGCCACGTTCCACAATGCCTGGCGGTATCGCAACTACGTGATCCGCGCCATGAACGAAGACAAACCCTACAACCAGTTTGTGCGCGAGCAGATTGCCGGTGACCTGCTTCCTTATGAGTCAGATGCTCAGCGCACCGAACAGGTTGTGGCGACCGGCTTTCTCATGCTCGGCACCAAGATGCTCAGTGAGCGGGATAAACTGAAACTGCAAATGGATGTGGTGGACGAACAGATCAACACCGTGGGAAGTGCCTTCATGGGTTTGACCCTCGGATGTGCCCGCTGCCACGACCACAAGTTCGATCCGATTCCCACGCGTGACTATTACGCCTTGGCCGGTATCTTCCGCAGCACGCGCACTCTGCAGGGAGAGAGCCAGCAGTATGTATCGACTTGGAAGAAAGTTCCTCTGCCTGCGCCCGCGGAGCAGGTTGCGGTGGTGGAGCAGTACGAGCAGCAAACGAAAGAACTCAAGGCTCAGATCGCGGCGGCCAAGAAAGCCCTTGATACCGCAGAGGCACGCGTCAAAGAGATTGCCGCAGGGAACAATTCGCTCACCGTGGACGACGCCGACGCGGAGTTGGCGGGGAACTGGAAGAAATCTACCTACAGTTCTAACTTTGTTGGCCGTGGGTACATTCATGATGACATGTTGGACAAGGGCGAAAAGACGGTTGAATTCCGGCTCGAGATCCCGAAGTCAGCCAACTATGAAGTTCGAATGTCTTACAACGCAGCGGCCGGACGCGCCAAGCGGGTGCCTGTGGCCATTCAGCACAGTGGGGGCGAGGCCGAAGTCTTCGTCGATCAAACCAAGAAACCCAATGTGGATGGTCTGTACCAGCGACTTGGCAACTTCTTGTTCGAAGCGGGCAAGATTGCCTCGGTGACGATTTCGACCACTGGTACCACAGGGCATGTGATTGTGGATGCTGTGCAGTTTGTCGAAGTCGATCCAGCCGGGAAGCCGGTCGTTGACAAATCGGCTGCCGAGAGCCCCATGGCGGAGACTGCTAAAGCCGAGGCTAAGAACCGCAAGGCTGAAGTGGAGCAACTTGACAAGCAACTCGAGGCGTTGGTCGAGAACGCGCCCGAGCCGCTTCCGTTGGCGTTTGCCCCAGGCGAACTCGAACCAGATGACTGCGAGATTTGTATACGTGGCGAGCATCGGAATCTCGGCTCCAAGGTGCCGCGAGGTTTCGTTCAAGTGGCCATGTCTAGCGATCAACAAGAAGTCTCCCCTGGCGAAAGCGGTCGCCGTGAACTGGCGGACTGGATGGCCAGTGCCAAGCATCCGCTGACATCTCGCGTAATGGTCAACCGCATCTGGCAACATTTGCTGGGCGAAGGGATCGTGCGCAGCGTTGACAACTTTGGCGAACTGGGGCAGCGGCCGACTCATCCAGAATTGCTGGACCACCTGGCCCACCGGTTTGCCACGCCCGTAGATGCCGGCGGTTGGGGATGGTCGATCAAGAGCCTGGTGCGCGAGATCACCCTGAGTCGCACCTATCAGATGAGCAGCAAATACGACGAAGAGAGCTGGCAGACGGATCCCGAAAACCGCCTGCTCTGGCGTGCCAACCTGCGGCGATTGCCTGCCGAGGCCATTCGCGACTCGATGTTGGCCATCTCCGCAGCCATTGATTACACGCCGGGCGAGTCACCCGTGCCCGGTTTGGGAACTCTCGTCAATAACAATTCGGCAGACGCAAAGGCCTTCCAGCGATCTCAATCATCCAAGCGGAGTGTTTACCTGGCCGTGATTCGCAGTGAGTTGCCGCCGATTCTGACCGTCTTCGATTTCGCCGACCCAGACCTCGTGGTTGGTAAGCGACCTGTCACCAACGTTCCGGCCCAGGCGCTCCTGTTGATGAACAGCCCGTTTGTGATGGACTGTGCCAAGCAAACTGCCCAGCGGTTGACAAAGACTCAGGCTGCTTCACCGCAGCTGCTTGTAGAAAGCACTTACCAGTTGGTGGTGTCGCGCACTCCAACGGATGCTGAAGTCCAGCGAGCGTTGGCGTTTCTGCAACTTTCTGACGAGCCGTCGCTCCCTGCGGGGGACGACCTGGTTGGGCGGCTGACGCAGTTCGTCCATGTGCTGCTGGCTTCCACCGAATTTCGAAATCTCGACTGAGCGGCCGTTTGAACGCCGCACGGTTATCAACACTCAATCTCCTGCCATCTTGAGTACAAACGCTATGTTCAATCAGACACTCGCCCGACGAGACATGCTCAAGCTTTCGGCCGCCGGATTAGGAGGGCTCACTTTGGCCGGGTTGCCAGGTGCGCTGCATGCTGAACAACCGGCTTCTGGCCAGCATCTCCTCCCGCACCACAGACCCAAGGCCAAGCGCGTGATCTTTTTGTTCATGCACGGTGGGCCGAGTCAGGTGGACACGTTTGATTACAAACCAAGGTTGAATGCCGAAGACGGGAAGAACCTTCCCTTTGATCCGGCCAGCAACATCAGCGCAACGCCCAAACTGCTGAAGTCACCATGGAAGTTCGCTCGGCATGGAGAGTGCGGCAATTGGGTCTCAGAGATTCTCCCACATACGGCCAAGCACATTGACAAATTATGCGTCCTTCGCTCGCTGCACAGCCGGGGGCAATCGCACGGCCAAGCGGTGAGCATGATGCACACCGGGACCGACAATCTCGTTCGTCCTTCGGTTGGCGCCTGGATATCGTATGGGCTAGGAGGCATCAACCCAGATTTGCCGGCGTTCGTCTCCATTGCCCCGGCCACAGGGCACGGGGGGCCACGCAACTACGGATGTGCCTTCTTGCCGGCCAGCCATCAGGCCACCACCATCGGCAGTTCGGGACGTCTTGGGGACGCTCGAATCCAGCACCTCGGCAACGAGCGGCTGTCACCAGAAGAACAGACTCGGCAGTTGCAGTTGCTGCAGGCAATGAACGCCGATCATTTGAAACGTGCCCAACGTGACGAACAGATCCAAGGGGCCATAGAATCCTTTGATCTTGCGTTTCGGATGCAGTCCGCGGCACCTGACGTGCTGGACCTTTCGCGCGAATCCGAGCCGGTGCAAAAAATGTACGGCATCGGTACCAAAGAGACAGACAACTTCGGTCGCCAGTGCCTGCTCGCCCGCCGTTTGGTTGAAGCTGGAGTCCGCTACGTGGAGGTCTCCACCGGCAACGTCTGGGATCAACATGGCAACCTCAAGAGTGGGCACGAGAAGAACGCACTAGCCACGGATCTGCCAGTGGCTGGGTTGTTGGCAGATCTCTCGGCGCGCGGCATGCTGGAAGATACACTCGTGGTCTGGGGTGGTGAATTCGGACGAACCCCCATTGCTCAAGGAACCAACGGCCGAGACCACAACCCTCAAGGGTTTACCATGTGGATGGCCGGTGGCGGAGTGCGTGGCGGCTTGGCCTACGGCAATACCGATGAGTACGGCTACTACTCGGTCGAAGACCGCGTGCATGTGCATGATCTACACGCTACCATGTTGCACCTGCTAGGGCTGGACCACAAACGACTCACCTATCGCTACGCCGGTCGAGATTTTCGCCTCACCGACGTCTACGGTGACCCGGTCCACGATATCTTGACCTAGTGGAACGCAGCGAAGCGAGTGAGGCGGCCAAGACGCCGCCTGGCAAGTTCACGGATCGAATCTTCAAGAGATACACGCATGGCTAAGAAGAAGACGCGTCGCAAGAAAGTTACGGAAAAGTCAGCCAAGGTTGACCGTTCCAAACTGACGGACAAAGACAACCGCACGCTGGATCAGATCGTCGGAATGGCGAGCAGCGTGGTGGTTGCGGCAGCGAAGAAACAGGACCCTGCCCTGGATGTGCCAGCCCGAAGTCTCTCCAATGTGCGCTACAATCAGAAGAAGCGCTTCATTGAGATGGGCAAGAACACCAACCGCCGCCAACTGTTCAATCTCTCGCAAGCCAAGAGCTACATGCAAACCATTCTCGTGGCCAAGGGCTGCAAACAGTTGATCGACGAAAGCAAGACCACCAGCATCCGAGGTCTGTTCTACATGCTCAAGCACACCATCGAAGGCACCAAGGAAGAGACCTTCAAAGAGCAGTCTGAGTGCGACCCGGTCATCGAAGACGTTGAGGTGTTGCTCAATAGCCTCCGCGAAGAACTACACCTCTACGCCCAAAAGCGAGGGGAAATGGTCGGCGAGATCGTCCTGAATGACAGCGGCGATGAGATCGATTGTGCCCGAATGGGAAGCGGCGGGTACGGCATCCCTTCGATCGTGGAACCTGAGCGGATCAGCTTCAAGAAGTGCAAAGCCAAGTTTGTCCTGCATGTCGAAAAAGACACCGTTTGGCAGCGATTCAACGAAGACAAATTCTGGCGCAAGCACAATTGCATTCTCACGCACGGTGCGGGACAACCGCCGCGCGGCGTGCGGCGAATGCTCAACCGGCTGCACAACGAGCTGAACCTGCCGGTCTACTGCGTTCTGGATAACGATCCCTGGGGATACTACATCTACAGCGTGATCAAACAGGGCTCCATCAACCTGGCCTATGAGTCTGCCCGCATGGCGATTCCCGATGCCAAGTTCTTGGGTCTGCGAAGTATCGACTTTGAGCGGTGCGAACTCAGCCCGAGCGTGATCATCGCGCTCAGCAAGAACGACCGCAAACGAGCCCAGCAGATTGCCAAGTATCCATGGTTCGAGAACAAGAAGCCGTGGCAGAAAGAGATCAAGAAGATGCTCGACAACGACTTCAAGCTCGAGGTCGAATCTTTGATCAGCAAAGACATCAGCTACGTGACGGAAGAATACGTTCCTGCCCGACTGGCCGAACAGGACTGGCTGGACTGATTCCGTTGGTGTCGTTACGGCAGGAAGATGAACTCCGGCGAGTTGACCAAAGCCCAGAGAACATCTTCAGCCCGCTCGCGCCAATCGACGCTGAGGCGTGCCGTGGGGGGATCGCCGGCACGGACAGCCCGTTCCATCTCCAGCTTGAGCCGGTTGGCTTCGGCACTGAGATGGTTGGACCAACTCACGGCGTTCTGCTTGTTCTTCAAAACGCCGACCGTGGCATCCTGAGCCGATGCCAGAATCCGCTCCTGGTATCCGTCAGCAAGTAGTTCTGTGGTGACTGTCTGTTCGACGTTAGTCGGCTCGCGCGAAAGCATCTGCCAGTACATTCGTTTCACTAACTCCGGCAGCGGAAGCTTCTCTTCCAGGCAGAATGCCGTAACCGCATGGTCGTCTGAGAGCGTCACGGCCCGGTGACCCACCACGCCATTGGCGAGCGTCAACGGTTGCAACATGGTGGGGGTATCATCACGGACCGAACGCGGATCTTGCCGCGTTTCGCGCCAGCCAAAGGTCATCAGCAAATCGACAAAGCTCTGAGCCTTGGGCATGGCCAACGACGGGCGGTCCCGCTCGTTCGAGAGCGATGTGAACTCCCAGGCCCGGTGCGGCACGCCAAGGTTCATGAACACTTTCGACGAACGACGGCCATCCACATCCATATTCAGCGGTTCGCAACGCAGAGGTTTGCCAGCCGCTACGAACAGCGAATCCAGCAGCTGCTCGGCACTCATCCGCCGTCGGGCGGGGCCTGCGAATAAACGCTCGTCGGTCTCCGGAGGAACGTCGGCATCGCCGCTGGGCTGCCGTTGGTAGACGTGCGAGGTGCAAATCAGTTTGGCAATGTGCTTCAAATCGTAATCGTGCGTTACCAATTCGCGAGCCAAATAGTCGAGTAGTTCGGGATGCGACGGTCGCTGCGAATCCCAGTCATGGACCGGTTCGACCAATCCCCAGCCCAGCAAACGCTTCCACAGCCGATTCACCAAGACCTGAGGGAATCGCTCATTGCCAGGGCCTGTCATCAAAGCCGCGAGCTGAGCCCGAGAGTCTTCATCGTCCGTCAGCACTCCCTCGGGCAGGTCGTTGGAACTCACGCCCAGAAGTTCGGCAAACGGCCACTCAGGCGCCACCGACGAACCAGGTGGAAGCGTCACTTCGACCAGTGGTTTTCGAGCACCTTCGGCCATCGGAACCGTGCTGGTCTTGGGGACACTCTGCTTGTTCCGGCCAAGCATGGCAGCCAGGCTGAACAGGTCGCGTTGCAGGTAGGGGTGGAAGGGAGCGTCGTGGCAGCGGGCACATTTCATTTCGACCCCGAGAAACGCGGTCCCAAGCACCCCCGCCTTGGCGGCCATGGGAACATCATTCTGTGTAGCCATCGCAAAACCGGCGGGGCCGCCGCCATAGGTGCTTCCCTCCATCATCACCAACTCGGTCACGAACCGATCCATCGGCTTGTTGTCACGCAATGACTCATAAATCCACCAGCGGAACGGTCCGGTGTTGTTGAGCGTTGGCTTGAGAATTCCGGGGTTCTCCGCCAGAACGTCCTGCCAGTAACCGACCCAGCGATGAGCCCAATCAGGGCTTGCCAGCATTTGCTCAACGGCGCGGTCGCGTTTGTCGGGACGTTTGTCTTGTGCAAAGGCCTGTGCTTCTGCGAACGTGGGAACCGTCCCTCGCAGGTCGAGCGACAAACGGCGGAGCAGTGCGGCATCGTCCGTCAACGGGGTTGGTGCCACGCCTGCGGCAGAAAGCCGAGCCACAATGTACCGATCGATCGGGTTTTGCACGGCCTTCTGGTAGATTTCCTCAGCAGGAAGTTCCGGCAGTGGCGAAGCTTCGCGTCCTCTCCACGCTTGACGCGCCAACTGATGCCGGTGATTCCAATACTCGGCAACTTCGGGACCTGCAGCTGCG
>CALOEH010000113.1:0-36420 GCA_942492195.1 uncultured Planctomycetia bacterium | reverse complement strand
GGGACGGTGGCTTTCAAGACCGAGCGAACAAAGGCTTGGTACGAAGATCAGCCGCCGGCAGATCGCAACCAGCACGAGCAGGAACTGTCCCAGCTGCCCGCGAACCAGTGGGTCGAGATGCAGCCGCCCAAGAGCACGGCCGGTCGCACCTGGGGCACGGCGATCTTCGACACCGACCGCGGCGTGGCCATGAAATGGGGAGGCGGTCACAGCGGCTACCAGGGCACCGACATGGCGTTCTACGACGTCGGGGGCAATCGCTTCACGATCGACCGCACTCCGGCCTTCACGCCCGAGCCGTTCGATCGCTGGGCGCGGCGGCCGGCTGGGCGGACGTTCTTCAATCAGCCCTGGGCACGCCACATGCGGCACACCTGCGCCTACGATCCAGTTCGCAAGCTGGGCATCTTCACCGACGCGGGCGGATCACAGTGGTACGACCGCGAGGCCAAGGGGTTGGTCAAGCATACCTGGCTGTACGATCCCGCCCAGCGGCAGTGGCTGGAGCCCATCCTGCAGCCATTCCCCGGCGGCGGCACGTACTCGCCGATCGCGATTCCCACGCCCCATGGCATGTTGGCTTACCAAAACCAGCGAACCTACGAACCGGAGCGACTGTATCGCTTCGTTGGTGAGCCAGGGAAGCCCGCGAGCTGGGGCTGGGAAGAGCTTGAGATCGAGGGCGAAGCCCGGCCACGCCGTAACGAGCACATGACAATCGTGTACGACCAAAAACGCGACCGGCTGGTGATGCTCTCCGCAGATGAGAACCAGCAGCCGGAACTCTGGTTCCTGTCGCTCAGCGAACGCCGTTGGCAAAAGAATCCGAAGCCTGCACCAGGCGGTGTTTCCACACGTGAAGCTGTCTACCTCCCGGACCAAGATGCCATCCTGGCGTACGGCCCTGCCGGCAAGGATGATCCAGTGTGGAGCCGCGTTTACCTTTGCGCAGAGAACCGTTGGGTGAAACTCGACATCGACACGCCTAAGTTCACGGTGCACGAAGTGGCGCTGGAATACGATCCCATTTATCGCGTGGCTTTGTTGCTCTGGCCGCCCCGGTTCGAACAGGACATTCGGCCGCATTTGTTGAAGCTGGATGTTAAACCGCTGCCAGCTGCAAGGCGGGATTGAAGCGAAGTGTTCACCCAGACGAGATTTAGTGCGTGGAACAGCCAAGCCGCTGCTGCAATCAATGCCTGGATTCCCCACGCTCGACAAGGTCTTCGAACAGGTGGTGTATAACGCGCCCTGCTGTCTCTCAAGACATTCCGGAGTATTCTGCGCGAGTTCTCGCCATGTGGAGCTTTTCGGGGTGGTATCAGGAAATGCAAATGAACCGACTGGCCTGCCTGACGCCTGACGGGCAGCATTTCCCCCGCTCCACGGTGTCGAATGCGGGACTGTCAGATGTCTTTCCGAACATGGCTCTTGCCTTGGCGGATCTTTGGAAGTCGTCGACCGACTCAATTAGGACCGTGATCACGAGTTCGCCGTTCTGGCAGGAGCTTGTGCGATTCCACCGCCCACCAAGACGCCGAGCAAACCTTGGGCGCAGAGGCCGGTGTAGCGATGTTCCACAAGCAGTATTACCAAGGCAACACGCTCGTCTACGATGGACTGCTTGACGGCGTAGTCCATCAGGATTGGCCTCGGCCTGTCGAGTCTACATGCGCGATGTGATCGAAACAGCCTCGGGCGGTCGGCTCCCTCATCAGATGGTGCCGGCCGCCCATTTCTTTGGTCCGAGGTCCGAATTCATTCAGGGAGGTGACACGCTGGGCTCTCCAACGATCGCACCAACCAGCTCTACGTACCGTACACGTACTGCTTCACTTCGAACTTAGTAATCGTTGGCGTCTCGAACCTCGTCGGGCAATTCACGGATCCGCAGCAGATGGTTTTGCTCCTTGGCTGCTGCGTTGCTGGTTGTACAACACCACCACCGTAGTCGAGATTCGGTACCGGACATCCATGTTTTCAGAAGCTTCAGGTGCTGACGCGGTTGCCGGTAATGCTGGGAGAGAGGGACACATCCATTGGACAGCGTTACGTGCCCGATCTCAGGTTGCGACGATGGCCTCAAAAGCCGGCATGGCTGGTCCAGGTCCGACGACCTTCCTGGCAAGGAGTTTGACGCCGAGGTTGGGCTGCCCCTGGGAGCCACACGTGGCCTTAGAGCGCCCTCTGGTTGCCCGCCTACTCATTCGCCGTCACGGAGGCCTTCCTGACGCCTCAGCAACGAAAGGAGAGGCCCCTGAAGGGGATGAGGCAGGTGCTTGGATGTTTTGTATTGGATTAAGTTCGCTATGGTTGTCATCGCTACCGTTGGCAACCGTGGTTTTGCGTTGAAGCCGACGTGCATCCATTGAGATAGGCAAGCCCGCGGCGAGATGTTGCAGATTCTTGATCCGGCATAATGCTCTTATGCGTCCAGGGGGAAGTCCTGGCATGGATGTTTGGTTCAGCAGCTTCAGCGGCTCAAGCAGTTGCTAGTAACGTCGGATGGGAAGGCCGAGAAACCGGGGCCGCAGGGCAGCTGGTGGTGATGACGCGGACTCCTCCGGATGTTAATTGGGCGTTGTGGATTGTTGACGATGTGCGTTAATCAACGGACTGGACCGCACACTAAAATCGTCCCAATCGACGTCCAAAAGGTATCTCGAAAGGTATCTCCACAGCCCATAAAGACAGGAAGGGATCACGGCGTATATGCCGCAATCCCTTTCGTGCATTGGACTTATTCGTAGTCGGGGCTGAGAGGATTTGAACCTCCGACCTCTGCGTCCCGAACGCAGCGCTCTAGCCAAGCTGAGCTACGCCCCGATGGGACTTAATTTATCTTGTGCAAATGGTTTATAGCGATCGTGTTGGAACGGTAACGCTGGTAGACCATTTGGGGAAGGGCGGGACTGCCTTACCAAACACATATGATGCCAGAGGGAGGGCTTGATGGCAATCCCGAGGGGGAAAATGATTCGAATCTAAGAACCCTCCAACCCCAGGACTATCGAGGAAAGATTCGGAAGGCAAAACGATGGCCCCGTATGAAGAAAGCAAGTCGATCATTCCTGAGATAGCCCGTGCACTTTTCGCACTGTCGATCTGTTCTCGGTCGAAGCCAGGCGGGTGATGTCGTTTCTGCTCGTTGTGCTAAGAATGTCAGCCGAGGCAAGATGTTGAGGCTGACTGCGAAGTGGCTGGAGTAATTGGGCAACCGCATACGGCAACTTATTGATCAGTTGTTGCGCGCCCTTCGCATGCACTCGATGGTGTGCCAACGAAAATCACCTCGCCGATGGCCCTCGGTTGAGGATGAATCGGCATCCCGCGTTCGCTCGCAACGGGAGATGGAATCAGCACTCCGAGCGCCGGCACCTGCCGGAGAATCCGCCACCCAACGACCTACTCACCTCCGATTGCGATGAGTGATTGGTCTAGAGATCGCGAATTCAACGTGGGGATCTTGAGACGCGAATCCAGCGCATGATTCCAAACCGAGCGTCGCGATCAAGATTAATGCGAGGCCTTGGTTGATCGATCCGCTGACGGTCCTTAGTGACTAGCTGCCGACTGCAGGGCGTGTTCGGCACCCGTTCGACGGGCGTGAGCCAAAGCGTCCGTGAGAGCACTCCAGCGGAACAGGCAAATCATTCCGCCTGTGGTTGCTACCAGCAGCATGGCGATGCGGTGTCCGAGTGCGGCAATAAAGCCATACTTGGCCGCTACCATTCCAACGGGTCCCACCCAACCGTAGAGGACGGTGAACGCCATCTCGGTAGATCCAGTTCCGCCTGGCACAGGCACCAAGGCACCACTGGTCATGGCAATGGGGCCAATCACAAAGTGCTGGCCGATGGTTGGATTCCAACCAACGAAGCCTTCGGCAATCAGGTGGAAGGCAAAGACAAAGCCAGCGTGGCTGGCAATGCTCATCCCGAGCGTCAACAGCACGATGTGAAACTTCTTGCGGTAAAGCTCGGCGGCATCCAGCAACTCCGTGAGTATGCTTCCGACACCAGGCCAAGCCGTCAGAGGCTGGAGGACCTTGCCCCAGGGACTGAAGCAAAGCAAGAAGCCGCAGGTGCCACTCACCGTGATGACGGTGAGCAAGTAGCTCAGGTCACGGAGTTGCGGCGTGGCATGCGCTTGATTCCAGAAAATCAAAGTGGCAAAGACACCCAGCCATAGAATTCCGAGCAGTCCCACCATCCGATCGACCATCATCGTGGCAATGGCCACGGTGCGGCGCTTTTGTTCTCGCCCAATCAAGACGAGTTTGACCAGATCTCCTCCGACCATGCCAGGCATGACAAAGTCAAACAGGTCTCCGACAAATCCCAGTCTCAGTGCATCACGCAACCGAAAGGGAAGATTCTGGACCCGAACGAGGAGATACCAGCGCACGAAGGTCGAGGTGAGGGCCACAATATGGAGCGCAATGGCGGCACCAAAATAGACCCAGTTTTTTGGACACGAAGCGACTTCACGGAACTCGTCGCGATACCATGTGAACAGCAGCGCGAGCATTAGCCCAGCGAGAACGAACTTCGCCGAAGAGCGAATTAGGTTTTTCACAAGTGATATGGGGGTAAGGTTTCGGACTGGGTTAGAACAACCCTCGATGCCAGCCAAAACAGGCTGCGGCGGAATCGCCCAAATTGCATCGATGTCGGCCTCGCCACCGAAGACGTTTCTCCACAACCAAGATAGGTTGAGTCACGCGAGTGTCTTCGGCCTCACCAATGTGGCAAAGCGAGGGCTAGTTTGTACGGAATACCAAGATTTGTCAAGCTTTTTATGTAGAATCCGAAAACTTCGGGGTGCACCACCCAATACGGTGGAAACCCTGCCATGGTGGACTAAGCTCTAGCCGGGAATCCCTTTGCCGCCCAGGTGGGTGGTCCGTGGGGATTCAGCTTTATTCTGCCGCCAGAGCCTTTTCAAACCGGCCAATTCATGAATGTAACTCCAGGCCTGATATTAGTTTCTGACCTGAAACTCTGCCTGCGCACCTTGCGTGCCGCCGGCTTATCGGTAGCCGTCGTCGAGGCCCAATGGCAGGAGTCTGCCAACGGGCCTTTGGAAACCCTTTCGGCACGAGAAATCGACGTGCTCTCGATGCTAGCATCGGGATTCAGCTACCTGCAGATCGCCCAAGAACTGGGGATCTCTACTAAGACTGTCGGCACTTACATGCAGCGCATCCGAGAAAAAACTCAGCTCAAAACCCGAAAACAACTTGTCGCCCTGGCCTCGCAGCACGGACTTGTCTGAAGTTGAACCGGCCGTGGTTGCAGCGACCCCTTTCTTTGGCTCTTGGTAAATCGTGCTGCTCTCCCACTCGACGGAGCGCTGGTGATGTATTAAACTCCTGAATTCGATTTATTCGCCGAGGCTAGAAGGAGCATGCGTGGCATCCGCCCTGCACTCCACCAGCGGTCAAGCGATTGCAATTTTCAGGTGTGTCGGTTAAGGGAACTTGGGCCATGTATGCCATCATTTCTACCAGTGGTCGTCAAATCAAAGTCCAAGAGGGGCAAGTCGTTACCATCGACTTGACCAGCGCTGATCAAGGGGATTCGATCCAGTTTGATCGCGTCCTCGCCGTCAGCGATGACACAGGGCTGAAGTTTGGCGCTCCGCTACTCGACGGCGCAACCGTGACCGGCGAAGTGTTGGGCCCGATCAAAGGTCCTAAACTCACGGTACAAAAACTGCGTCGCCGTAAGAACTCGCGCCGCCGCACCGGCCATCGACAGCTTTATACATCGGTTCGAATCGACAAGATTTCGGTGTAGGCAGAGTTGATCCCAAGGCACCGCCGCCTTGGTAGTCATTCGAGCGTCCCTCCGTGTTGGTCCGTGCGCTAGTAGCAAAACGACCTAGTCGTCTGGACCGCCATTTCGGCTTCCGTTCCTAATGGAACCTCACTCCAGTACGGACCTACCTGTGAAACGCTTCAAGGAACTGCTCGCCGAAGGCAAGACCATCCGGACTTTTGCTACGGGTCGGATCCCTAGTCCTGTGATCATTGAAATGTTTGGACTCGCCGGCGGGTATCATGGAGTCTGGCTGGATCAGGAACATACCGGTTTGACCTACGAGCAGGTCTTGGTGCTTTCGCTGGCCGCCCGCGCCCAAGGCTTGGACTCCTTTGTCCGCATGGCACCGCTCAGCTATGCGTTGGTGACGCAAAATTTGGAAGCGGGGGCAGGCGGGGTCATGGCCGCCAGAATCCACTCGGCCGATCAGGCGGCGGAGTTCGTTTCGTGGTGTAAGTTCGCCCCAGAGGGTGACCGAGGGATGAACACCGGAGGGCGTGACGCCAACTACACATTCAAGTCTGGCGATGACTTCGTCAAAGACACCAACGCCCAGCACTTTGTCTCCATTCAGATTGAGACGCTCGGTTCGCTGAACGAAGTGGATGCCATTGCCGCCCTGCCAGGTGTCGATTTGCTCTTTGTCGGCCCTTCAGACTTGACGCAAGCCTTGGGTATCACCGGACAGTTCGAGAATCCCAAGCTTTGGGAAGCCTGCAAGGCGGTTTCTGATGCCTGTTCGAAGCATGGCAAGCATTGGGGGACCGTTGGTCCAACGCGGGACTACGTGGATCGGTCCATGGAGTTGGGCTGCCGGATGATCAACCTCGCTGGCGATGTCGGCTGCATTCGCCAAGGAATCTCTGCCGCGTCAGCCACCTTCGGAACGTATTTCGAGAATTGACGGCGCAGGCCCTCGAACCCTGGTGCTTCATCTGTCCTGTGTTGCGGCAGTTCTTGCCGCCACCGCCCCGGGTCATGGCCCCAGGGGTGTCACAGTTTCTGCTGCTCCGTTTCCCATGGGATACTGCGTGATTTCGCGGCCGCCGACAAAGGTCCAGCCAACAACGATGTTCGCGGAATCACATTCTCATCGAAGTAGAACTCTTCGCCGTCGCAACGCACGACAGTGTATGTTCGCGTCGTTCGTTTGGGCATGGCATGTCGGGCAACCCCCTTTGCCAAGGGTAGTCTCTCTTCGACGACGGATTCCTTGATCAGAACGACTTCATCCCAAGCGAATACGAACTGCTGGTTGTATCGGGTGAACCAAAAGCCATCGGCGCACACGCCAATTCGAAATCCCACAAGCGACCGTGCAAACCTGACCAGCAATACGCCGCCAACTACCAATGCCACGCCAAGCAACGCAAGAAAAACCGCGCCAAGCCAATCACTTACGTTCCCCGGCCGATTTCCGCCTGCGAAGAGCATTTCTCGGACCATGAAACCGGAGAGCAGAACGCCCCCCACAACGAGGCCCAAGCCAAGAATAAAACCCGCGACAATATTCGACACCTTGGGTTTCGTTTCGTACGTCAGCTTACCGAGCGACTCTGCATTTCGAGTGGATGGCCTAGTCTGTGAATCCGTCATGATTGTGAATCCGTCATGATATGGTATGCCCGAATGGCCGGTTCAGTAGACTGGGCTACGCATGTCGGCTAACCCAGCACAACCTGCTAATCATTGGAGAGGCAACTCACTCAAAACCCAAGCCCTGGTCCATCGAGCGAAGCCGTGCCAACCGTTCCGTCGGTGATCTGGAACATGGAGGGGAACTTGGGTTCCCAGGCGGCGTTGGCGGCGGGGCAGTATTGACGCCCGTTGCCTTCGATGGCGGCGATGGTGGGGATGCGGGCGCTTAGGCTGGCTGAGTGCAGGAACGAAGCCCCAACGCAGGTCAGGTCTTGCACGCAGAGGAACATGCCGAACTTGAGCGCGGCGGCGGCCATCAAAAGGGCTTCGGTTTGACCTTTGCAGGCTTTGAGAGCCACGCCGGAGTAGCCCATCTCTCGACAGAGAAGCAGACTCTCGAGATCGACCAGCGACTCATCAATTACCACCGGCTTGATCTTGGCCGCGGCGTGCATGGGTATGGGGTGCGATTTTAGATCGCGATGGGTTGGTTGTTCGATGTACTGCACGCGATCCAAAGCGGCAGGGGCTTGGGCTTTGAGCTTCTCCAAAAACTCCAGCACGTAGGCCACGTCGCTGCAGCGTTCGTTAAAGTCCAACGAGTAAACCCACTCGGCACAGCCTCGCTGCTGCTGGACCGGAACCGCCACTCGATCCACATTGGCCACCCGATCCACATCCCACTGCAGGTCATCTCCGTTGAGTTTGATCTTGAGGTTGGTGAGCCCATCGGCCAGGATCCATTCGTCCAGCGTCTCGGGAAGTCCGTCGCCGATGCGACTCGCAAGATCGCCGGCAGTGAGCGGATCCAGCGCACCGACCAGGTGATACAACGGGATTTGCGCTTTGGGGGTCCGCAAGGTGTACTGATCGAGGTACTCGCCAGCAAAGTCAGGCGTGAGAAAACTGGCCAGGTCTCGATTGACGAACTCCGCTCCGAGTACGTTGTAGGAGTTCTTGCCAAGTAGTTTTCCGTAGGCATCGTGGATGGCCGCTTCGAGTGGGCTGGCACACAGGAGTTGTGCCAGGCGAGGGATTTCGGCAGCCCAAGGTGTGGCCGAGGCAACGCTGGCCACCGCGGCCGGGTGTCCGGCGGCCAGGTCGGTGGTGATCTCAATTGGGTGCCCAAACTCCTGGTAATCGCGGGCTTGAGCCACCATTTCCAGAGAAAGGCGGTGCATGCCGTCCTCGGTTTGTTCTGAGCTGAGCGTTTGCGAGGGCCACCCCCAGGCATTGCCCAACGGCATGGAGCCAAACCCTTTACCTTGGCGGCCATCGCGGCTTTCGACCGTGGCGGTCACGTCAAACACAATCGCCTGACTGACCACCCGACCGCCGAACTTGACCGGCGTGCGGTAGGCATACTCTTGGACCTCAACTTGGAGGTCAACCAGACGAATATCGGTAGATTTGGACACCAGCAACTCCTCACAGTGAGATACGCTTAACGGGTGGCAATCGTAGCGGGCCGGTACGAAGCATGCAATCTTCACAATCTGCCAATGGGCCCAGTTGCCGCGAAAATTCCTGCGATCCGAGGGCGGATTTCGTTAATATGAACGAACGCGTGGCGAATAGCCGGTACTCACAGACGAAGGGAGAACGAAAATGCCTTCAATTTATTATGTGTACGGCTTTTGTGCAGTCGTAGGTGGCACCATCCTCGTGTGCCAGTCTTTGCTCACCATGTTGGGCATGGCAGACGATGTAGAAATCGGTGATACGGACGTTGGCGATGTTGACGTCCCGGACGATGTCGGTGGCGGCGCGCACCATGGCCACCATGCCAGGCTGACCGATTGGATGTTCGGCGTGTTGACGTTTCGTACCGTGATCGCCGCGCTCACGTTCTTTGGACTGATTGGTCTGGCACTGCGCAACAACGAGTCGGTTGGGCAAACTGGTGCATTCGCCCTGGCCCTGGGAGCTGGCGTGGTTGCCATGTACAGCGTGCACTGGATGATGGTCGGCCTGCAAAGTCTCAAGGCGGACGGCACCGCGCACATTGAGAACGCCGTAGGCACGGTGGCCGAGGTGTATCTCCGCGTGCCGCCGCAGGGGGAAGGAGTAGGCAAGGTCACCGTCAAGATCCAAGGGCGGACCGTCGAATACCGGGCCGTCTCTGAAGTGGGGGAACTGATTCCCTCGGGTGCCAACGTGCGAGTTGTCCGGGTGATCAGCCCTGACACGGTGCAGATTGAACCGCTTGAGCCTGCACCTTCGCAAGTGGCATGAGGCGGGTCCGCCAGCACTCCAAGTGTCACAGAATTTCCGCCTTCTCGAACTCTCGGGAAGGTCAATGGCCTGAACGCCCCTAGCGGTTGGTGCAATCAACCACCGGGGGGCTGATTTGCCAGTTTCCTGCAAAGCGTGAGCTACGTTTGTCTCAAGCTGCGCGCCAATTTCACCTACAAACGCATATTCCAATTAGAGGAAACCATTTCGATGAACGCTTTGTTAATAGCGCAGGACGGCCTGTTCGAGGACTTGTTCGTCTGGGGCGCCATCGCCGTTGTGGTGATGATGGTCTTCTTCAGCTTCGTGGTCATGCTGGTCAAGCAGTACAAACGCTGCCCGAGCAACCGCCTGTTGGTCATCTACGGTAAGACCAGCGGTGGCCATGCCTCCAAAACCATCCATGGTGGTGCGGCGTTCGTTTGGCCGCTGATCCAGGACTATGCCTACCTGAGCCTGGAACCGATTCAGATTGAAGTGCCGCTGCGTGGCGCGCTGTCGATGGAAAACATTCGCGTGAACGTGCCGAGCGTGTTCACCGTGGCCATTGATACCAACCCGGAGATCATGCAGAACGCGGCCATTCGCCTGTTGGGCCAGAACATCAACGAGATCAAGCAACAGGCAGAAGAAATCATCTTCGGCCAGCTGCGGCAAGTGATTGCTTCGATGCCGATCGAAGACATCAACCGTGACCGCGAAACTTTCTTGGACCACATCCAATCTTCGCTGGAACCAGAACTCAAGAAGATTGGTCTGGTGTTGATCAACGTCAACATCACCGACATCACCGACGAGTCTGGCTACATTGACGCCATTGGTCAAAAGGCCGCCAGTCAGGCGATCCAGCAAGCCAGAGGTGACGTGGCCGAACAGCAGAAGATGGGTGAAATTCGGGTTGCCGCCAACGAGCGTGACCGCGAGATCGAAGTCGCCAGGGCGAACAAAGATCGCCAGATCGGGATGCGAGAGTCCGAGCGCGAACAAGCGGTCCGCGTCGCCGAACTCAGCAAAGAACAGCAAATCGGCGAAGAGCAGGCTTCGTACGAACGGCAGTCGAAGATCAAAGATGCCGAACGCGAAATGCGTATCAATATCGCCAAGGCCAACGCCTCCGCGATTGAAGGGGAAAACGAGTCCGAAGCCACCGTCGCCGCATCGAAGGCAACCCTGGCAGTCCGACAGGCCGAAGCTTACCAACTGGGTGAAACGCGCAAACGCGAGGCAGAAGCCAGTGTGCTCGAAGCCCAAAACCGAGCCATGGCCAAAGCTGCCATCGCCGATGCCGAACGTGTCGAAGCCGAACGTCGGGCAGAGTTAGAAGCCCCGGCCAAAGCCATCCGGGCCAAAGTGGAAGTCGAAGCCCAAGCCGAAGCCAACCGTCGCCGGATTGAAGCCGAAGGTGAAGCCTCGGCCATCTATGCCAAGCTCGAAGCCGAGGCTCGCGGTCAGTACGAGATCCTGGCCAAGAAGGGTGAAGGTCTCCAGCGGATCATCGACGCCTGCGGTAGTTCGAAAGATGCCTTCCAACTCCTGATGCTCGAACACCTGGACACCATGGCAGAAACCGCTGCCAAGGCGATTAGTAACATCAAGTTCGATAAGGTCGTCGTCTGGGAAAACGGAGGAGGCAACGGTCAGAACAACACTGCCGGGTTCCTGCAAAACATGGCCCGCACGCTGCCACCGATGATGCAAGTCATGAAAGATATCGGTGGGCTTGAGATTCCCGAGACGCTGGTCCGCATGGAAAACGACGCCATGGAAGAAACCGTCACCAAACGGACCAAAGCAAGTGACAAGAAGGGGGACGTGGCCTCGGATGAAACCAAGTCCAACTCACCACAAGCCGATTCCGGGGATTCAACCTCGGCTTGATCTGTGGCGGAAAGACGCAATCAACACTTCGTCCAGACGTGGATCGTCTGGGCGAAGTTGATTCGTTCAGGTTGAAGCAGTGCCGGAGGAGAACTCAGGAAGTAACGAGCCGCGGCCAGCGGGAGCGCCCATTTCGTTAGAAATCGAAATCTTCTTCCGATGCCTGCTTGCGATAGATCGGCAGGTGGCGGTAGTAGACTTCGAGCGTCATGGTGCTCATGCAGGTGCAGTAAAGCCGGCCACCACGCTCGGTACCATGATCTCCGCCGGCGTAATGCCAACTTCCTTTCTGGTGCCCTGTGGTGTCTTGAGCGCCGACCAGGAAATCACGCATCTTCTCGTTCCAGGTTCGCCATAGCTCGCCTTCGTAGTGATGCATGACTTGGGTGGCGTAGTAGTTGTAGTACATGTTGCACGAGCGGCCGATCTGTGGGCCACGCTTGGCAAGTCCTTGAACGCCTGCCTCCATGCCGGGGTGGTCCTTCTTCCAACCCAAGTACATCCGGCAAAGCAGCCCGACTGCGGTGGTCGCCGCTCCGCTTCCTGGGCCGGTGTAGCCATAGTTGGCACCGCTGTTGGCCTGCACGCTATCCAAGAAATGGGTAGCGCCTTGGACCGATTGTGGTGGCACGGCGAGGTAGCCCATGGCACCACTCTTGAGTGCCATCAGTTGCCAGCCTACGACCGAAGTATCTCCGGCCTGACCTGGCGAATAGCGCCAGCCACCGCCGACGCGATCTTGTGCCGAGACAATGAAATTCACCGCCGCTTGGGCAGGGGCGAACAACGTCTTGTCTTGCGTCATGGCGTATGCTTCGGTCATGGCGATCGAAGCGATCCCGTGCGAATACATGCTGCCGCCCGACTCGTTCATGGCCCCGTTGGGCTTCATGTTCGTGGCCAGGTAGTACAGGCCACGCTGCACGTGGTACTTGTACTTTCCTTCTTTATGCGTGTGTCCTGCTCCCAAGAATGGGAGTAAGGCCATGCCGGTGGCTCCCAATCGCCCGTTGCCAAGCGATCCGGGGTGACTGCAGGCACCCCGACAAGTGGGGCACATGGAATGGTCGAAGCTCCAGCCGCCGTCGGGAAGCTGATGCTGGGCCAACCACTCGAGGGCCATCTCCACAGCCTTCTCGCTGTGTTCATTGCCGCCATAGCGGGCAATCAGGGCTTTCTTCGACGCGTTGTTGCCCCGGCCGTCGAAATCTCCCCCCATGGCCTGGCCAGCCTTGGCCAGCAGATCGTTCTCGAGCGCCTTGATATCGCTCATTTCGGCCAGTTCGACATTGAGCGTCGCCGTGGCGGCCTCTTCCATATTGGGCGAAACTTCCAGCGTTTCCGAAATGTTCTCCGTAGGGACCTGCTCGACCATTTCGGCCATGTCCAGGTTCGTGGGCTCGTCGAACTGCTCTTCGTTGATCTCTTCGACTTCTTCTTCAGCGTCGAGCGACTCGGCAATGATCCCCTGCTTGACCGGTTCTTCAATCCGCAAAACGAGCAAACCTAACACCAGCAGCACCGCCATGTGCACGACCATACTCGCCAACCAGGCGGGAGCCTGACGGAGTGATTCTTGCAGCGCCGCAACAATGCCATGCTTCTCTTCGAATTCCTGCCCCAGACCTCGCTTGTCGCCATCACCGTTGCCGTTGCCGCCGGCCGGCGTACCTTGTGCCGCGGCCGTACCCTTAGGAACAGCGCCCGCTTGCGCACTGCCTGCGGTTTGCACCGGCTTGCCATGGGCAACCGCCGTGCCGGCTGGCACCGCCGCCGCTGACTTAACAGCTTCCCCTTGGGCTGGCTTGGCTGTTGCCTTGCGGTGCCCTGGTCGCTTCTCAGGCGACTGCTGGGTTGGCTTGGTTTTACCTTCAGGACGCGGATCAGGTTTAGCCATGGCGAGAGGCTTTCTGCGATTCTGCGGAATCGTTAGATGAAGAAATCTTGCGGCAGATACCGCATGTTGAATTAGGTCGAACGCAAACTTTGGTGGGCTGGTCCAGAACGGAAAACACCCACTAAGCAGTGCATGCTGTTTGTACCATACCGAATCGAAGCACTTAAGCCAAGAAATTGTCGAGAGATATCTCTCAATCTCCCCCCCGATTCTTGGCAACCGTCGAGGTGCTCAGCAAGCTAAATCGGTATCTGAGCCGTCAGTTATTCCCACAATTCTGGCAGAAGCTCTCCGTGACCACCGCCGGGGACTGACGCAGCCGGGCGCGCCCACCTAGTTTCTAGCCTAGTCAACTCGACACAAGCAACAACAGGCAAAAGCTTTACGGTTCTACGCTGCCGATCGTAGCCTGCTGTCAGAGTAAACCGTTGAAAGGTATCAAACGGTTGGTTCGGTGAGACTTAGCACCAGCGGGCGACTCAAAAAAATCGTCGCCATAGGAACTTGTCCGCATCGCCCGCATAGGCTTAGTAGTAGTCTGGGCATGGTCCGCTGAACCGACACTTCACTCTTTGTCTGCCTTGTCCGACTCTTCACGTTTCGGCAATTCGGGGGTGACTACCTGCGGCTTGTTCTTGGGTTCGGACTTCTGGATGAAGTTCTCCAGGATCGCGAGGTAGCCATCCAGGGCGGCACCGTTGGGGCCGAGTTCCTTCTTCAAGTCGAGCAGTTGGTCTCGTGCGTTCACGGCATCGCGGCGGATGTCCCCCACGCCGAGCTTGCCGCTCATCAGCCCTGAAAGCGTATCGTTGAAATACGATTGAGCGCCGGGTGCCTGCTGCAGCGGAATGACTTCCTTCACTTTGCCCAGCGTCTTGGGGTCAATGCCGTACTTCTGCAACTGTTCCACCACTTCCTGAGGGCTTGCGGTTGCGGGATTCTGAGCCGTGGGTTGGGTTCGGTTGGGCAGAACCGGAACCGCCGCGAGAGGTTGAGCGGCCGCAACGGGACGATCCCCCAGTGTGACCGAAGCAACCTTATCACGCTGGAGCGTCAGGGTACCCAAGATGGGGCTTTCCAGCTCCAAGGTGTCGCCGCTGAGCGAAACCACCTTGCCTGTGATGGAGTCACCATTGATCAGCACAATGGTATCTCCCCAGGCTGGGACGCTGAGCGCCAACATCCAGATGCCGAACAACGAACTTTTTAGCCAAGCGTGCATGAGATGAGCTCCCATTTGAAGAAGGAGGAAGCGGGCGAAAGGAACGCTGCTTTCAGTGTAGGCGAATGCCATGGAAACGTCGAGCAAACCAGTCGCCACGCAGCGAGTGATAACAACGCTGGGACACTACCCTCAGTGCTTCGATCATCAGTCCTTCAGCGGCAACCTCGCAGCGGTGCCAGCAAATCGAAGTGACACTCAGTGACACTTTTGGGCATTGCCTGAACTCTGCTAGCATGCGTATGGTTCTGTAGGGCGGGCGTCGGTGTGCCGCAAAAGATGCTACAATCAACCTATCTGTTCATTGGGACGATTCGGCCGGGACGACCATGGGTACGATTCCACGAGGCATAGGGGCGCGGTTGCAGCGATTCTGCGGCGGAGCCACAGGACGGCGTCTGGCACATTGGGCAATGGTGCTCCCCAAGATTGATGCCTTCGAGGAGGAACTCAAGCAGCTTGGTGATGGCGAACTGCGCAAACGCAGCCTGGGGTTGAGATATCGGGCCAAGAGCAACGAACCGCTCCATCGCCTCCTCCCTGAGGCGTTCGCCCTGGTTCGCGAGGCGGGACAACGGAAGCTCGGCATGCGGCATTACGATGTCCAAATGCTCGGGGGCATTGCCATGCACCACCGCTGCATTGTCGAGATGCAGACGGGGGAAGGAAAAACGCTCACCGCCACGCTCCCTCTCTACCTGCACGCACTGGCTGGCAAGGGGGCCCATCTGGCCACTGCCAATGACTATCTGGCCAGTCGTGATGCCAAAGACATGAAGCCGTTGTACGAAGCACTGGGGATGAGCGTTGGGTATGTGGAAAGCAGCACCAAGCAGCCAGATCGCCGCACGGCCTATGCCTCGGATATCACCTACAGCACCGCCAAAGAAATAGGGTTCGACTTCCTCAGAGACAGGCTCCTGCTCCGCCGGATCCGCGAAGGGCAGCAGGATTTTCTCGGTGGGATGCTCGGCATGGGCGACACGGGTTCCAACGAACAGCCGGTTCAACGCGAGTTCCAGTTTGCCCTGGTGGACGAAGCGGACAGCTTGATGATTGACGAAGCCCGAACCCCGCTGATCATCAGTGCCTTGCCAGGGGACGAGGTCAAGATTGCCGTCGCCTGCTACCGTTGGGCGGCCGAGGTGGCTCCGCAGTTCGTAGAAGATGAGCACTACGAATACGACGAGGAACGCCGCAGTGTCGAGCTCAATCAGGCGGGGCGACAACTCGTTCGAGTCCTTCCCAAGCAAGAGATCATGAACACGGTCGGCATGATCAGCATCTACGAATACATTGAGCGGGCCGTCAAAGTCTCGCGCGACTTCAAGCTCGATCGCGAGTATGTGGTCCACGAGGAAGAGATTGCAATTGTGGACGAGTTCACCGGGCGGATTGCCGAAGGACGCAAATGGCGAGACGGCATCCACCAGGCACTCGAAGCCAAAGAGGGGCTCGAGGTTTCTGTCAACACCGGGCAGGCCGCCCAAATCACCGTACAAACCATGTTCGACCGCTACGAACATCTGGCCGGCATGACCGGTACCGCGGCCAGCAGTGCCAACGAATTCCGCAAGATGTATAAGAGTCGCGTGATCCCGGTCCCCACCAACCGCCCCCCGCGCCGTGAGCGACTCCCCGATCTGGTGTTTGGCAAAGCGGACGATAAATGGAAGGCGATTGTGGACGAGGTCATCGAAGTCCACGCGACCGGCCGCCCAATCCTGATCGGCACCCGGAGCATTGATAAGTCAGAGATCCTCGCCAAGCTGCTCGACAAATCCGGCATCAAGTACGAGATTCTCAACGCCCGACACATCGAGAAGGAAGCAGGCATTGTCGCTGCCGCTGGCGACCAGGGAAAAGTCACGGTGTCTACAAACATGGCCGGCCGGGGAACGGATATCAAACTGGGCGCGGGAGTCGCAGAACTCGGCGGCATGCACGTCATCTGTACCGAACTGCACGAATCCGCCCGCATTGATCGCCAGCTCATCGGTCGTTGTGGCCGCCAGGGAGATCCTGGCACGTTCCGCCAGTACCTGGCCATGGATGATGACATCTTGCTTTCTGGGTTCGGATTCGACAAAGCCGACAAACTCAAGAATGTGGGAAAGCGTGCCAAGTCGCCCCGTCAACTGGAGAGCTACCGAGGCACATTCCGCAAAGCCCAAAAGACGATCGAACGCAAACATTTTCGCGATCGTAAGATTCTGATGTATCACGCCAAAGAACGACGGAAGATGCAGCAGCAAATGGGCCAAGATCCATTCCTCGATACGCTCGGCTAAGGTGAGCGTACCGTGAACTGCATCTTGCCTGCTGGGTTATGGAGGATTTGTTTTCCTCGAACTTGGGAGCGTGGCGATGACGAGATCGAAGCGGTCGGTTGAGAAGGAACGGTTCTGGCGGGCGATGGTGGAGGAGCAGCGGCAAGCGGACACGAGTGCACGTGCGTTCTGCCGAGAGAAGGGGATCTCGGAGCCTTCGCTCTACGCCTGGCGTAAGAAACTGCAGAAGCGCGATGCCCAGCAGGCTGCGGCGGCCGGGAAGCCTGTCGGTATCAAGAGTGGGGCTGCCTGGGAAAACAACACCCCCTTGGTGCCCGTGGAGGTAGTTGGCCAGCGACATGCAGAAGGTGCTCGTCGACGATCCGTTCCAGGGCTTCAACGGCCTCGGGATTCGCGATGCTAGCTTTGGATCGGCCGCCCCTTTTTTCGGACGCGGCCTTCGGCGGCATCGTCCGGCAGTTGCTGAATATCCTCTCTTCCTTGGCGAATGGTCGCCTCGTCGCAGCCGAAGAGATTGGAGACGTACCTCGCTCCGCCGTACCCTAGCTTTTCAGCTTCCACCGCGGCATACCGCCGTCGATCTTTCTCGGACAAGGAGTCGTACAGCATCTTCATGATGCTCAACGGTTGAGGAATACATGGTCTACCTCCCTGTTCAATGCACCTGATGAAAACCTCTACCTCCAAGATAAGGTACTATCGCAAAAGCGGGAAGTTATTGTCTCCACGATGGGTATAAAACCCTCGCCTTCAGGCGAAACCCTTAGGTTCTTCGGTTTCGGCGGCTAGAATCGCTGGCATGGAGAACTACTCGCAACCCCGCACAGTCGATTTGACATCCAAGTACCACTTTCAGTGGGTGACGAAGTATCGTAAGCGGGAGTACTGATAGGAGCTGTCGGCAAGCGGGTGCGTGAGATTGGTGAGGAAGTTTGCCGTACGCACGACATCGAAATCCCGTGTTAGGAGCCGTTTCTCGCGACCATGTGCACGTGCTGCTGTCCTGCCCGCCGAATCTGTCTCCCAGCAAGATTATGCAGTACATCAAGGGTAAAGAGTTCGCGAAAGCCCAAGATGGAATTTAGGGGCATATCGAAAAACAGTATTGGGGCTGCCACTTGTGAGTACGCGGCTATTTTGTGGCGACCAGCGGCAACGTGACTGACGAGGTGATCAAGGAGTACATCCGTCTGCAGGATGGAACGGAACCGGATGATGGTGGTGACAACTTCAGCGTGACTCCAGCGTGAGCGAAGGACTTCAGTCCGTAGCTCACAAGACCCTTCAACCTACCGGCTTCAGCCGGTAGTAGTTTAGTTTTCGTGCGTTACTAAGGGCGTCAAGTCTTCTACTGGCGAATTCATACAGTCCACGACTGTCAAGGGCATACCCTTTAAGGAGGACAAGTCGGAAACCTTGGTGGAAGCCCTCAAACGGCCCCAAAACCCAGCTTAGGAAAACTGGATTCTGGCGACCGTCACAGGCCGGAAAGTTTGCCGATTTGGGCCTGCCAGACGGCGTGAGCGGTGGTCCAAGCCAGTCCATCTTGGGAGCGAGTAGAAGCGACAAGCCGGCCTCAGAGTGGGCCAATGACGGTTTGAGGATTCCTCAAATTCGAACCGATTTGGACGGAAATTAGGACAAGAATTGGACACTCTGAATCGGAAGTCAGAACAGTCCTAAGTCCTTGCTATTCTTGCACAAAGCCTGGTTTTCAGGGGATTTTCCGGAAATAGGTTCCGACCTACGGAACCGAAGGCGTTACCAAAGTTCACAACGAACCCACGCATCTACTGCGCGGCATCTGGACTGGCTGGCAGTGGACGATGGTCCGCGGCGGGCTGAGATTTGCCCGAGTGCCGGTGCTGGCGCTCGATCAGAGATGAGACGTCCTGGTGTTGCTGCTGGTACGTCTCTCGGAGTTCCAAGATTTCCGGCATGATGTTGCAGAAGAGTTGAATCAGATTCGCGTCCCATTGCGTGCCTGCCCCCTTTTCCAAAATGGATTGGGCACGCTCGATCGACATCCCTTGACGATAGGGGCGGTTGCTGGTCATGGCGTCGAACGCGTCTGCGACGGCCAGGATTCGGGCTTCGAACGGAATGTTCTCAGCAGCGACGGCATCGGGGTATCCTTGACCGTCGTACCGTTCGTGGTGATGCACGACCACCGGCAGGATATCTTCGAGAGGCTCGATTTCGTGCAAGATGGACCAGCCCAATACGGGATGGGTTTTGATCTCAGCAATTTCGTCTGGCGTCAGGCTCCCGGTCTTCTGCAACGTTGCGTCGCTGACCCCAATCTTGCCGATGTCATGCAGCAGGCCTCCTAGATAAATTCGCTCGCAGCGGAACGGAGACAGTCCTGCTTCTTTGGCCAATCGGCGTGCGAATAGTGCGACACGCTCGCTATGCCCGTAGGTGTAGCGGTCTTTCGCTTCGATGGCAGAAACCAAAGCCCGAACCAGGTTGATCAGCAGGCTCTTGTTCTCGCGAAAGAGTTCGACTTGGCGGGTTTGGGTCGAGAGCAGCGCCGTGGCCGCTTCGAGCAGTGTGGCTTCGACGGTTCCGAATTCGAACTGGCTCAGACGGTAGGCGGTGGAATCGGAACTGGTTGAGAGCCAACATCGATTGACCGCGACGAGCCATCCGCCGACGCCGACACCCCGTGGGATGGAAACGACAATCAAGTCGCGAATGTTCTCTGGTCGTTCTGGATCCTTTGTTTCGTGCCAACGGTTGCGAACCACAGGGATGCCTTCGGAGGCCGGACCAAACCTCTCAATCAACTCAAGGTAAACGTCGTCCGTCAGCAGCGGCTGACCTGTCTTGCTGACCACATGATAGGGCACCTCTGGGTGTTCATGAGATTCGACCACCATGGCCATGGACTCTGCGGAGACCGAATCGCACAACACAGGCAGCACGGCTTGTGCCCAAGAGTCCCAATCACCGCCGAAATCAGCCTGTCCCAACCGGCCACAAGGTTTAGCCGTTCTTCGAGCCCGTCACAGACGCGCGGCCAGCTCAAGTGGTTCTCACTACGGAGACGGTGAACACACACTCGTTGGCGCGTTGTTCGAGTTCGACCTGCCGCAACATGCTCTTGATGCCGATGTCGGCCATCCACCCAATCAATCCAAACAGCAGGCCTTCTTCGGCGCTGGTATCCTGATACGCAATCAGCATTCCTTCTTTGAATTCGGCAAAGCAGTAGGGGGGTTCTTTGAGGTCGGACTTCAGGTAGTTCGAGGATAAAGTGTTCATGTCTCCACGACAATGATTGTGCTTCTGGTTGTCTTCGAGTAGCGAACCGCCGGCGAGTGAGTCAGCCCGGCAACAAAGCGTTCGCCATTCAGGGATCCCGCTCGCTAAAACCAAGAAGGAACTCCAAATGCTCTGCTGCAGGGCCGTGTCGCCATGCTGCTGCAACACGCCCTGCGCGACCACCGTGGCATGCATGCCCGAGATGGGCAAAGGGACAAATGGTGAGAGTTCTGGCATCATGGACATCGACCAGGCTTGCGTCATAAACGTCGGCAACAGGGTACGGAGTGCTCAACTATAGCTTGCCTAGGCAGGGGGCAAGCCGGGTCTGGCCGCCGTGCCACCTGGTTGAACGGGCGAACTTGCATATTCAGCGCGCGCTGGTGACGATCGCAACGGCTATGCCGAACATGTTTGACGTTTGGTCCCTGCCGAGCGCCCGAGGGTATCGGCACCAAATTCCCTGGGCTGCGCAGCTCGAAACCGCAAAATGGTGCGCCTGGCCGGAATGCCCGATACAATGTTGCTCAAAAGAATGTTGCTCGATACCAAATTGCTAGAAACCAATCTCGCTCGAAACCAATCTCGCTCGAAACCAAGGCAGTTGTCGCTGCTTCTAACCATCGTGCTGGGCTCTGCGAATATGCTCTCGCCAGAACAAACGTCGATGTTCTCCTATTTCGTGTTGGGCGCTGCAGTGGCAGCGTTTGCTGGCTGGGGTTGGGTTGCCTGGAAGCGGACCCGGTACAGCGTGGCCCAGGCTCCGATTTACCTTTACGCGTTGATGATGACTCGCGTCGTGTGGCGGGTGCATATCGATCGCAAGCTCCCGCTGCAGGACAACCAGGGAGCCATCATTGTTTGCAATCATATCAGCGGAATCGACCCCGGTTTCATTGCGCAAACCACCAACCGCCCGGTGCATTGGATGGTGGCGCGTGAGTACTGCGAGCATCCCGCCGTGGCTTGGGCCTTTCGCACCTTGGGCTGCATCCCTGTCAATCGGGGAGGCGTGGATACCAAAGCCACCAAGCTCTCCATCCGATTGCTGCAGCAAGGGCACCTGGTGGGACTGTTTCCCGAAGGACGCATCAACGACACGGACCAGATTCTCCTGCCAGGCCGCCCTGGTGTGGCTCTCCTGGCTCTCAAGGCACGTGTGCCAGTGATCCCCTGCTACGTCTCAGGATCACCCTTGGGAGGCACCGTATTCAGCAGCCTTTGGATGACCGCCCATGCCAGGCTGAGGGTGGGAGATCCGATCGACTTCAGCGAGTTCTGGGAGCAGGCAGACAAGAAGAGCGAAAGGGCGGTGCTCGAGGACATCACCAAGCGGATGCTTCAAGAAATTGCCAATTTGGCCGGAGTCTACGATTACCAACCTCGCCTGGCAGGCCGACGTTGGAAACCTGGCCAAGAATCCGCAGATCCTGCCGCTTTAGAATCACAACGCAAGACCCAAGTAACCGGCGAAAAATAGCTTCCGCATTTGCAAACCGGAGATGCTTGAGCGAGGCTGCTACGCCAAACCGGGAATTGCCGGAGTTTAACTCACCGCGGAGAGCGCAGAGACATGAGTCCTTGTTGCCAAAGCATGAGAGCGTGAGCGAGGCAACGCGTGCTCCGGTTACTCTGGCTACTGCGGCGGTGAACCGAAGGCCAGGAGTTGCTGATCGGTGGTGGTCAGGTAGATGCTACCGTCGGCAACGGCCAGGCTGTCGAAGAGGGGGGCCGCCGGAAGCGGTTGGGTCCATTGCAACTTGCCATCGTTGGCGGAAAACGCCCAAAGGTAGAACGGGCCCTGGTCACCGCGCGGGGGTGCATCGTTGTTGATGACCGTGCCGTTCCGCTGATGGACCCATTGCAGCAGCGGAGGCTGGTCTCCCAACTTGCCGGCTACCAGGATCGTATCGCCGCTACGCACGACGGCGACTGCCTGAATGCTCAGCTGCGGCTGCATCCGCGGGTCTTCGTTCTTGTGGCCAATCCGCTGGGTGAGAGAGATCATGTCTGCTCGGTAGACGTCTTCACCAAAATCAGGCCTCGATGCGTCCTCTCCGGTTTCCAAGGCGTATGCCGTCTTGCCACCAACGCTCACGCTCTTGCCGTTGCTGGCCATCAACGAGATCACTGGCGTGTTGGTCTCGTGCCGAGTCCAGACAAGTTCGCCGGTGGCGGGGCGCAACGCATAGACATCCACGCCGCCGTCCAGCGTGCCGTGCCGACCAGAAGCGAAGTAGACCAGCCCTGCCTCGACCAACACGCCGCCATCGACAGGCCAGGTGGACTCGACCCGACCGCGGACCACAATCAACCGCTCGCGCCGCGCAGCTCGAAACTTCCACACGAGTTGTCCGTCGTCGGCCCTGAGGCAGTAGGCAAAACCATCGGCGCAGCCGAACAGGCACAAACCTCGGTAGATGGTCGGCGGCGACGCAATCGGCCCCTCGGCCAAGAATCGCCAGGCGACTTCTCCATTGCTGCTCCGCAGTGCCGTGATCCGCGCCGCGGTGGGTTCTGCCACAAGAACAAGTTTGTCCGTGGCCACCGGTGGCGAAAGTCCCGTGCGGAGCTTGACCTCCCAGCGCTGCGAAATCTTCCCGGTTGCCGTAAGTGGTTCGCCTGCGGCAGAGCGGGCCGAGTCATGTCGGAAGCAAGGCCAGTGGGTCTGGCCGTCAGCCGCCAGTTCGACCTGGCCATAGGCGGGGCCTGGCTGCAACCGCGCGCGTCCGAGAGGCGATCCGTTTGTTCGGCTTCGCTCGTGGTCAAACCCAACAGTCCTCGGACGTAGGTGTTGGTGTACTGGGACCAGGTGTACGTCAGTCCGTTGGCCGGCAGCATCCCGAAGTGGCAACTGTTGTGGATTCCGTACGCCCTGGGAGCGTACTCTCCCGTCTTCGTGCTGACGAATCGGGTATGTCCTCCCATAAAGTAGTTCACGGTCGCTTGGGCCCGATGGCAGCTATCTCCAACGGCAACATCCGGATCATACGCGAACCTTCGCTGGACTTGACCGGTTGCGGGATCGAGTCCTTCCCAGGCTTCGGCACCACGCTGCGGTGCATCCTGTGGGCGGCCGACGTGGGTCCAGAATAGCCCATCGATAAAGAAACCACCGTCGTAGGTAGACCCTTTGTGTCGGGCGGAGCGACCGCTGAGAACGAGCGGATACTGGTGGCTCCAGCGATGCTGGCCGTCTGCGTCAGAGAAGGCATGAATCGCCTGGCCGCGCATCCCTTCACCAACAATCAGGGTCCCGTGTCCGTGCGAGCAGAGTCCGTACCGCCACTTCATTTCGGTCAGGAACTGGCTGATATCCTGTTCCCACTTGGTGGTACCGCTGGTCAGGTCCAGGCAGCCAAGCTTCTTGCCGGACCAGTCCAGGAAGTAACCGATCTTGCCAGCGACCACAAAGTTAGGAAGCGAACCGCTGGGGCGAATCTGAACATCGCTCTGCCATCGGACTTCGCCGGTCTCGGCATCAAGACACAGGACTCGCTTGCCGCCATACCTGGATCCGGCTGCCACATAGAGCTGACCAGCATGGAACACCACCCAGTCCGGAAACGTGGCGGCTTGGTACTCATGGGCCACGTTGCCGGTATCCCGATCGAGGGCAACCAGCGTTCCCTTCGTTTCGATGACGCTGAATACATACTGCGAATTGACGGCGAAACAGAGCGGCGAAAAACCCGACACCGGGCGTTTCCAGAGAAGCAAACCGTTGTAGGCATCGCGCGCGTAGATGGCAGACCAGTTCTGCTGCGGCTTCGAGTTTGGCGCTTCGTCGAAATGGTAGAACAGCCGCCCATCCAGGGAGAGTGCCGCCCCAGGCCCGTTAGCATCGGTACTTCCAAGGACACCATCCACCCAACGCAATCGTTCAGGGGGACCAGCCAACGTGTCCTGGGACAGGCGGTTGCCACCGGCGTTGTGATTCAGATGCGTCCAGTCATCAACTCCGGCAAGCTTAGGTTTGACGAACCGCAGCCAGGCCCTGTCGACCTCGACCAGTTTGACGTCTTCCACACGCGCTTCCTTCAGTGTCTGAATGCAGCGCTGCACCTCGGCGGCGGCATTCCCACCTTTCAACAGGGCAACTCCATCAGGCCGGAGTACACGCAGGATCTCGCGCAATTGGTCGCCATCGCCAAGGCTCTCGGAGATGACAAGGTTCACCAGATTGTCTGCGTAGGGGAGTCGGGCAAAGTTGCCCGTGGCAACGGAGACCCGCCCGTGCATCGCCTGCTGGTCCAGTTGCACGCGGGCCTTCGTTGCCAATCCGGAATCGGCTTCAAGACCGTGAACAAGCAGGTCCGGGTGTTTCCCCAAGCTGAGCGTCAAAGCACCCTCACCGCAGTTCAAATGAACACACAGACCACGTTGCACGCCGGCAGACGCAAGAAGCTTGTCCGCCAATGCGTCGTCCGCGCGAAGTGCCAGGCCGGAGATGAGCCCTAGACTGACCGTGCTCACGCCAAGAACGAAGATGACCCGCAGGGCTGCCTGGTGCATGTTCGAATCCTCGAAAGGTACGCGTGGACGATTGGTTCGATGCCATCAACGGCAAAGCAGTCATCTCGCGCAATGTAGCGGAATCGTTGGAATCACAACCCGAAGCGTGGGCGAGGTGGGGCGGGTTTCGGCCAGCAATCTCATTGGAGATATCCATCGTACCGTGGCGAGACATGCAAGGCTCTTGGCTAACACCTATCACATCCTAATTGTCAATGTGGCAATAAGCATTGCCGGATGACGTGCATCGCGGTTGGTTGACTTCTCGATCCCGCTCAGTAATCGTCAATCGTATTGAAATTTCGACCACCATAGCGGCCCGAGAGCGTCGTGAAGAGCGCCGCGCGTTCGGAGGGCGCCTGCTCGATTTTTTCTTGCAACGGCAGCACTTGCGACATCAATGATCCGGCTTGAGCGTCGTCTCGATTCCGATGTGCGGTTGCCAATTTCTGCAAGGCAATTCCCGCGTCGCGGTAGGTCTTCGCCAGGTCCTGGACATAATTCACCGCGTCATCGTCTACGTCGCTGGTATCCAGTCGATCGAACTGGTCGGCGACCGAGGTAAAGTGCTCACTAATGGCAGAGAATCCGTCTAGCATGCCGGCTTCGTCTTGCGCTGCGAGCGCATTGCCAAGCGCCTGCTTCATTCCGGAATATTTGTTCTTGGCGCGCTGCTCAGCACCCTGGAATTTCGCCACATACCAGAACGTTGGTTCAGACTTCGGGTTCACACTGTCAACGACATCACAACCGAAGAACAATGAAACGGACAAGAGAGCGCAGAAATACGTGACATGCGCAGCGTGGTGCGATGTTCTCATCGTTGTTTCCTCTCCCGTTCTTCGAGGGGCTTCAATTCTATTTCACCGAAGCTTTCGTGATGATAGGGCGTGCATCGTTATAACACGCGAAAGTGGCGATCACACGCCTGCATGACGCCTCCACTTGCAGGATCTCGATCAGGCACACCGCGATTCTTCTGCGAGGTAACGCCGATTCGGAGATTTGATCTCGCCGTCAGGAGCAGAAGCGGCATTGCCTACGGAACTCATACCAAATCGCGCAGGCTGGCCAGCCCGATGGGTTCGCGACAGGCGATCGGTTCGCCGTACGGCCGGCCGATGGACCATCCCCAATAGGCGGCCCGATCCCGCACGGTGTCCATGAAGGTGGGTGGTTGCGTCGGGCGGCCTTCGACAAACTGGCTTTCGTAGCAGGCAATCGCCTCCAACTTCTGCGGCCAGTAGTCGCTGATGTCCAGCACGACCGAGGGAGCTTCGAGCAGTTTCAAATGCACGCTGAAGTAGTGCAAAATCTTCTGTGGATGATGCGGCTCGCCTGGCAAATCGCTCTTGGAAAGCTTGGACCAAAACCTGGCCGCTTCAATCAGTTCTACAGCGGCCAGGTGATCGGGATGTGCGTCGATCCAGTAAGGAGCGAAAATCAATTGAGGCCGTACCCGTCGGTACACCCCGGCCAGTTGCCGTCGGGCTTCGAGTGTGTGCTCAAGACTCCGATTCGGCAGCCCTAGATTCTCACGCCAGGCGATCCCGAGCACTTCGGTGGCGGCAGCGGTCTCCGCCGCGCGGCGCTCCCGGCTCCCCAGCGGCGTAGGCTCGCCGGTGGTGAGATCCAGAATCCCCACGCGCAGACCTTCGGCCACCATCCGCAGGATGGTGCCTCCCAATCCAAGTTCGGCATCGTCGGGATGCGGAGCCACGACCAGTACGTCCAATGGTTCCATGTTCGGATTCGACCTCCGTTGCCTGCGTGAAATTTCCTTGGGGTGGTGGGTCGATGATACTACCGGCGTTTCTTTTTCCGCGATTTCTTTTTGAACTTCTTCTTGGGGCCTGCGGACTTGCTGGCAGGGCGGGAGCGCCCCTTCTTGGCAATTAGACGGAAGTCCAGTTCGCGGCGCTGCACGTCCACGTGCGCTACCACCACGCGCACCGTATCCCCCAGTCGAAACGTGTTGCCACGGCGGCGGCCGCTGATGGTATGCGTGGCCTTGTCGAATTCGTACAGATCCTCCGGCAAGCCGGTGATGTGGATCAGACCTTCGGCCGGGATCTCGGTTCCTTGGGCGAACAGGCCGAAGGATTCGACGCCGGAAATCACGGCATCCATTTCCAGTCCGACGCGTTCGGCAAAGTAGCTCAGCAGCTTGATCCGGTTGAGTTCGCGCTCGGCGGCTTCCGCTCGACGTTCTCTATCCGAACAGTGCTGCCCCATCACCGCCAGGGTTTTGGTGTTCTGGTCCGGCTTCTTCCCATCGATCAGATCGTCCAAGAGTCGGTGGACGGTCAGATCCGGATACCGGCGAATCGGCGAGGTGAAGTGGCAATACTCTTCGCTGGCCAGGGCAAAGTGTCCTAACTCCTCAGGGGTGTACACCGCCTGACCCATGCTCCGCAGGACGGCGAAGTGGACGGCCCGTTCTTGGGGCGAACCATGGACGTCTAGCAGCAGTTGCTGCAAGGCGAACCGGCTTTGCAGGCTTTCGACCGGGAGTCCCAACTCGTGGACAAACCGGGTCAGGATCTTGGTCTTGCGCGGTGTCGGGGGTGGATGCACCCGACGGAGGAATTTGAGCCCTTCGTTGGCCAGACGCTGGGCCACGGCCTCGTTGGCGGCCAGCATGAACTCTTCGATGATCTGATGGCTCTCGGTGTTCTTCTCCTGATAGGCACCGCACACCCGACCGTCTGCATCCAGTTTGACCCGGATGTCTGGCATGTTGAGTTCCAAACTTCCCCGGTTCATCCTCCGTTTTCGCAGTTGCATGGCCAGGCGGTGCATGTCCGCCAGCAGTCGAAAGACGTTGGCCGTGAGCTGCGTGCGCCACCGTTCAGGTGTCGCCAGGTAGGAGTCGACTTCTTCGTAGGTGAACCGCCGACAGCTGCGGATGGCGGCCCGATACCACTGGACGTCTACCATGACGCCATCGGCATTGAACTCCATCACCACGCTTTTGGTGTACCGCACGTGGTCCGGTTGCAGGCTGGCCAGGCTGTTGGAGACAATCTCCGGCAACATCGGCAACACCCGATCTGGCAGGTAAACACTGGTGGCTCGCTCTTGGGCTTCGCGATCTAAGGCTGAACCAGGCTGGACGAAGTGGGCGACGTCCGCAATGTGGACCCCAAGTTTCCAATGCCCTCCATCGAGCGCGACCAGACTGATCGCGTCATCAAAGTCCCGGGCGTCTTCCGGATCAATCGTGATAATGGTGTCTTCGGTAAAATCCGTACGCCCTTTGAGCGACTCGTCGAACCGATCGGCCACCTCGCGGGCGGCGGCCAGCGTTTCTTCTTTAAACTCCTCTGGCAGGTTGTATTCGCGGATCACCCCCAAAGTGTCCACACCAGGGGTCCCACGACTTCCCAGGACTTCGGTGATGACCCCTTCTCCAGGACTGGAATGGGAGGGGAAGCGGACCATCTCGAAGAAGACCTTATCCTCACTCCTGGCATTCTTGGCCCCAGCGTCCCCGACGAAGATAGGATCTTGGAAAGCGGTTCCGTCGACCTGAACGTACGCACTCCCCTCTTTTTCGAGGTAGGTGCCGACAAAGGTATGGGTATCTCGCTCGATGACTTCGACGATCACACCTCGCCGGCTGGGGCGCTGCCCCGGCGGATGGGTGATCTTAACGAGCACCGTATCACCCGTGGCGGCGTCTCCGCAATCGGGCCCCGGGATAAAGACGTCTTCGCTGCGGTCGCCTGGGGTTGCGGTCAGAGGGCGGACAAATCCGTCTCCGCTGTTGACCTTGCGGAGTACGCCGGTGATGCGGTTGGTCTGGGGTTTTGCCTCGGGAGCTGTGACCAGATGTTTGGAGCCGTAGGCTAGTTTGCCTTGTTTGACGAGCTGCTTGATGGCCCGCTTCACATCAGAATGCCAATCTTGATCGAGATGCAGCTTCTTGGCGATGACTTTGGGTTTGACGGGATGGTAGCCAGGGCGAAGGACATGATTGAGGATCGCCTGTTGGAGTTCGGCGTTATCTTCGTGGTCAGGGGAGGTGGGGGACATGAAAATCTCTGAGGATGAAACGGACAGGGCAACTGGGGGCGACGCGCTCGGTTGCTATGGATATGATACCTGCAATGGCAGTAGCTTGCCGGCAGTCAGAGCAGTGCCACTGCTAGCATTGAATAATCTGTTGAATCTATGCACAAGGGCCGAACCCCAACCATCCGGTTCCGTAAGATGAATGGTTCTGGACTGGTTTTGCCGTAAGTGACATAATACAGCGTGGGGAGGGGTCGGAGAACTCTCACCGACTAGGCGGCAAACTCCCAAAGAATCCCATGGCGAAGTTTCTAACATCTCCGACGGCGCAAGTCGTTCTGTGGATAGCCGCTTTGGCTGCTTTTGCGGTCATTGGCGCTTACCTCATCGGACGGGTACGCCATATCCGAGCAGGCGGCACACCCACTGCAAACGATTTGCTAGCAAACTTCCGCGAATTGCACGGCAAGGGTGAGCTATCCGACGAAGAATACCGAACAATAAAAACGAAGTTGGGACCACGTGTCGAACAGGAGTTAAAGGATTCCGGAAAAGAGCAATAGCACGGCTGCCGAGGATAACGCGATCTTGCTGCTGCTCCCGATTTTCTTCTAACCTTACCCGACCGAGTTGCTTTGTTTGGGACAACAGCTAAGAGTTCTGAAAGAGTGAAGCTTCTCACACGCACGATGCGTCTTAGGATGGCGGAGGCCATGCGACCAACGAAACAACCCTGATCAATCGCTCGACTCAATTGCGGACACGGACGCCCCCTGGCCAGGTTCACATAAAACTCGTGAACTTGGCCGCGTATCGAGCAGCACCTGGATCTACAGTCAGGTTCCCATCCGGGAATACTGGCGGAGGCGAAAGGAGTAAGTATGCCCTCGAGTAGGGACGTAAACTTGGGCCGCAGGGGCGGCGGTGGCAACAAGAAGAACGCTTTCTGTTCTTTTTGCCGTAAAAGCTATCGCGACGTAGGACCGCTGGTCGAAGGACCTGGCGATGTCTACATCTGTGGTGAGTGCATCGAATTGTGCCAGTCTATTCTGGAACAAGAACGACGCCGCCGAGGAACCAGCAAGCAACTGTTTAGCAAGGTTCCCACACCACGCGAAATTGTCAGCCATTTGAACGAGTACGTGATTGGCCAGGACAGCGCCAAGAAGGTGCTCGCCGTGGCCGTCCACAGTCACTACAAGCGGCTGATGTTGGCTGCCGATAGCTCCGATGTGGAGATCGAAAAGTCCAACATCATGCTGATCGGTCCGACCGGGTCTGGAAAGACCTTGCTGGCCCGGACCCTGGCCAAGATCCTCAATGTCCCCTTCGCCATCGGCGATGCCACCACGCTCACCGAGGCGGGCTACGTGGGTGAAGACGTTGAAAACCTGCTGCTCAAATTGCTCCACGCCGCAGACTTCGATCTCGAATCGGCACAGCGCGGCGTGCTGTACATTGACGAAATTGACAAGATCGGCAAGACCAGCCAAAACGTCTCCATCACCCGAGATGTCTCGGGCGAAGGGGTCCAACAGGCGTTGCTGAAAATGCTCGAAGGCACCGTCGCCAACGTGCCGCCGCAAGGGGGGCGCAAGCATCCCGAGCAGCAGTACATTCAGATGGACACCAGCAACATCCTGTTCCTCTGTGGCGGTACCTTCGTCGGTCTCGAGAAGATCATCAGCCGTCGGCTCGGGCATCGCACCATTGGTTTCGGCCAAAGTGCGGAAACAGGCCCGCAAGATTCCGAACTGGCCGATCTGTTCCCGCAGGTCACCAGTGACGATATCCTCGAGTTCGGTCTGATCCCCGAATTGGTTGGCCGGTTGCCAGTCATCTCGGCCCTCACCCCGCTCGGGACTGACGCCCTGGTGCGTGTGCTGCAAGAACCCAAGAACGCCTTGGTCAAGCAGTACAAGAAGATGTTCGAGTTCGAGAACTGCGAACTGCACTTTACCGATGATGCTCTCAAGCGGGTTGCTGAACTCGCCAAAGAGAAAGCGACTGGAGCCCGAGGGCTGCGGTCGATCATCGAAGACGTAATGCTCGAAATCCTGTTCGAACTCCCTGATCAAGGGGGCGGAAAGAGCTACGTCATTACCGAAGAGATCGTGGATGGGCTGGAACAACTCTTCCCGCTCGTCGACGAACCGCCCAAGCACAAGAGTGCCTGAGCAAGCGGAGATCCAAGGAAACAGTGCCGAGGCCGGTGAGTTCGCAAGACTTGCCGGCCTCGGTTTCGTTCAGGGATTCACTTGCCCGTCCCCTTCCACCAACGCTTTCTTAGGTGCCGACTGATGCCCCGTTCAGACCCTCCTCCCATGTCGTTCACCGCAGGAGAGATTCAAGGGGTGACGTTTCGCCCTTTGTCCCGGTTTACCGACCAGCGAGGTTGGCTCATCGAGTTGTTTCGCTCGGACGAACTTGCTCCGGAACTGCAGCCAGCGATGGGCTACCTGAGCGAGACGGCACCGGGCGTCGTACGTGGGCCCCACGAGCATGTGGAGCAGACGGACTACTTCGTCTTCGCTGGGCCAGGCGATTTCCGCTTGTACCTCTGGGACGCTCGCCCCAACTCGCCGACCTTCGGCAACAGCATCCGGCGTGTGGTGGGGGCCAGCGATCGACAGGCGGTGATCATCCCTCCAGGGGTCGTACACGCCTACAAGAATGTGAGTGACACGCCCGCCTGGGTGATCAACTGCCCGAACCAACTCTACGCCGGAGTGGGTCGGAAGGAACCTGTGGACGAAATCCGGCACGAAGAACAACCGGACAGTCCTTATCAGCTGGACTGAGCAACAACCTGAGCTTGTAGCCGTCAGCGTGGCGGCGGCACACTCCGGCTGGCGTTTTGCGGCGGCGTAGGTCCGGCGGGGCGCGAGTCTGGCCGCTCGACCACCTTCTCCCAACCGAACGGCGTACGAGGGTTGAACGGATCTCCTGTCAAGAATTCGTTCAGCACGTTGCGGCTGTTGATCACCGTCTTGTCGAATTGCTGCACCGTGCGGTTGCCGTTTGGGAAATAGAATTCCACGGCATACGGCATCAGGTCGCTACGCTGCAAGATGATGGTCGCCCGCTTGAAGCTGGAAGCTTGTGCCTGCATGCGAGGGTAGGCTTCAATCCAGATCTGCGTCTGCTCAGCCTTGGTGGGTGTAACCAAACGCATGAAGTACCGTTTCAGCAGTTCTTCAGCCTTGGCTCCAAACACAAATGGCAATGGCGATTGGCTAATGGCCTTGCCCTGCATCTCTGGCGGAAGCACGTACTCTTTCAGCTGTTTTTCGTTGAATCGGAACTCGTAGATCGACTTGCCGTTGCAGACCCATTTCTCATTGCGAGCCCCAGCCGGATCTTCCACTTCGTACAGACCGCTGTCCGGTGTCTTGTACTTGATGCTCCCACGCCGCACGGTTTGCTTGCCGAAGACGACATCGTTTTCCCAAATGGTCAGATCTGCCGCGAACGTTTCGACCTTAGAACTCTCGGCTTCCCAGGCTTGCAGCACCCCATACATCTGGCGAAACTGCTGCTCGGTGAGCTGGAACGGGGCACGCGGCGGAAGCGGCACCTGCTGCCGACGGGGCGGAACCGTTGCCGGCGGACGAGTTGGCGGTTGCGGAAATTGCGTCACCGCGGGGCGCTGCCCACTAGTGCCTGACGGAGGCGGAACCTGCGCAAGGGTTTCCTCAGCGCCCCCTGGGCAAGCCAAGGCAACCACGACAAGCAAGTATTTCCAGCCTCGAAACTCACGGAGCATCGACCACCTCCGGTGCGGGTACGGCTCAGCTAACACGAAGATCCTGCTGCATCATCCTGCGCAGCGGGCGGGATTCTACGGAATTTCCCCATTCCCACCAAGGTGTGTTCCCAGGTGTGTTCCAAAAGGGCCCGGCAGGCAAAGCCTGGGATGAGCCAAGGCAAAGCAACTGGCAGCCGAGGGGGGGGCAACTTCGCACGCCCTATAACCGGAACTTTTTCGGTCAAAAATCGTCCGAATCACCGCGAAATTGCCTGACTGGTTGGAAATCAGGTATTCTGGAAGGTATAGGAAGGGTTGAAGGAACTCCTCCCACCAGTCCCCCCCTCGCTTGTTTGAATCATGCCTCAATCAATCTCCATTTTCGTCAGGCTGCTGGGCCTGTCGTGCTGCTGGTTTGTTCTGACGACGCCTGTGCTCGCTCAAAAGCGCAACCAGGCTCGGATTCTGCTTTGGAACAATGGATCGCGATATGCCAACGCGATTTGCCCAAGGCTCCCACCGAGTGCTCTACCGAGCGGGTGGAAAAAACCGCCAAGGCGGCGGATGCCCTAGAGAAGTGGGCAGCCGTGCTGACGCAGTTCCGGCCTGAGGACGATGCCGAGGTGATGATCAAACGGATCGATCGCCTAGTGGCAGCCAAAGAAGCAGTCGATGATCAGCTAGCAGGTTTGCTCAGTATTCGGCAAGAGTTCATCAAATTGCCGGAGGGACCCCAGCAGCGTCAGATCTTGAACAACTACCTCAGCACCACCTGGCTGATGATTGATCTCTCTGGCCGGATGCGTTATCAGCTGACCGATGCCATCAACCACGTGGCCTACAACCTGGCTTCGCAGCCTGAGGCGCGAGAGCGCCTGATTGAGCGGTTGATTGCCCACAAAAGTACCAGCGGGGCGACCATTCTTGCTTATGCCCTATTCGACCCCACAGGCGAAACCCCCAACAACGCCGTGGCGGCATCGACCGAGGCGAAGCTACGAATTCTCAAGTTGATCGAAGTCACCGGCCAGCGGCACATGACCTATCGCCTGGCCGAGTTCATTCGCAATCCGACGGTGGCACCTGAGTTGGTGGTAGCTGCCGCTCGAACGCTTCGAGAGATTGGGCTTCCCCAGGATCAACGCCCTGAAGACGTTGGCAACGATGACCTGCCAGAGCCAGCCATTTCGGCCGCTGAACTGCATGAGATGCTGACGCAGATTCCGGCGGAGCAGATCACCAGCAAGGTGAATCAAGAACGCGAAGAGTTGATCGACTGGCTCGCCCGACGGATGAAGTTGGGCTTGGAAGAAGACGTGTATCGCCTCGAAGGCTACGACGTCCGCCCTGGCGATTGGCTGCTGATGCGGAACCCTTCCCCCTACAATTTGTTCACCGATTTGGCCCCTGGCCTGTTCACGCATGTGGGGGTGGTGGCCATTGAAAAAGGAAGTGACGGCAAACGGCGAATGGTCCTGGTGGATCTGCCAGAGACCGGCACCAGCATCCCCGCGGCAAATGTCGAACTTTACGTGCAACGCACACGGCACTTCATGTTTGTCCGCCACCCAGATCGCAAAGTGGCCGACAAGATGGGCGCAGTGGCAGCGAGCATCATTGGCAACGAGTCCGAGTTCGATCTGAATTTCCGCACCGATCGGGTTCTGGAACTCAAAGGCCAATCGAAAGAGGGCAAGAAAATCAAGACCTACTGTGCTGGGTTGCTGCTCACCTGTGCCCAAGAAACGCCTGTGCCGCGCGAAGAGTTTTTTCCCATCGAAGAGTATCCCGCCCCAGGGCATACCGCCACGAACCTGGCAAAGCTTGGGCTCAGCGTAGGTGACGATTTCATCTCGCCAACCGGATCGATTTTCTCTCCGGTCCTGGAGATTGCTGGCTGGACCCCGCCCATGTACGACCCCATCCGCGAGGTCCAAGAGGCGGTCTTTGACCATTTCGCCAAGCAGCTCAAAGCCAAGGTGCTGGTACCTACGCCGGATACGTTCCAGCGACTGCGATTGAAACTGGCCGAGGCAGCCAAGAACAACGAACGTTTGCAACAAGCAATTGCCCAGGCCGCCAACATCAACGCAGGCACCGATCTGGTCACGGCCGCCAAGGCTGCGGCGGTTGTCGAAACGCTGGACGAGATTGCCTACGGCAGCAGCGGCGAGTTCAATTCCGCTCGCAATGCCATGTTCGCCGGCCCGATCGAAGCGCTCCAGCAGCGCGTCAGCAGCGAAGACCTGGCGGAGATCAAGAAGTACCGAGCCCGCCATGCTGACCTCTACCAGCGGTTCTCTCAACGCCAAATCACCTCACGGCAATTGCGAATCGAGTTGGTCAACTACTACGCGGCCCAAGGACGCCGGAAGTTGGATCAACGCTTCTTCAGCGCCAGATAAGCGTCCCGCGAAGTGAGCGGTTTTGACGCCCGCTAACACCTCGTTGTCATGGCCTGATGATCGCTCAACTCGGTTGATACCACGTCGCAGGCAAGCACTGCTTGCTGAGGTCCAGACAACTGTACCGAGCCGGCACCTCTGGCTTTCGTCCACATCTGTGGCAGAATGCAGGGGTGTCTGGTCGTTCGCATGGTGAGCGGGCACGGTCGGGATTCCTCGCCGGCGAACCTGGTTACCAACCTCGGTGTCAACTGCTTTATGGCTCGCAAGAAATCCAAGAAGATCCGTACCAGCTTTCGCAAGAACCGGAGCGAGCGAACTCGACCAGGGGATCTCACGCGACGGTTCGAGACCGATGGCCTGAGTGAAGACTCGCCCCACGGCGAACGTGTCACCGGAAAAGGGGACCTCACACGCCACCGCACGGTGCTTGGCGAAGAAGTGGACGATGAGTCCGGGCTCGGCGTGCGGATCGAAGTGGACGAAGCGTCCTGTTTGGCGGGACGCGTGCTCAGTGTCCATGGCTTGCTCAGCCTGGTCGAAGCCGCAGATGGTCGGCGTTATAACTGCGCCACCCGCCGGCTCCTGAAAAGCCTGACCACAGACCAACGCCACGTGGTTTGTGCGGGTGACCGAGTATTGATTCGCACCGTGGACACGACTGAAGACCCCGGCGAAGGCATCATCGAACGGGTTGAGCCCCGCCGCGGCACGCTCCGCAGAGCCAGCAAACGGCGGCAGCATATCATTGTCACCAACGTGGATCAGTTGCTCATCGTGGCCAGCGCCGCAGATCCGTACCTCAAGCCGAACCTGATCGATCGATTTCTGATCAGCGGCGAACAAGCGCGGATCGAACCGATCATTTGCATCAACAAGGTGGACTTGATCGATATCGCCTCGCTCCAACCTTTGGTCGGTGTCTACGGCCAATTGGGCTATCAGGTCATCCTGCTCAGTGCCGAAACCGGTTTCGGTATCGACCGCTTGCGTCTGCACATGCGCGGTCGGGCAAGTGTGGTCGCAGGGCAAAGCGGTGTCGGCAAGTCCTCTTTGCTCAACGTGATTGATCCCCACATTGACCAACGAGTGAGCGCCGTCAGCAGCGAGAACCAAAAAGGACGGCACACCACCACCACTGCCAGACTCATGCCACTTGCGTTCGGCGGCTACGTGGTCGATACCCCTGGCATCCGGCAGTTTCAACTATGGGATGTGATCTCCGAAGAAATCCCCGGCTACTTCCGTGACTTCACCCCCTTTGTCAGCCAGTGCCGGTTCCCCAACTGCACCCATACGCACGAAGTGGAGTGCAGCGTCAAAGATGCCGTGGCAGACGGCTACATCGACGCCCGACGATACGAAAGCTACTGCCACCTGCTCAGCGGAATTGAAGAGTGACGCACCTCCTGGCACGAGTGCGCCGTCACCTGGCAGACAAGCTCACGGCACCCGAGGCACCCTAACTTTCAGGTGTCACGG
>CALOEH010000112.1:0-6606 GCA_942492195.1 uncultured Planctomycetia bacterium | reverse complement strand
GTTCGCCGCACTTGCGAAGGAGCTGCCACCCCGACGCAAAGGTCGGCCCGTACATGTCAGCACAGTTCATCGGTGGCGGCAAACAGGACTAGGGGGAATCCGACTGGAAGCCGTGAAGATTGGTGGGAGTTGGTGTACCTCCTGGGAGGCGTTTACCAGGTTCTGCTCGAGACTTACGGCAGCGGAGACCGCTTCCAGTCATTTGTCGATTGTGTCCGGAAAGCACATGGGGGAAGACCGGATTCTGACCGAAGACGGTTGGTAAGCACAGGTGAAGATCAACAACTCATGCTCGCATACCACACGAATTGTTGCCTTAGTTGCACCGGAAATGATCCACCACTAACTAGCCTATATTGACAAAGCCCTACATATGGCACGTAACTCCGAGCTCGAAGCCTTGCGGGCGCGTCGCAGGGTGCTGCTTGAAAAAAGAGTCGTTCGCATGATACTTAGCACGGCTGGCTTGCAGCACTGCCCTTCTGCACGATCACGAAATGCAGGTATCGACACGGGTGGCTCTCAAGCCCGACTAAAGGACTTCTATCACCAGTATCCAGATTTCCCGTTAGAAATTCGAGTCCCACAGGGCCAGGTCTCGTTCGACTTTGGCTGGACAGACCTCTGGTCGGCATTCAAACGAAATCCTCTCTACGCGGAGTATGCTTCTCAGTTCTTTTCCGAGAGTATATTTAAGAAAGGCGGCTACTGTGGGCTCGCCTTCTCGGGGAGTCACATTGGGCTAATGATTGTTCATAATTATCCTTGCTCGCACTTGACACTTGACGACACCCGTATCGAAAGATTCTATGGCCGCCGTCGTCTTAAGTTGGTTGTAGAACCCCTCCGTCTCGCTTTAGCCGCCATACCAAACGAATGGCATGAATCATGACCAGCATGCACGTCAATACCGTATCTGAAGAGCCGCGCCACAGGTCCTTCCTCACTCAGATGAAACAGTGCCATGCCATGAAATTCAGTCGTTACGAAGTAGCCATGGCACGCAGCTCAGGGCGCCCTTGATGGAGTCGCGCTCTCCGATCGACTACATTGCGTTTGATGATGATCCCCGTGTCTTCTGTTATCGCGACCTGGTGCGACTCTTTGACAATGTGAATGCTGCCCTTTTAATGTCGCAGTTGGTGTATTGGTTTCGGTCTCCTCCAGATCATCCGAGTGATGGCCGGCAGTTACCTCGCGCCAGGGCAATCGTGGATGGTCAGATCTGGGTTGACAAGTCACATGCTGATTTGTCGCTTGAAACTGGCCTTTCGCAATCTAAGGTCAAGCGCGCGTTGGCCTACCTGAGAACCCAAGATTGTGTGGAGACTCGCCGCCATGTTTATAATGGCAACCGCACTTCTCTCAGGCAGCTCACGACCACCTTCCGAGAGTCCAACGCCACTGGACTATGCGAAACTGGAGTAACCGTCTATGCCACCACGGTTGGGATGACGGGCAGCACGAGCGAGGCGCTAGTACTGTCGCAGTTCTGCTACTGGTCCAGCACAAATGCCGCCGGGCGCTGCCGGTTGCGCGTATTTCGAAATGGTGAGTACTGGATCGCAAAATCTCACAAAGAGCTCGCGGCCGAGACGGGCCTGCGCTCTCGTTCGACGCGATGCGCCGTTGACCGCTTGGTAGATCGTGGCCTATTGGTGAAGGACCATTTTGTGTTTGGCGGTAGAAGAATGCTTCATCTGCGTGTTGATCAGGATCAATTCGGCGATGCTTGGGTGCGTCAGAAGGAGCATGAATTGTCGCTCGGCCGATGAACCGGGATTTCCCTTGAGTCTTGAGCCTTCCGACTCGGCAACGCGGCCGAGCCACTAACTCACCCATCTTGACGAACCTTCGAGTCGAACGCAAATCTCTCTCGAAGCATTCATGGCGGAGTACTGTCTGCAGTGTCCCTGGAAGCAGCTTGAAGACGTCCCACGGTCTCTCGGCGCACAGACCGCCCACAGTCGGACTTTGATTGATTGAGACGGTGCCGTCTGCTCACGTCGGACTCCCTCGTGGCCCGGGCGGAACGGCCACCTCGGCCAGTTGAAACGTCACATACGTCGCGTGCCGCACGACCTTGGTGCCGATCTTCACCAACTTCTCCCGCAGCGTGGTGAGTGACCAATGCTTGACGCCCGGTGGCAGCGCCAGACGCCGGAGGAAGTTGACCAGGTTGTACGCCATCGCGAACAACTGCAAACGCGCCAGGTTGTCCTTGAACGTGCGGCAAGAGAGCTTCGTCCACGTCACCGCATTCTTGCCCTCTTTGATCCACTGTTCGGCCGTACCGCGTCCGTTGTAGAAGTGGACAACAAACGGAAAGACGAACGCAAGTGAACCACCGATGACCCGTCGAAAGCGTAGGAATGACGTCAAAACCGGGAGGTAGTCGTTAACCCGGGATAAGCTCTGGAGAAATCCGCTTACTGCCAGAGCGGCGTCCGGCGTAAAGGTGGCGTGAGTCCGTTTCAGGCTCGTGTGTGTAACCTGGGAACCTGTCGCCTCGATGTGAAGGGAGCCGTCCAAGTGGAAGACCCACAAGGACCTGAGTACCGATGCGAGGCACAGGGGCGGACCGGTCGTAGTAGTGACGAAGCGTCTGTAATGGACGTGGAGCGAAGGGGCCGGATTGTTCAGCTGATGAATTGAACCAACCAGCAAAAGGAGGAGTTCATGACAAAAGCAAAGCCGTATGAGATTTCCAAACAGATCGTTTGGGACGCGTACAAGAAGGTGAAGGCGAATCGTGGAGCGGCGGGGGTGGATGGCCAGTCGCTGGCGGCATTCGAGAAGGACTTGAAGAACAATCTCTACAAGATCTGGAACCGGATGTCGTCGGGCAGCTATTTTCCACCGCCGGTCCGCCTCGTCGAGATCCCGAAAGGCAACACGGGAAAGACACGCCCGCTGGGCATTCCGACCGTTTCGGATCGGATTGCGCAGATGGTCGTGAAGTTGGTGTTGGAACCGCTGGTCGAGCCACACTTCCATCCGGACTCGTACGGGTATCGTCCCGGCAAGTCCGCCCTGGATGCGGTGGGCGTCACACGTCAGCGCTGCTGGCGACGGGACTGGGTGATCGATCTGGATATCAAGGGCTTCTTTGACAATCTGGATTGGGACCTGGTCCTCAAGGCGGTTCGGCATCACACCGACATCCCGTGGATTCTCCTCTATGTGGAGAGATGGTTGAAAGCTCCGGTTCAGCGAACGGACGGGAGCCTGGAAGAACGGACGAAGGGCTCGCCGCAAGGGTCTGTGATCAGTCCCTTGTTGTCGAATCTGTTCATGCATTATGCGTTCGATGAATGGCTGCGGCGCAACTTCCCGCACATTCAGTTCGCGCGCTATGCGGATGATGCGGTAATCCATGCCAGCAGCCTCGCTGAGGCCGAGCGGGTCCTGGACGCCGTGCGGTCGCGATTGCTGGAGTGCGGTTTGGAACTTCATCCTGAGAAGACGAAGATCGTCTACTGCCAGGATTCCGACCGTCGCGGCAGTCACGACCACATCCAGTTCGATTTTCTGGGCTACACATTCCGTCCACGCCGAGCGAAGAACCGTTGGGGTAAGCCGTTCGTCAGCTTTCTCCCGGCGGTGAGCAACAAGGCGGCCAACTCCATCCGGGCCACGATTCGTTCGTGGCGTCTGGGAGCGACCCGCAACAACCAGAGCCTGGAAGAGATCGCGAAGTTCGTCAATCCTTACGTACGCGGTTGGGTGAATTACTACGGCCGGTTTTACAAATCGGCCCTCACCCCGGTGCTGCGATCCCTGGAACGCTGTCTGGTGTACTGGGTTCGCCGCAAGTTCAAACGTCTCCGTGGACATCAACGCAGGGCCGTCCACTGGTTGGGCCAAGTGGCCCGCCGTGAGCCTAACCTGTTCGAGATGTGGCGGATTGGAATTCGACCTGCGACTGGACAATAGGAGCCGGATGAGCCGAGAGGTTCACGTCCGGTTCTGTGAGGGCCTGGGGGTGCGATTCCCCCGGGCTACTCGACTCGTGATCGGTTTCCACGATGCTGCTTCCGCGCTCGGCGCCAGCGATGCACCTTGCGCCGACGACGAGGTATGCCCAGGCCGCTGGACTTCAACCAGCGTCGGAGCGTCTCAGGCAACACCGTCAAACCATCGTCCTCGGCCAGGCATTCGCTAGCCAGCGTAGGCCCATAGTCGGCGTACTTCGTCTGATAAAGTTCCAGCACCTTGGCCTTCAGTCCATCTGCCGCTTGGCGATTGGAAGGCCGCCCACGCAGTTGGTGTACCACGGCGGCGTCACCTTGCAACTGGTAGCGAGCCCGGATCCGTTTGGCCTGGCGATCACTCACTCCCAGCAACTCCGCCGCCTTTCTTCACTATCAACAATTCATGTCGAACTCGGCTGAACACCGCCAGCCGTACACGTTCCCGCTGACTCATTGGAATCGTCCCCATGGCAACCTCCTGCTCAGGTTGCCAGAGGGGACATTTCTATTGTGTTGGCAAGGGGACAAGCTGGTGTTGTTTGTTGTCGCCTACACGGCTATGCAAAGTAAATCTTCAGCCATTCGGGTTAGCCCGAGCACTTCATCAAGTTCGCGGTAGGCAAGCAGCCCGGCGACGGTTGTGACCTTGCTACCCAGGAACGTCAGCTTCACTCGGCGGTCGAAATCGACCCGCAAATCACTTTTTTTCGCGTCACCCATTGGGTTTCCCTGTCGCTTTGGCATGTTGAACGCAAACGCCCTGCCCTCCAGGGCTTCGGTGCAAATCGCGTGCCAAAGCGAGGCAATCTATCTGGGAAATGCGGAATGAAGATGCCCAGCGCATTGCCCTCGTCTCGAGCGCCTCGAGCAACAACAGTCTAGTGATACACGTCTTCCTAGCGAGATCAATGACAAAAATTCAGTGCGTGTTGGCCAAGTTGCGGAGCGAAGCGGAGCAACTTAGCCAACGCGATCCAGGGTACGTGTGTGAATAGATATATGCAGAAGATGTGTGTAGTAGATGTCTGTAATAGGATGTCGTATATGCGCCATTGGAATGCCAGATGTGCGCTAGACAGAGTGACATAAGTGGACGACCTATTGACACATGTGAACCATATCATTTGACGGTCGAATGCGTGTGGCAGCACTGTTCAATTCTCTGCAAGACGACACCGTAGAACGCACACACGACAGTTCCTGAGATTGATGACGGATGTAGATGCAAGGAGCATGGACATGATCTTCGACTCCAGGAGAACCTCTGGACCAAAGTCGGGAGAAGCAACGTATCGCACTAAGAGCCTATCCGAATACCGTCCACGCGGCAGGATTGGCATGGAGGTGGCTCGATGGCCTTAGGATCTTCGTCAAAGTTTCACCAGATTCCGGATACGTTGTTGGAACGGATTGATCTGATGATCCCAATTTACAAATCGAGTTGTAAGGGCGGGCTGGCGCGGCTACTGATGAGTAACGTGGTCAGCGGCATCCTGTATGTCCTGGCCACCGGTTGTCAGTGGAAGGCGATGCCTAAGCAGTTTGGCTCCGGCAGTGCCATCCACGCCTATTTTCAGGAGTGGGCCGAACTGGGCGTGTTCCTGGAACTGTGGGAACTTGCGTTAAGCGAGAACGACGCGTTGAAAGGCATCGATTGGACTTGGCAGAGTATGGACGGGGCGATCACCAAGTCTTAAGTTTGACCGTCTCCGGCAAGGCAGCCAGATCGGCCGCTGGCGGGATAACTTCCGCCGTGAGCAGCTCGACAGCATTGCTTTGCATGGCCTCCGGCAACACTGGCGTCTCGCGCGGAACCCCACTGATGGACAAGATCCTCTGCCCCGACCCTGACACCATTCGGTTGCTCTTGCTGGGCAAAGTCCCCAGTCCTGAAGCCGAGGAATTTGAAGAACATCTGCTGCACTGCGAACTTTGCACGGCAGTGGCCCGCACCGCAGCGGTGGATGATGACGAGCTGGCGATCGCTCTCCGCACAAGTCGGCCAAGAGATTGCAATGATCCAGCCCTAGCCGAGATTATCCAGCGGGCGTACGCACTCCGTAGCCAGGCCGAAACGGTCCAGTCGGAAGAAACCCTGGCCTTGGGCGAAGAGCAAGAGATTCTCTCGCACTCCGAGGCTGACAGTGCCATCGACCCTCTCAATGACGAACCGATTGACTTTCTCCACCCCCCGCAAGAACCGGACGAACTCGGACGCCTGGGCGGGTACCGCATTCTGGAAGTGATGGGCGTCGGCGGCATGGGCGTGGTTTTTAGGGCCGAAGACCCTCAGCTTAAGCGGCAGATTGCGCTCAAGGTGATGAAACCTTCGGCCGCTGCCAGCAAGTCTGCCAAGGAGCGGTTTCTCCGTGAAGCCCAAGCGACGGCCGCCATCGACCATCATCATATTGTGGCCATTCATCAGGTGGGCGAAGATGGCAACATCCCCTTCATCGCCATGCAGTACCTGCGAGGCGAGTCACTGCAAGCCCGGCTCAAACGTGAGCGGCAACTCGGCCAACTGGACGTGCTGCGGATTGGACGCGAAGTGGCCTCCGGCCTGGCCGCCGCGCATGAGCAAGGGCTGATTCACCGCGATATCAAGCCAGACAACATCTGGATCGACGAAGCC
>CALOEH010000111.1:0-34518 GCA_942492195.1 uncultured Planctomycetia bacterium | reverse complement strand
TACACGACCGCTCACTTCGCCGGAACGGCCCAAATGTTTCGAAACGCGACGGGGTTACCGTGTCCCTGCAAGTAGAGGTAACCGCGGTTCTTGCCGCCGGGGGTGGGCTGAGGAAGCTTGAGGTTCTCGTGAATCACCACACCATTGTGTTTGATGCTGACCACGGCCGGCGTAGCTTTGCCGTTCTTCTCGCCCGGTGCCGTGAACTCAATGTCGTAGGTTTGCCAGGCCAACGGCGGGAAGCACATGTTGACGGCCGGTTTGCTGGCCTTGTAGATGCCACCGCATTCGTTGTCTGCCCCGTCCAGGCCGAAGCTATCAAGTACCTGACACTCGTAGATGCCGTAGATGTAGACACCGCTATTTCCGCGGCCTTGGCCTCGGGCGTGCGGCTTGAACGGCGTCCGGAATTCGACATGGATGGTGCCACCGTCAATCAGCTCTTTGCAACTCGTGCCTGCCATCAGATAGCCGTCGTCGGAAAGGTGCCCATTCTCCCAATGGTCGGTCGAGGATCCATCAAACAACACCACGGCACCCTTGGGCGGTTTGGCACCCAAGGTTTCGCTCTTACGATGGACTTTCTTCAGTTGGCCAATGTTCTTGCCGCTGGAGTCTCGAACGAGGAGGACGCTGCCTTCAAATTCTGCCTTGTTTCCACCGTTGATTTCGAAAAGGGTTGAACTTCCGCTGGTAGCGCCGGTTCCCTTCTGCTGCGCGTCCCCACGCTTCCACCCTTCGCCAGGCAGTCCACCGGCGAACAACACCAGGTCGAATTTTCCATCCCCCAAAGCAATGACCTGCGCCCCTTGAGCCTGGCCATTGACCTTGCCGATGTACTCTCCTTGTACGGCAAAATCCGGTCCGGCTTTGGCAGAGTCTGTGATGCCTTGCTCTTTGTCTGCCGCGCAGGCAGCAAACGGCAAGGTTGCCAGAGCAACTGCCGTCAGCATAGCGGCCAGGGTTTTAGGTTTCTTCATCTCCGAACTCCAGTGGTTAGTTTGCTAACGAGGCAGGGCTTCGAACCAATCTCCTTGGTAGAACAGCTGTCCCAACAGTTCACCTGCAGAAGACCAGACACGCTCTCTTGAGCCCCCTGAACAGCTGCGACAACTGTTTTACATAACCGGGGAGATGCTGGAGTGCAAACGGACGATCAACCATCCGGTCGGTATGGCCTGCCGCGAAGACGATGCACCCGCCCTCGCCACACAACAAAAAGGGAGCGCGTAGGCAGGTCCATTGACTGCTCTTAAGAATTCGTCGAACGGTGGAAGTGGACGTGCTGCCACTTGCCTTGTTGCCGTTGCCAAACGCGCGTTTCTTCGCACCGGGCGGTTTCAGGAACTCCGCCGCTGCCCAGGCGCTGCGTCAATCGCACGTAGGAGATCACTGTCACAGAATCCCCTAGCCAGCGGATGTGCGGCGTGGCCATGGTGGTGTTGACGGGCGTTCGCGCACTCTCCAAGTCAAAGTAGAATTGGTGGAACGGCATCCCTTCGATCAAGTGCCCTCGCGCCTCAGGTTCGAAAGCGGAAAGTGTCGGGTCACACAATTCGGCATAGGTTTTCCAGTCGCCCGAGGCGATGCTCTCGAGCATGCGTTGGTTGAGCGCGAGCAGTTCGCGCTCAGCGGTGTGACGGTCGCTGGGCAGATTGTCCTCGGTTGCTTCGCTAGGCACGTTTGTTCTCCAATAAGAAGTTAGGCAACGCGAGTGCATCCTAGCATGCGATTGGTACCGCGCAGCTTCAAAAGTGCCGGCTGCTCACTCTCGTACACTCGTTTGACTCCGTCTCCCAGTGCGGTTTCGACCAGGCGAATCTGTTGCACCAATTCAGCGAATTGCATGGGGTCGAGCGACGCTGCCTGGTCACTGCCCCAAAGGCTGCGGTCGAGCGTGATGTGCCGCTCGATGACAACCGCGCCGAGCGCCGCAGCCGCCACGGTTGGAGTCAACCCGGCCTCATGGCCTGAGTAGCCCACCGGCAGCCGAAACCGATGCGCCAAGGTGCCCATCACACTCAAGTTGATCTCTTGGTCCGCGGCGGGGTAGGTGCTGGTGCAATGCAGCAAGATCAGGTTCTCCCTGCCCAACACTTCGACTGCGTGATCGATCTCCGGCAGCGAACTCATGCCAGTTGAGAGAATCACCGGACGACCGCAATGACGGTGGGCCGCCAGCAACTCGTCATTGGTCAGCAAGGCCGATGCAACCTTGTAGCAGGGAGGTTGGAACTGTTCGACGAATCGCAAGGCGGGCTCATCCCAGCAACTTGCCAACCAGTCGATTCCCATCGCTCGGCAATGCTGATCAATGGCTTGATATTCAGCCTGACCAAACTCGACGCGGTGGCGATATTCCAAGTAAGTGAGTGTCCCCCAGGGAGTTTGTCGCAGCTGGTTCCTTTGATGTGCGGGAACACAGATGTCAGGCGTTCGCTTCTGAAACTTGACGGCGTCACACCCAGCGTAGACTGCGGCATCAATCAACTGATGCGCCAGATCAAGATCGCCGTTGTGATTGATGCCAATCTCCGCGATGACGTAAGTCGCCTGACCGCGGCCTACGGCTCGCCCACCCATTTCAACCACACTGTTCATACGAACCTCCTTGGAGCCTGAGGGCAATCAAATCTGCCACTTCGCGAATGGCAGCCTTGCCGCCGGGGTTGTTCAGGATCAGGTGTGCGGCAGCCTTGGCTTCGGGAACCGCGTCCCCCACGGCAATCGCGCACCCTACTGCCTGCATGCAGGTCAGGTCATTGAGGTCATTGCCAACGTAGACAATCTCCTCCAATGTCAGATGTTGGGCCGCCGCCCAGTCGCGTAAGACTGGCAGCTTCTCGGCGATTCCATGCTGGCAATCAATCTGTAGTTTGCGGCAACGGGCCGAGACCACCGGGTTGGTTTCGCCCGAAAGAACCAACAGGGGAACCTGCAGGTCGCGAAGTCGGGCCAGTCCCCAACCGTCTCCCCGATCGCAAACCACCGCTTCTGTTCCATCTTGAAAGACGATCACCCGGTTGTCGGTAAACACGCCATCAAAGTCCAGCACCACTCCTTTGAGCGAAGCCGGCATTCCTTGGCTCAAGAGCGTTTGTTGCCGTCGGCGAAACAGCGATTCCGCAATCTCCAGGTCCAGCGGTGTGTCGATTTCGAAACTCCGCTCAGGCGACATCTCGTGCAAGATGGTCTTGCCAAAGAATCGATGACGCGCAGCGAGAAACCCGGCAGTCCGAAACGCGTAGATCGCGCCGTTCTCCAGATACTGAGCTTCGCGATCCTGGCGTCGTGGACGGACGCGAAGGTCATGATTGATGCCCTCGGCCGCTTCGCCAGCCTTCCAAACGAAACCATGAAACCGGCAGGCAGACAGGACGGAGTCTGCCTGTTGGTCCTCCAGTGCTTGAAGCACTGCGTCCATATCGGCTGAGGTTGAAAGTGGGGAAGTGCATTGCAAGAACACCACGTGGTCAGGGCGGTACTGCTCTTGCAGATCGAGATGTTCGAGAACGTGCAGCAAGGCAGACTCGCTCGATGCGACATCGTTGCTGAGTGACAACGGGCGTTCGATAACTTCCGCACCGTAACGCCGCGAGACCTCAGCGATTTCGGCATCTTCGGTCGAAACCACCACACGTGAGATGCCACGCGCAGCCAATGCCTGCTCGATACTGTGTGCCACCAGGGGGCGACCAGCAAGGAGTCGCAGATTCTTGCGAGGCACCCCTTTTGAGCCGCCGCGGGCAGGAATCACCGCTAGGGTTTCAGAAAGCATCGGGCGAATCCTTTCGCGCGGTGACGGTTGTTTCTGGGGTTGGTCAAACCTCCGGCGAAGCAACGTGCGGCGCTGCGGATGTTTGAACCGTTGGGCGAACCTCTCGCTGCCGACGAGGTTCTTGTTGTTCCAATTGTCGCGTGATCAAATCCCACGCTTCGCCCACGTTGTGGTCGGCAAGCCACACGACCGAGACGCCGCTCGCCTCGTACTCCAAACCGAGCGTCGAACGTTGGCAAGCGACGACATCCACGCGAGGAAAGACGTCAGGCTCATTCGCCCATCGCACACGTTGCTCGGGGAAGTTCACGTAACCTTTGTTGGTGAAGGACGGATGGGGTTTGATCACGACCAGCAGGTCAGGGCGACTCGCCAGAAGTTGCTCCGTAAGGCAACGTTCGAAGTCAATCTGCGAGGGATGACCCACCATGAGTACGCTGGGGACACCTGGCGGTAATCCGAAATCAACAAGCCGCAAACCGGCCGAAACCAGACACCACTTTGTCTCCGTTGTGTCTGACAGCACATCGCTCATAAACCTGCTTCGGGACGGTTCGTCAAAGTAATACATCCGCGAACATCGGTCTAGTCGAGTCGGCATGGTGTGCCCCGCATGCAAGCACCCATGCTGCATGCAGACCCGTTTGGCATCAATCGTCAGCCGATCGACGAGGACCGCCCAACGGTCAAGATGGTTGGCGAGCCAGACTTCTTCACTAAACTCGAGCTCGCGTGCTAGCACGCGCCAGGTGACCATCCACTCCAGCGCACAGTAGGTCTGCAACCGATCCATCGGACGGGAGAACTTCCGGCAGGCCGCGAGTGCGCCCAGCGAGGCATCCCACATGGCTGCCCACAGATCGCTCCACCGCATCAAGTTCAAAAGTGACATCTGCTGGTAGTCTTGCGGCACCTCTGGGAGCCGAACCCAAGGAAAGGTCAGCAGGCTGCGCGGACGGTCGTCGGCTGGTACGCGCCCCAAAGACGCAACCACCCGCGATGTGCTACCAAGGGCCACTCGCTGCAGGTCACAACGTTTGCTTGGACAACGCAGTTTCGCTACCGCGAGTTTGAACATGCCCAACACCAGCAGTGCTGGCAGGAGCATCCACCAGAGATGTCCGGCGGTGAGTAACAGGGTGCGGGTCAGTTGTGGCCAACGCGTGGCAAGCCTGGCCAATCGCAAGGGGCGCAGCAGGTACGCTTGCTCGTCTTGCATCGGGAGCCCCGCCATGGCCATCCCGTAAATATCGTACTGCCGCTCGTTGGCCATCGCCTCGACGAACGCCGTGATCCGCGAGTGTTGCCGTCGTTTCATGTTCACGGTTCCCAGGCCGAGTGCAGATGAACCAGCAGGGGGCGGAGCAACCACTGGGCTGCAATCCCGCCAGCAAGACAGGTACTCGTTTGCGAATGCCCGAGTCAATGTCATTCGGCTGGGGGTGATCCGTGCGGTGCCGGCTCTCTTTGCAGCCCTTCAGCACGCATAGCCGCAGAACAGATTCGCTGCTATATTCCCGGTGTCGGAACCGTTTATGTTCTCTCTACGAAGGTACGTGACTCTATGTCCGAAGCGACGCAACTTCGCCTGGAAGACTACATTCGTGATATCCCCGATTTCCCCAAACCGGGCATCTTGTTTCGCGATATTACGCCGCTCTTGCTGTCCCCCGAGGCATTCGGACAAAGCATCCGACAGCTCGCTGACCAGTATCGGGCAGCCAACATTGATGTGGTGGCTGCGGCCGAAGCCCGCGGTTTCATCTTTGCCGCGCCCTGGCACTTGAACTGGGAGCTGGATTCGTCCCGGTGCGGAAGCCAGGCAAGTTGCCGTTCGATACGTTCTCGTTCCACTACGAACTGGAGTACGGCACCGATACGTTGGAGATCCACAGCGATGGCATTGCGGCGGGTCAGAATGTCCTGTTGGTGGATGACTTGCTCGCCACCGGCGGAACCATGGAAGCGTGCTGCAAGCTCGTTGAGAAATCGGGCGCGAAGGTTGCTGGCTGCGCGTTCCTGATCGAACTCGGTTTCCTCGAAGGCGTCAAACGACTCGAAGCCTACTCGCCATTCAGCTTGATCCACTACGACGATTGATTGCCGCGCTACGGTTGTACTTCGACCCGGCGATTCAGCACGTAGGGCGTTCCCTGCTGTTGGACCCGTAGCCAAAGTTGTTGCCCGATCAGCGCCTGCCCGTTCTCGACTTCGAACGGTTGGACGTGCATTCCTGGCGGAATCGGATCAATCACTTGTCGCATCCGGCGGCGGCCGGGAGCAAACAGGTCGCAGATCAAAGTCAGGGCTTTGTCCGATTGATTGAACGTGCGTTGTTCGACCATCAGTGCCCCGCCCAGGCAACTGCCGGGTGGCGACTTCGAGCTGGAGGTTGTCTTCCCCAACGGTCAGCGTTCGATAGATGCTGTATCGCAACGGACGATCCGCCATCAATTCGATATCCACCCTGACGACCTGCCGACCGGTATCGGCATCGTAGGGGATTCGCAACTTGAACGGCTGTTGCCAACTTTGGCCTGGGGTAAGTTCGAGGGCAAATTGCGAAGGGGTGGCCTTCCACCGATCAGGCAGCACCAGCGAAACCGTGCCGGTAGCTCCTCCGGTGAACTCGTTCTGAAGGCGAAGTTCGTTGTCATACGTCTGACCTAAATCGGGTGGAAACTTGGTCCGGGCCAACTCGAACGACAGCTGGCTTGAAATCAGCGCCACGTCACGGGAGCGCACGATCACTGGCCACGGGCCGACGGCAAACCTCTGCCCCCCATCATGAGTCGGTTCGACGGGGAGCGTTTGCCCCCAGACGTTCAGGCAATTGGTTTTGGGGCCAGAGTAGACCACATCGGTGGTTTCTACGGAGTTCCAGACCACCAGGACAAGCTCGTCACCTCGGCGATAGACCTGGTTGGGGCTTCCGCCTGGTAGCTCCAAAGCGCCGAGGTAATCGGCACCTGAGATCGCCTGGGCAACGGTTCGCCACGGAACGAACAGCGCGCCCGGCGTTCCATCTCGGTGGACCAGCCCTTGATTCGCATCGAAGGGGTGATTGACGAACACCCGCTCCGCACCCTGCGAACGGGCAATCAGCATCCGGTGCACCAGGTCCAGCACGCGTTGCTCGAGGTCGTAAGCATCCGCCGCCAGAGGGCTGAGCGAGACCCAACGCTCCACGCCACGGGGACGCTCTGCCTTGAGGTAGGCCTCGAGTTCGTTCGGTGCCAGCGATGGTTGGGCTGACATCGTTAAGAATCGCCACGGTACTGCCTGGTGTTGGTCGGGAAGCGGCCGTAGCCAATCCCAGGCCAGGCCGATGTTGAAATCTTCGCCAATCCGATCCAGGGCCTTCTTCACCTGAGTCACTTTTTGCGTCAGGCTGGATTCGTCCATCATGCTGCGGTCGTCATCACTGCCCAGTTGCCACCAGCGGATGAGTGTCGAAAGCTGCGTGAGCGTGTACTCCACCTCGGGATACCAGACTTCTGGTGGCAAGGCGAATGTCTCAGCGGCCGTGGGGGCCCGGTTTTGCAACGAGGTGGCAGGCACCAACTGCCGGTCGATGAGCGCTGTACGAATTGGCTGCGGCGGGTCCATCAACAAACCCACCGGTTCGATACGCAGTGATTGCAATCGTTGGCTGAACCAAACCAGTTCATTCGCGGCCGCCGGGTCCGAACTGTCCAGCCAGGCCGGAATCTTGGCACAGTGCAGACCGGCCTCAACCAGCAACCGCGCTAACGGTTCTACTTGCAACTGATGCTGGCGAGATGAAAGCGACCAACCAAAGTGACCTTGCGAAGTTCGTTCGAAAAGATTCTTGAGGACCGCCAGCGTGATGGTTTGCTCCAACAACCGCGAACCGTCCGAGTCCAACACCCCACGCAGTTGATAAAAGCCCGCCGGCAGATTGTCTTGCCTCCAGCGGACGTGTGCGATGTGGGCGTTCGGGTCCAATGGTTCTTGTCCTGAATCGCTGGATTCGGTCGTTGGTTGCCGCAGATCGGCAACGTCCGTCTGGTACGGTGTACCGACTTCGTCACCAAAGGCGTTGAGCAACTGCAACGTCAACGTGGTTCGCTCCGGATCGTATCCCGACAGCCGGCATTTGAACGAAACAGGCTCGCCGATGCGGTACAGGTGCAATGGGCGGTCCGCATCCATCCGCAACGCCGGGAGTTGGGTGACCCGGATATTGTCGAACCAGGCCGTGCCGGTAAGATCAGCCGGATGCCAAAGGTCCAGCTTGCCGGTCGGTTCGAGGTGCAGACCAATGAGCATCCAGCGAGCCGAGCGGTGTTCGAGCGTCAGGGGGCCGAGCGAGACCGAGGTCCAAGGGGTGGTCTTGCCGATCAACCTGGTTCGATACGTGGTCAACGGGGCCCGGTCTTCGCCAAGCAACGTGATACTGACAAAGGCCGAGTCTTGCCGGAGCCCGGCGGTTTGGATCATGGCGTCCAGTTGATAGCTGTGCTCCGCGTTAATGGCGATCTCAGGGCTGTATAAGATGGCCCCTCCTCCGTTGAGTTCCATCTTGAGCGAGCCAGGGCCGGTGGGGCTTTTGTCAGGGCTTATCTCGATGGAAAGATACGGAGGATAATCTGCGCCGCGCTGCCTGGCCCAACCGGGTGGCCAATTGTCATAAGTTCGCAGGGCATCCACGTCGAACCGCTGTTCGAACACCACCTGCGCATCTCCACCGATTCCGGTCGTGGGCGCAGACGCGGCGACGGATACAATGAACAGCCGAAAGATCAACGCGTGCATGATGGCTTGTTTCAAGTCTGGAGAGATACCGACGGTGCCTGAACTCAAAGTGGCGGTCCAACTTCGTAGTTTCCAACAACCCTTTAAGAAAGCATTGCTCACCGCTGCCGAAATTGGGGCGAAGGCCTTGCAAATCGATGCCAGGGGGGACCTCAAACCGAACGAACTTTCCGATACCGGGGTCCGGCATCTGCGGAAAACCATGGATGATCTGAATCTGCGGGTTGCATCGGTGCAGTTCTTCACCCGGCGGGGGTACAACGTCCTGGATGATCTGGACTCCCGCGTCCAGGCCACCAAGGCCGCCATGCAGTTTGCCTACCGACTCGGAAGCCCGATCTTGATTAACCATGTGGGGCGAATTCCCGATGAGCCAACCGGGACGGACTGGGAACTCTTGATTCAGGTGCTGACCGAACTGGCCAATCATGGACAGAAGGTCGGTGCCATGTTGGCTGCCACCACCGGGAGCGAGTCGCCCGAGCGGTTGGAGAGTTTGGTCCATGCCCTGCCTGAAGGCTCGTTGCTGGTAGATCTGGATCCAGGTCAGTTGACCATGAACGGCTATCCTGTCCTCGACGCGATCAAAACGTTCGGCCCTGCGATTGCCCACGTGCAAGCACGCGATGGGATGTTTGACCGGGCGCAGAACCGGGGGATTGCCGTGCAGTTGGGTCGTGGCTCGGTGGATTTTCCGGCCCTGCTTGGCGCGCTCCAAGATCAGGACTACCGCGGCTATTTCACCGTGCAACGGAGTCTGCAAGAAGACCCGGCCGAAGAACTCCGCCTGGCGCTCCAGTATTTGCGAAACCTGTAGTCCGGCCGCCGCCAGCAATTCACCTGCCTCCAAGAACGAGATCAACTTGCCACCGCTGGTACTTTGCCACGTCGCTCGCTACCTTTGTGAGTGTGCCAGATAGGTTCTTCGAGTGGTCCATGACCACTTCACTCAAACGTAATCAATTCGTCCCTTTACGATACCCAATGGGAATGACCCATGAATCAGCTTGAATCGTCGAAGATCGTGGACACGTACCGCCAACGCACCAAGACGTCTGCCAAGTTGGCCAGTCGGGCTCGAGGGGTCTTTCCCAGTGGCGTGACTCATGATGGGCGATACCTCCTGCCGTATCCCATCTACGTGGATCGCGCCTCGGGTTCGCGCAAATGGGACGTGGATGGAAATGAGTACGTGGACTATGCCGGCGGCCATGGTGCCTTGCTGCTGGGGCATAATCCACCAGAGATCATCGACGCCGTCTCCCAGCAACTCGCCCAAGGGACACACTATGGGGCTTGCCACGAGCTCGAGATTCGCTGGGGGGAGCTGGTTCAGGAGATGGTTCCAAGTGCCGGCCGGGTGCGGTTTACCAGCTCGGGCACTGAGGCCACACTGCTCGCCATGCGGCTTGCCAGAGCCTTCACGGGTCGCAACAAGATCATGCACTTCACCGGACACTTTCACGGTTGGCATGACCATGTGGCCTTTGGCGTGAACAACCACTTTGATGGCTCACCGAGTCCCGGCGTCTTGCCTGGCGTGGCAGATGGAATTGTGCTGGCACCGGCCGGCGATCTTGAGACGGCCATCAAGATGTTCAAACAACATGACATTGCCGCCGTGATTGTCGAACCGACAGGAGCCAGTTGGGGGCAAGTTCCCATCTCGCCGGATTTCCTGGCCAAACTCCGCGAGGCGACCGCCGAACATGGGGTGCTGCTGCTGTTTGACGAAGTGATCAGCGGTTTTCGTTGTTCGCCCGGGGGAGCCCAACAGGTGTTTGGCATCACGCCAGACATGACAACTTTGGCCAAGATCCTAGCTGGCGGTTTCCCAGGTGGAGCCGTGGTGGGGCGCGAAGAAATCTTGCAACTCATCAGCTTCCCCGAGGCGGGACAAAAGCACGAGAAGATTTCTCACCACGGAACGTTCAACGCCAATCCCGTTTCGGCCGCCGCAGGGATTGCCTGCTTAGACATTGTCCGCAGCACCGACGCTTGCGAGAAAGCCAACCAGTACGCTCAGCGACTGCGGGACGAATTGAATCAGGTGTTGCAAGAAGAGAGCGTGCCATGGTTGGTGTACGGCACGTTCTCCGGATTCCACATTCTTGTTGCCCCCGAAGACACGACCATGACGCCTGCAGCCATTGAGAGTTGCCAGTACGATTACCGCGTACTCAAAGCGCGTCCCCGTCCGGACCTGGTGCTGAAACTTCGGCTGGGAATGATGGTGCATGGAGTCGAACTGTTTGGCTGGCCGGGGGGTCCGACATCGGCCGTGCATTCGGACGAAGACCTGGACCGGACCATCACCGCGTTTCGGTCAACGCTTGGGATGTTGAAAGAAGAAGATCCCAGCATGCTGGCCGCACCATCCGCATCCGCCTGACGCTCTGTTTTCGTTCGCCGCTGCTTACCTTCGCTTTCTTGCATAAAGGGCCATTTGGAATGTCGCAGCCTGAGGTACTACTGGGAAAGCTCACTCGCCGCGAGTTCCGTGAGCGGATGAATTCGGGTGAGTTGAAGTGTTGCATCATTCCGGTGGCTGCCATCGAGCAGCATCTGGAACATCTCTGCATGGAGCACGATTGGCGCAGCGTCAACTACTTCGCCGAGCGCGTCGCCCAGAACCTGAGTCCCCATGTGATTGTGGCACAAGGGCTGATGGCTGGCATCAGCGAACATCATATGCGGCACCCAGGGACGCTCTCGCTCAGCCCTGGAACTTTTCTGGCTGTAGTAGCCGACCTGGTCGATAGCATGGTTCGAGCTGGATTTGAGAACGTGATCGTGCTCAACGGCCATGGTGGCAACATTGCCGCCAGCCGAGGAGTGTGGGATCAATTCGTTCGCAAGACACTCAAGAACGTGCAGTTTCTCCCGTACTGGGATGTGCTCAACGCCGAAGATGCCAACTTGCTCAAGAGCGGCAACAAGCTCCCCACCAACATGCCAGGTCATGCGCAAGAGTGGGAAACCTCCATCGCCATGGCGGCATTCCCTGAGAATGTTCGCCAGGATGCGCTGTCTGATCAACCGGATCCGACCCCCGCCATGGCAACCGCCGAGACAGGGCAAAAGTACATTGACCTGATCGTCGAGCGCCTGACGGCGTATCTGCAAGAAGTGATTGATGGCAAGCGGACGGTGGAAATCCCCCCCTTCCACCCCTAACCGCTGGCGGTGAGTCACGTATTAGCGGCAGTGTAGAACAGTTGTCTCAACTGTTCACCTGCGGTACTCGAAACGTTCTTCTTGGTTCCGGAACAGTTGGGACAACTGTTCTACACTGGTTCGAGGTCAGCATCGCACTTGACTCAAAGCTACTCGTGTGCAATTATGGCAATATGGCCATATCTGACAAAGACAAACTGAGGTACGAGGCACGCGCGAAGATCGCGAAGGCGATGGCCCATCCGAGTCGATTGCTGATGCTGGATCTGTTGCAGAAGAAGGACATGTGTGTCGGAGAACTGACCGATGAAGTTGGTGCTGACCAATCCACGGTTTCCAAGCATCTCGCCGTGTTGAAGGATGTTGGTTTAGTCTCGGTGCGAAAATCCGGATCTTTGAACTACTACCAACTAAAGTGCGGTTGCTTGGACGGTTTCTTTTCCTGTATGGAAACCGTGCTGGTGTCTGACTTGACGTGTCGCCAGGAAGCATTGAAGTAGGCAGGCATATTTTTTTTAGATCAGGCATGGCCATGTTGCCATGAAGCCATGCGTTTGGTAACAGGCTGTGACACAATTGCCTGTCGACGAAGCTGTACTGACTATCATCCGTTGGAAACAACAGGGATTCTCCATGCAACGAGTCTTGATCTTATGTACCGGAAACTCTTGCCGTTCCCAAATGGCGGAGTCGCTCTGGGAAACGCTCGGCAACGGCCATTGGGAGTCGGAGTCCGCCGGCTCGAAGCCGTCTGGGTATGTCCATCCCTTGGCCATCGTGGCCATGCAGGAACTGGGGACGGACATCTCGTCCAACCAAAGCAAGTCGCTGGAGCAATTCCAGAATCAGCCATTTGATCTGGTGGTCACCGTCTGCGACAACGCCAAGGAGTCCTGTCCTGTGTTCCCCGGAGCGAAGCAAACGCTGCATTGGCCGTTTGATGATCCTGCCGATGCCACAGGAACCGAACAAGAACAGTTGGTCGTGTTCCGACGGGTCCGAGATCAGATCAAGGTCAAGATCAGCAACTACCTCCAACAAATTTAAAGCGCGTGTCATGCGTTTGTTGACATGTCGTACTCCCAAACGAGCCCCACTCCTTTAAAGGAACCTCACAATGAAGAACGAGTCTGCAGTCGATTTTCCCGGCAACTTCCGCGTACACATTGCCTTGAACGTGACGGACGTGGAGAAATCAAAGAAGTTCTACGAACTTTTGCTCGGCACCGCTCCTAGCAAACAGCGGCCTCGGTACGCGAAGTTTGAGCCTACCGATCCGTCTGTGAACCTCTCGCTGAATGAAGTCGACCACGAGATTGCGGTCGCAGGGGGATCGGCTCATTTCGGTGTGCAGGTCAAAACGGTGGCCGAAGTCCACGCCGCGATCGAGCGATTCAATCAGGCAGGCATCGAAACCATCACCGAAGAAGCAACTACCTGTTGCTATGCCGTGCAGGACAAAGTGTGGGCCGTGGATCCTGACGGTCACAAGTGGGAAGTGTTTGTCGTGCTGCAAGCAGACGCCAAGGACGAACTCTACGCCGAATCCGGCTGCTGCAGCCCCAATCTTGTCTCGCTCGAGAGTTGCCAGATTGAAAACAAGGCCAATCAGAACGCGCAGTAGCTGCCCCAGCAAGTTTTCATTCTCAGTCTGGCACGAGTGCTTTGTCACGGCAAAGTTTTTGGGTGCCATGCCCTCGCTTGCGTGGGCATGGCACCCAAGCCTACTCGCTGGCCGGTCCACGAAAATCGCTGATTCTGCCCCGCTGGCATGGTATAAATAGAGGAACTTTCCTCGGTTGAGTTGAACGGGGCATTCATGCCGTTCTCGGCTCAGCCCATTCCTCGCTGACCATCCCTCCTGATTTCATGCCGGAAACCTACGATGCCAATCTCCCGCCAAACGGTGACATGGTGTGTTCTTTGGGCCTGCGCCATCATGCTCAACACCGCAACCTTGCAGGGGGTTGAGATCAAGCAGTTTCGCGGCAATATGGGAGATGGCCACATCCCCGCCACCGATCTTCCCCTCAATTGGTCGGAGACGGAGAACATTGCCTGGCAGACCGCCATCCCTGGCTTAGGCTGGTCCTGCCCTGTGGTTCGAGACAACCAGATGTGGCTCACCACGGGGGTGGAAGAAGAAGGCAAACTCTCACTTCGCCTGCTGCGGCTGGATCGCCAGACCGGCCAGATTGAGCAGGAAGTGGAACTGTTCAGCTTGGAAAAACCAGGCTCCATCCACTCCAAGAACAGCCACGCCAGCCCCACTCCCTACCTGGATGGCGAGTACCTGTACCTGCACTTTGGCGCGCACGGCACGGCATGCGTCAAGACATCTGGCGAGATCGTATGGACAACCAAGCTGGAGTACGCCCATCGCCATGGCCCCGGCGGATCGCCTGAGATCTTCGAGAATCTGATGTTGATCAATTGCGACGGCACCGACGTCCAGTACGTGGTGGCCCTGGACACCCGCAACGGCAAGGAAGTTTGGCGAACCGAGCGGGCTCATGTGAGCGAAGCCCGCCGCAGCGGTGCCAAGTCGGCCGCCATGGCCTATTCGACACCTCTGCTGATTGACGTCGAAGGAGAGCCGCAGTTGATCAGTTGCGGTGCCGATCACGTGGCCGCTTACGACCCACGCAATGGCAAGGAACTTTGGTGGAGCGAGTACGATGGATTCTCCGTCGTCCCGCGCCCCACGCTTGGTGACGGGCGGATCTTTGTCTCGTGCAGCTACAACCGAGCTGTGCTGTATGCCATTCGTCCCACTGGCAAGGGAGATGTCACCGAAACCCACGTTGACTGGGAGATGCAAAAGGCAGCTCCTCATAGCCCTTCGCCGTTGGTCGTTGGCAAAGAAGTCTATGTGGTGAGCGATCGCGGTATTGCCACCTGCATGGATACGGCAACCGGCACCGTCCATTGGCAAGAACGAATCGGCGGCAACTTCTCAGCCTCGCCGCTGTTTGCAGATGGCCGGATCTACTGCCTGGACGAAAATGGCAAGACCTCAGTCATCGCTCCTGGCAAGGAGTACGAACTGCTGGCCACCAACCAACTCCCCGGCAGGACGTTGACCTCACCAATTGCCGTGGACAACGTGATCTACCTGCGAACCGACACACACCTCTACGCTCTAGCCAAATAAAAGCGTAGTGTGGCGGCAACGCTTAATTTCGAATTGCGTGCCATGGCCTCGCGCGCGGCCATGCTGAAGTAGAGTCAGAAGCATGCGAACATGCCCACGTAAGCGAGGGCATGGCACCCGAAAACTTTGCCATGACAAAGCAGTAGTGTGGCTGCAGTACTCCAGGCGCAACTTACCGGCACGCATACTGAGTAGCACCCTTACTTCTTGATCAATTCATGCACGGTCATGCCTGAGGGGATCATCGGCAGCACGTGTTCTTGATAAGGAACGGCAACGTCCAGCAGGTACGGGCCGTCTGAGTTGATCATCTCTTCCAGGGCACCCTTGAGGTCCTTTTGGTCCTTGATCGTTTTGGCTTGCCAGCCGAATCCTTGGGCGATACTGACAAAGTCAGGATACCGCTTTTCAGGACCAAGACCTTTCCCCTGGCCAAATGTCTCGGGATTGTCAATCGGGCCCAAGTAGGTATGTGCCCGATTCCCCTTGTGGAATCGGTCTTCCCACTGCACGACCATGCCGAGGTGCTGGTTGTTGAGCAACAGCACCTTGACGGGGAGTTTCTCACAGAAACAGGTGGCCATTTCCTGAACGTTCATCAGGAAACTGCCATCGCCGTCAATATCGATGACCAGCCGATCCGGGAAAGCCGCTTGGGCCCCCATGGCGGCGGGAAGTCCAAAGCCCATGGTTCCGAGTCCTGAGCTGGACTGCCAGCATCTGGGGGATTCGAACCTGAAGAACTGAGCCGCCCACATCTGATGCTGGCCCACGCCGACGGTTACAATCGGAGTACGATCACGGGTCATGTCGGAGAGTTCGGAGATGGCCCGTTGCGGCAAGATGCCAGGGTTTTCTTCGTCAAATGCCAGCGGGTCAGACTCTTTCCAGGCATCGCATTGATTGCGCCACTCCTGGTAATCGCTGAGATCGTCCGCCTTATCAAGCGATTTGTTGATCTCCGTCAGGGCGTACTTCAAGTCGCTGACCACAGGGATATGCGCGGCCTTGTTCTTGTTCAACTCAGACGGGTCGATATCAATGTGAACAATCTTGGCTCGTTTGGCGAACTCAGCCACTTTGCCCGTGACGCGGTCGTCAAACCGGACGCCCAAAGCGATGAGCAAGTCAGCGTCGTTGACCGCATAGTTGGCGTAGACGGTTCCATGCATCCCGAGCATGCCGAGCGAAAGAGGGTCGTAGCTGGAGAACCCGCCGAGCCCCATCACTGTGGTGGTGACCGGAATGTTGGCTTTGTGTGCGAGTTCGGTCAGTTCGGCGCTCGCCTCGCTGGCAATGATCCCTCCGCCGGCATAAATGATCGGGTGCTTGGCCCTGCGGATGGCCGCAACCACCTGGGCAATCTGTTCCGGACGTGCCAGATGTGTCTCGGGGTGATAGCCTGGCAGTTCCATGGGAACTTGAAAATCTGGAACGATCTGCGCTTCTTGCACGTCCTTGGGCATGTCCACCAGGACCGGACCGGGACGACCCGTGGTCGCCACATAAAAGGCTTCGCGCAGGCAGCGGGTCAGGTCTTCGACATCGGTTACCAGAACGTGGTGCTTGGTAATCCCGCGGCAGACCTCCACGATGGGCGTTTCTTGGAAGGCATCCGTCCCAATCACGGGAGTCTTGACCTGCCCGGTGATCGCGACAATGGGGATGCTGTCCAATTTGGCGTCCGCGATTCCGGTCACCAGATTGGTGGCCCCGGGACCACTGGTCGCCATGCAGACGCCCACTTTACCTGTGGCTCGTGCATAACCCTGGGCCGCGAAACTTCCCCCCTGCTCGTGCCGGGGGAGGATGGTTCGCAGTTGATCCCGGTACTTGGTGAGCGACTGATGCATGGGCATGCTCGCTCCGCCAGGGTAGGCAAATACCACATCTACCCCTTGGTAAATCAGCGATTGCACCAAGATATCAGCGCCGGACATCAATTGTCCCACTTCACACCTCCAACACCATATTGATCAATTGCGATACGCATTTGGGCCGCGCATACCATTAGCGCCGCATGATGCCCATCCTTCCAAAATAAGGTCGAAACGGCCAGCACGCAACAGGGTGAATCCGCGGAATGCCTCCGATTCTTCCCAGTCCACGCAATCCTACGTTCCTTTGGTAGATTACTTCGCTGCGACGGGCTTGCCGACGAGCCGCAATACCACGGCCAGTACCAACATGCCCACTGGCAAACAGACCCAAACGGAGACGCCCCACCCGATTGGTAACGTTCCGCAGAGAATAGAGACCAGTCCGACCACCACAGCGTAGGGAAGCTGCGTGCGGACATGTTCGACAATCGTGCATCCGCTCGCTTGGGCAGACAGCACCGTGGTGTCGGAGATCGGCGAGCAGTGGTCTCCAAAAATTGAACCGGCCAGCACACTGCCGATGGTGCCAATGAGAATCGGATCGTCCGCTGCCGGTAGAGCTTGCTGCTGCGAAAGCAGTTGGAAAGTGATTCGAACCACAAGCGGCATCAGGATCCCCATGGTTCCCCAGCTTGTTCCCGTGCAAAATGCGACGAGCCCCGCTACGACAAACGCCAGCGTGGGCAGCAACTCGGGGGTCAGTACGCTTTGCAGCGACTCGCCCACAAACTGGGCCGTGTTGAGATGCTGGTCATTGGTGATGGCCGCCAGCGACCAGGCCAGCCACAGGACGATCAGCGCCGGCAGCATGGACTTGGCACCAGTGAGTGCAGCGTCCGCAACTTCTTCATGCGGCAGTTGCCGCCGGGCTAGCAACCAGGCAATCGCCACGCCTGCCAGCGATGCGTAAACGAGCGCCAGGTACGAATCGCAATACAAAATGCAATCGCGCAGCCAGGCTGCCCAAGACATTTCCCCGGCATTTTCAATCTTCGTGCTTCCGGTGGCGACAATCAGCGCCATCAGCATGCCGACCACCACCAGCACGGGAAATACCGCATTGAGCCAGGTTCCACGCGGCGGGGTGTTGGTGCTGCTCGACGTTTCTGTCGGCTCGGGATCATCTGAGTTCAGGGCTTCGTCCTCTGCCTTGCGCATCGGACCGAAGTCGCGGTTCATCAGGCCCACAAGCAGCACGAACCACAGTGCCAACCAAGGGTAGAACCGCATTGGTAGCGAGCCCAAGAACAGATCGAAGGCCGAATAGCCAGCCGCGGCTTCGCCGAGATTCGTGATCCCTTCTTGGATATAGTCAATCTCGGTCGCCACCCAAGTTGAGACCAAGGCCACGCCAGCCACCGGTGCCGCGGTGGAATCAACAATGTAGGCCAACTTGGCGCGAGATATCTTGAGTCGATCTACCACCGGCCGAAAGGTGGTCCCCAGCAGCAAGGTGTTGGCATAGTCGTCAAAGAAGATCAACAGCCCAAGGCCCCAGCCGGTGACCTGCCCTGCTCGGCGCGTCTTCGCGTACCTGGAAATTCCGGCAACCAGCGCGGTCATACCGCCTGAGCGGTGCATGATGCCTACCATGGCTCCCATCAACGAGGTGAAGGCCAGCACGCGTATGTGATCGGCATCGACCAGTTGCGGCCAGAGCAAGCCTTCGAAGAATAGCGAAACAGCCGCCAGCGGTTTTCCACTCGCCAGCAACAGCGTACCCACGCCCACCCCCAACACCAGCGAGAGCACGACCCGCCGTGTGACAATCGCCAGGATCACGGCCAGCAGCGGCGGTAGCAAACTCCAGGCACCAAAATTGACGGTAGCTTCCGGTTCTCCCTCGGCTCCCCAGCAAGTGCGCGCGACAACTCCCTGCACAGCGACGAAGAAAACAACGAGTAAGCCAGTGACAACGCGGCTTGCACTTCCGTGTGCTGAAGACTTCATGACGGCTCTCGCGCCGGGGAAGGTTGTTCGAGTTGGGAAGCAGGCCGCGGCATGGCTTGTTTGAGAGGTAGCAGGAGGTGCACCACCCCGCCTTGGGGCTCGGATGCGTTTTCGACGCGAACCTCGCCTCCATGATTGGTAACGATACGCCAGCATTTCGACAATCCCAGCCCCAGCCCTCGTCCCGCTTGGCGACCGGAAAAGTACGGGTCGAACAGATGCCTGCGAATCTCCGGAGCGAAACCAGGCCCGGTATCTCGAATGGTCAATTGTATGAACTCAGGAGAAACGGGCTCAGAGGAGTTGGGTTCAGGAGAGTTGGGTTCGGCGTCAGGATTGAGTGAGCGGTTGGCCTCAAAGGATGGTATCGAAGTGGCAGAGAGCTCGATCTTCCCCTGCGCAGGGACGGCATCCAGGGCGTTGTCAATGACTGCCCTGAGTGCCACGCCAAGCTGGACGGCATCACCGTGGATTCGCAGCGACTCAGAGGTCGGCTGCCACCGAAGTTCGACCTGTTGCCTGACCGCTCGATTGCTTCGTTCGGCAACAACGCCAGCGACCACTTCAGCCAGATCCAGCTCGCGGATCTCAGGCGCCGGCGGTCTGGCAAACAACATGGTGTCTGCAATCATCTCGTAGATCCGTGTAGCTTGAAATCCAATCACGGCCAGGTCGTGCTGTCGCTCCAGGTCTTGCTCACCTCGCAGCAGCAACTGAGCTCTGCCGGAGATCACCGCCACAGGATTGTTGATCTCATGCCCTGCGCCGGCAGCGAATTCGGCCATGGCTTCGAGTTTTTCCCGTTCGAGCGTTTCGGCGAACTGGCGCTCCAGAGTATCCAGCCGACTGAACCTTTCCAGCAGTGTCAGCAAACAGCTGCCTGCCCCGGCGGACGGCTTCAGCCAGCGCCGCTCAGCTTTCTTGGCGGCTCGGAGTGCTTGGCGGAGCGGCTTCTTCCGACGTTTCTTCTTACGACTTGGCGCAAGGTTGGCAAGCAGCGACTCGGCATCGCTCACCGCACTGAGCAACGCCTGCTGCTGTTGCAATGGGCCGAGGGATAGATCGCGCAGGCCCTCGAGCTCAAGCGGAGCGCCGCGCAGCAGGGCCGCATGTCCGGCGAGCAGCGGTTCGGCAACTCCCTGCTGTCGCGCGAGTGCCGTGGCTAGTGTGGCCCATGCGATGAGTTCACCCACCCGACTCGGAGAGAGCTCAACCGCTTGCCGCTGGCTGGCGGAGTTCTCGATCCCTTGAGTATCCACCACAGAGTCTCGCAGCCGAGCGAGAGCGCTGGATACCCACACTGGCATGGGCTCGGACAGGTTCGTCCAATCAGTGATCTGTGGTGAGCGGCGGGAGAGTACCCACCAAAGCAAGGCCGGATCAACTTGGGCTGCCAGCACCAAACGCTGAATGGCATCTGAGGTAGGTTCAATAACCCAGCCGGCCAGAAGATCTGCGGTTCTGGCGCACAGCGGCAATGCGAAGCACGGGCCTGTTGCCTGATCGCTTGCCGTCGGATCGCTGGGCAAATCGTCAACCAGCAACCAAAACATACGGACCGCCTGAGCTAGTACACCGTCACACGTGAAAATTAGGGTGGCACGGGCAGCTTGTCTGCCAGTGTTTTGACACGTAAATCTCAACCCGAGTCGTACGCGTTGACACGGCAAAGTTTTCGGGTGCCACGGCCCTCGCTTGCGTGGCATGTTCGGATGCAAGTGGCGATTCTAAGTCCACTTCAGCATTGGCCAAGCGAGCGAGACCATGGCACCCAATCCGAATTTAAGCGTTGACGCAGCACTAGTCATGACGTGCGAAGGCAGCAAAAAAACGCCACCAGCGCGGTGCAAATGACCGCGGCGGTGGCGTGAATGTGGCATCGGTAGCATGTCCCAGCCAACCCATGGTTGGCGAGCTAGGGCACAACCGCCAGTTTGACAAAGAATTCTTCAGCCAAATGTGGGCCGTTCAACTCACGTGGGCAGACTGAATATCAAGCAAATTGCAGATCCGCTCGACCAGTTTTTCCACTTCAAATGGCTTCTGCATAAATTCGTTGGCACCGGCTGCTCGTAGATCGTCAATTTTGTCTTCTTCGACCATCCCTGAGATACAGATGATTTTGATGTCATCCATGCTCTTCACGGTTCGAACTCGCTGGCACACTTCCTTCCCGTTGATGTCGGGAAGCATGACGTCGAGGACAATCAAGTCTGGCTCATACTCTTTGACCATCATGCCGGCATCGAAGCCGTTGTTGACGCTCTTGACTTCGAATCGACCATCCCGAACCAGGACATCGACCAGCAATTCGGTGAGTTCCAGATCGTCATCAACGATCAAGATCTTCCGCTTGCCGCTTTCCAGGGCGTCTGTCGGGATGCCATTATCCCGCATGAAGGAATAGAGTTGCTCGCGCGGGATTCTGCGAAACCGGCTGCCCGGCACACGGAACCCTTTGAGCTGACCAGAATCGAAACATCGAATGATGGTCTGTTGACTAACTTTGCAAATCTTCGCAGCTTCGCCTGTCGTGAATACCGTCTTCATGTTTGCTAACCACCCCCTCCCTAGCCGATGGCTAGACACCTGGAGGACGCGCACGGATCGCTACGCACGAACCATGCCGTTCCCGAACATCCATGGTCGTCAGGTATAAACTACCTAACCCAAAGGAACAACGCGTTACTCGCCTTGTCCTTAAAGCACTCTGTCAACGGCAGTTCTGCAACCGACGGTGTTACCCAATATTACGGTTCCGTCCAGTACTTCCGATTTTGCCGAACTTGCCATCTGGGGCAATTATAGCCATCTTGACGGATGAGTCAACGCCGATATTTTCGACGCAAGACTTTATCTCATATCATCTTGCGACACAAAGCGGGATCCTGGCCGCAAGTTTTGTCGGATTCTTTCGCCCTAAATGTTTGACTTGCGCCTTGTCCCTGAAGCTCCTTAATGCCCCAGAAGCAACGTGATTATTCCTCCCAATAGCATTGCTGCCACCAAGCCCAGCGCGATGGCCAAACCAATTTTCCAGGCAGAACGAGGGGTGCGGCCTGTGATTCTTCCTGTCTGTCCGTTCACCACGCATCGAAAAACTTCATTCTGATACCGATAGGCCATGATCCAGACCGGCACCAAAACCGGTTCGCTATTGAAATTGTGCAACCTAACGTTCACGTGCAGATTACGTGAACTGCCAGGAACCAGTTGCTCGCAGGCGGACATCTCCAGTCGTTCAAACAGGCTCACCGCGTGCGGGCGGGCGTACTTGCGCGAGACCGTGAATGGCTCGACCACGGTGCCGTCAAACTCCACGTCGCTTGGCGAGACTGCGTCGTTGAGTTCGAAGGTGCCCAGTGCCACCATCTCAGCATGCTGCAAAGCGCCGCTGGCAGGCACCAGGATATTTCGATGACTGCCAGAGTGTTGGCCACTAATGGGATACCAAGAAGCCCTGGCCCTGGCTGGCGTGCGGCTTGTGTCGGCCGTCCAGTAGGTATACGTGTCAGCCGTGAATCCCCAGCAAGGGACGTACACCGCCCGAACTTCGACAAGCAGCGCGGACTCAGAAAGACCAGTCGGAGTGAACCATCCCTCTTTGAGCCAGGCGCGCATTCGGGTGGCCGCTTGTTTGCGTTCGATCCGAAATGGCACAACCCGGCGTGGCAATAACTGCCGTCCCGCCCCGTGTTGCTGCAGTTTGGTCGACCCGCAGAAAGGGCACTTCAAGGCACCCGCCGCGGCGCTGTAGATCATCGAGGCACCGCAACCATCGCAAGAAAACGTGTGTGCTTCGATGGAAGCTTCTACAGAGGGCCCCGAGTCACTATCCCCCTCGGGCGATTCGCTACCGCAGTTGGAACAGAACAGGTCTTCTTCGTCCAGCAACGCCCGACAGTGAGGGCAGCGGATTTCCAAGCTTGCCGCAGCCGCGAACGCAACTTGCGGTTTGGAAGGGTCGGCGTCCTGCGAGGTCCACATTAATACGAGCTCCCGGTGAGCCAGGGCCACAACCACCATAATCCCAGCACCAACAAGATCACCCCGACGACTACGCCCACCAACAGACTGATGCGTGGAATCGACCAAGGCTTGTCCCCGGACGTCTTGCCGGTTTGCCCATTGACCAAGAACCGATACGTCTTCTCCTCGTACTTGTACGTCAGCACATAGATCGGCAGGAGGATCAGGTCTTCGCTCAGTTTCGATAGTCGAACCTGCGCTTTGAGCCCCGAGTAGGTGTCGCCTGGAAGAAAATCGGCAATGTCACTTTGGGCTCTGCGGCGAAACTCGGCTTCGCAGATTGCGCGGGCTTGATCTTCCTCGAGCGAATACTCTTCGCACATCCAACCGGCCAGAAACTGTGGGGCGAATCGCTTGAGTGCCGCTAATTGAAACGGCATAATCCCCGTGGCGTCTTGCTGCGTGAGGCCACGACTGGAAGATACCAGGTAACCGCTGTAATAGCGGTGATGACGGCCTGACAACGGCCACCACTCCGTTTCACGCACCCGGCGCGTCCGAGTGACGGTCCGCCCTTTGGAATCGGTGGTCGTGTACGTTTCCGTTCGATACCAATATTCGCCAATCGAGGCTTGCCACTTGCTCTCGGCCAACATCGCAAACGACCAGAAGGGAAGATAAACGCCTTGCAGTTTGTCCCGAACGTGGGCAACCGCCAGATCACCAGGACGAAGCCAACTGTTCTGCCGCATCCAGTGGTTGAACTTGGCCAAGGCCTGGTCTCTGGTAACCGCGAACGGAACGATAAACTCCGGCGAGGTCCGGCCGCTGAGTGCCTCGGGCAACTCGACCACGTGGGCTGAGTCGCAGAACGGACAAACGTAGCTGCGGCGGTCCAGTTCCGTGGTGATTGTGGCCCCGCAGTTGCGGCACGAGAGCGGACCTGTCCCTTGGGCCCTCTGGTGATCTTCTGGCGGTTGTTGCTGCGAGTTGCCACAACTGGTGCAAAACCGGTCAGCCGCATCCAGCGGCGCTCCGCACGTCTGGCAACTTCGGCCGGTTTGAGTCGTCTCCAGATTTGCCTGCTGCCGGGCATCAGAGGACTTGCGGCGTTGGTCGCGGCGCGCCAGCACACGGCGAACCGGTGAGCGGGCACCTGGTCGGCTCGCAGACTCCGGCTCGGGAGCCTCGGGGCCGGGAGAATCTAACTCCAGAAGGATGGCCTCAACCGGCACCTCCTGATCTCTGTTGTCTGGCTCGGGAGGTTGGGATTCAGCGAATGAATCAGGCATGGGCAGCGAACAGTTCCTGATAGCCGTTGTGATGGCAAAAGGCCTTGGTAGGGCAATTCGTGACCGAAAACGTTATCTTGCAGAAGCAATGTACTCTTACTTTAACGGTGAGCATCCAACGATGCACGGGTGCGAGGTGTTGTTCGGTGTTGTTCACAGAAGCTGACGCCTGCGGGGCAACCTGTTCAAAACGCACAAAGGAACCAGGCAGCGATGAGACCGCACCTTGCCGTCGGTTGCCAGGGTGCGAACAAAACGTCAGAATCCGCGTCAGAGATACTGGGCTATGTAGAACAGTTGTCCCAACTCGTTGAGGAACTTAGTGCCGCGTCAACGCTTGAAACTCGAGTCGAAATTGACGTAATGTCAATACACTGGCAGACAAGCTGCCAGTGCCACCCTAGTTTTCAGGTGCAACGGTGCTCTAAGAACGTTTCGGGGGCATTTGCAGGTGAACCGTTGGGACAACTGTTCTACACATTGGTACGAGGTCCTACCTCGTCATTTCATCCTTTCGAATAGACAACGTTGGGAGTTGCGAAACGCCATGGATATGGAGAAGCTCGTTTCTTTGTGCAAACGCCGAGGGTTCTTGTTCCAATCGAGCGAGATTTACGGCGGCCTGAACGGTTTCTGGGATTACGGACCGTTGGGAGTCGAACTCAAGCGGAACATCAAAGAAGCCTGGTGGCGAGACATGGTGGTGAGCCAGAACGAACTGGTTCAACTGCCAGGCACTCCCAGCCCTTTCGCCATGACGGGGCTTGATTGCACCATCATCATGCACCCTCAGGTTTGGAAATGCTCTGGCCACTACGACCTGTTCCACGATTTTATGGTGGACTGCAAAGAATCCAAACGCCGGTATCGGCATGACCAAGTCGTGGGCCGGTGGGTGGAAGCCAAGGGAAAGCGGGTCTTCGTCACCACCGATGATACCAGCGATGCCGCCACGGACCTGATTCACGCCAAGGCGATGAAGTTCTTCAACCTCCGGGGTAAAGACGCGGACAAGCTCTCCTGGGATAGCCCCGTGACCACGCTCACAGAGATTGAGGACTTTGCCGAGGTAGTGGGTCCGGACGTCAAGACTCTGGGAACACTCACCGCGCCGCGCGAGTTCAACCTGATGTTCAAGACGTTTGTCGGTGCGCTGAGTGGCGAAGAAGGCGCTGCGTTTCTTCGCCCTGAGACGGCACAAGGAATCTTTGTCAACTTCAAGAATGTGTTGGACAGCACGCGGATGAAGCTGCCATTCGGCATTGCGCAAGTGGGCAAGAGTTTCCGCAACGAAATCACGCCGCGCAATTTTACGTTCCGCTCGCGCGAGTTCGAGCAAATGGAGATCGAGTTCTTCTGCAACCCAGAGACCTCGAGCCAGTGGTACACGTACTGGCGAGATCGTCGCTTCCAGTGGTATCTGGACCTGGGGCTCTCTGGTGATCGCTTGCGCCTCCGCGATCACGACCCGGACGAACTGAGCCACTACTCGACCGGCACGGCCGATATTGAGTATGCCTTCCCGTTCCTGGCGGACGGTGAGTTTGGCGAGCTGGAAGGAATTGCCCATCGCGGGGATTTTGATCTTCGCAGCCACATGGAAGGCAAGCTCGATCCGGCTAGCTGCCCACTGCAATTGGAGCTGGACGATAACGGCAAACCGCGGCACCGCGGCAGTGGGCGAGACCTGGCGTACTTTGACGACGACGCCTGGGAACGAGATCGCGAAGAGCTCAAGCTGACGAGCTTTAAGCAGTACCTGCAAGGCCGCAAGGAGGAAAAGGACCCTGGCGCGCCGTACCGCTACGTGCCGCATGTGATCGAACCATCCGCGGGCGCGGACCGAGCCACGCTGGCCTTTTTGTGCGAAGCGTATCACGAAGACGTGGTGCCAGACGAGAACGGCAAAGAATCGCAGCGTGTCGTGCTGCGTCTTAATCCTCGCCTGGCGCCCGTCAAAGCGGCAATCTTCCCACTGGTTCGTAAGGACGGCATGCCTGAGACGGCACAGCGGATTTACGGGGAATTGAAGCGGCATTTCAACGTGTTTTACGATGAGAAAGGAGCTGTCGGCCGTCGCTATCGCCGACAGGATGAGATCGGTACGCCGTACTGCATCACGGTGGACAACCAAACCGCCGAAGACGGAACGGTGACCATCCGTGATCGTGACTCGCTCGAACAATGGCGGATCAAGGCAGATGACTGTCTTGCGGAATTGCAACAGCGGGTGAACTGAATCAAGATGTTTTCCAGGGCCGAAGGCATTTCACCAAGGACACACCACATGCACCGTTTGAGAATCGACCGGCAACGGACGCCGATTTCTGGTTTATGGTCAGGCATCCTCCGGTGCGGTGTCCTGGTGGGCTGTTTCACTTCTGCCGCTGCGCCGGCTTGGGCAGACGAAATCCCCGAGAAGTTGGTGGTGGCCACCTGGAACCTGGAGTGGTTCTTCGACCATGATCCAGGGGACAACCGCAGCGAACTCGCCAAGAAGATGACCGCCCCCAGCAAGGCCGAGTGGGACTGGAAACGCCAGCATGTCGCCGAAGCGATTGCCACCCTGCGGCCCGACATCCTGGCACTTCAAGAAATTGAGAACAAGCAGGTACTTTGGGACCTGGTGGGTGAACTGCGAGAGAAGCACGATCTGAGTTACCGCATCGCGTTTATTGAAGGGACCGATCCGTTCACTGAGCAAGACGTGGCCTTGTTGTTCCGCGGTGGGTTGGTCGAGTTCAGCCGGCGTGAGCAAACCGGCGAAATGTGGGTCAGCAAAGAATACTACAACGTTCAGAAGCACATCCTGGGCCGCTTCGAGTGGGGCCAAGGCGCTGAAAAAGAATCGCTGTTGGTGGTCAACGTGCATCTCCGAGCCCGAGCTCAAGCCGCCAAGCTTCGCGCCAAACAGACCAGACTGTTGCGGCATTGGATCGAAGAGGCACTTGCCCGAGGCGAGAACGTGATGGCTCTTGGAGATTTCAATACGGAAGAAACCTATGCGGGCACCACCACTGACAGCGAACTCGGGGTCCTGCGTGGCCTGTCCGCCGAGCCGGATGTGCAGCTCACGGATCTGCATCAATCCATCGCTGAAGAGCATCGCGTAACGCACATGATCGGCAAACAGTTTGATCGGATCCTGGTTAGCCCTGCCATGTTGGTAGACGCTCCCGGTCGCCGTGATCTGGTGTTCAAAAAGGCTGCCGTCCGCAAAGATCTAACGGTACGTGGTGCCCGCCCGGACGCCGACCACTGGAATATCTACTACACCATCGATCAGAAAGAGCGGGACCTCAGCGATCACTACCCGGTGGTGGCCGAATTCGAATTTCGCTGACACCCTTGTGGGAAATTGGCTGCAGCCCGAAGCGTCAGCGAGGCAACGCGGACGGAGACGTCCGCTATCATGCCTCCTCGGTTGCGCTTTGCTCTAAGTATCGAGAATAGCGTGAAGCGCGGACGCCGGAGACCGGCAACGCGCTCCTTCATTCCTAACGACACGGGTTGCCCTATGACAGAGCGGATCTACTTGGACAACGCTGCTACGAGCTGGCCGAAGCCAGAAGGGGTGTATGTCGCTACGGATCGCTATCAACGAAGGCTGGGTGCCCCGGCCGGACGAAGCAGTTACGCAACGGCAGGCGAGGTCGAACAAGAGGTGCAGTCCGCTCGCGGGGCGATTGCCACATTGATCAATGCCCCGAACCCTCGCGAGGTGGTTTTCGGTTTCAATGGCACCGACGCCCTCAATATGGCAATCCATGGCGCGCTCCGCCCGGGCGATCATGTGGTCACCAGCGTGGTCGAACACAACTCGGTCTTGCGACCCTTAAGAATGCTGGAAGAGCAAGGGATCATTGAGGTTACCCGAGTCCGCTGCGATGGCGAAACGCGCGTTGATCCTGAAGAGGTTCGCCAGGCGTTGCGTCCGCAAACTCGCCTGGTCGCATTGATTCACGCCTCGAATGTGACGGGGGCTTTGCAACCAGTCGCCGAAGTGGCAGAACTCGCCCAACAGCATGGGGCCCTGTTCCTGCTTGATGCCGCTCAAACGCTAGGGCACGAATCCATTGACGTGCAAGCCACTAAGATTGATCTGCTAGCGGCACCGGGACATAAGGGATTGCTAGGACCGCTGGGGACTGGTGTTCTTTATGTTCGCTCGGGCGTGGAGAAGCACTTGCGCCCGTTGCGGCAAGGAGGCACTGGCACTCAAAGCGAGCTGGATCAACAGCCAGAAGAAATGCCGTATCGAATGGAGTCCGGCAATCACAACATGCCTGGCCTGTGTGGTTTGCGTGCCGCTCTGGGGTTCTTGCAAGAACGGGGAGTTGCGGCCATCCGCGAACATCTGGCCAAGCTGACCGAACAACTTGTCAGCTCTTTGGGCGAACTGCCGGGTGTGACTGTCTACGGCCCAGCAGAACTGCTGCATCGGGCACCAGTGGTGTGTATCACCGTTGAGGGCTATGACAGCCGCGAGTTGCCGGAGCACTGGATGCCGGATACGGTGTGCAGTTCGGGCCGGCATTCAATGTGCCCCCGGCGTCCATGCCGCACTGCGCACCACGGACGGGGGGGGCACGGTGCGGATCAGCCTTGGCCCGATGACAACCGACGGAAGAGATTGATCAGGCGGTGCAAGCAGTGGCCGAAATCGCCGCGGCGCAACCATGGATAACGACCCATGAATGATCAGACCGTTCTTATGAACGAAATCCAACGCGATGTCTGAAGAGCAGCCCTGGTACCACGATGGCCTCCGAAGTTCTCGTGCTCGCAATGCGGCGATTGCTGCACTGGCGACCCTGGTTGGGTCTGGGTCAACAAGGCTGAGATCGCCGCTTTGGCTGAGACGCTGGAGATGGACGTGGAACAGTTCGAGAAGACGTACGTGCGCAAGGTGGGCATCCGTAAGACCTTAGTCGAGTACTCCAATGGCGACTGTGTGTTTTTTGACAACCAGGCTCGCACCTGCAACGTGTACGAGGCTCGCCCTCGCCAGTGCCGAACCTGGCCCTTCTGGGATTCGAATCTGAAATCGGAAAGTCCTGGAAGGAAACCTGCGAAGTTTGCCCCGGTAGTGGGAAAGGGGAGCTGTATTCCATCGAGAAGATCGAATCGCAGCGTTCAACGAGATTCGGCTGTAATCCCCTCTGTCGAGGGTTGGGTGGCACCCGCCGGTCTTGTTCGAGCAGACTTCGAGAAATCTCGCTGGAAACTCATGCAACAAGTTGCCAGTGGCACCCGCTCTCTTCGGAATCCAGTTCAAGTTTGCCGGCTGGGCATGACGATAAGGCTTCCATTGACTGCATTTGCGGATTCGGCTCCGTGGACACTTGGCTTGCGATTGCCCAGTCCGAGCAACGAAGATCCAGATGTCATTATTGCAAAACAAGTTTGTAGGAGTTCGATCGGCTGGGGTTTGAAAACGATCAGACAACAAGATTTTGACGTAAGATCTTTGAAAATTTGGCACTTAACGCCGAATTCGTCACGACGATCATACTCGCCATGACGGCTTCCAGCACGACCTTAGGGAGTCGTCAACCTGGATACGTTTAATCTTGACTCTAGTTCTTGTGGCATCTACACTTGGGAGCGTGTCAACATGGTTGGGGTCGGCCTTGTGCTGGCGAAAACAGTGCCTGGTTTCACAGGGGACTCGAGTCGTGACCAAGAAAGAAATCGTCAAGACAATCTCAGAGGAAATTGGGCTCACTCAGCTCAAGACCAAAGAGATCGTCCAGAAGACGTTTGACGCCATCGTCGAGACGCTCGTCGAAGACCGACGCATCGAACTTCGCAACTTTGGTGTCTTCGAAGTCAAGAAGCGTGCAGCCCGCAAGGCTCGTAACCCACGCACGGGCGACAAAGTGTTTGTACCAGAGAAGTTCGTGGTGACGTTCAAGCCTGGTAAGGAAATGGAAGAGAAGGTGCGGGAGTTGGAACGTCAGGCTGCGGCCGAAGCAGCTCGACAACAATCATCAGAATCACCAAACACCGAAGCCAACTTTGGCACGGAACAAACGCCGCCTGCCGCCTCTTCCGTAGATCAACCGACGACCCCCATGACACAGCCGTTTGGTTCGCAACCTGCTTTCGGATCAGAAGGCGAGTAGCAGCTGAACTCCAAGCAAACAAACAGTTTAACGTGGACGTGAGTCCCTGGTCACTGATTGAGCCGGCGAATGGAATCGCCTTGTGCTTTGTGCAACTGCCAAAGCCACCTCAACCAACTCAAGCTTAGATACCGTGACAGATTGCCGATTCGTTGGACCCAACGAGTTGCGACCATCGAGCCTGGCTCTCAGTGAAGACCTACCACAGCAGGGCTGTCTTGCTGCTGGCATGTTCAAGATCATCCAAGCTACTCGGTCGCCGGCGATAGATGTCGCTGGCGTTGGTGGTGAAGACGAACCTACGGTCGCAATCATCATAGTGATGGTTGACCCAGCGATGTGCCGTAGCGGATTCTGAGCCATGTGCAGTGGGTTGCAGACTTTGCTGCATGAGTGGTGAGGCAAAGCGTGAATCAAGGTAGATGCCCGCGTTGATATTTGGATCGTTCGAACTTCCCGGCCTCGCCGCGCAGCGGTAGTGCTTGGAACGTAGAACCTTGCGACATACTCGGTTGCGATCACGGCCACCCGGCCTTGTAGCGATAACCGATTCAGGGAGGAGTTGGGATGCGCAATGTGCTTCTCGCGGTCGTTTTGGGTTTAGGGCTGGCCAGCTCGTCTGGCTGTATTGCCCCGATTTACTCAGGCGATCCCGTACGCCGGACCGAGCAGTTGATCTTCACCTCAGAAGATCTGCGCTCCATCCTGGACGAATGGGAACGAATCTGGTTCCGCGACCAGCCAACACACATGAAGCCGTATCGTACGCACGGCGGCATCATCTAAGCGAAGCCTGAACGAGCAACCAGGCTTTGCTAACCGTTGATGTTTAGCGCGCGATCATACGACGCTGGATCTCTCCCCCATGGGGATGCGGTCCAGCGTCGTTTTGCGCGCTGTCTTATGTAGAACAGTTGTCTCAACTGTTCACGAACCAAAATTGATTGTCCACGGCACCCACACCATGACAATCCTAGCGTAGAACAGTTGTCTCAACGGTTCACAAACCAGCAAAGAGACATGAACAGAGGAATTTCCCCACCGGAATTTCCTCCCTCACGCTTCGGTTGCCATCACGACGGAGCGTGATAACTACTTTTCCGCTGGTCGCAGTCCCAGACTTTTCGCTCTCTTCAAAACGTTCGTGCCTGCAACCATTTGCGCCCCTCTTGAGCCCGACCTAACCACCGGATACGATCAACTGCGTCATGCCAGTTGTGTTGGGACTTGGGAGCCGTTTGTCGATGAAGCTCATCATTGCCATCATCCAGCCTCACCGTCTCGAAGCGGTCAAGCAAGCACTCACGGAAGTTCAGGTCTTTCGGCTCACCGTGATGGACGTGCAAGGCTTTGGACGTCAGCGGGGACACTCCGAAGTTTACCGAGGGCATGAGTTTACTGTGAATCTTACCCGTAAGGTGCAGTTGCAGATTGCTGTCAACGAGGAGTTTGTCGAGCCAACGGTCGAGGCGATCATGCGCGGCGGCCGGTCTGGCGAGACGGGCGAAATTGGTGACGGCAAGATCTTTGTGCTTCCCCTGGATGACTGCATTCGCATTCGCACCGGCGAGCGTGGCAACGAGGCGGTCTGACCGGTTTGGTAAACCAGGCTTACCAGGGCCTCCACGTGTTCGACGGCAAAGAGGAGAACGCCCGATGTCCGCTGCTGATCTTTCTCCGGGCCGTGATTCTTCCCCTTCGGTGCCACAGTGGCGAATTGCCCGATTCGGCGAGATCCCGGCTGTCGCGTGTCCATGCGGCATGAGCCGACGTGCGTTTGCGGATGAACCGTCGTTTGCTGGCACCATCCATCAGGTGGAAATCTCCACCGAAGCGCGTCTCCACTACCATAAGACCTTGACCGAGACCTACTACATTTTGGAGTGCGGGCCAGGTGCCCAAATGCAGTTGGATGACGAGATCATCGACGTCTCGCCTGGGACATGTATCCTGATCCCTCCCGGCGTGCGACACCGCGCCTTGGGGGAAATGCGGGTTCTCAACATCGTGCTTCCCAAGTTCGATCCCGCGGACGAATGGTTCGACGAGCCAGAGTGAACACGTCGGCAGCATAGTGGCTAGCCAGCGCTTTCGCACAGCGTCCAACCAGGGCTTTCGCAGAGTGCCATGAAAGTGGAAAGTGGCGATGTCCGCCGCCGGAGAGTATAAATCCAGTGGTGATGCCAACATTCTTGGTGTCTGAACCCCTCGATACTCTCATGCAGCTCTTAGGCGAATGACATGAAAGCCCTCTCTGTTTTGTTGCGTTCGGTGGCTTGTGCCTGGCTCTGCTGCCTGGCGTTGAATGACGCTTCCGCAGAACGCCCCAACATTGTGCTGATCTTTGCCGATGATCTCGGTTGGCAAGAACCAGCCTTCGCGGGTTCTGATTACTGCGAGACGCCCCACCTGGATCGGCTGGCCAAACAAGGCATGGTCTTTCACCACGCCTATGCGGCGGCCGGCAACTGCGCACCGAGCCGCGCTTGCTTGATCTCGGGACAATACACGCCCCGACATAGCGTCTACGCAGTGGGAAGCACCAAACGGGGGCCGGTTTCTCTGATGCGAATGTTGCCGATCGCCAATGCCGGCAGCCTGCCATCGGAGACCCTCGCCCTGGGCGAGGCCATGAAGTCCGCAGGCTATGCGACTGGGATGTTTGGCAAGTGTCATCTCAAGGATACCGAGCAAGGCAAGTCCGAGCGGCGAGGGTTTGACGTCGTCGAGGTATCTCAACATGGCCTCAACAGCAACGACCCGAACGATCCCAAAGGCATTTTTTCGATTTCCTCGGCGGCGTGCAAGTTCATCGAAGCCAATCAAGACCGGCCGTTCTTCGCCTACATTCCGCATTATGCCGTCCACTCAAGACTGCAAGGCAAAGCGGCCACCATCAAGCGATTCAAGGAAAAGCAAGTCGGCGAAAAGCATGACAACACGCTGTTGGCAGCTTGCCTTGCCGATATGGACTCGGGCGTTGGCATCGTGCTGGAGAAGTTGAAAGAGCTGGACTTGGAACAGAACACCTTGGTCCTCTTCACATCGGACAACGGAGGAGTGGCCGTTTCGCAGGAACCACTCCGCGGCAAGAAAGGGTGTTACTACGAAGGTGGCATCCGTGTACCTATGATCGTACGTTGGCCTGGCGTCGTGGCCGCCGGCTCAAGCTGCGATGTACCAGTGATCAACGTGGATTTCTATCCGACGTTTCTGGATGCCGCGGGTGTCAAACCTTCGCCCACTTCGCTATTGGATGGGGCCAGCTTGCTGCCGCTGCTGCAAGGAAAGCCGGAACTGGAAAGGTCCGCCATTTTCTGGCATTTCCCCGGCTATCTCGATAGCGCCGTGCCACGCGGTCGCGATCCGGTGTTTCGTACGCGTCCGGTAAGTGTCATCCGCAAGGGAGATTGGAAACTGCACCTGTATCACGAGGAGTGGCAACTCGACGGGGGCCGTGACAAGCTCGATTCCAACAACGCAGTCGAGCTTTACCACATTGCCAGCGATCCCGGCGAGCACAAGAACGTGGCCACCTCGAATCCCCAACAGCGCGACGACTTACTCAACGACCTGCTGGCATGGTTCCAGCGCGTGCCGGCTCCGCTTCCCAGCGAGCCCAACCCTCAGTGGGAAGCTACGCCGAAGAAGAAAGCGAAGTGAGGCGAAGGGCAAGACCACTAGGTTGCCGTGCGGTTCGCATCCGGCACCGAATGTCCAACGGCCCATGTGCTTTCTCAGGAGCAATTCGTCAATGACTGCCCAACGTATGGATTCGATGGCGTTTTGCGCATCGTTTGCGAGTGTGACCCTGGGTATCCTTGCGCTGACCAGCGGGGTGCTGATCGGGCAGGCAAGTGCCCAGCCGCCTGCTAAGTACGAGGTGCACGACAACGAGATTGAGATCTCGCTGCAAACTCCCCAACTGACGGCAACCATCCGCAAGACCGGTTACGTGACAGGCGTGGCGGCGGGAAGTTTTCGGGACAAGCAGACGGGGTTTCGCGATGCCGGTTTCGGCCTGGACATTGCTGATTGGATCATGGAGCCTGGCAGCGACCGCGCTTACCGGGATCTGCTGCCGGACGAGATGGTGTACCGCTACGAGAATGACTATCACGGGAGTGTGGCCCGCCGATGTATCGAAGGACCGCAGATTTGCACCCAAGCCAGACGCCTTGACCCGAAGGTGGTGCGCGGTCGTGACTTTGTGGCCGTGACGCAGAATTTCCGATACAAGACCGCCGCGCCAGGTCACAAGACCGGTTCGCTGTGGGAACAGACGCTGGTGTTTCCGGTGGGCAAGAGGTACTTCGTTTCATCGGATCGGGTAACGACAGTGAACGGGAGCCAGGCCATGTTTCAGCGTCTGGACATGCCGGGCCACATCAAGCACACGCGTGGGGATACA
>CALOEH010000110.1:0-8146 GCA_942492195.1 uncultured Planctomycetia bacterium | reverse complement strand
GAAGAAAACCGACAAACTCGGCACAGAAACTGCCGTAATGTCCCAGATCGAGTCGCAGTTGAAGAAAGCTGCATCGAGTGATCCGCAAGTCCAAGCACTCATCAATTGAACGAGTTCTTCTTTTCAGGTCCAACGCCGTCGTGGTTGACATGACGGCGTTGGCCTGATGAGTGACCTGGCAAGATCGGCTGGGTGGCCGGAACCTGAACAGCGCCAACTCGATCACGACGGCCGTTCCGGTTCGACGCGGTCGAGTCACCTGCAGGGACGATTGGCGATGGTCCCATGCTCCTCCATTTCTCGGAATTGCCGCAGGGGCGGCAAGGTTGAACCTTCCTCTTCCTTTGCACTTTCTCGGGTGCCGCTGCTGCCCTCAGCAGTGTTGAGGTCCAATCATGGCTGTCTCTTCGAAAGGCTGCCAAGTGCCGCACCAACACGGTGAAGATCTCGTCAACCGAGTCGATCACGACGGCAACTACACTTTGTGCCCGACCCGCTCCGGGATCGTCATGATTAACCGAGAGAAAATCATACGTTTCCATAAATCGGGCTACGCTGCGAACCTTTCATCCGAAGGCGTGTCGTTTCAGTCTGAGTAATCTATCTGCTGAGTCGAAACCGAGTTGAAATGAATACCGTTTTCTCAATCCAGTCATCATCCTCATCAAGCTCGTCGTCCAGCGACGAGGCGGGATAAGTGTCTGCATCGAGCAACAACGCAACACTGAGCCCGCCTGGCCGCAATGCCTGGCGGGCTTTTTTCGTTGGTACCTCGCGAAGTTTGACAACAGGCGTTTTTACGCATCGAACAGTTTCGAAGTTACCCAACCCGTCGTTCTCGTTGCCCTGGCGCTGCATGGGCACAAAAAGGCCACCGAGGCTGCTCACCTCTTTGGCTGGTCAGCGAGACGGCACCTTTCCTCGAATCGAAGGGAGAAACTGAGCAATGGTCCAGAAAGTTCATGTCAACGTCGGAACCATCGGTCACATCGACCACGGCAAGACCACACTGACGGCCGCGATTCTGCGCGTGCAGTCGGAGCGAGGGCTTGCCGAGTACAAGTCGTACCAGGAGATTGCCAAGGGCGGCATCGTCCGCGACAAGAACAAGACGGTGACAATCCTGGCCTCGCACGTGAAGTACGAGACCGAGCAGCGCGAATACGCGCACATCGACTGTCCTGGCCATGCCGACTACATCAAGAACATGATCACCGGCGCGGCCCAGATGGACGGCGCCATTCTGGTGGTGTCGGCGCCGGACGGTCCGATGCCGCAGACGCGCGAGCACGTGCTGCTGGCGCGGCAAGGTCGGCGTTCCGCACCTGGTCGTGTTTCTGAACAAGTGCGACCTGGTCGACGATCCTGAGATGATCGAACTGGTCGAGATGGACCTGCGCGAGCTGCTCACGCAGTACGGGTTTCCCGGCGACGAAGTGCCGTTCATCCGTGGTTCGGCCAGACTCGCCCACGACAATCCGACCGATCCGGACTCGAGTGCATCGACGAGTTGCTCGATGCGCTCGACACGACGATTCCCGATCCGGTGCGCCTGATCGACAAGCCGTTCTTGATGCCGATCGAGAATGTGTTTTCGATCGCCGGACGCGGTACGGTCGTGACCGGCAAGATCGAGCAGGGCATCGTTCCGACCGGCGATGCGGTCGAGATCGTCGGCTTGCCGATCAAGCCGTCAGTCGACGTCGTCACGCAGGTCGAATCGTTTGGCCGAGCCTCGAGTGCTCGGCCAGGCCGGCGACAACGTCGGCTGCTTGCTGCGCAAGACGGCCCACGACGAAGTCCAGCGCGGCCAGGTGCTCGCTGGCACGGGCTCGATGACGCCGCACCGAGTTTCGAGGCCGAGGTCTACGTGCTCAAGAAGGAGGAAGGCGGCCGTCACACGCCGTTCTTCAACGGCTACACGCCGCAGTTCTTCTTCCGCACGACCGACGTGACCGGCACGGCGCACGTGCTGGGCGACGCCGAAATGGCCGATGCCCGGCGACGGCGTCAAGCTGGCCGTGTCGGACTGCGGGCAACCGATCGCCCTGAGCATTGGTGACCGTTTCGCCGTCCGCGAAGGCGGCAAGTCCCTCATCTCTCTCCCCTTCCCCCCTTACCCTCATTAGAAATGTCCCCATCCTGGCACCTCCTAGAAGGAGGCTGCTATGGAGACATTGGCGATGAGTCGCAAGGAGCGCAAGCGGCTGGAAGTGTTCAGCCGTGTGCAGGCAGGGGAACTGACGTTGAGCAAGGCCAGCGAACTGCTCTCGCTGAGTTACCGACAGGTGAAGCGGAGTTTTGCACGGTACCGCGAGCAGGGAGATGCGGGGCTGGTGCATCAGGCGCGAGGCCGCGTCTCGAATCGGCGCACGGACGTGTCTCGCAAGGCGGAGGTGCTAGGCGTGTACGCGGAGAAGTATGCGGACTACGGTCCAACGCTGGCTTCGGAGTGCATGGCCCAAGACGACAAGTTGGTGGTTGCGGTCACCACGTTGCGGCGCTGGTTGAGCGCTGCGGGACTGTGGCAGCGACAGCGCAAGCGAAAGGTCCATCGCCGTCGCCGTGCGCGGCGCGAGCAGCCTGGGGAGCTGGTGCAGATGGATGGTTCGCACCATGACTGGTTTGAAGGCCGCCGCGAACCGGCCGTGCTGATGGTGATGGTCGACGACGCCACTGGCACGATGTACGCGCGGTTCTTCGAGGAAGAAACGCTGGTTGCCGCCTGGTCGACATTCTGGCGGTATGCGGAGTTGCACGGCTTGCCGCAGGCATTGTATGTCGATCGTCACGGGATCTACCGCAGCGATCGCGAGCCAACGGCAGACGAGTTGCTGGCTGATGAGTCGCCACAGACGCAGTTCGGCCGTTCGATGCAGGAGTTGGATGTGAAGTTGATTTTGGCTCGGAGCCCACAGGCGAAAGGTCGTGTCGAGCGGATGAACCGCACCTTGCAGGATCGCCTGGTGAAAGCGTTGCGGCGGGCGGGAATCTCTGACTTGGATAGCGCGAATGCGTTCCTGGAAGGTGGCTTTCTATCGGCCTTCAATGCCCAGTTCCGCGTGCCGGCCGCACAGTCTGGAGATCTGCACCGCGCGGTCCCGGCGGATGCCGACCTGGATCGGATCTTCGCGGTGCGTGAGCCGCGCGTCGTGCAGCCGGACTGGACGGTGCGTTGGCAGAATCGCTTCTTGCAGTTACCTCGTGGATCCTTCAAGCCGGGCTCACAGGCTGCCGTGTTTGAGCAACTCAACGGAGCCTTGAGGGTGTTCGTGGGCGATGTCGAGAGCACCTGGAGTGCCACTCGTAGCGAGCCCAAGCAGGAGCGGAAGCGTGTCCCACAAACGGGTCCGAGCGGATCGAGTCAGGGTCAGCGTCCGGCGATGGATCACCCATGGCGGCGACCTTTCCAGGGTGCCACCCGCACCCCGGAAGTGGCCTGCGATGCTCCGGTTCGCTAGCGCTCACCTGCGCATCGCAGGCCACTTCGGGCAAGTTCACCCATCACAGACAAGGGGACATTTCTAATGGGCGCGCGCGAAGTAGGGGACATTTTCTAATGGTTGACAACAAGGATGGAGCTAGGGCCACTGTGCAGAATCCTGGGGTGTGGTAACATCGACGGCGCGGCTCAGGCGTCTGACCGTCGTCCGGCGCCTGGTTCCGAAACGTTCCACCTGAAGTACCAAAGGCGAGAGTGCTAATGGCCATTGATCTTTATGCAAGTTGCCCCTGCGGCTCCGGTCAAAAAATCAAGTTTTGCTGCCGCAATCTGGCACCCGAAATCGAAAAGGTGCACAAGATGGTCGAGGGGGGGCAGCGGCATGCCTGCCTGGCCTACGTCAACGGGCTCCTGGTCAAGCACCCCGCCCATCCGTTTCTCTCCGTTGTCAAATCCATGTCGCTTCGAGAGATGAACCGGCTGGACGAGGCGGAGCAGTTTGTGTCAGGCCTTGGTTCGTTGGTCGAGACCCACTCCAACATCTCGGCCGAAGATACGCTCATCCAGCTGGCCCAAGGTGCAGACCTGGTTGACGTCTACGATCGACTGCAACGCACGCTAGAGTGCTGCGGAGCAGAAGTCTCCGAGTCCGTGATCGAGGCGTTGGCTGCCGTGGGAGCCGAGGCGGTGAATCAGGACGACACGCTTCCTGGCATCCGCTACTTGACGATGTATCAAGAGCTGATGCCGGACGACCGAGAGATGAAGACGATCATGGGCAATCTGTTTCATTCTCGCAGTGTCTCTCCCTTTATCAAACAGGGGATGCCGCTACGCCCGTTGCCAACGGAGTTGGACGAGAACGAGGCCGCGCAACAGATTGACAAAGAGATGGGCTGGGGGCGAACGCGACGAGTTCTTGAAATCTCTCAATCCGTCGCCCAAAGGCATCCTGATCACCCCGCTGCCGTCTGGAATGTGGCCTCCTGCGCAGCGTACTTGGGCAAGAAAGAACTGCTCTCTGAAACTCTCCAGCGATACAGCAGTCTCGATGCAACGTCCGAGGACGACGCCGTCCACGCCGAAGTTCTCCGGCAACTGATTGCCGTGGGCGGAGACCCGGTCGATGAGATGCAGGCTGTCTGGAATGTGGCGGATACCGATCGGTTGATCGAACGGCTGCAGAGCGACCCTCGCTGTCGATCCGGGCAAGTACCTCCTCCCGACGAGAACGACTCCCGAGCGCGATCCGCGTTCATCTGGCATGATCGCGAGATGCCTGAAGACCGGGAAGACCTGAACTGGGGCGAGTTGCCGATTGAGGTGGCCGAAGTACTCGTGTTTGGGCGTGAGACAGATCGTGAGCCGAGGTTGGTGGTTCATGGGCTGCACGACCCCGAGTGGGAGCCCGCCATCGAGCAGATCTCGCAGGTGGGTGGCGATGCTCTGGGGAGCAAAGAATCTGAAGAGGTCGTGAGTACGTTGACTCGGCCCGCCGAGTATATCCCGCTCAGTCGTCCTCATCCTAGGATGTCCAATCAGCGATCGCAAAAATTGCAACTTGCCTATGCCAGGCAACAGATGCAAGATTGGCCGACCAAGCGAAGTATCGCGTACGGCGATACCACGCTTGCCGAAGCGGCCGCCGATCCGCAACTTCGGATCCGTGCCATGGCCTTTATGCTTCGGTGCGAGATCGACGTCGCCCTGGCCGAGGACGATACGCTGTTTGCCGATTTGCGCGCGACGTTAGGGCTGCCAGTACCGGGCCCCATTGATCCTGAGGGTCTGGACATGCTTGAGCTGAGCATTGAGCGATTCCACCGACTCGAAGTGGAAAAGCTCACGCCTGAGCAACTGCAGAATGCCACAGTGCGGGTGTTACAGAACGAGTACTCCAGCGCAGTTCGCCCGGTCATTAGGGAGGCCATCCGCCGCTACGAGGAAACTCCGCTACCCAGATTAGACTTTCTATATAGTAAGCTAGCTGCCCATGAATCAGACCCGGAGCTGGCCCGCGAGTTGTTGGAAAAGGCCCAGGCAGCGGCGATCGAGCTGAAGGTCTCCTGCAGTATTTGGGATATCCAACTCGTTTACAACCGCATGTTTTTGGAAGACCACGAAGGTACCGAACGAGCCATGCGACACCTGATTCAGGAACATGGCGAAGAGCCCGAGGTTCAGGAGTTCATGGCCAAAATGATGCAATACGCTGGAGCCCAGCGAGGGCCTGCCGGAACCGCCGCCGCACCTGCCGAAACTCCCGCGGATCAACCCGCGGGGCTCTGGGTACCTGGCCAAGAGAACCCACCCGCGGCCCAACCCACTTCGCCAGAGTCGGGAGCCGGTTCCAAGTTGTGGATCCCAGACTGAAGAAAAGTAGTCATCACGCGCGGTTCTAGCTGCCTCCTTGGAATCACAACCCGAAGCGTCAGCGAGGAAACACCCGTGGCGAACTCTCTGTCATGCGTCCTCGCTCACGCTTCGGGTTAGGATTGAAATTGAGGCAGCCTCAGCCCCCGCCGCGTTCGTCTCTCCAAGGTGCAATTGCGTGCAACCCTCTGAACTAGACGCCTGGCATATGCAGCGAGCTTTGCGCTTAGCTCGGCGAGGTCAGGGTCTGGTTGAGCCGAACCCCATGGTCGGTTGCGTGATTGCCCGCGGTGCCGAGGTGATTGGCGAAGGATGGCATCGTCGCTATGGGGACCTGCATGCCGAGCGCGAGGCGCTGCGTATTGCCGGTCAACGTGCCGAGCAGGCAACGCTTTATGTCACACTCGAACCTTGCTGCCACCAGGGCAAGACTCCCCCTTGTACCGATGCCGTGCTTGCCGCGGGTATCCGGCGCGTCGTGGTCGCTCAAGGGGACCCGTTTCCTGCAGTCCAAGGGGGCGGACTCCAACGGCTGGCCGATGCCGGCCTGGAAATCACCGTCGGTGTCCTGGCCGACCAGGCTCAGGAGCTAAACGCCCCGTATCTGAAACTGGTCACCACAGGACGTCCCTGGGTGTTGGCGAAATGGGCCATGACGCTGGACGGCAAGTTGGCCACACGCACGGGTGATAGCCGCTGGATCTCAGGCGCTCGCTCGCGAAGTGTGGTGCATGACCTGCGGCGGCGCGTGGATGCCGTGGTGGTGGGGCGCGGCACTGCCGAAGCGGACGATCCGCTGCTCACGCCTCGCCCTGCTGGCGAGCGGACCGTGGCCCGTGTGGTACTCGATTCGCATGGTTCGCTCTCGGCGGAGAGCCAACTGGTGCAATCCGCCGGCGACAGCCCGGTTTTGGTGGTCGTGGGAGAACAGGCAAGTGCCCAGCGACGCCAGATGTTGCAAGCCGCGGGTTGTCAGGTGATCGAGTGTCGCGGCGCAGACTACGCCGAGCAATTCGCGTCACTGCTGGACATCCTCGGCAAGCGGCAATGGACCAATCTTCTGGTGGAAGGGGGGAGTCAGGTGTTGGGGACTTTGCTCGATGCCGGACTGATTGACGAAGTGCACGCGTTCATTGCCACCAAGTTGGTCGGCGGCGCTGCAGCTCCGACACCGATCGCTGGATCAGGACTGGCCAAGATGCAAGACGCCCTGGCTTTGCAGCACTGCACCACCGAGCTACTTGACGGCGATATCTACGTGCGAGGCCGCCTGCGAGCCCAGCCGAACAGTGAGCCAACCCTGCCGACCGACTGATCGGCACTTTCGGGCGCGATTCACAGGCGGTTCGAAGGCACCCTCGCCGCGTCGTAAGCTTGCAGTGGCGCTTGCACTTAGGTATTGTGGGGAATGTCGTACAGGTTGCATTCTGGGGGGTGACTGCGGTCATGACCTCGGGAAATGCCCTCGACTCAATCCTTCGCGTGCATGCCTACCAAGTTCGCCCTCCCAGGAAGAATCGACGATCCATGAAGGCGGCCTCCTACCTATTGACGATGACCATAGCGTTTGCGTGTTCCACAACGTTGCGCGCTGCGGATCCCCCGCTGCAGCTCGAGCCAGTGCGAATTGAGCCGGCGCAAGTTGCCCTGAGTGGGGCCGAATCACAGCAGCAATTGTTGGTTACGCATGCAGTCAATGGCCGGTTGCTCGATGTGACCGATGTGGCCATTTACACCTCTTCGAATCCTGCTGTGGCTACGGTCAGTGACGATGGCGTCATTCGCCCTGTTGCTGACGGAACGGCCAACATCGTTGCTAAACATGCGGGTGGTCAGGCAGCCGCAACGGTCACGGTCAACGCTGCCGAGACCCTGAATCCGCTGCACTTTGCAGATGACATCATCCCCTTGCTTTCCAAGGCCGGCTGCAATGCCGGGAGTTGCCATGGGAAACAAGGAGGCCAGAACGGGTTCGCCTTGAGTGTGTTTGGTTTTGACGCTCAGGCAGATTTTGAAGCTCTGGTGAGCGAAGGGCGAGGGCGGCGTCTGTTTCCCGCCGTGCCTGAGAAGTCACTGTTGTTGACCAAAGCCATCAACACAGTGCCACATGGGGGCGGGCGCCGGATTGAGCAAGACTCGTTGGCGTATCGTAGGCTGCTGCGTTGGGTCACCTCTGGCATGCCGCGCGGCGAGGAAGATTCGGCCAAGGTGACGCGGATTACCGTCACGCCGCATCAGCGCGTGATGAGTGAGATGTCATCGCAGCGGTTGTTGGTGACCGCTCAACTTTCAGACGGCACCACCCCGGATGTAACGCACGAGTCGCTCTAC
>CALOEH010000109.1:0-18588 GCA_942492195.1 uncultured Planctomycetia bacterium | reverse complement strand
ATAAAGATTTTTGAGCAATGAATCTCTTTTCGTTTCATAATCATCATCATCCTTGTTCATACTGCCATTGGGTTCATCTACCCTTGCATTATTGAGGGCTTTAAAACTCACTTTTAAAGAGCGCGTTAAATCCCATTTAAAATCATAGCCTCTCATCCCAAGTAAAAGACTTCTTGAAAGGTAGGGTCAATCCTGGTTTCGGCATCTGTTGCCGTGTTTCTCAATTGCGTTTCTTGATATTGTCTTATTAAATCAGAACGGTGAGCCAATAGGGAAGGTAGAGGCGTGAAGTTGATGTCTTTGATTGGTTTGAGCCAGCCAGATTTTAAAAACTTATTGTAGAATTTGGTGAAACGCTGAGTTTTGGTTTTGCGTTTTTCATAGTCCTCTTCCAACTCTTTGATTTGCGACCTTGATTCGTTGGCTCTTTTCACAGAATCAAGTTCGGTTTTTACCGTATTCTCTTTTTTCTTCAAATTGTTTTGAATCCTTTTGGATAAGCGCATTCAATAATTTCAACTTGGCAAAAGGCCGAATGTTTTTAGCGCTTAATGCGTATGTATAGCCAAGACCTCCACGAATATTGCTGAGTTAAATCATATTCCGTATTGATGTCTCGCCTAAACTCATCATTGTAAGCATAAGTAAGTGCAAAATTGTTAGGAGACCAAGGCATTTATTTTCCCACCTCCACCTTGCTTGCTCACATTAGGTGAAGTTGATGCTTCTCCTTCTGGTGTAGCCTACTACTTTTTCTTTTAACTCTTTTCGATTTTCTTCATCAGTTTCTAAATTTTCAAGGCTTCTATCCAACTTAATGTCTGGGTCAAGTGGATTATACTCAGGATTGCTCCAAGTGGACAAGGTTACTTACCTCAGGCTCGATCAAACCTCGGTCACCGATGCAGGCCTAGAGCATTTTCGCGACTGTCGGCAAGTAGAGAATCTAGCGCTGAGCGGGATGCCGATCACTGACGATGGATTGGAGTGCTTCAAGAATTGCAAGCACTTGACAAGTCTCGGTTTGCAAAGCGAAGGAGTCACGGATCAAGGATTCGCATTTTTTAAAGACTGCCGCAACCTCACTATTTAAAATTGATCTCAACAGATTCCATTGGTTCTGAAGCAATCGTTACGCTGAAATCTAGGATAGCTCAGTGCCGGGAATGCGTGGCGACGACACTCATCCTCGGGGTGATGCTCACTTTGGTAGGCTGCAACAATTCGCCTGGCACCGATGAGCTTGCCGCATTCCTCCGCGAACAGCATCGCGAACTTGATTCGAGTCTGATACTTGAGGGTGTTGAAATTGTCGATTCGAGGGAAGTCGGTAGCCCTCCGGTAATGAACGTGGCGTTTGTCGTCAACGAAAAATCAAAAGTAGATATGTTTGATCCGATCCCGCTGGAGGAGGCCTACAAGGAACTGCAACACGATCCGACCCAGTTCAAGGACGCCATCGAACGGTGGAACGGACTTCGTGAGCCAGAGCGTTCCGAAGCTGGCAACAAGAAGCCTGCGCAACAATATTTCTCGCAGGTCCATCGCAAGGCAGTAAGCACCGGCGATGAGTTCCAATGGACAGGGACCGTCACCGCCGAAAGGAAAGACGACCGATGGATCTTCTCCGGCATGGTAGGGGATCTTAGTGAAACGGGAATCACGCCCGACACGGTGCAACGCGACAAACTCCCAGAGAATGCAATCATTCTGGATGGTGCTGCAACCAACGAACTCACTGGGTTCATTGATCAGCAGAAGCAGTTTGTTCAGGAAGTGAATGACGCGGAGAAGCGAGTCGAAGCCAGGCTCAAGAAGGAGCATGCCTTCTTGCTAAGCACGCTGAAGCAGACGACGCCTGGCTGGCTCACCTGCCGGTTCAGAACGGACCAGTCCAGAAGTTAAGAGTGCGATTCGTCCATCAGGTGAACGATGGTGAAGAAGCGTTCGTTCTGTTCGAAGATCCCGCCAGTCCTCTCAGTCGAGCGGTGTGGGCCGGTGCACTCACAATTGATCCGCCGCAATCGTCAACAGGAGACGGTTGGCTGATTCGTCTTGCTCCCGTGGATCGGGACGATGATTTCCCACGTTTGGGATTCCGGCGAGAGATCATTTTCGGTTTATCCGGAAACAACCGGCTAACTTGGATGAACCTGAAGCCTCCCGTAGTTTTGGCCAAGGACGAAACCGCTCCTGAGCTACCAAGCTATGAGTCGCATCGCAAGAATGTTCTCGCCTGGACAACACCGGGCCAGTCTTGGGAAGGGACCGTCCAATACAAAGAAGGGACGTCGTCCACGCTCCGCATGACTATCATGGAGTTTCGAGACGACGGGAAGTATGTTCGACTGATGGCAGAAAGCCCAGATGACCCTTTCGTAGTCAGCATTTTTGAAGGCACGGTCTCAACCGATCCCGGTGGTCTCTACGGCTGGCCACTTCAACTGCGCCTAGGAAATGAGAGCCCGAAAGCTAAAGGCAGCAAAAAGGAAACTCCCTTCTTTGATCTACACCGTGCAACTGCAAGGTTGAACATCATGTTCGATTCAGACGGAAGTATGTCTGGTACGAGTCGGGCAGCGGGTAGTCACGCCAATCAGTTCAGCTTGAAGATCGGCGAGGACACGGGTCTCTTTTCTTCCTCAGCAGAACGCTGGCGAAATGCATTAAAGGCGGGAACACGCTGGTCTGGGACGATCATACGCGGAGACCAGCCAGCGGACAAACTCTCGCTGACAGTTGCCGAAGTGCGTGAGCAGGGCAGAATCTACAATCTACTGATTCAGAATCCGGACAATCCGCACCAGTTCCGTTACTATACCGGAACATTCGACAATTCAGATGGCAGTATTGATAGCTATGCCCTGATGATTCAGGCGAAGTCCATCGTGGGTCAGAAAACCAACTTCGGATATACCAGCTACGACGACATTTTTGGAATAAAATTCAAAGCAAGACACGGATTCCGCCTCACTCCCGATGGCAAAACACTCTTATGCAATTCGGCAGTAGGTGAATTAATCAGCCTTACGCAGGACGACACTTCTACCAATCTGTCATTGGATCAGGAGTCCATGACCAAACTCTGGAAGGCAACATGTGTCTCAGGAAATCGCTGGCGGGGAACGCTCTCCAATCCGAAGGCGGACCAGAGCGTACAAGTCGAACTGGTGTTCGCCACCGGTATCGACGACTTAGGGAATGTCGCCATCGAAGTCAGTTCCGTCCAACAAGCGAAGATCCCGTAGACATCTGAGGTTTATTCAAGGGTTTGCGGTCACTTTCAGGATTTTGGCAGAAATTTGGCAAGGTCGGGATTTCGGCGGAGTAGTCCGGTGAGATAGCGGTCGCAGTCGAAATGCTGACCGGTTTGCCAGATGCGAAATAGAATCCGAATCCAACTTCGGGCTATTTTTCGGATCGCCGCGTCGTGTTTCATTCCGCGGTCTCGCAGTTGTCGGTAGCGAGCCTTACTCCAGGGACACCATTTACGGGCGCTTGTCGGCGAATTCGTGAAACGTCTGCTTTAAGTACGACGGACAGGCCCAGCCGCTGAAGCACCACGCGACTCTTTCCGCTTTGACGCGTGATCGGCGCGATGCCCGAGAGGGAAGCCAGTTCGTCGGCGTCTTTCCAGCGATCTTTCTGGGAGCCGAACGCGCACAACAGTCTTGCCGCCAGAGTCGGTCCGGCCCCGCGAAGGGACGTGAACAGTTCACCATCGGGATGCTTCTTCAGTGCTTCCTCGATTTGCTTATCGAACGCGTTGACCGTCTGACGGCTCACCTCAATTTGTTTGGCCAACAGTCCGCAGACCATAGACAACGGTTCGATGATGGCAGTGTCACTGGTCAGCAACTTCGAACTTCTGATGCGTTTAATGAGTTCTTCACGTTGCGCCTGGTTGCGAATCCCATCTTCACGCAGAACTCGATCGACGAGTTGCCGATCGGCGCGGCGAAGTTTCCGAGGATCGCTCCAACGTCCAACCATTTTCAACAGCAGTCCGAGTCGATTGCTTTGGCCGAAAAGCTCCAAAAGAAGCGGGAAATACGACTTCAAATGAGCGGTCAACTGCTGACGCTGAGTGACTTGGCCGTTGACAATTTTGCGTCGTTGCTCGGAAAGATTCGCCAATCCCCGGGTCGCTTCGTCGTCGGCGATCCAAGGCTTCAGCGTGCTGATTCGTTCCCGCAGCATCCTCGCGATGTAGCGGGCGTCGGACGGATCGCTTTTGGCGTCGCCGCCGGGATAACTCTCGCGATACCTGGCGAACTGCTTGGGATTGATGGGATACAACAGGAGCTCGGGGTGAAACATGAGGGCGTAAACCAGCGGTCCCTTGGACTGTTCGAGCATGATGGCAATGGGTTTGCCGCCGGACAGCTCAAGCATTTGCCCGACCCACCGATCAATTGCTTCGGGCGTCTGCTTGAATGTCTGATGCCGGCCGTTGCCTTGAGCGTCGATGATGTAGCAATCGTGAGCTTGATCGGCCCAGTCGATTCCAATGAATAGAACGGGTGAAACGTTGCAAGAGTGTGTTACTTGAGTCATGATACGGCACCACTTTTTCGAGGATTTCGGTTGAAGCGGTAGTCCAGCTTCATCGGCGCGGAGACCTTATAGAGAGCTTTTCCAGGCATCATCTGAGTGATCCGTTTTGCGATGAAGCGAGCAGGACGTTCGGAAGTCTACGGGTAGCCGTCGCTGCGGCTGGGTCAAAAATCCGTAACGTCCTGCTGGCTACCATTTCACAGGATAGTCAAAGAAACTTTGAGTTCCGCCTGGTCGTTCGTAATGACGGATCGGAGATCCATTACGACGCCCAGACGCCCAAAGTTTGATGTTGGTAGAAGCTATAAGGGTCAAAATATTCGGCCGAATGATAAGTACGGACTATGCTTGTGTTTACTGGCGCTCGTCAGGTCGCGAATTCGGCCGTTGACAGCCGGACTTGGGGAGGCAATTCTGCTGGTTGACCTCTACCAGCACCACGGCAGTGGGGTATTCCATGAGCTTCGTACTTCAACCTTGGCAGTTGCTGTTCGCCATTCTCTCCGGTTGGATTCACCACCGGCAGCAACAGATCATCGAGTTCCAGAACGATCAGATCCAGTCCCTGCTCAGCCAATTGGGCAAGAAACGCATCAGCTTGACCGACGACCAGCGGCGCATTTTGGCCGTCAAAGGCAAGGCGCTCGGCCGGAAGACCTTGCGGGAGTTGACCACGATCGTGACGCCCGACACGATCCTCCGCTGGCATCGCGAACTGGTGGCGAAGAAGTGGGACCAGAGCGGGAAACGCAAATCCGTCGGCAGACCGCGCATTTGCCAGGTGATCGTGGATCTGATCCTGCGGTTCGCCCAGGAAAACTCCTCGTGGGCGTAAGGTCAAAATATTGAGCCGACTGACAAGTGTGGACTATGCTTGGAGTTACAGAGGCTTCGAATACCTCGAATTCGGCCGACCAGCCGCTCTTCATTGAGGCAATTTTCTGCTGGTTCACCTCGACCAGCGCCATGGCAGTGGGATATTCCATGAGCTTCGTACTTCAACCTTGGCAGTTGCTGTTCGCCATTCTCTCGGGTTGGATTCACCACCGGCAGCAACAGATCATCGAGTTCCAGAACGATCAGATCCAGTCCCTGCTCTGTCGTTCTTGACGATGTAATCATCTAATTTCCGAAAGATAATTTGCAGCCATTTAGTTTGGTTGTAACTCGCGCTCCGCATTTATGCGGCTTGCGCGTATAGAATATCTTGCTCAGTTTGAATGCGGTACTCGATAAAATCTTCCCATTGATCGTTGAGATAGAGGGCTCTCAGGTTGAGCATGGCTTGGGCGCCTTCGATTTCCCAACGCATGCCGGCCAGCTCCATGCGGTCTTTCACATAGTGGCGGCAGGCGCCTTCTACCACGCCGGTGCCGATCGGATAGCCTGCCGCCAGGTAATCGTCGTACTGCATGTATTGCCGGTTGTTCTCGAAATAGGTGATCGTCTCGCGGACTGTTTTCGCCGTGGCCGCTTTCATTTTCTGCGTGTTGAGCATCCGTTTGTACACACCGATGACGTAGCCGACCTTGCCCTCCAGCAACAGACGTAGATGCTCGGTGACCTGCGAAGAGGCTGCCTGCGAGCCCTCGCCATGAAAGGCATGCGCCACTTGCCAGAGCCGCTCCAGGACGTGGAAGATATCCAACACGCCCACGGCCCGGGAGAACCAGCTTTGCTTCAGGTTCCATAGCGATCGCTGACCGTCCATCAGACACACGAGCGTTTTCTCTTTGCCGGCACGTTGGATGGCCGACCACGCCAGTCCGGCGAAGCACTGCTCCTGACCGTTAAGCACTTCGTCTTCGCGAACGCGTGTCATCTCGGCAAAGAGCTGTTTGTTTTGAGGGCGCGGTCGATCTTTCCGTCGGCGACGGCGACGGAGTTCGTCAACGACATCTTCAGCACTGCGCACAAACGGCGCGATGCTGTAGACCGCGCCGACATAGGCCATCTGTTTGCGGGTGCGTTTTTCCCCGCGTCCCAGGCGTTTTTTGTGCGGCTGGCTTTCCTCAACAGCCGACGTGGGACGTTCCGCCGGCGCTTCTTTAGCCAGAGCATGTTCCTTTAGACGCTCAGCGAGCGGACGCCGCATCGGCACGCCTTTCCCGTCGGCCGCCAGCACGAGGATTTCCTCTTCACTCTCCGGCGAAGGTGCGGCGACATGGTCGCGGAAGCCATCGAAATACTGGGCCATGCTGCGGTTCATTACCTCCGCCGCCCGAATGGAAGTCTTCACGCCAAGCAGATCGCGCAGAGAACCAACCCCTTCGGCAAACGCCTCCTTGATGCAGATCCGCTGCATCCAATCTTCCAGCACATAAGATTGTTCGCCAGCAGCGTTCCAGACGTTCGAAAGCGAACCTCGCGTTCCCATGTTCGCGCAGAAAGAGGCGTCGAAGTAGTCGGGAAGCTTATTGCTCTGCGTGTAGCGGATCGCATAGGTCAGGGGCCGTCCCTGCGCCTCGTGAGTGGACGCCGAGACACGGACGCGATAGCGACCAGGTTTCGCACGGGTCATGGCGGCGAACTGTCTGAGAATCGCGGGATATTCGGGGGCCGTTTCCGCGAAGAAGAGGAGTCCTCCGTCGTGAGGCCGGATTAAGGTCCTATTCTACCGTGACGCTGCTTGATCGCAGCGCTTCATCCCGTCACTTACGCGAGGGACGTGCGCGTTAACCGCCAACCGCCAACTCAGCCCAAGTTTCTGGCATACCTTGCCAACCTCGGTCGACATCCTGAGCTGCGAAGCCATTCAAAACCAAGTTGCCAAAGAACTTTCCCGTTGAAGGAATATTTTCACCCTACGGGGGCGTGATTTCGGGTCCCGGTGTTTAACTTTCTAGGTGGTTCAGGTTGCGACCAGAAACTCCCCGTGTACGACTCGAACTTCCGATTGGCTGGTTAAGTACTGGGTCCGAATGCTTCTTGCACCTAAATTTCTGCGAAATCGGGGGCACAATACTTGAGTGCAACCGGCGTAGCCATCAACGAGTCGAATCTGGAGCAGAATTTGGCGAATGAGTTACCAGAATCGTTGCTCAATGTTGCTCGCGCTCAGTCGCTCTCTCTCGCGTCTGGCATCAAGTAGGCCATTCGGCACTTGAGTGCCTTGGCGAGCTTCTCGACGGTGGCGAGCGTTACGTTCCGCTCGCCCCGCTCGGTCATGCTGATGAACGTGCGGTGCAGTCCGGCGATCTCGCCAAGCTTCTCTTGCGATATCCCCTTCGCCAGCCGGAGCTCCCGCAGCCGCTTGCCAAATCTGAGTCGAATGTCCGCCAAGGTTGAGCCTCACACCAGGGTGCCAACAAGCAAAACTACCTTGCGGCTAGTGTGGGCAGACTGCATACTATTGTTCTACATACTACAGGATACGGTATCTCTCAGTATTCGCACGGTGATGGGGCGGTTTTCGAGGGCAAACGCCATTTGAGCCTCCCTATCGCCCTAAAGAAACCTATCGGTAGAGGGAGTTTTGGGCATGTCTTCTCATAGGTGCATCGTTGTCTGTTGTGTGCTGTGTTTGGTGAGCACAGGTTGTCGCCCTGTCATCCAGGCTCTGAGCAAGATCAAAGTTCGACCAGTTCCCAAGGGGGTCACGAAGCCGCTGACGAAACCTCCCGCCCGACTCGTCCCGCCAGTTTCACGGCCTATGTCTCTGGCCCCCGCCCCACTGGTGCGGACGATCTCCCAGCGAACGCCGCAGATTGTCGCGGCCTCCAAGGCGCTGGGAGTGAGTCTGCAGGCGCGACGTTCTCAGATTCCTGCGCACATCTACGCGCGATTGTGGTCCCAGTGGCAACGCAATGATGCGGAACTCAGTTCACTAGATCGGCAGTTGGCCGAAGACGGGCTCAGTACCGAACGGCGAACGCGTTTGGAGTCGCAGGTAACTACTTTGGAGCAGAAGAATGCAGAGATCGAACGTTTGGCGGCACAGTGGGGGTAGCATCGGAAGCAAGCTGAAAACTCAGCGGAAACTATCATCGGCCCTTCTGACGGGACTGATTCTCTCTCTGGCATGGATGACATTTGCCGGATGTGGTTCATCCACATCTACGCCACATCTCGTCAATTCCGGCGTTCAGGTCATGGGCCTGAAGTCCGACCGAATGCGGTACCACGTGTCGCAGCAGCAGGCTACCAACTGGTGCTGGGCCGCCTGCGTGCAGATGGCCCTTTCCACCCAAGGCATCGCCGTCTCTCAGGCGGAGGTTGTGGCGAACGCCTCAAGCGGCCTCGTGCTGGATCGCCCCGGATCCGCTCGCGATGTGCTGATCAATCTCAACGGCCGCATGACCGACTCCGCTGGCAGTGATTGGAACCTGAGAGCGGAAGCATGTCTCGGCCCCCCTTCGTTCGAACTCATGCAGCGCCATTTCGAGCAAGGAATGCCACTGATCATCGGCTACTCGATCCCAGGTCAAGAGGTAGGACATGCCTCCGTGGTAACAGCGGTCATCTACGAATGGCAAAATGGCCAACCGCGAATTCTAAAGATTCTGATTCGTGATCCGTCTCCCTGGTTCCGCCAAAGCGGTGGCAAGCGTGAACTAATCGCAGCGGAGTTCGATCAGATCTTTGTGCATTATCTTGTCAACGCTCAACGTCTTTGAAAGGAGAAACCTGTCAATGCCTCGATCACAGAGATAGAAGGCCAAGAGTTCGCCGAGGGGCAACGGATCACAACCACCATTCGCGGCCCTGTCCTGATCGAAGAAACCATTACTAAGAACTGACGTTCTGACGACTTTGAGATGCTGTCCCTGATTCCGGGGCCATCACCAGGTAAGCGGCCCTCTCAATCGCAGTTCTTGCGACCTCGCCGCGGTAAGTCTCGCCGCTCCTTCCCACCACCAAGACCACAACTTCAAGACATTCGGTCACGCATTGGGACTGGAATGGTGGTGTTGTAGGATCCTTTCCCATCCTCCGGAGATCCCCATGACGGAAACGCAGTTTATCGAGCGGCTGCATCAGGAACTGTCAAACTCACAGCACTGGCCGGAGATTCAAGCGATTACTTCGTCGACCGCCGATCCATCTTTGGCACCCAACGAACTGCTGGTACATCCAATCACCGAGCCAACGGCCGGCCCAATCGTGCTTCGTGTCACCGTCGAAGGCTTGGTGCCTCCGTTGTGATTGCGTCCACACATCAATGCCGCAGTTTTCCATCTTCATTTAGCAGGAGAAAACATTTTGTCCCATATCGTCATCATTCAAACTGAAGTGCGCGATGCGACGGCGGTTGCTGCCGCCTGCACGCGGCTCAAGCTGCCAGCGCCAAAGCAAGGAGTCTTCCGACTCTTCAGCAGCGAAGTAGCCGGGCTGGGTGTCGAACTCCCCGCGTGGCGCTACCCCGTCGTTTGTCACCTGGAAACTGGCCAGTTGCAGTTCGATAACTTCAACGGGCGCTGGGGTGCGAGGCGATACCTTGACAGCTTCCTGCAGGCGTACGCCGTGGAACGAACGCGACTGGAAGCTCATCGCAAGGGCTACTCGGTCACGGAGCAGGCCCTGGCTGACGGATCGATCAAATTGTCTGTGCAGGTCGGAGGTGGTATATGACGTCACTCCGGATCATCGAAGTCACGGTCACACCCACAGGCGAATCGCGCGTCGAAACCAAAGGCTTTTCGGGATCGACATGTCGAGATGCGAGCTTGTTCTTGGAGCAGGCCTTGGGACAGCGAACTCATGAGGAACTGACCAGCGAGTTTCATGCTGAGAACTCGGCAGAGCAACACTTGCACCAGGATATGTAGACCCAACCCTGCTAGCGGCGAATGGTAAACTCCGTCGCCCACTTCCGCCTCACGCTTGAGGCACTCGCGAACGGGCTCTCGTTTGCGAGATGTTCTATTCCTCTTCCAGGAGAATTTCTATGCCGCTCGCCGAGCGTCTGTCGGAATACGTCCGCGCCTGTTTCACGGGCATCTGGGTTCAGAGCCACGAACACAACGAGGCCTTAACGGAAATCGCCCAATTGTGTCGCGCCGAATCGTGGCAGCTGCTGTCATGGGACATCGATGGCGGACTGAAGCTCACCGGCCAGCAGGAATCTAGCGAAACCGGTGGCGGTGATCCGCTGTCCGCCATTCGTACGCTGGGCACCATGGCCACGCCCGACGGCGCAGCGATCTTGGTGCTTGAGAACTTCCACCGCTTCCTGCAGTCCGCCGAGATCGTCCAGGCACTCGTTCGCCAAGTTCTGGCCGGCAAGCAGAACCGGACGTTCATCGTGATCCTCTCACCCGTCGTCAACCTTCCGACTGAACTTGAAAAACTATTCGTCTGCATCGAGCATGACCTGCCCAGTCGCGAGCAACTGCTTGAAATCGCCCAAGGCATCGCCGTGGAAGATGGCGAACTGCCCGAGGACGCGGATCTCGACCGCGTGCTGGATGCGGCTGCTGGCCTCACGCGGTATGAAGCCGAGAATGCCTACAGCCTTTCGCTGGTGCGGTCCGGAACTCTATCGGCGGATGCCGTCTGGGACATCAAGACGCAGACGCTCAAGAAGAGCGGCCTGCTGGAACTCTATCAAGGCACGGAAGACTTTTCGACGCTGGGCGGCCTGACCGCACTCAAAGCCTTCTGCAAACGGTCGCTGTTGCATCCCTCTCGCAACAACCCCCGCAAACAGGCTCGCGGCGTGATGCTGCTTTCACCACCGGGCTGTGGCAAGAGTCAGTTCTGCAAAACCCTCGGGCAGGAGACTGGGCGTCCCGTGTTGATGCTCGACGTGGGTTCCCTGTTAGGTTCGCTTGTTGGGCAGACCGAGGAGCGCACGCGTCAGGCCATCCGCACCATCGAAGCCATGGCTCCCTGTGTGGTCATGGTCGATGAGGTTGAGAAAGCGTTTGCTGGTCTGGCCGGATCGGGCCAGACCGATACGGGCGTATCGGCGCGGATGTTTGGAAGTTTTCTTTCGTGGCTCAATGACAAAACATCTGACGTCTACGTCGTTTGCACAGCCAACGATGTCACAAAACTGCCACCAGAATTTACGAGGTCTGGCCGGTTCGACGCGATCTTCTTTCTCGATCTTCCCGCCCGCGTCGAGAAAGACGCTATCTGGGAATTGTATCTCGAACACTACGAGATCGACCACCAGCAGCGCAAGCCTGATGACGCGCAGTTTACCGGTGCCGAGATCAAGAGTTGTTGCCGGCTGGCGGCGCTCTTGGATCTGCCGCTGGTGCAGGCGGCTCAAAATGTCGTGCCAGTCGCCGTCACCGCGGCGGAATCTGTCGAGCGACTTCGCAACTGGGCCAGCGGCCGCTGTTTGTCGGCCAATCAGACGGGCATCTATCAGCACCGGGCGACCAAAGGTAACTCGCGGCGCCGCGTCAGCCGTGACCCTTCGCAGAACTAATCATCCTACAACAAATCCCTCACAAGGAATCTTTTCGATGAGCACTGTTGCTGAAGAATCAAGTACCGAAACCCGTTCGCCAACTGCCGCTTCCCAGCGTTTGCGCACCACCATGGCTGCAATGCGGCTCGCGTTTACCTGGTGGGGCGTGCGCAAGACGCTTTCGGCGGAGCAGAAGTCGCAAGCGGCCGAGTCGTTCGGCGCTGAAGGAGATTTTCTGTCGGCGGGCAAGAAACTGATCGACACCCGCAGCCCAAAATTCCGCGCAGTCAATGCCGTTCGTGGCCGAGCCGTTCAACTTTGGAAAGGACTCTCACTTCCCTATCCCGAGGCCGGCATTCGCCTGATCAAGCATGACGATCTCGGACTGCTGAACGTACAAATGACGTCGCTCCAGAGTGAACTGACGGATACTGTTGCCGAACTTGATGAGCACTTCGAGGGGCTCAAAGCGGCTGCCCAGGCTCGCTTGGGCAGCCTGTATAGCGAAGCGGATTATCCAGCCTCGCTCGTCGGTCTCTTCGACATGCAGTGGGATTTTCCGAGCGTCGAGCCCCCTGAGTACCTGCGCAGACTCAGCCCCGAGCTTTACGAGCAAGAAGCCCAGCGGGTGGCCGCCCGATTCGACGAAGCGGTCAGGCTGGCCGAATCCGGTTTCATGGAGGAATTGGCTCGGCTGGTCGAACATATCGCCGAACGTCTGAATGGCCACAGCGACGGGCGGCCCAAAGTCTTTCGCGATAGCGCCGTTACGAACTTGACCGAGTTCTTCAATCGCTTTCGCTCGCTGAATGTCCGATCCAATCAGCAGCTCGATGAACTCGTGGAACGGGCACATCAAGTGGTGCAAGGCGTCCAGCCGCAGCAACTGCGTGATAACCAGTCGCTCAGGCAAGACGTGGCCTCGCAGCTAACGAGCGTGCAATCGTCACTCGATGGTCTGCTGGTCGATCGGCCCCGCCGCAACATCCTCCGCCGCCCACGATAGAAGGAGCGGCCAATGCAATTTGTGATTGAACGGAGCGGTATCATCCGCTGCCTCTACAGCGATGAGCTCTCGCTCCACGAACTGGGAAAGCTCAGCATCACTCGCGGCTCGCATGTGGAGCCGAACGAGTCAGGCCAGTGGATCGCTGATCTGTTGCCGGTGGGTGGACCTCAGCTTGGTCCCTTCGCGCAGCGCAGCGAGGCCTTGGCGGCAGAACGTCAATGGCTGGAAGCCAACTGGCTGACACCGCCCACCGAGTAGCGCTGCTACGAATCCTTCTCGTTTCGCCCCGATGGCGCGGCATTCCAGCCTGCGCTGTCTGGGCTTTTTTTGTTTCCGTCTTTCCCTCTCGACCTAGGAATACTCGACATGAAAGATGCCGATCTCAACCGAGCGGTTGCCCACGCTACGGGCGAAAGCGTTTCTACGATCAAACACCTGGGCTTTCAGTTGGACGAGACAGTAATTGACCGGGAGCCCAACTCCGAGGACCTGGCTCCCTACCTGCTGGACTGGGACACCATCGAAGCCGAGCGACTTGCGACGTTCGCCGCGTGCTCAGCCGTCATTCCGGCAGTCAAGCACCCACGATTCTCAATACCGATGCAGCCATGCGAGTCGTAACCAAACGTCCCATCCATCGCCGCCAACTGCGGGCCGACCAGCGGCGAGGGGGACGAGAACGTAAGACTCGTTCACGGTCTCAGTGGCGGCGGCATCTCACGACCACCTTCGGTCACTTCCCCAACAAACAAGAGGTTCAAACATGCGTGTACTCGTGATCAACAATCTGGGCGGTGGTTTCGCGGACTTTCTCGATATCGAAGCAGGCACTCGTGTGCAGCAGTTGTTCGAGAAGCAAGTTCCCTCAGCACGTGCGGAAGACTATCTGATTCGCGTCAATCGTCAGCCGGTCCCTTCCGATCAAGTGCTTGAAGAAGGGGACCGGATCAGTTTCACACCGGTCAAGATCGAGGGAGCGGGCGACTAGCCCGCGATCCGTTTCATTCCGCGAGAAGGGAGGTGGCTGGCCAGTGCGCCGGCCATCTCCCTTCGATGTTAGGAGGAAAGTCAAGCATGCTAAACCGCGACCACCGTCCTCGGCTCCGCGCCGCGGCCAGTATTCAGCAGCGGCTAACCGCCCATCAGCCCCAACCAGAGACCATTTCGCTGCCCGATGGGACTTGGCAAGAGTGCCAGCGACTCGCTCGCAAGATTCGCAAGGCGGATGCGCATGGCTGGTTTCGAGCCAGCCGAAAACTTCGGGAGCGCTTGCCGGTTGTGCTTCGCACGCTGCGTGATCGAATCGATGAGGTGCTGCAACAGTTGCCAGCGGTTGCTGATCCATTCGCGGGTTCGCAACGACAAATCTACGACGATCTTCTGGCTCTCGAGCAAGAGTTCTGCGACGTCAGGATCGACTCAAAGCAGCAACAGATGCAAGTCACTACGGAATCTATCGAACTCGATGGCGTTTACCTGGGGCCGTTCACCATCGCGCTCGACTGGCGCTACTTGGGCGAATCGTGTCCGTATGAGGTGATTGCCGACGATCCGCAGCCAGCTGCGGCCAGTGATGACGTCACCCATCCGCATGTGCACGATAACCGACTCTGCGAAGGCGAAGGGCGTGTGCCAATTCGGCGTGCCCTAGAGCAAGGGCGACTGTTCGACTTCTTCCTCGTCGTCCGCCAACTGCTTGAAACCTACAACTCCAGCAGCGCCTATGTCGCCCTGGACCGCTGGAACGGTGTCGAATGCCACGATTGCGGGCAGAGTGTGAACGAAGACGAGCGCACGATGTGCGAATCATGCGAACGCCAGGTGTGTGACGACTGTTCGCAAAGTTGTACCGACTGCGGCAAAGAGTTTTGTAGTGGCTGCATGTCGCGCTGCGAAGGCTGCGATGAGATGACTTGCCACGACTGTTTATCCACAAGCGCCGGCGACGGCCAAGACCTATGTTCGGAGTGTGCAGCCCATGCAACCTGTTCCACTTGAATCCAACTATCTCAGGCGCGACGTCCGGCGTAGCCGTCCCATACCGTGTTCTTCCCCGGCACGCCTCCGCTTCACGCCCACAGCTTGGGCCAAGCTCCTCTATCTGCGCGACGTCGGCGATACGGAAGTCGGAGGATTTGGGATCACGGTGCCGGATGATTTGTTGCTGATCGAGGACATCGTCTTGGTGCAGCAGCGCTGCACCGCCGTATCCGTAAAGTTCGACGACGCGGCCGTCGCTGACTTTTTTGATGAGCAAGTGGATGCTGGCCGTCAGCTAGAGTCGTTCGCGCGCGTCTGGGTCCACACCCATCCTGGCGACTCCGCGCATCCCAGTTCCGTGGACGAGGAGACGTTTGCCCGCTGCTTCGGGTCGGCCGATTGGGCCGTCATGTTCATTCTTGCCGAAGGGGGAGAGACGTACGCCCGGCTGCGGTTCAACGTGGGGCCAGGCGGTTCGATGCTGATTCCGGTGGAAACGGATTTCTCGATGCCATTTCCAGCGACTGACCACGACGCATGGGAGCAAGAGTATGCCGCGTGTGTCCTGGCTGAATCAACATTCGCGAATGTCGATTCCCTTGAAACCATCTGGCGGGACCGCGACGAGTTCGAGAATGCTTGGCAAGAGTATCTCCGCGAAGACGTGCCGATTTATACCGAGGAGGAAGACGAAGATGCTCTCTGAGAATCGCTTTCAGCGTCAAGCCGATCTGGTTCCCCTGGATCGCTTGCAAGATCTTAACGTGAGCGTGATTGGCGTGGGGGCCATCGGCCGCCAAGTAGCATTGCAACTTGCTGCCCTCGGCGTTCGGCAAATGCAGCTCGTGGACTTTGATATTGTCGAACCGACAAACGTCACCACGCAGGCGTACTGGGCCCAAGATGTCGGCCAGTTGAAAGTCGAGGCTACCGCGCAAGCGATTCGGCACATCGACCCCGCAATCAATGTCGATTCGGTGGCCGACCGCTACCGCCCCGTCATGACGTTGGGCGAAGCAGTCTTCTGCTGTGTCGATTCAATCTCTGCCCGGAGTGCGATCTGGCGTTCGGCCGAATCCCATGCACGTTTCTGGGCCGATGGCCGGATGCTATCCGAAGTCGTGCGTGTTCTCGCTGTAGCCGACGAAGCAGGCCGTGACCACTACCCCACCACACTCTTCGCACAATCTCAAGCCCAGACCGGCCGCTGCACGGCGCAAAGTACGATCTACACCGCCAACATCGCCGCCGGGCTCATGCTCCATCAATTCACCCGCTGGCTCCGCCGCCTGCCCATCGACTGCGACGTCACCGTGAACCTGCTCGCATCGGAATGGACCGTGGCCAGCCAACCAACCTGAAAGGAACACTGCTTGACTACCATCCTTTTCATCGTCGCCCTTCTGCTCGTCGTCAGCTGGGCATCCTCGCGCGGCGGCAAACGTGGCGGCTCACGCCGGCGCAGCGGCTGCACCTGCAGAACCGGGAGCTGCCGCTGCCGCTAAACCATTCCTCAGAGACGCGACGCGCCTCTGAATCTCAATTCCAAAGAGGAGGCCGATGGAAAACACTTTGGCACTCTTCGTGCTAACCGCCGTGGGCTGGTGGATCTACAAGTGCGGTAAGCGAATCGGTAGCCGCAAAGGATACAACGCCGGCCGCGCTAAAGCCCACCGCAGGCGGCACCCACAGTAGACCTCTCCCTGCCGAGACCGTTCTTGGTCTCAGGCTACGTTTTTCAGATCTATTTGAGGAACCCATATGGCAACCTGTGTCGAAACTCCCTCACCATGCAATGGCGAACTGCATGCTGCCCCTGCCAGTCGCGCCAGTTGGTGCGGGCAACTTCGCGTCGGTAAGGAGTTGTGTGTCCCGGTGAAAGCTTACGCGGCAATCGCCACGCCGCCGGACACACCGCTGCACCAATTGCATTCCACTTGTGGCCAGCGGATCGAGTACCGCAAGTGGTGCCCGCAGCATGGTGCCGTTCCGCCCGAAGAGATCGTCAAAGGCTATCCCTACCAGCCGGGCCAACACGTGCGGATCTCGCCCGCCGAACTCGAGCAATTGCAGCCTTCAGATGACAAGACAATTCATCTGCGAAACTTCGTCGACCCGGGGCTCATCAACCTGGTGCTGTTGGCTGGCCGTAGTCTGTACCTCGCCCCTGCCAATCCGGCCGCGCACCGTCCCTTCGCCACGCTGCAGCATGCGCTCCGGCAGAGCGGCAAATGGGGAGTCGGACTTGTCGTGTTCTCCGGCAAACAGCAAACCATCGTCGTGCGACCGGAGGATCGGCTCTTGATGATCCACACCCTGCATCATCCGGCACTGCGCCGGGCACTACCTGGCACAGAGGCAGACGCGCTCGAAGTGGCAGCCAGGGACGTGACCCCGCTGCGCCGCCTCATCGACTCGATGAGCGGAGCCGTTTCGTGGGATGCCTTGCGCGACGATGTCGACCGACGTCTGGCCGAGCTCGTGGAAGCCAAAGTGCAGCCGGCCAAACGCCGCAGTCCCAGCGTCAAGGGAGGGCGGAGGACCAAAGCCAAGCCGCAAAAGCAAACTACCAAGGGCAAACGGCGGCAGGCCGCGTAGGCCATCATTTTGATTGATTGATTCACTTGGTGCCTGCTCCAGGATCCATTCCAATGTCCCCATCGAATCGACCTGCCGACATCTCTACGTTTCACTTGCGGCGGCGCACACCGGGCTCCTTCCTGCTCGTTCCCTGTCCGCGACAAAACCGCTCGATCCGCTGCCAGGGTCAGCTCGAAGCGGCGACAGCCGTGATTCTGGTGGGCTGCCCACAGGTGCAAACCATCCAAGAGCAGCCGCTCGCGATTTGGTATACATGGCAGGAGTCCGAAGCGCAGATCACGATCAAGCTTCTCGATGGCCCGCCTGCTACTCACCCGAAGCGCCACGCCAGCCCTCAGTGCAGCTACGTTGTGCCAGATTTCCTGGTGGACATGAAGGGTGGCCACCGGCGGCTTGTGGAAGTGAAGCCTTCGGAACGGCTCACGCGACCCAAAGTTCAGCGCAAGCTGGCTGTCGCGCGGCAGTTTGCCATCCAAAGCGGCTGGACGTTCCATGTCGTGACTGAAAAACAGCTCGTGCCTGGCTGCCTGCTCTCGAACCTACGGCTACTCAACCGTTATCGCCAAGCCCGGTTGGATGACCAGGTTATGTCGCAGGTTGTGTCGCTGGTGTCGGCCAGTGGGGTTGAACTGGCAGCTTTGCGAACATCGATCTTCGCAAGCGATCCCGGACTGCTGCGTCTTCACGTTTTTCATCTGTTGGCGACCGACCGGCTCAGCTTCGACCCTCGCTCCAAGCCTTTGGATGACAAGACCGTTCTCTTTCCTGGAGGTGTGATCGCATGGGATCCGTTCGACTCGGTGTGGGCACCGCGTGGCTGCTCGACGGACGGGTCTGGCGGGTCATCCGCCAACTCGCCCCCGACCGCTTCATCGCCCAAGACGTTCAGTTTCACGTAGAACAGGAGTTCTCCCAGCAGGATCTCCATGCCCAGTACGCGGCAGGACGACTGCAGTTTCAGGGAGACCCCCTTTCTCCGACCTCGAACCCCGAACCGGCCGACTCGCCGCCTAAGCGGTCGACTGTTCGCCATCTCACCGCCGGAGAACGCAAGACGCTGGAGCGTCGCTGGCATGCC
>CALOEH010000108.1:0-16884 GCA_942492195.1 uncultured Planctomycetia bacterium | reverse complement strand
GCGACATTGATGCCATCACTCTCGCTTTCTTCAAGCTTCAGTTTGGAATCCAGTTTGAAACATGTGTCTGTCATCATTACGATTCGCTACCATTGGAAATGAAACGGCGTAGTTACAGTTTTTGATGCAAAACTGAATTGCGACAAGGCAGGATTTCTGGTTATTTATTGCTGCATTGTTTACCGATCATCATGCCAACTAACGCCTGATATTGCTGGGTTTTTTACTTAATTTTTTCTGTATATATTTCCTTTATATTTTCTTCGCATCATTACTTACCAGCTACTTATTCGATACACCCTTACTGGGGACCCAATTTTGGGGTATTCATCATAAAGCCCGAGAGTGTGCGCAAAATAATTCAGTCCGTGCTGGTGACACACGTGTTACTTGCGCTGCTTATCGGGTGTACAGCGCCAATAATTGAGAACCCTGCGGGGCGGGCGGATTTCTTGACGCGTTGCAACGCTCCGGGTGTGGTTCGCTGCTTTGGTTTTGAGCAGGAAGAGCTGGCAGAAAATGGCGGTCCGATTCACTGGAGTGGGCCTATAACGCACCGGTCGGCACATTTGTGAATAACATGACCGATGGCACGGATCTGACCGGGCGTGTCGAAATCGCAACGGATCAACGCGCCAGCGGCGCCTCCAGTCTGAAGTTCTATATGCCCGGACAATCATGGGCCGGTCATGCCGGACAGTTCTATGCAAATTTTGCTGATGATCTTGCTGTGCAATTCGGTGAGGGGGACACTTTTTACGTGCAATGGCGGCAGCGTTTCTCGCCGACGTTCCTGAATAATCGCTACCGTCCGCACGGTACCTGGAAACAGATCATCGTTGGCGAGGGTGATCGGCCCGGTGATCCGGCCTGGGGATGTACGCAACTGGAGCTCGTGGTCAATCGGGACCGCCTGGGGGCACCGGGGATGTATCACAGCTGTCGTGGTAAAGATGGTCAATCCGAAGCAATCGGACAGAACTGGCCGGCGAAATATATTGCCGATCAATGGATGACTTTTCAGTTACGCGTCACGATCGGCACCTGGTATAAAAATGACCGGCGCTATCGCAACGATAGCGAAATTGAGTTATGGGTTGCCGGTGAAGGTCAACCGTCACAGCGAGTCATCCGGCAAAAATATGATCTGGCCAACAACAATCCGGATGCGCGATATGGAAAAATCTGGCTGTTGCCTTATCTGACCGGCAAGGATCCGCAGCAGAAACATGCCGATGCGTACACCTGGTATGACGAACTGATCATTTCCCGGGAGCGAATTGCCGAGCCGCTTTGATCTGTTCTCCATGAATTGCCCGGAGTAAGCAGCAAGACCCGCATCAAATGCCAGGGGGAAGGGCACTTGATGCGGGTCCGCTGCACGCACCGCGAACGATGTGCAAATTCAATCAATAGTCGTAGTAGCGAATGCCGATGCCGTCAAACCACACACTGACGCCTACTCCTTGATGTCTGTGCATCCGGCCTCGATAAGGACCGGGATAGGGGCGATAAGGTCGCCAATGATTCGGTCGGTAACGATGGCCGCGAAATCTGGGCCCAGGTTGCGCCTAACCATACCCGGTTGCCACGGCAATGTCGCTGCCGGTATAACCGATGGGCTTGACGATGCCGCCGATGCTGTTGGAAATGCCGCTGCCGGGACCCTGTCGATAGTCGCGGGATCCGCGCCAGTGAGTTGCCCTCGGTGTCGAGCGCTGCGTTGCCCGATGATTAGCCCGATGATTAGCCCGATGATTAGCTGTGTGCTGGCGTTGCCCGGCATGGCTCCGGTCATGGTTATTTCGATGCCCGTCGCGTCGGTCGGCCATGGCCGGTGTTGCCAGCGTCGTGCCGACGACAGCCAGTATGGCCAGTAGGTTGGGTAAGGTCTTCATCGCATACCTCCTGCGGTGATCAAGAGCCGGTATCGGCTGACGATGCAAACCTTAGCGTGCCGACCCTGAATCCAGGCTGAACAGACATAGGCCATAGCGGCTAACCAATTGCGCCGTTCAGGTTGGGTTCAGGCAGGTCTGCCTATGCTCAGGGCGAATTACCCGTGAAGGAGATCGACATGCAATACAGAAAACAGTTAGTGCTCTCTTTAGGTCTGTTCATCAGCGGTTGGCTGGGGACGATGCCGGCTGCCACTGCCGAATCGTTCTGGGTTAACGCACCGGTACTGGATGTGCAGCCGCAAAGTCCGTATTGTCGAGGTAACGGCAGCCACAGGAATTGTTGCGCCGGAAGAACAGGTTCGCGAATCCCGGCATTCGGGACGTGGTTCGCACACGCCCAAAATACTGGGTGGAATTCTCGGTGGTGCCGTCGGCAGTAAATTTGGCGGTGGGCGCGGTCAGGACATTATGACGATAGCCGGTGCACTGCTCGGTGCTTCCATTGGTAATGATGTGAGCCGACAGCAGCGAGCCTATGGCCATGATCGAGTGCGGTATGAACAGGTCTGTGAAATTGAACAGGTCAGCCATCAGGAAGAACGCGTGGACGGTTACCTGGTTACCTATGAATTCAATGGCCGTGAGCTCAAGACTCCGGCGCGATGCCGATCCGGGCGAAGACCATTCGAATTCGGGGATCTGTTGAACCCGTCGCAGGATAATTTGCCAGTCCATGTCCGGCCCACAATCGCATTGGGTGCCTGGTTATCGTAAACGACAGAAGACCTGATGATTGAAGACAGACGCGGTACTTGCGTAGCAATTGCTTTGTTTCTTGCCGTGTCTGTCACGCCGTTGGCCCTGTCTGCTGAATCCCGATTTGAACTGCGCGGCAATTTGCAGGCGCAGAATCAGAATCAGGGCGCCCGGCAAAATATGATTTCGCGCAAACGGGCAGCCGCCATTGCGCAGCGGGCTACCGGCGGTCGGGTGCTCAGTGTCGAGCTGGCCGGCCAGCGCGTCTACCGGGTCAAAGTCCTGTTGAACAATTCCCGGGTACGCACGGTGCGGGTCGATGCGCAGACCGGCGAATTGCAGCTCTAGCAACCCCGCCGCAAGGCCGTAGGACTCGGTACAGTTCTTCGCTGGCAACCTTCGTAGGTCCAGCCACGATCACTGCATTGGCAAAGTGCTGGGCAAACGGCAGTGCCGATGCCTGCGAGCCCTGCACGCTTTCGGTAGCCCTCGCGAGTGCATGAATGCGTGAACCGTACAGCGATGTTTGGTCAACGAGCCTGGCTTGTACCGCGCTGGCTTGCTGCGGGTCATCGCTCCAGGCCACCAAATTCAGACGTGTGTGGCGGGCCAGCGATTCGCAGAGTTCTCCCTTCGCGTCACCCAGCACAAGTGCGTATCCGCAATCCATGCCGGTACGCTGCAAGGTATCGAACCACGCAGGTCGCGGGGAATCATCCGATGCGCTGACAACGTCAACAATCCGAGGCTTGTCTACTGCTGGTGTGGCGAAGCAATGGATGTAGCCCTGGTCGGTGGAAGCGATCAAGCATCCGTCAGCAATGGCCAATCCGTAGGCTTTGCCTTGAACGGGTGCCCTCCAAAGTTCGGCGCTGGTTTCCAGGTCGGTTGCGATCACATAGCCATCCCGGCCCAAGATCAGCGTTGTGCCAGCGAGCGCTATGGCGTACGCATTTCTGGAAATGATTTTGCCATCTACGATGAGATTTCGAGTCTTTCCCAACTCTTGATGCAGGTGGGGAACTTCGTTGGGCTCCTTGGTCACGTTGTGGATTTCGTGAAATCGAAATGAGATTCGCTCGCCGGTTTTCGCGTCCCTTTTGAGCATCAGAATCCGCCGATTGCGATGCTGGTAGAGTGTGTAGTAGACGTCGTCTTCGGCCGTGAGCCAATGCCCTCCGGTGCCAGCTTGTGGATCTCCGAACAGTACCTTACCTGTCTTGCGGTCCAAACCGGCCGGCGAGTTGTATCCGTTCGGAACCAGCAACACGTCTCGTGTCACGGCCAGCGCGCCTTGAGGGGTGAGGCCATAAACGCCAAAGTCTCCGTCATGCACGCCATGCCGCATTTCGCCCGCATTCTCGGGAGTCAGCAGGTGGTTGTAGTCCACTCCAATGTGGCCGCAGGTATCGTTGCACCAGACAATCTCCCCGGTCTCGGAATTCAGCGCGTAGGCAAACACGCCTTCGGAGGCCCACATTCCGGCCACGAGATACGCAATGCCCTGATCGACGAGCACGCCGGTTCGAATCGGCCAGCGCGAGATCATGCGGCCGTTGCCTAGGAACTTCTCTTCGTGCGGCGCGGCGTCGAACTTCCAGATCATCAGCCCGGTACTGGCGCTCAAGCAGTAGGCGCAACCGTCATCCGAGCCAAAGTAGACGCGGCCATCGCTGATTTGCGGTGCCAGACGCACGGGGCCGCCGGTAACGAACCGCCAGCGCTGACGCCCCGTTTTGAGGTCCACAGCCCGCACGGTATCGTCGGTTGAAGAACCAAAGCACACGATCCCCTCTGCCACGACCGGTTGGGGCGCGTTGTCGAAGTCCATGCGATCCAGCATGATGAAGTGGGGAGGGGGCCAGGCAGGAGATGGTTGGGCTGAATGAAACTGCCAGGCTTCGTGCAGCGGAAAGTTGAGACTCTCGGCCGTAATTGCCGTCCGCCGCACATCATGGCCAGCGCTCGGCCACTCGGCGGCGTTGCCCGTGCAACTCAAGGCCAGCCAGGCACCGATCAACCACAGCCTTCCGATCAAGACGCTTCTTATCTTCAAAATTCCGTTGAATTGCATGGGCAGCACTTTGGGTTGGCCAGCCGACGAATGGAAAACGAGAATCCATTCTAACCAGGTAGGACCCGCAACCAATGTAGAACAGTTGTCTCAGCTGCTCCAGGGTCCAAGAAGACACTTCCCTTCAAGTACTGCAGGTGTGCCCGATACGTTGTTGGTGGTTCGTGAACAGTTGAGACAACTGTTCTACAAAGCTACGCAGGTTTGCCGCCCAGGACCAATTCCACAGGCACCCACATGCTTTCGATACTCGATTCGAGAATCTCGTAGCCAGTGGCTTCCAAGGCGCGGCGGACGTAAATCGGCCGGCAGTCCATCAAGTTGGGAAGATGGCGATGGGTCCATTCGTAGAGCTTACGCATGAAGTCTCCTTCGCCTTCTCGCGAAACCGCCACCACCATCAACCGCCCTCCCGGTTTGAGCACTCGCAAGCATTCGTGCAAGACTTTGGGAATCTCAGGCGTGTCGAATAGCTCGAGCGTAAAACTGAAGTAGATGGCGTCCAGGGTGGCATCTGCATACGGCATGGCAGTCGCATCACCCCGAGTGAGTTCCACCCGATCCAACAGGGACTCTCCCTGAAGTCGGGCTTGGGCCTGATTCACCATTTCGTCCGAAATATCAATCCCGCGGACCTTGCCGGAGTCCCGAACCGCCTTGGCCAGATCGACCAGGATATGGCCGGTGCCAAACCCAACTTCGAGCACGTCTTCGCCGGGCTTTGGAGCCAGGATCTCGAGCCCTTTGCGTTTCAGCGGTCCTTCGGAGTGCTCACTCAAGATGTCGTACACTTTGGCAATCTTGTTGTAGTAACTGCGCGTGGCATCCTTGGTTTGCAGCACGCGAAGCACTTCGGGTTCGTAAGCCAGATCGCCAGAGTTGGTGGGTTCGCTGCTCATGATGAATTCCTGTCTTCATGCAATGTTCGAAAGATCGAATGGTACGACAACTGATGAGTGATTGCTGTTCTCAAAGGGAGCCATTTTTCAGCGCCAGCGGGCTCTCGAGATCCCACTAGAAGACTATCAGCCTTTGTGGCAAGAGGAAAGTGGAAGGCGTCAGCGAGGAAACGCGCGAAGCGACATCTCGTGGATTTCTGCCAAATTGCGCGAAACCTGAGTAAATCCTTCAAGTTGCTGCCATGGATGTGACGAATAGGGCGTTACGCCTGATTGACGGTTCCATGTTCTCGGTTTGCGTAGGCGAGGCAAGCCGTCTGGTCTTTGGTCAAGGCTGTTCGAAGTCTCCGTATGGCAACACCCATCCAACTTGACGCCACGGCAGTCATCCAAGCTTGCCAGGATCATGCGCAGGAGCTTGCAGCGGCCATTGGCTTTTGCTTTTCGGCTCCGCCGGAGCTCAAAGTTGGCGAGGCGCAAGCATTCTCCACCGAGGCATGGGAGAACGATCTTCGATCGCCAGGGCTGTTGGGAATCCTCCCGTGTGGCGACCACGCGTTGCTGCTGGCCATTCCGGAGCCGGGCGAACCAGAACCGTCCCTGCTGGACGTGAACGTACCGGACGAGTTGGGGCGAACGGTCTCAGAGCTGTTGCTGCCATCCGAGGGAACATCACCCGATGCCCGCTTTAGCAACCGTGCCAACCTGGCCGAGGCGCTCCAGGTGCTGGACTGGCAGCCTGACGGTTGGCAGATTCCTGTGGAGATGGTTGCGGCCAACGGGACCACCCAAGCGTGGCTTCTTTGGTCCGCATCGGTCAGTAGCCTGATGCGTGACGACTTAGCAGACGCGAACGTCCAGTCGGCGGCCACAACCGCTGCCACCACAGAGAAACCGCGCTCGACCGTACCAGCGCCCGTGACACGGGAGGGGGCCGAATCGCTATCGAACTATTCCCGCAGTCTCTTGCGGATTCGCGTGCCGGTGATGGTTACTTTGGCCAGCAAGAAACAACCCTTGAACCAGATTCTGGAGTTGGGGCCAGGCTCCATCATTCAGTTTGAGAAGCCCTGCGATGAAATGCTCGACCTCGAAGTGGGAGGGCATCGCATTGCTGCTGGCGAAGCGGTGAAGGTTGGCGACAAGTTCGGCATCCGCATCATGTCCATGATCTTGCCGGAAGAACGCTTCGAACCGCTCGCAAGAAAGCGCTCGCAAGAAGCTGGGCGAAACACAGGTAGCCGCAACTTCGCCTAGTGCTGCGTCAACGCTTAAATTTCGGGTTGGGTGCCACCCGAAAACTGTGCAGTGACAAAGCATTAGGTCAGATCGCGAAAATCTGGTTCCACCTGAACGTCGAGATCCAGATCGTTGAGACTCGCGGCTTCAGGCTCGAGCGTCTTCGCCAGCACGGTTCGCTCGAAGTGGGCATCGCTCCGGCCGAAACGCCAGATGGCCAGCCAGACGCCGGCCAGGGCGACCACGAAGAACCCGCCTGCAATCACGCTGGCGTAAGGGTTGCCTGACTCGCTGGGGACAATCAACAGTGGCTGCTTACCGATCAGCAGCGGAGCCATCTGCTTGGTGCTCTTCCCTTCGGCCTGAGAAAATTTCGACGAGTACGTCCAATTTTTGAGGAAGAAACCAGGAATGAAGACTTCTTCGTGAATCGCTTCGCCGGTTGGCATTCCCTTGGGCAGTTGCCGCACGCAAAACACGGCAGGGTATTTGTAGAAGGTAATATCGCTGTCGTCGTAGAGTTTGTAGCGACCTCCAAGATCCACAAATACTTCGATCTCGTAGAAGTGGTCCACTCCAAAACGTTCGAGGATGTCATTGTCTGAGACACGTACCTTGACCGCGCGGCGCGCGACTCCACGAAACCCCATCAATTGCCCTTGGTAGTCGTTGGGGGCTCGAATCAAGTCGACCAACTGGAAGCCCTCGAGTTGCTTGTCGGCGGGGCGGCCCGAGTTGATGCGACGAAGTTCGTCCTTGGTCCGCCGCTCGAGTTCTTTCGGCCCTGCGCGATCCACGGCAACCAGCAGTTGATAAAAGCACTCGCGATCAAACCCGGTGAGCCTGGACTGATCGACCACATCGTCAAACAGGGACATGTCCATTTCCAGGTCACCCAGCACCGAGTTGCTGTACCAGGCGACGCGCTGCGAGGCAAACACCAAGGCTGGTTCTGGCTTGCCTCCTTTCTTGACCAAGGCCGCATAGCAGCTGATCCGCTCTTCCATGTCGGTGTCGAGTGACCAGGCTTTGGGAACCTGAAGGCTATAGACGGTCACCGGAAAGTGGGAAGCACCGACCTTGACCTCAATGCGATAAAAAGCAGGAATGTCGAACCGAACCCGTTGCTCAGCGATTGGTTCAATTCGTTCACAACGCGTGGCCACACCAGCAAACAAGACTAGTTCTCCCTGCTTGATCGCATGCTCGGCCAGCGACTTGGGCTCGTCCGCCCAAGCTTCGATGTCCACCTGCGTGAACTTGCGCAAGGCGTACATCACCCTGAGCATGGTCTCGTACTCATCCGGCGTGAGGTCTCCACCGGGAAAGATGTTGTCAAAGTGGCTGGAGTCCACGCCTAAGAGCTCGAACATCTCGAGTTCGTTCGCAATCGGCTGGTACTCCGGTTCGGCCGGTGGGACAGGCTCGGCTGGTTTCGGTTCCAGCGGCGTGGGTTCGGCCTCGATCGCCGGCTCTTCGGCCTTCGGAACCTGAGGGGCTACGGGAATGTGGTCTTCGGTTTCGGCTGCCGGGGGTTGCGGCCTCTCAGACGCCGGGGGAGTGCCCAACGACTGAGCGAAGAGAACCGTCGGCAATGTCAGGAGTAACCCCATTGCCAACGTCAATGCCGTCAATGTTGGGTGCGGTGTCATCAGTCATCAGCTCGTGCGGGAAACGGCATTGCCTGCCAAACATTAGATATCTTATCGAAGAAAAGTCATTCCATTTGCGTCTGTAGAAGCACCCAATATGTTGTTCTTGGTTCCTGACAGTAGGGACAACGGTTCTACCTAGGAGGCTCGGACTCATCTGGTTTCGCGTCGGCATCCTCTTCGTCTTCGCCGAAATGAAAACCCTGGGGCGCCACAGGTTCTTGTTCCAGTTGAGCCAAGGCGTCGCGCACCTGCGGCAGGACTTCGTCATCGGCCATCTCGCCAAGATGGCTGGCACCCGATTGTTGCTGCCTGGCGACCACTTCGTCAGCGGCGGTGGGCGAATGTCGGACGTACCAGACAATTCCGCCCAAGATCAACGCCAGCGCCCCACCGCAGACGGCAAGCTGCCATGTTGGAACATCGTTACGCCGCTCGGTCCAGGGAACCGCTTTGTGCCAAGTAGGAATCTTTCCCAACAGCAACGGAGCCGTGCGAATATCGTCCGCCGCCTTATACGCCCAACGTTTGAAGTAGAAGCCGACAATCGACACATCCTCATGCAAGGTCATCCCGGTGGGGAATCCGGCTGGAAGGTCGAGAAAGTAGACCACCATGGGGAAATCTTTGTCCGCTGGCCAAAACCAGGTTTGGTAATAGTCCTTGATGCCATACTCGTTTTGGGGTGCCTGGAGCTTGAACGCTCGGCGAATCGACCCCTGCACACTGACCAACTCACCTCGATAATCATCTGACTGTTTGAACAATTGGACGAAGGTCACCGGCGTGGCCGCCTGCTCCAGCGATTCCAGGGATTCGTTGTTCAGAATCTCCAACAGGTGAAAAAAGGCATCATGCTCCGTACCGCCGCGGAGGACGGTGTCGTCCCGCACTTTGGCAAGCAGTTCAGGCTGTACCCCTTTGAACACCTCCACTGCCGGCCGGACGTTGCCAACTGGGGGGTCTGCCGCGGCCACGATCACGCCTGGAATGTCGCTCGTCTGCCGCCGCGCGAGACGGGTATCCACGGGTTCTTCGGCGACCGGACGGGAAGCAGAAATTACCCATAACCAGCGGTAGTATTTCGGTTTACGAGCCTCGGACATCAAGAAGACAATGAGGAAAAACATCCCCACCATCACAAAAACCCGCCGCCGCGCCTGGCGGCTACGGTAGTTGGGAGTCCGGCTGGGTTGAGAGAAATGAACCACAAGACATGCCTTGCGAGAAAAACACGAGTTGTCAGATAGTTTTTTTTTGGTGCTCTGCGTCCCGTTTTCATAAACTGACATGGGTAGGGGAGCAGATGCTTTTGCTCGTACGATGCAAGCGGCCTTCGCCAGCCACCTTTATACCCTACGGGTAGCTTCGCGAATGGTTCTTTCACCTATTCCCTGCATTGTTGGCTGGTTCGGCGGTTTTTCTTGCGTTGTCGGGAATTGGTAAGTAGGATCAAGTAGGCTAGTGAAATCAGGTAAGTAAGGTAATTTCGCGAGTCTTCTCTAATCCATGAAACGCTCCTGCCCCATGACGGCCTTGTTGCTGGAACTTGGGGCAGGGCGTATCGGACACTTCTCGAGTTTCTTCGGAACAGGAGCTTTGGGCTGATGAGGCACCGATTCTCAGTAGGATTTTGCGTCGCCGTGGCGCTGGTGGCATTTGCCACGTTCAATTCAGCGGCCCAGGCCCAACAAGGGCAAACCGCTGGGGTGATGGTCGATGCCCAAGGGGTATTGCGAACCCAAACCTTTGCGGATCCCAATGGCGCACTCACTCGCCAACGGATCGAGGCCTCGAAGCAGGCACTCGCCGGAAAGCTGGCCGTCCCTAGTGACATGCGGAAGATCTCGCTTACCCGACTTGAGCAGGCGATCTCAGCCCAATTGGATATGGGACGACGTCTCACCGACGAGATGCGATACCTGGCCGGGTTGAGCCGGATTGAGTACGTGTTTTGTTATCCAGAGAGTGGTGACATTGTGATTGCCGGCCCAGCCGAACCTTGGTCGGACGACCTATCCGGCCGGATTCGCGGCATTCAGTCAGGCCGCCCTGTGATTGAACTGCAAGATTTGTTGGTCGCTCTGCGAACCTTCCCGGCTCACGACGGCGGCGGGGACCCGGTCATTGGATGCTCCATTGACCCCACGGCCGAAGGGCTCTCACGGATGCAGCAATTCCTTCGAAACATTGGCGGTCGGGCCACCCCCAACGATACCCAGTTCATTGTCAACGGACTCCGGACCAGCTTGGGTTTGCAAGATGTCACGGTGTTGGGAGTTTCGCCCACGACCCACTTTGCACAGGTCATGGTCGAAGCCGACTACCGGATGAAGCTCATCGGGATTGGGCTGGAGCAGTGCCCTGTGAAAATGCAGAGCTACGTGCAGCGGGCCAATCCTGCCCAAGTCAGCCGCAATGCCATGTGCCGTTGGTACTTCACCCCCAACTACGAGTGCGTTCGGGTGAGTGATGATGGCCTGGCCATGCAACTCGAAGGACTCGGCGTCAAACTGATTGGCGAGGACGAACTTGTCGGGGCAGATGGCCAGCGCAGAGTTGCCGGTGGCAATGGAAATCGGGCAAGCAGTGCCTTCGTGCAGGACTTCACTCGCAAGTACCCGCAAATTGCCGAACGCTCGCCGGTCTTTGCTCAGTTGCGTAATCTGATCGACATGTCGATTGCAGCCGCCTTCATTCAACAAGAAGACTACTACGGCAAGTGCGATACCCAACTGGCCATTCTCAACAGTGAAGAGAAGGTTCCCGTCGAGACATTCCCCGCGCCGATCCATGTGGAAAGCGCTGTGAATAGCCTTTGGAAAGGAAACACCCTGATGACCCCGGTCGGAGGCGGCGTGAACATCCAACCCCGAATCGCGCTGGCCACGGATCACGTTATCGAAGACGAAGCTGGTAACGTTGCCAAGCAGCGGCTGGAACTCAATCTCAAGGCCCTGGCTCAAGGCCAATGGTGGTGGGACTGAGCATCCGCTTCGAGTCAACACAAACGACAATCATCAATCGGCCCAGTCAGTTCCTCGAATTGACTGGGCCGATTCTTTTGGGTCATGCAGCCGCTTGCGTCAAGCAATCCGTCGACCGCCTGCGCTGCTTCTTGGACGCCGGATCAATGTGGCTCAAGGAATTGGTATCCCATCTCCCTGGCGGAACGTACCGCTTCGCCGTCATACCGCAGGGGCAGCGATTGTTCCATCTGAGGCGAAACAATCGGAAGCCCACCAGGAGGAGTCTGCCGCCAGCAATCGTGGATGCACCTGAGCATTCCTCTGCCTGGTGATCTTCGAATCCTGCGGCAAGACCAACTCCAAGGCGGCTTCCAAAGTTGCCGGACTTGTGCGATCATTCATGCTGTCTTGATGCGACATCCTGAGTATCCTTTCTCTGGAGGGTACTGTCGTTCTCAAGACTAATTTGAATTCCTCGGAATCGTGACCAGTGTTGCGTGCCACACTGGAGTGCCACACCAAAACGTGACTCAATGGAACGAGTTCACTCTCATCAAGGATCTACATGCCGGTACCCAACGCAAAGCTAACTGGCAAAGTCGCCTTGGTCACGGGAGGTGGACGAGGGATCGGCTTGGGCTGCGCTCGCGAATTGGCCGCCGCAGGGGCTTCGATTGTTCTCAATGATCGGCCCGGCAGCCCTGAGCTGGCCGGTGCGGTGGAGCAGATTCGTGAGCTGGGTGTCCAATGCGACGGCATCGAGGCGGACGTGTTCCAACGCAGCGGTTGCGAACAACTGCTGGCTGCCATGCAGCGCGTGGACATCTTGATCAGCAACCCTGCCTTCAGCCAGCGTGGCGAGTTTGTGGAGTATCCTACGGAACTCTTCGAGAAAACACTGCAAGGGACGTTGACCGCAGGATTCCATCTAGGACAACTCGCGGCACGGCGGATGATTGCCCAACGTGGCGGTAAGATGGTTTTCATCTCCAGCGTGCATGGGCAAATGCCGTTGGCTCGGGCCATTGCCTACAATGCTGCCAAAGCAGGGCTGGATCACATGGTGCGAACCATGGCGGTCGAACTTTGCCCTCACCGGATCAACGTCAACGCCATTGCCCCAGGCTGGATTGACACGCCAGGCGAACGGGCAACGTTTTCGGCTGAAGAGATCGCCGAACAAGGAAAACGGCTCCCCTGGGGTCGGCTCGGTCTGCCAGCAGAGATTGGCAAGGCGGCAACGTTCCTGGCCTCGGATGATGCGGATTACATCACCGGGGTGATCCTACCAGTGGACGGCGGTTTTCGCTTCCGAGATTGCCTCCCCAGCACCCTCCCCAAGACCACTGAGTAAGCGCATAGGAAACCGAGATGAGTCGATTGTTCGCCCTCCATTCGCTTTTGCTAATTGTCGCCGTCTGGCCGACCGTCGCCACCGCCCAAGCCCCAAAGGCACCGTTTCGGTATATCCCAGCCAAGGCGTTCTACATCCCGCCCGAAACCAACACGGAGGAGTCCGGCTACTTCTCGCTGTGCGAAGGGCTCAATGGAAAGATCTACATCGGCACCGCCGCCTACGGACGGAACTCGTACCTGGTCGAATTCGATCCCACCACCGAGAAGATGCGCGTGGTGCTCGATACCCACAAACTGGTCGGCTTGCCACTGACCCCCACCGGGTATGCTGCCCAGGCGAAACTGCATACCCGCAACTTTGTGGGACCATCCGGTAAGATCTACGTCGGTTCGAAACAAGGTTACCCCAGCGCTGCCGAGCGCGAAGCCATCAAGCAAGGCGAGAAGATCCCCGTCTATCGCGGCGGTTACGTCATGACGTACGACCCCGCCACCGGCAAGGCGGAGAACCTAGGCATGCCGATGCCGCTGACCGATGAACAGATTGCCGAGGGTATCACCGAAGGACAGGGCGTGATTGATGTCACCGCCGACGAAGTGCGAGGGCTGATCTACGTCATCACCTGCGAAGGAGAACACTGGCTGCGGTACGACACGCGAACCAAGAAGTATCGCGAACTTGGTCCGATTCTCCGCGACCAACCCAACACCCTGATTGACGCCAAAGGGCGGGCCACGGCCATCACCGCCGACTATCAACTCGCGCGCTACGATCCGGCAACCGATCGTGTTTCGGTGGTGCCGCTGCTGGTCGAAGGCAAGCCGTTTGCTGAGTTTGTCGGTGAGAAACGCATTCATCCTGATTGGCGGATCACCCCTGACGGCACCACCGCGTACCTGCAACTGCTCAATGACCTGCGACTGTTTCGCGTGGATCTCACCGGCAACTCAGGCAAGCCGGTCATGGCCACGAACTTGGGGGATCGGATCCAGGAGAGCATCCCGATTCGCGAGGTTCCATCAGCATCGGCCCTGATGGGCGCGTCTACTCGGCGATCCGCATCGACAACAAGACCGGGTTCGGCAGCGGCTACCTGCATCACCTGATTCGCTACGATCCTGCCACCAACAAGATGGAAGACCTGGGGGTCTTCTCGATTCAGAACCCAGACTTCTTCAACTTCAAAGTCGGACCGCAGAAGAACCCAGACGGCACCCCGCGCCCCGTGCATGGTTTCCACACCTTGCCCGATGGGACACTCACGCCGCTGCACGTGATCATGGGGATGATCGTGGCCAAAGACGGCACCATCTACGCCACCACCATCTATCCCTTCACACTGATGAAGATCGACGCCGCACGCGTCAGCGCGGCTCCCCAGGCCCGGGGTCTTCGTCCCTGGATATCTTTGCGCTTCAGTGTCTACGGCTGCTCCCCCTTGATTGCAGATGATTTGTTGCTGCCGGGGCGCCCTGCCAGGTTGGCGCTCATGGATTATCCCACTGCCCACTGCCTCCGGCCCACCCCCCCCCCATTCGAGATATTCGAAGCCTCTGTAACGCCAGGCGGTCCACACTTGTCGGTCGCGCTATTTTGACCTCACGCGAGGAGGAACAGCGTTCTGGGTGGTCCCTAGGCCACTACCCCAAACACCCCCCCCCTCCCCTATTGGAAAATCGCTACACCACCGGGGCTGGCGGCAAAACCGCTCACTTAATTTTCCGATCGTACTAACCCAGACCTTTCGTTTCTTCAATTCCGAGTACATTTCGGCACGCGGCGCATTCGATGCTTCCTACTTCTTCCTGCCTTCTTGTCTCTCCATATACTTTGTTCTTACAGTGGCTTCGATTGCCACGCCGACTCTTTTTTGGACTCATGCCAAGGAACTGTGGCTTGCGCGATCCTCCTTGATCAACTCGGATTCCGTAAACATAGTCACGCCCTGATTCAAAGTTTGTTTGGTGGCCAGTATTTTCAACAGGGCCTCCTTGGTGGGATTCTCCGTTGGGGTCTTCGTTCCTTGGTGATCTTCATCCCTCTTTTAACCTGACAACGGGTGCGTTTCCTCTCTTTTTCTTCTTGTGGGCTTCCATGGATATTCTTTGAGCGCCCTTACTTGTTGGCAGGCGGCTTTTTGTCTACCGCTGGTCTCGGGCGGCTTTATCCGATCCCCCGTCTCGTTCCCCCGCAAAATGCTTGCACCACGGAGGGCACTGAGAAAGAAAAACGTTCGACCGCTGTTGATCAGTTGTCGCCGTTCTAGCGCAGATGCCCTCTGCCGACCAGCGGCCATACGGCTTCAACCTGCCCGTTGCGGATGGCGTAAAACTGGTTGTGCATGACATTGGTCATGTCGGAATAGCCTGGGATGAGTTCCAGGCGGTCGCCAATTTTTAGAGTTTGTGCATCGCCGGAAAGTTCCAGCTCACCATGTTCGGCCGAAAGCCGCGATACCTTGGCCGTCTCTTCATAGCCGAGAACGAACGAGGGTTCGTTGTCCACGTGATGCGTCTTGCGTCCGGCGTCGATAATTGCTCGGCCAGGGGTAGGCCGGCTGACGATTGTCACGATCAGCTTCAAGGCATATCGGAATGCCGTAATCTGGCACCGCTTGCGGTAAAAGGCGTCCATAAAGATCAGGCCGCCAGCCTGGAGTTCGGTAATGCCGGAACATTCGCCAGTGATGGCATACGACCCGGTTCCGCCCGCCGAAACAATGGGACAAGGCAGCCCTGCGGCCAGCAGTTGATCGTGGGTTTCTTGGAGAATCGCCATTGCTGCGCGAATCTGTTGGGCTTTGTCTTCCGGATTCTCCAGCGTGAGCAAATGTCCCTCGTAGCCCATAATGCCGGCTAAGGTGATACCAGGGAGTTGCTCGGCGAGTCGAGCGAGTGCAAGAGTCGGCTCTCCCGGATCTACGCCCGCCCGATTGAGTCCTACGTTGACTTCGATCAGGACACGGATTTGGACTCCCGCTTGCGCGGCGGCCTTGCTGATGGGGCGTAGCTGCATCTCATGATCGACGGCTACCATGGGATCCGCATGCTCTCGCAATTCGATCAGTCGGCGCACTTTCGCCGGTCCCGCAATCTGGTTTGCGATCAGGATATCTCGCACCCCACCAGCCGCCATGATTTCGGCTTCGGCCAACTTGGCACAAGTCACGCCGATGGCACCCGCCGCAACTTCCCGCCGGGCAATCTCTGGAGATTTGTGGGCTTTGGAATGCGGCCGCCACTGGATCTGGTGCGTCTTGCAGAAGGAAGCCATCTCGGCCACGTTCGCTTCGAAGGCATCCAAGTCGATGCACAGCGCCGGTGTATCCAACTCGTCAACCTTGAGGCCGACTTCGGGATGATTGGTCAACGCGGTTCGGTCTAGCGACTCGATAGCCACCTTGGCATCCATCTATGACTACTCCTCGATCGGGTCGAAACGGATCTCGACCACTTCAAAACGGGTTATGCCGGCGGGTACGTCAATCTCAGCCACGTCGCCCACCTTCTTGCCGACGAGCCCTTGCGCCAAGGGACTGGTGATGTTGATCTTGCCGGCATCATAGTCTTCGGATCCCACGCCCACGAGCGTGAACTCTTCGGTATCGCCAAAATCGAGGTCTTTCACGACCACCGTGCAGCCAAACACCACTTCGTCCTTGGGGAGCGTCGACATGTCCACAATCTGGGCTCGGGAGATCTTGCTCTTGAGCTGATTGATCTTGGCCTGCAGCATGCCTAGGGACTCACGAGCTCCGTGGTACTCAGCGTTTTCCTTTAAGTCCCCGGCGGCCCTGGCCACTGCAACCGCTTTGGAAAGCTTGGGCTCCTCGACCGACTCGAGTTCGTCGAGTTGTGCCTTGAGCCGTTCGTAATCTTGGCGAGTCATGGGAAATGTATCGTTCATAGCAATCTTTCGTATCGCATCCGGAAATTTGACAAACGCCTGCCCGACGATCCATAGTCGCCGACTGTCAGGTTCTTTCGCAATTCACCACAGGGAGAACTCCGGTTCTTCCTCGCACTTGAAGAGCCAGC
>CALOEH010000107.1:0-71842 GCA_942492195.1 uncultured Planctomycetia bacterium | reverse complement strand
CAAATCTGAACTGAATCTCGGCTTCGCACGAATGCGCACGCTGGTGGCTGATGTGATGCTCCCGAATCAACGTGTGAGGGTCGACCCATGAGCATGAGCACGAACCGCGTGAGTATGAACCGCGTGAGTATGAACCGCGTGAGCATGAAACCGCGTGAGCATGAACCGCGTGAGCATGAACCGCGTGAACATGAACCGGAGCATGACCGTGGCGCGCATCTCGTCGTAGAACGGGGGGCGGCGGTCTTCGTCGTGGTATCCGTGATCACACTCCTCACGTCTGTCGGGTTGTTCGCGGTCCGCAACTCGACCCTGTCGAACAAGGCGAGCGGTTACAACCGTCAGCTCATGCAGACCCATTACGTCACCGATCTCGCGGTGGTGACGACGGTGAGCCGGATCTCAAGAACTCGCTGCACGATGCGCACTACTTGCTCACGAGAATCGGCCTCCGCAGACCGGGGAAGCACAATGTGAGGCTCAGGCTGCGAATCAGAAGAAGCCGAAGTGCATGATTCTGAGCGGCAATGATCTCGACACGATCACCAACGGAACGCTCTTCCGCGACGCGGCTGCTGACAGCCACGGCAGCCTCGGACCCGGTAATCTGCAAGCGAACATCTGGGTGGAGATCACCGACCCCTACGAGACCTTCTCCACCGGCTATCAAGTTGCGGGCGGGGCAGAAGGACACGCAGGTGCAGATGTTTTCGGTGATCACGGTGTCGGCGACGGGCATCGTGATGCCCACGCCAGCCACGGGTTCCGAGTTCCAACAGGCGACGTCGACCTCGGCGGGATACGAGCGGCAGCGGGCGGGGATTCGAATGGGCCCCATTTTGGCTCAGAAGTAGAGCTGCGGCAGAGGCATAAGCGGCGGCGATGAAGATGAGAAGCAGGGGCAAGCGGGAGTTGATGACGACGATGAAGACCACCAGATACGGTCGCGGCGAGCTGCCGGTTTTCTCGAACGCCTGTTTGAGCGGAACAATCTCTTCACACGCCTTGAGATAGCCAGCCACGAACTTCTCGATCATTGGCCGGTTGGCGTCGAAGTAGTCTTTGCGGCAGGCGTACACATCGGCAATGGAGCGCGTCATGGTGGCCGTGGAGATCAACACGCCGGCATCTTTGACGGTTCCCTCAGCGCCGGTGCCCCGGCCTTCGAGACCTCCGGTGATGCCGATCATGTCCGGCGAGATCACCATGCAGGCGTCTACGCTGGGTTCTTTGCGAAACAACTCAGCAGGCCCCTTGGGTCCAGTGAGTTCGTCCGTCCAGACGACTTGAATGTCACTCCACTTGAGAGACGCCGCGGCGAGGATGTCGTCCAGCATGCCGACATGCGGTCCGCCTTGCTGTAGGGCAACCTTCTTGCCTTTGAGATCATTGAGCGTCTTGACTGCGCCGCGGCTCACCATGTGATCACCGGCCGACCAGGTCATTTGCAACAGCACTACCGGTTTGGTCCTAGGGTCAGAACCCACGGCTTCGCTGGCCTGACCCAGCATCCGCATGGTACCGCGCAAGAAGGGGCTTTCGCCTTGCAGGTACTGTTTGACCTGCCCTACAAAATCGTCTCCCGGCACCAGTTTGAGTTTGAGCCCCAGCTTGCCATAGATACTCTCTGGCGTGGTCGTGAGACCACCGTTGGCATCGAAGGTGGCCACATCTCCACCCCAGGTGATGTAGGGGACCTGCACTGCCGTCCCCGGTTTCACCTCTCCCACACTAACCGAACCGAGCAAGTCCTTGAAACGCTGCTGGGCTTCGGCCCGCGAGGGCATCCAAAATGCGGTGGCTAGCACCAACGCACACCCAACGAGACTCCTGATGAAAAACTGAGGCCGGCTATTCATGGCAGATGTCCTCGTCTGGAATCGGACGAAGTGAAGGGAAAAGGATACCGCCCCCACAAAGTGGGGCCAGCTTGATTGCTAACATTTAAGACGGCAGAAATCAAACGCCTTCCACACGCCGGAACAGATGAGAACACACTGAGACACACATGGGAACAGGACGCCTGGCCTGACGGCACTGCTGTCTTCGTGACGTTTGCTTGCCTTGCTGGTAACGGCTATTCGGTCCGTGCCGGCGCAGCTTGCGCAGAATTGGCCGGATGCCGGAGAAATTTCCCCAACATCAGCCGGAAACTCTCTAAAGAGGTCAAACATTCATTAATCGTTGCATTCGGTACAGCCGATACAAACGTCAGGGTTTATCAGGTGAGGCTGATCCTGCGCTGCCTGCCATGCTATCGGCGACCGCGTTGCAGGGAAGTGCCTCACCGGATGCTCTGTCGAGCGTTGACCTTAATGCCCGGCGGAGGTTGAAAACGGCCCGATTCGTTCCGTAAACGAAAAGGCATGGAATGCGGTTTCCTCGAACGGTTTCACAACATGTGTGGTACGGCGGTGCCGTCGCCTTGGTGGCGGTATGCGTTGCCGCTGCGTCCACACTTGCTGCGGATCCTGGTAGCGAACCCAAACGGGGACTCGCCGATCGGTTGCTCAACCTGCCGATGTGGAAACAGCCCTCGGCACCCGAAGCCCCCGTCGAACCGAGCATTGAGATCGATGGCCAATTGCAGTCTGGGATCCAAGCGGATCCTTTGGCACGTCCGACCAGCGTATCGAACCGTGCCGCCGTGCCAGTCCCCAGACCGCCTGTGTTGGGCTCCAATCGCGCTGTCTATCAGCGGGCTGTGAAGGTTCCCTTGGATCACGTGGTGCCGGCTGAAGTCATGGGGCCGCCGCCGGTCACGCCTCCAGGTGCCGAACGGCACATGCTGTTCGAGAACAATGACATTGAGTCCGTGCCGGCTCCGCCGATTCCGGTCGATCCTCCTTTGAGTGTGCCGGGGCCTGACGATGCCGCCGAGCGACAGCCTGGTTCTCGGTTCATGCTGTTTGGAGGTTCGGGTCCGAAGCCGAGTGCACAGCGTGGTCAGCGATACATGTTGTTCGATCAACCTGCCCCGCGCAGCACCACACCCCCGATGACGGCTGATTCCCCCTTCACGTACCGGACGCCGTTCAAACTATTTCAGAACACGCCTGAGCCAACGCCAGCCGGCATGATGGGCCCTGGCGAGATGCGGTATATCGAAGGAGTCGAAACGTTCGACGGCTACCCAGCTGAAGAACTTCCGCCACCTTCGTCGTCGCTCGACAGCGGGACGCAGTCCGTGTTGGCCCCGGCACCTACCAGCCCTAGGGTTGGCAGTCAGGTGGATCCCGGGATTTCTAGCGGTGTGCTTTCAGCGGAGATTCTTTCGCCGGAGATCGTTGGCGAAGGAGTGATTGTTGATAACTATCTCCCCATGGAATCTGGTCACTGCGATTCTTGCGGTTGTCAACATGGGGCGCATGGCGAATGTTGGAACTGCCATCCCTTCTGGGGCAAGTTCGCGCAGGCGTTCGGTCAGCATGATCCGCATAGCGAAGGAGTAGGTTACGAACGCGTTGCCCTGGCCCCGTTCTTCGTCGAAGCTTCGCAACCATTCACCCATTTTGGACTCCGTGTCGACAACGCTTACAACTGGGAACGGCCTGATCGGGCCGAGTACCTGTGGTCGAAGATCGGCGGACGCGGGCCACCCAAGATCGATAGCGGAACCGACTACCAGCAGGTTCGCTTCACGCTCGAAGCAGGCACCCAGTCGTTCTCCACAATTACCTCGTTGCCGCTGACCATCTTGGATCCGGACCAAAACAACAACACGGCCGGACTGGGGGACATGAGCGTCGCCACCAAGACGGTCTTTATCAATGGTGACTACTGGCAATTCTCCCAGATCACGCGAACCTATTTCAACACCGGCTTGGATCGACGTGGTTTGGGCAGTGGCCATGTCTCTATGGAGCCTGGCCTGTTGGTTCGCTATCGCGTGAGTGATCGGACCTATTGGCACAACGAACTGAAATTCTGGTTCCCGCTTGGCGGTGACCCCGTGCACTCAGGCGAGGTCTTTGTCTGGGGAACCGGCGTCACCACGATCATGTACGAAACCGACATGATTGCCTTGATTCCCTCGTTCGAGTTGCACGGTTGGTCCGTCCTGGATGGTCAACAAACCGAGCCCAACGGGGTGGTGCTGGACATTGACCCCGAAGGGATCCTCAACATTGCTCCTGGCATGCGGTTCGTCTACGACAACGGTGGCGACCTCGGCCTGTTGGAAATCGGGCTCGCCTCGGACGTTGGCATTACAAGCAACCGATTCTACAGCAACCTGTTCCGGATTGACTTCCGCTGGTCCTATTAACAGAACCAAGAAACCGGCGACTTAGCCAAGAGAAAGAGTCGTTACACGTCCAGCGTACCCAACAAGTGGTCTTCGCCAGCTGCGTCGATTCGCACCGGCAGCAATCGCCCAATTTGGCTCGGACTGCCGGCAAAACGTACCGTTGCATAACGGCACGCCGTACCCATCAGCAGATCAGGATGGTCTGGATGGACAGCCTCGGCCAGCACTTGCAATCGCCGACCAACCAGTGTTTGGAAATAACGAGCCCTGAGCGTCTTCTCCACCTCTGCCAAGCGACCTCCTCGCTCGGATTTGATGGCCTTGGGAAGCTGATCGGCAAACTCCGCGGCAGGTGTCCCCCGTCTGGCACTATACGGGAAGATGTGTAGTTTGGAGAACCCTACCTCTTCGCACACTCGGCAAGTTGCCGCAAAGTCTTCTTCCGTTTCACCAGGGAAGCCGACGATGACGTCCGTGGTGAAGGCCGGTTGATCCAGTTGCTCCTGGACCAAACGGCAGCGGTCAACAAACCGCCGACTTCCCCAACGACGCCGCATTCTCCTTAGCACCGCGTCCGAACCACTCTGCATCGAAATATGCAAATGCGGACAAATCCGCTCCGGGTGGGCCGCCATGACGTCGATCAGTTCGCGCGTCACCTCGGTAGCTTCGATGCTCGAAAGACGCACGCGAAACTCGCCCGGAATGTGCATCAGCTGTTCGAGCAGTCGCGAAAGCCGGTTCCACTGGGCTTTGGGAAGCCCACGATTGTGGTCCACGCCGTAGTGCCCCAGATGAATACCGGTCAGCACAATCTCGCGATGCCCATGCTCGATGAGCTGCTGCACTTCGTCCAAGATATGCTGGGCCGGCCGGCTTGACATGTGCGGCCGGACATGCGGAATGATGCAGAAACTGCACCGCAACAGGCAGCCGTCTTGGACTTTGACATACGCCCGCTGCCGGGGACCAAAATGCGTCAATCCGGTCGGCAAGTCCACCACACCAAACCTGCCGAGCAGGTCCGGAAGCTCACGTTTGTCCGTAACAATCTCGGCCACGTTGGGAAGCTGAGCGATCTCCTCAGGAGCCCGCGTGGCATAGCAGCCCATGACCACAATCCGCGAGTCAGGGTTACGCCGGGCAAGTTGCCGAATGATCTGCCGGCTCTTCGAATCTCCTTCGGAAGTGACCGTGCAGGTGTTGACCACACACAGGTCAGCCGGCGTGTCCTCGGCAGCATCTTCGAATCCTGCGCTCAACAGGCCCTGGCGTACGAACTCCGTTTCGTATTGGTTGACCTTGCAGCCGAGAGTGACGGTTCGCAGCGTAGCTGTCATGATTTACCGGGATTTGCAGAGTTTCGAGTGACCGTCGGAAGTGGCTGAGTGAAACTTTTGAGGTCGCTAATTCGGGTGCAAGTTCCTGCAGGTTGGGCAACTTCGCCCAAGATACCATGCCGGAAGTGTCCCGTCAGCAGGAGCCGCGGCATGACAACGGTTTTCGGCAGGTGCTTGACCATCTGCGCCAGGCACTTTTATAATCGCCGCGAACGAGGCCGCTGGCTTCGCGTTCACCCTCCTTGAGTGTCGCACTTGCCACATCGAACTATGTGATGCGTTTCGTAACCAGACCGACACTCGCTCCCTCGCCAATCTGATTGAAGTTTTGTCCGCATGAAAATTCACGAATATCAGGCGAAGCAGATCCTTCGCGACAATCAGGTGCCAGTCCCCGCCGGTATCATGGCGGAGACCCCCGAGGCGGCAGCCGCTGCCTTTAAGGAACTGGGGGGAGATCTGGCTGTGGTCAAAGCCCAAATCCACGCCGGGGGCCGAGGTAAGGGAATCATCAAAACCAAGCCAGATCAGCACGGCGTGCAGTTGGTACGCTCCGCCGAAGAAGCCCAACAGGCCGCCGCTGGCATGCTCGGCGGTCCCCTGGTCACCATCCAGACAGGTCAAGAAGGTCAGGTGGTTCGCCGGGTGTTGGTCGAAGCCGGCTGTGATATCGCCCAAGAGTTGTACCTGGGCATCGTGATTGATCGGGCCTGTGCCAAGCCGGTGTTGATGGTTTCGAGCGAGGGGGGCATGAACATTGAGGACGTGGCCGCCAAGACGCCTGAGTTGATCTTCAAAGAGCCGTTCGATCCAGACTCCGGCTTGGCGAGTTTTCAAGCTCGCAAACTGGCAGCCAAGTTGAACATCAAAGGAGCCTCGGCCCGCTCGGCTGAAAAGTTCATGAAAGCCCTCTGCCGGGTATTCGTCCAATACGATTGCAGCCTGGCGGAGATCAACCCGTTGGTCATCACCGGCTCAGGCGAGATGATCGCCTTGGACGCCAAGATGACGTTTGATGACAACGCCATGTTCCGCCATCCGGACGTGAAAGAATTTCGCGATCTGGCCGAAGAAGAACCGGCCGAAGTCAAAGCTGGCAACGCCGGCCTCAGCTACGTCAAGCTCGAAGGCAACATCGGCTGCCTGGTCAACGGTGCAGGGCTTGCCATGAGCACCATGGACTTAATCAAACTGCATGGTGGTGAGCCGGCCAACTTCCTGGATGTGGGTGGCGGTGCCAACGAAGCCCAAGTCACTGAAGCCTTCCGGATCTTGCTAGATGACAAGAACGTCAAGGCCGTGTTGGTCAACATCTTTGGCGGGATCATGCGTTGCACCACGATTGCCAACGCCGTGCTGGCCGCCTACAAGACCGTCGGTTTCAACGTGCCACTGGTCGTGCGACTCGAAGGGACCGAAGTGGAACAGGGACGAGAGATCCTGGCGAAGAGCGATGTCGATATCATCACGGCCGAAGGACTGACCGACGCCGCTCAAAAGGTGGTTGCCGCGGCCGGAGCCTAAGCGGCACGCTTGAATCATTAGCGGCCACGCCGCATACACAAAATTTATTCTCAATTCCTCTTAACGTGTGCCGTCAATTTCATGAGCATTCTCGTCGATAAGCAAACTCGCCTGCTGTGCCAAGGAATCACCGGTTCGGCAGGGCATTTTCATACCAAGAACTGCATCGAGTACGGCACCAACGTGGTGGCTGGCGTTACGCCAGGCAAGGGAGGCTCGACAATCGAAAACGTTCCGGTCTTCGACACCGTGGCCGAGGCCGTGGAAAAGACCGGTGCCAACGCCACCATGATCTTCGTCCCGCCACCGTTCGCCGCCGATGCCATTCTCGAAGCCATTGACGCCGGCATCCCCACCGTGGTCGCAATCACCGAAGGGGTTCCCGTAGTTGACATGGTGCGCGTGTACGACGTCGTCAAACGGAGCGGGTCGGTATTGATCGGGCCCAACTGCCCCGGCGTGATTACGCCTGGCGAGTGCAAGCTCGGCATCATGCCTGGCTACATCCACTCCCCTGGCCCCGTCGGTGTGATGAGCCGTTCTGGCACGCTCACGTACGAAGCGGTCTGGCAATTGAGCAACCTCAAGCTCGGTCAAAGCACCTGTGTTGGCCTCGGCGGAGACCCGATTGTCGGCACCTCGTTCATTGATCTGCTGGAAATGTTTGAGAACGACCCCAAGACCGAGGCCATCATGATGATGGGCGAAATCGGCGGAACGGCTGAAGAAGAAGCGGCCGCCTACGTCGAAGCCCACGTCACCAAGCCCGTTGCCGCCTTCATTGCCGGACGTACCGCCCCTCCTGGCAAACGGATGGGGCACGCCGGTGCCATCATCTCCGGTGGTAAGGGAACGGCCGTCGAAAAAGTCGCCGCTCTAGAAAATGCCGGAATCGTCGTTGCCGAAAGCCCCGCCGACATGGGCACCGCCCTCCAACGCGCCATCGAACGCAAACGCAGCGCGTAGGGATTGTTCAGGGGAGTCGCTGGGTTAGCCCACAGGCGTAACCCTGCAAAATGCAGACTACGCCCGCGGTCTGCGCTCGTTATCGCCGAAGGCGTTGTACATTTGTTGGAAATTGTCTAACCAATTGACATGTAATTCGTAGTAGCGGCAGCAACGGAGCCGGGCGATGGCTCACGCGGGCGAGGGGATCATTATTGCGTCTGCGCTGCGAGCCATCTAACGGCATTCCCCGTCAGTGGTCGATTGGCGACGATGCCTGACGTGAGTGCGGAGACGACAAGTTCTCTTTCATTTCCCGACGTTCCGAGTGCCCAAATCAACTCAGCAGATACGCGGTCCGAGTAATTCTCAAGTCCCGCCACCAGGTCTCGAATGTAGGCCGGACCACGATAGTAAAGGTGCCAAAGTGCCTTGAGTTGCACGCGTTCAGAAGAATCCCGCATGGCGCCCTTGAGCAAAGCAACTGGCTGCTCCGTATCGACTTTGAAGCAGCCAATGTTATCGATCGCCAGGGCACGAATATACTCGTTTGGCTCATCGAGGAATTCGGCAAGCGAGTCAATAAGCTTCTCGTCGTATCCGCTGCTATGTATGCCACGAATCGTGCGAATCAACTCAGATTTTAGTGACACCGAATCGAACCGGCCTCGGATTTCCACGAGGACATCGACATCGTCTGCTCTCTTGTCGCCAAAGTACGCAACTAACGGGACCAGGTTCTTTACGAGTGCCACATCCTCGTGGGAGCGCAAGACTTCGAACAGTTGACTCTTGTATGAGCTTACGTCGGTTTTCTCGTTGCAAAACGCATCACCGATTTCGCGCCTCTGAAGGTCTGTTAGCTGGTTTAACTCGGCAAAGTACCAGCAGGCCGTCTGCGATGTGGGTTGCGCGAGTACGGATTTTGCTCGCCGAACGACGTTTTTGTCCGGGTCCGCAAGAGCACGAAGCAACGTCGTCTTGATTTGGGTTGGAAGTCGTTCCCCCAACCTGCCGATGGCTTGATAGCGAAGTTGGGCGTTTGGATGGCTTATCCACCGATTCAATCGTTCTGTTGTGACATTATCTCCAATGATCCGCATGTATTGAAACATGTCCGTCTGTTCGGATCCATTCTCGACCCGATCGCAAAGTAATTCGTAGTTCTCAGGTGATAGTGGAATCTCTTCGAGAGCCAGGGCGGAATAGCGATTCTCGGCGTCGCTGTCCATCTTCAGGAGAAGCGAAGGCACAGCTTCGACGGCGTACGGACCCATTCGTCCCAACGCCCATGCTGCGGATTCGCGTTCCGCTGTCGTTTTGGCACTCAGCTTTGCGATCAGAAACGCAACGCCTACTGCAGAGTACGGCCGATAGGGCGCGAATTCCTTTAGTGCTTCGGTGGTTCCTCGATTGGAAATCGCGAAACTCTCGTAAAGCTTAACAACAGCGGCCAGAACGGCCTCATCCGAAAAGTCGGTTGCGGCACCTGATTCAGACTCGGAATCGTCCTTGACAGATTCACCGCTCAACGCATCTCGCAGTTCTTCTTGGGTGGGTTCAAAATCGATCTCCAACGCCATTTGCAGACTGAAGCCGATGGCTGGCCAGGCGATACCACACCGGGCAATCGCACGCAAAACAATCTTCTGGACTTCGTTCCAATCTCCTATGGGAAACACGCGTTCTGGGTAGTCGCACGAACTCATGCCGTACTTTTCGCCGAATGCATGGTCAAGCATCATTCTAGAAATCGAGATCGCGCGTTCAGGATCGGCAGCGACTGCGAGTCGTGCGACTAACGGCTCAAGGTCGAACGTTGGCCCATCGGTCATGATTGATTCCTTCTCAATAATCGACGGATATGTCTCTTGATGTGAGATTCAATCGCCCAGGGGAAACTAATCTGCGGCGCAAGAAAGGCTTCGTAGTATTCTTCTGACGTGTCGATCTCATCGGGGGCTTCGTGGGCAGTGTAGAAGTCGCACTCCACCTCCTCAATTCCGTTCGCGATACACGCTTCGGCAGTTTGTTTCAACTGATGTATTTCGGCCTCGGTTCCCTTCCATTTGTCGTCGCGTAGTAGACATAGTGCGGCGCAGGCTGTGAGGAAGGGGATTTGCTGATTGACTGTGACATCCAACGACATCAACGCGTCTGCGGAATCGTGAAGAAACGAGTTTCGTACATCTCCGCCCTGCAAATAGCTCAGGCTAATCAGGGCCGAGGCGCGAACGAGTTGATGCCGTTTGTCGCTCCGTGAAATCTCCAGCAGTTTTGAACCAGCCCCAAATGCATGCAACGGGAAAAATGCCATCAAAAAGCTGGCTGCAATTGCAATGGTTGCATCGCTGTGTTCAAGCAACTCGAAGTAGACCGGAAAACCGGCAGCCACTTCCGCATAACACTCCCGCAAAACGGTCCCTTCTTCAATCTCGTATTCGGGATCCATCCATGATCCTTCGAATCGAGTGATCTCTCGGAGCGGGTTGGCAGCTTCGACGATATCCTTCAAGTCGACATTCTTCCAATGCTCGTCTGGATATCCCACCGCCAAATACGCTAACAAGTCGAGAATGCTCGCACGGTCATCGACGCCTTCATACTTCAGCAACTCAACAAAAAATGGGATGGACGCGACTGTTGCCGGATAGCGCGACCCCTGATGAAAAATGTTGCGTGTGAATGTGAACAAGACATCCCGTCGCACTTTTGGGTCGGGGTGAAGCAGGGCACGGATCTGGCCCGGCACGTCATCCGCGCTTCCATATGCGTGATGCAGCGCGGACCATGGGACCTCGTCAATCAATTCCAGTGTCGGTTTACCGGCGAGCAGCATGGTGTATTCCCGTTGCAACGATCTTCAACACGACGATGGACTCCGATGACATGAGCAGGATAGCATCCAAAGCTCAGTTGCCCGCCACACGCCGTGGCGGCTAAAAGCCAAGTATAACCGCGTAACCCAGGTTGCTCGCAACTGGGATTACAGGAGGCATACTAAAACGAGTCTGGCATGGACACATCAAGACTTCCGCTCGTAAACACGTTGTAGTTCGTCCTGCAAGAGATGAACATCCAACGGCAGTGAGAGGACACCGCAGGTGCCGATGCCCCGTAGTCGGTCGGCGGTATCCGATCGTGGATAGCCGATCACGGCTAGCACTGCTGCGTTGGCTGACGAGCTTTCGATCCACGCGGCCAGTTGATTGTACTCGGCCGGTTGATGGTCACTCAGGCACCAGAGCACACTCGTTTCGACAGATGATGAATGAGGTTCAGAATCGCTCAGTTCGGCAACTTCGTACCCCAACGATTGGCAGGCATCTCGCAAGAATGCTCCGAGTGCCAGATCGCTGCTGCGAATCAGGACGCGACCTGTGCGATGGTCAGGCAAGGCAGGCATCGCCGCGAGCCATCGTTCGCTAGGGCTAACCGTGGTGGGGAGTTGGCAGAGCCCTCGCTGTTGTTGCCAGCGGTCGAATTCGCCGCGAAACCAACTGCTGAACTGATGCCAGAAGAGCCGCACGGTTTCTGGATACGGATTGCCTGATCGCGTTTCTCCTTCGCACCAACTTCCCAGCACCAACAGCAGCGGCGTTAATGGAAATCGTCGGCGTAGCGCATCCAGGTCGGTGTGCCGCACTTCGCCAGGCCAGCGCAGGGCAACGGCAATCCAATCCGGTTCGGTCGTTTCGGACGCTGCCATGGCATCGGCGCAGCATGCCGAAGTTCGGACCAAGACCGTCGGCGGCAGGCACGGCAGCAACTCGCGGAAATCGCGAAAGTTGCCGTCGCCAATCCAGTACAACGTTGCCTGAGTTGGTGTCACCGAATTCCTTTGAGGGGATTCACTAGAGGTCTGGATCGTGTGGCGGCTCGGATTCTTGTTGATCACCTTCTTGTTCATGATTGCGGAGTACTTGACGAATTTGCGTGAGTCGGGCGGCCAACTCCTGCTCGAAACCGCGGTCTACTGGACGGTAGTATTCACGGTCTACCCCGAGGTACTCCTGCGGCACAATCCCTGCTTCTCCCTGATGCGCGTAGACGTAGCCCTGGCCATGCCCCAGACGCTCGGCACCGCTGTAGTGTCGATCTCGCAGGTGTCGGGGGACTGGCTGCAAGCGATTCTCCTGCACATCCTGCCGAGCCTCGCCGATGGCCACGGTTGCGGCGTTGCTCTTCGGGGCACAGGCAAGGTACGTGACTACTTGAGAGAGGGCCAGTTGGCACTCTGGCAGGCCGACAAACTCGCACGCTTGCATGCCAGCGATGGCGATGGGCAGGGCCTGCGGATCGGCATTGCCGATGTCTTCGCTGGCCAAGATGATCAGCCGCCGGCAGATAAACCGGATGTCTTCTCCCGCCTCGAGCATGCAGGCAAGCCAATACAGGGCGGCGTCCGGGTCACTGCCGCGGAGGCTCTTGATCAAAGCGCTGGCCGTGTCGTAATGGCTGTCCCCTTGCCGATCGTAGACAATCGCCTTGCGCTGCACGGATTCCTCGGCCAGACTGCGCGTGAAATGCACCGGCGTCTGCTCGCACGAGAGTACCGCCACTTCCAAGGCGGACAAGGCTCGGCGGGCGTCTCCGTCACATACATCCGCCAAGAAATCCAAGGCGTCTTCGTCCATGGTCACCCGGTAGGTGCCCAGACCTCGCTCGCGATCAGCAGCGGCCCGGCGTAGCAACTGCTTGATATCCTCTGCCGCGAGGGGTTCGAATTGAAACACCCGACTCCGGCTAATCAAGGCACTATTGACGCTGAAGAAGGGGTTTTGCGTCGTGGCCCCCACCAGCACCACCACGCCATTCTCGACATCCGGCAGCAGCAGGTCCTGCTGGGCTCGATTGAACCGATGGATTTCGTCAATGAACAACAACGTCTGCAGCCTACCGGTCGCCAGGCGATCGCGAGCTTGTTCGAGGATCGGACGCAATTCCTTCACACCGGTGGCTACGGCGTTGGCTCCGTGGAAGTGCCGTTTGGTTTCTGTCGCCAGCAAGTGAGCCAGCGTGGTCTTGCCGGTACCAGGCGGCCCATAGAAGATGACCGAACCGAGCCGATCTGCCTTGAGGAGTCGGCGGAGCAACTTGCCGGGTCCCAAAAAGTGCTGCTGCCCGGCGAATTCATCCAAGCTGGCGGGGCGCATTCGAGCGGCCAACGGTTGAGCCCGCTGGAAGTTAGCCTGTTCGCTCGCTTCGAATAATGACATGCCCTGCAGTCCTGAAGGTGTTCGTCGGTCACGTCACCGATTGAACCACGTTTGGCACGATTGCTCAACTGAACGATTGCCCAAGTATTCATCACGCTCCGTTATGAATACCGTGACGACATCGCCTGTCAGTTGTCCGAGCTGATTACCTGCCGTGCCCCCCGAAACATCCGTTCTTGGTTCGTGAACAGTTGAGACAACTGTTCGACATTGCCCTCTGGCAAGCGGTGTTCTTGGCACCTTCACTCGGGTTCCCCTTTTCGCTAATCGCCCTAAGGGGTATGATCCAAAACACTGCCACCCTACCGGGTGTGGCAGCCACGCATTGCTGTCACCGCCCAATCCGACACGATCCCAGAGCGATGGTGTGGACCGTGGCGACGAATTTCCAGTGCCTTCGCTCCTGCTGGCGCTGACCTAACCCCTTTATTTTCTTGGAGATTTGCCCGTTATGTCCAATGACACCAATGTGACCTGGCATGAGCATAGTGTGACCCGGAGCGAGCGTGAGCAGCTCAACGCCCATAAGGGATGTGTCGTTTGGTTCACGGGTTTAAGCGGTTGTGGTAAGAGCACCGTGGCAAACCTGGTTGATCACAAACTGCATTCCGAAGGGCTGCGTAGCTACGTGCTCGATGGGGACAATGTCCGTCATGGGCTCAATGCCGGACCTGGCATGCTCAAAGAACGCCATGGCGAAGAGTACGCCAAGCGGTTTGGTCTGGGCTTTTCTGCTGAGGACCGAGAGGAAAACATTCGCCGCATTGGTGCGGTCGCCAAGCTTTTCTCAGAAGCCGGGATCATGACGTTGACTGCGTTCATCAGCCCTTATCGTCGCGACCGTGACGCCGTGAGGGCATCGATGGGGGAAGGCGAATTCATCGAAGTCTACGTCAACGCACCGCTCGACGTTTGCGAAGCTCGTGACCCCAAAGGACTTTACAAGAAGGCACGAGCGGGAGAAATCAAGGGTTTCACCGGGATTGATGATCCCTACGACGAACCAGAAAACGCCGAGCTGGTCCTGGATGCCGGAACCAAGACCGCCGAAGCCCTGGCTGATGAGGTCATTGCCTATTTGAAATCGCGGATGGCGCTCTAACAAGGCTTCGGCTTTCACCCTGGTGTTTCGTCACGGCAAAGTTTTCGGGTGCCACGGCCTCGCTTGCGTGGGCCTGTTCGGATGCAAGTGGCGATTCTGACTCCACTTCAGCATGGTACCCAACCCGAGTTTCAAGCGTTGACGCGGCACTAGAATGAACATCCGCTCAAAAACGGGGAAAAAACGGACGGGCACCCTTAGGCTCCTGTCCGCTTTTTTCCCCGTTTGTACATATTCAGCTAGAGGTAGGTTTCATCGTTTCCAGCGAGCAGCGGAAAAGTAGTCGTCACGCTCCGCCGTGATGACAGCCGTGGCGACATCGCCGGTCATGCTTCCTCGCTGACGCTTCGGGTTAAGGTTGAAATGAAGCTCAGACTGATTCGAGGTCCGAAACATCCTGCTTGGTTCGTGAACAGTTGAGACAACTGTTCTACATTGGTTCTGGGTAAAGACCGAAGAGTGCCGTGATGCCGAACTTGATTGCGGGCCGAATCATCCTGGCTGGTGTGGGATGCTTGATGCTTTTCTCTGCCGCCCACAAGATATTGGGTTTCACACCACAGGAGATCCAGCAGCAGATTGAGCACTGGAATCTGGTCGGCAAGATGCAGTTGATTGGCTTGCTCGAGTTCTTGAGCGTGATGCTGCTGCTCTATTTCCGCACCAGCGCATTGGGCCTGTTAATGGTGAGCGCCTACTGGGGCGGAGCGATTGCCATTCATCTGGCGAACGACCAACACGGCTTTGCCGCTCCCGCCGTATTGCTGCTTCTTACCTGGCTCGGTGCGTGGTTGCGAGATCCAGAACTGCTCAGCACCTTCTGGCGAACCGGTCCCGCCCTGAGTCAATTTTCGACAGAGACGCCCCAACCGACCGCCACGGGAGAATCAACCATGCGGGGTACCACCCACGCTGGTTGAGACGTTGAGAATGGTTCGAAGTGCTCAGCGTGACAACACAGGGGGCGCGAGAGTCTCGGCAGTCCGCGTAGCGGGGGCTGGTTTCCAGGGTTCGGCTAGCCACAAGATGGCAGTGTTGTCTCGACTGCTGGTCAAAACTTGCGTTCCATCTGGGGAGAACTGAGCGCCGGTGACGGCTTCGGTGTGGGCCTTGAGCGTCAGAATCTCTTTGAACTGCTGGGAGTCCCACAATTTGGCCGTACCGTCTTCGCTGGCAGTCAGCACACGGCGGGTGTCGTGAGGAGCAAACACCACGGAATTAACGGCCGCCGTGTGTCCCTCCAGGGTGCCCAAGAGTTCTCCCGTGACCGCATTCCACAGCTTGGAGGTATTGTCCTCACTGCCGCTGATAATCCGCTTGCCGTCGTGTGAGAAGGCTGCCGAGGTCACTCCCCAGTTGTGCCCTTGCTCGCCACCGAGAGTGACCAAGGTTTTGGCCGTAGCAAGTTCCCAAACCCGCAGGGTTCGATCGTCTGACCCGGTCACCGCGTACCGGCCATCCGGTGAAAATTCGCAGCTTCGCACACGCCCCTGATGTCCGGCCAATGTCTTGAGGACCACGGCCGTTCCTCCGCCGATATCCCACAGCTTGGCGGTCCCATCATCGCTGCCCGTCAGCACTGTTTGCCCATCGGGCGAAAAGACAGCGCTGTTGACGAAACCGGTATGCCCCTTCTCCATACCGGCGGCCTGTTGATCCGCAGCCATCAGTTTGAGCAGCGCTTTGCCTGATTGGGCATCCCAGATGCGGGCCGAGTTGTCCCAGCTTGCGGTGACAATGCGGTCCCCCGTCGGTGAGAATCCGGCCGACGCCACAATTCCATGAGGGCTGAACGACATTTGTAATTCTGCATTGGCCACGTTCCATAACTGAGCCCCGTTGCCGCCCACGGTCAACATGTTGAGTCCCCCAGGCATGCACGCTGCGGACCAGACCTGACCTCCTTGCTTCTTGAAATCAAGAAACGGTCCACGTGTGTGGGGGTTTGTAACCTCGGCACCGGTCCGCAGATTCCATTGGTGGACTTGTCCGTCGTTGGCACAAACGGCGAATGCAAACTGGCCATCGGCGGTCATGGCGGCACCCGTCGGAAACCCCGTTCTGGGACGCATGGTCCGTAGAACCGATCCGTTGGCAAGATCCCAGAGTCGCACGGAACCATCATCGCAGACGGTCAGGGCCTGCTCTCCATTTGCGGTGAGAGACAAACTCGTGACGGCGTCCCGGTGTTGGAGTCGGCCGTCAGAGAGTTGTTCGCCTGTTGCCACGTCCCACTGCTCCACGGTTTGATCGCCGCTGGCCGTGACCACGCGGAGACCATCTGGAGTGAAGGCAGCACCGTAGACCTTGCGAGTGTGACCACGCACGTTCCAGAGAAGTTTGGCCGTAGCAACATCCCAAAGGTAGCAACGGCCCCGTTCGTCCCCCGAGAAAATCTGGCTGCCGTCAGGCGAAACGGCCACAGCGGACACCTGTGAGATATGCCCCGGCAATTGCAACCGTGGCTTTCCGGTCAGGTTCGCAACGTCCCAAACCTGGACGCTCAGGTCCTCGCTCCCGGTCACCAACATCGAGGCGTCAGACGACAACGCAATGGCTGCATTCCGGCCGGTTCCATCAATCGACGCGGTCTGCACGCCTGTCGTGACATCCCAAATGCGTGTGGTGTTGTCGATGGCACTGGTGACCAGTTGCATTCCATCCGGGAAGAACAAAGCGGAAGAAGCCAAGAAGGCGTGCCCCTCTTCCAACGCCAGCAAGGATTGTCCATTGCGAAGATCCCAAACCCGTCCGGTGCGGTCACGGCTAGCCGTCACGGCACGCGCTCCATCAGGGCTGAAGGCCACAGAGAGTACCGCGTCCGAGTGCCCCTTGAGGACACGTGTTTGCAGGACGCGGACTTCTTCGTAGCCGGTGATGTTCCAAAGCCGGATGCTTTCGTCATGGCTGGCCGAGATGGCCTGGTTGCCATCGGGGGATAAAGCGCATCCGGTCACCACTCGCGAGTGCCCTCTTAGGGTCTTGAGCATTTCGCCGGAGGAGGGATCCCAAACAATCAGGTTGTTGTCGTGACCGCTACTCAGCAGGAGCTGGCTATGCTGCTGTAGCCCTGCGGCATCCAACATCTGTCCCTTCTTCGAGAAGCTGATGGATCGGATGCCTGCCTGATGCCCACGGCACTCGATGGCCGGAACCGCGGCAACCGTCTCACCGCCAATCACCTTGGCAAGATCCAAGGGAGGAATGTCCTGAGGATTCCAAATTCGAATCGTGCTGTCATAGCCGCCGCTGGCCACCCGTTTGCCATCTGGAGAGAAGCAGGCCGTGTAGACCGGTCCGGCATGCCCACGATACGTCCGTTCCGACACAAACTGCTGCCGACGGGCATCGAAGCCCCACACAATCGCTGTCGCGTCTTGGCTCGCGGTGACAATCTGCTTCATGTCGGGAGAAAATGTGGCATCCCATACCCACCACGTATGCTGGGCCATGGTTTGCTGCAATGTTCCCGTCGCGATGTCCCACAAGCGGGCGGTGCGGTCATACGAACTACTCAACAGCCAGCGCCCATCGGCAGAGAACTCGACACTGAGTACTCCTCCTTCGTGGCCGACGAACCGCCGAATCAATTGACCACTTTGGGCATCCCACAAGTTGAGATTCTGCTGCGGATCACTTCCTCCGGTGGCGACATATCGGCCATCCGGTGACATGGCAACGGCCAGGACGTACTGTCCGGCGTGGTCCATCGAGGCGATCACTTGCTCCGTGGTCAGGTCCCAAATCTGCGCCAACCCATTGCGGCTCCCGGTGACACAACCAAGCCCGTTGGGGCTGAACGCCACGGCATCCACCAGCGAACCAACGCTCCACGTGCGTTCGCTCATTTGACAAAGATACATCAGCCTGCCCCACTCCCAATGGCGGAGGAGTTGCAGGTTCGGCTCCGCTGGCTGGTTGTAGGTGCTGAGCAACTGGCGAGCGCTATCGAATGCGTTCTCGTCAATCTTGGCCGCCGCCAATCCGATGCGAGCCACGTAGGCTTCGTACTCTTCGGCCGCTTTGGCTGCGTTGGTTGCAATCAAAGCATCTTCGGCACGCCTGGTTGCTTTTTCGGCCTCGTTCCGGGCGACCACCGCGTCAGCTCGCTGCTTGTCAGCATTCTCCTTTTGCACGAGCGCATCTCGGGCCGCCTGATCGGCGAGTGCCTTCTGTTGCTGGGCGCGTTTCTCGGCGCTCTCGGCTTCGGTCCGCGCTTTCTCCGCAGCCGCCTTTCCCTCAGAAGCCCTGGTTTCGGCGGCTAGAGCCCGATCGCGCTCGGAACTGACTTGGAAATAGGCGACGCTGACAACCGCCATCACTAAGAGCAACATGCCAGCGGCAACCACCCGTAGAACCTTCAACCGCTGGTGGTGGGCATCTCGTTCTTTCTGTGCTTTGCGAATCTTCTTGAGCAGCGGCGCGTGCTCAGAATTCTCGGGGTCCAGCAGCGAGGCGGCCAGGTCCAGGTCGTCTTTGGTCCAAGCGTTCTCGGCATAGGCCAACCGCGCTTGTTGTTCACCTTCGCGAGCCGTGCTGTTGCCGGACCAGAGCGAAAACGCTTCTTGAAAGCCGAACAGGGCACGCGAGAAATCCTGATAGTCACTGGTCTGCTGCGCCAGCGTTAGATCCTGCTGGGCATTGGTGCTGAGGACGATACTCTCCGAGTGACTTTGGTACTCGCGGACGGCGTCCTGGAACTCTTGAACCGTGGCATAGCGGTCCTCTGTTCTGGTCGCCATTGCCTTGAGAGCAATGTCCAATAGCTCTCCATGCTTGTCCGTCGATTGAATCTCATTGCGCCCCGCGGCGAACAAACAGCTCATGACATTCGCGCCGGTATGCGGCGGGTTGCCGGTGATGATCTCGAACAGCGTAGCCCCCAGCAAATAGATATCGCTGGTGCTGGTCACCTCCTCAATGGGACCGGTGGCCATCTCGGGAGCCATGTAGGCGGGCGTTCCTCCCATGCTCGAAGATTGGCGAATGTTGGTGCTCTTGCGAAACCCTTCCCCAACCAGAGCCAGCCCCCAGTCCATGACCAGCACTTCGCCAAACCCACCCAGCATGACATTCTCTGGCTTGATGTCACGGTGGACGACGTTTCTCGAATGGGCAAAGGCAATGGCATCTGCCACCCGATTCAAAATCTCCAAATTCTCAGTGAGTGACTTCTCAAACAGCACGTCCATCCAGGGCGTTCCCTGGACGCACTTCATGGAGTAAAAGAGCCCCCCCGCTTCGTTGGTGGCGAGGTCGTAGATCGGGACAATATTTGGGTGGTCAAGGTCACCAGTGACGACCGCTTCGGAAAGAAACTTCTGGCGATCTTCCAAACTGGCGGATGCATTGGCCTTGAGCATCTTGATCGCCACCATGCGATCGATGGACGCCTGCCGGGCGGCGAACACCACGCCCATCCCACCCTCGCCAATGAGCCCCAGCAACTCGTACTCGGTATCCGTCGACAAGTCCTGCGAGAGCGTCGCCAGATCTGGCTTTTCGGTCGTCGAAGCGAACTGCGGCATGTCATCGAGCGTGAGTTCCACACCTTTGCGGATGGTCCTCGGCTTGATGACCAGGCTCGTTCCCAAGGTAACCCGATTGTTCCGCGTCTTGACGGTCATCCGGGGCGAACTCGCACCCCCTGCCGCGTCCGACCACATCTGAGACATCCGCGCTTCTTGCGAACCCTCAGACTCATCACGCGGTGTGGCACGAATATCACTCGGCGTGGCGCGAATGTCGCCCGGCGCATTCCCTGGGTTCTCTGCCTGCGAACCCACGTCCATGGTCTGCGCGTTGGGATCGCTCTGGCGACTTAAGTTCTCCCCTGGCGCAGCGACATCTGCCGGTGGTTGGTCAACCGGTGGTTGCGAAGGAACCGGCGGGACAGAACCCACGTCCATGGTCTGCGCGTTGGGATCACTCTGACGATTCAAATTCTCCACCGGCGCATGCCGAACCGGCGGATCATCGGCCCCAGGGGGAGTTGGTGCGACCGGCGGTTCTGACTGCCCGGCTTCCGCGGCAGCCCTGCGTACTATGGTATTGAGTGTGGCTTTGAGCGAAGCCAGGGACTTCTGATCCTCATCCTCGGGAGTAGGTTCCAGGGAGGACTTAGGGAGCCAATTCCCGCATTCAGGGCAACGTCCGGTACGTTGCGCCGTGGGAGTCAGTGGTGAATCGCAGAACGGACATTGCACGTTGAGACGTCCTCGCAACGGTTGAATGGATGACTTCGCGAGACCTACTGGTGAGGCGACTCCACGCTCCCAGATCCGGTAATCTTTCTCCGCCAGCGGGCACCTTGGCTAAGCGGGTTGTTGGTCACGACATCCAACGCACGCTGAACTCGCTGGTTCCAAGTGCGTTGGCTCCGAGACATCTGGGCCGAGACCGTTGCCGCAATCAGCAGCGATGCCGCTGGTGACATGCGGCGGGCCATCTTGTTCCAAGGATGATCTGCCGCAGCGGCATCAATTGCCAGAGCCGCCCCCTCCCGTTCCAGCGCTGCACCATCCGCAGCGTCCGGTTGGCCAGCATCGCTGCCGTTGGCTGGTGCCGTGCCTGGTACAACAATTGGGCCACCCGTTTCTTCCGTGGAATTAGAACCTGCCGCCGGATCCACGGCATTGCCAGTTGTGGGAAATACCGGTGCCTGCTGCTCGGTGGCCACTTTGGCATCTGGTACGAGTTGCTTGTTGGCGACGGCACCAACGCCTGTTTCTTCGAAAACTTCGAGCGGGTTGACTGCTCGCCCTTGCCGGACGAACAGGTCGAAGATCATCCGTTGACGTTCGGTGCCCAACTCGAGCATGTACATCCGGTAGTGGCCATCGGGAAGCCTGGTAAACAAGCGGCGCAACTGGGTCAACGTATTGGCTGGCAGCGGAATGTTGTCGCTCTCCTTTCCATCCACACTGACCACGCGCAACACAATCTCTGAACCCTCGCGAATCAAGGATTCACCAGCACCTGCCAGGAGTCCCACCGGTTGGGTAATCTGCGGCGTAATGGACTCGGTGTCGAGTGTGTTGATGAACCGGTCCACTATGACCAGGTCCGTGATGGCAAAGTCACGTGTGGTGTCGATCGAGACCGTTGTGATTCCGCCCGACGGTACATCAGCCCTGGCAACCTCGGATGTCTGAGCAACACCATCGGACGCCGTGACAATGATATCAATCGGGGCCGCCGGATTGTTGGGGTCTGGCGGACCTACAAAGAAGTGCGAAACGGTAATCGGCGCCTGGGTCACACTCAACGTTTCGATCGTTCCATCCGTCCAATTGATGGTCACGAACAACGGATCTTGGATGCCAGGATCGGTAACTTGCAGCGTCAGCATGGTGATCGAATCAGCCGTCACCGGAGTCGCGCTGGCAACGACGGTGGGAGCCACATTGTCAAAACCAGCATTCAAGGATGATTCAGAAGAATATCGAAAGGGAGTCTCAGAGCTTGCCAGGGCCAACTCGGTTGCCCGAGCAGTGCTGGTGAGTGTGGCGGTCGATTCATTCAGCGAAAAGGCGTTCAGCCTCACCGTGGCAAACCCGTTGCTGACGTTCAGGGGGGTGATCGTCAAAGTCCCGCCGTTGCGCGTGAATGTCGCGTTAGGGCTGGATATCGACCAACTCGTAGGAACTCCTTCCACAACAAACTGCAGCACTTCTGATCCATCCGTATCTTGCAACTGCCCTGACAAGTCAATCGGAAGGATCGAACCTTCGCCAGCGCGGAGCGTGACTTGGTTGGGCGTAAAACTCACCGGGACGTCAACCACCGGATCCACGGTGATGTTCACGGTTACGTCGGTAAAGCGTGGATCGGCAAACTCCACCGCCGTCGGGATGAATGTCCCAAGGTTGTCCGGATCTTCAACCATTTCGATCCGGTTACTCACCCCATCGTCCGTGACCCGAAACGTGAACGAGTCCGTTCCACTGAAATTTGGACTCGGCGTGTACGTGATGGTTCCGGTCGGGGAGATGTCCACCGTTCCATGCACAGGCAGGGTTGATGCGGGGCTGAACGTCAAGACCTGACCAACTTCTCTGGCGAGCGCAGAAAGTCCTCCGCCACGTGGTCCGTTGGTAGCATTTACCGTCGTGGTGAGTACGTTGTCTTCGCCAATTGACTTGTTGGTTCCCGTGACTACGGGAGCGTCGTTCACGCCTAAGACCTGCAAAGTGACCGTCACCGTGGAAGTCGCCGCGTCCGTTCCATCGTCTTCTAAAGTGTAGGTGTATGAATCCGTCCCCACAAAGTCCGTGGGCGGTGTATACGTGACGGAGATGTTGCCGAAGCCGTCGTCATTGCGGGTGACGGTGCCCCCTTGTGCCGAACTGGCACTCACGCTTCGCAGCGATACGGTTTGGCCTGCTTCATCCGCACCCCCTCCGGCGTTGTCATTCGCCAGCAACTCCGAGGCGTCCCAAGTAGAAGCGATATCTTCAAGCACCAAGAACGAATCGTCGCCGCCGACCGGTGGGTCGTTGACGGAGGCAATGTTGATGGTCATCACAGCCGGCACCGCGGCAAACTCGTTTCCATCAGAAGCGGTCCAACCAAACGAATCTGTCCCTTGAAAATTCAACCCCGGAGTGTAAGTGAGTGTGGAGATCAGGTTCGCGTTGAATGTGTTGCTCACACCGAGCACGATGGGGACGGCTCCAAGCGACAATATTCCGTTGGTTGGCAGGCTGGTGATCCTGATCCTCGCGATTTCCTCTCCGTCTACATCCGAGAATCCCGGCTCGAAATCCTCAATGGCGAACGTGTATGGCACATCTTCGTCAATATCAATCGACAGGTCGCTCACCAGCGGGGCATCTTGCACGTTCGCCACCACAATACTCAACGTGGCCGGATCCGCCGAGTAATTGACGCCATCATTCGAGGCCGACCAGGTGAAGCCGTCGGTGCCGAAAAAGTCCAGGTCGCCGGTGTAGTTCAAGCCCCCGATGTCCGCGGCGCGAATCACTTGATTGACCGTCACGGCGGCCATATTCAATCGCAGCGTCCCGTCGGTCGGCAGGCTCTCAATCCGAATGGAATGAAGGAACGGACTATCAACGTCCGTAATGTTGTCGGTGAACGTGCTGGACGGAATCGAGAGCAGAGTCTCCTCGGTCGCCCCGATGCTCGTATCCGACACGGTCGGCACGTCGGCCACATTGGACACGTTGATCGTCAAGGTGGCCGGAACCGCTGAGTAGTTGGTGCCGTCGTCGGACGCCGACCAGGTGAAACTGTCGGCACCAAACAAGTCCAGGTTCCCGGTATAGTTCAAGTTGCCAAAATCTCCGGCATCGATGACGTCATTCACCATCACCACCGAATTGTTCAATCGCAGAACGCCTCGGCTAGGCAAACTCTCAATACGGATGGAATCGATCGAGTCCCCTTCGACATCGTCAATGTTGTCCGTGAATGTCGTCGCGGGTATGTCAAATCGAACTTCTTCATCCGCACTCACGCTGGCGCTGCTCACCGTAGGCACGTCATTGACCGCCGCCACGCTCATGGTGATCGTACCGGTGGGGGAGAACACGGTTCCGTCGTTGGCCGACCAGCTAAATGTGAAGTCCCCCGAAACGTTAGCGGCAGGCACATAGGTCAGGTTCATCAAATTGGCAGCAGAGACCGTAGCCCCTAGGGTGACAGGCGTTCCCCCCACGGCCAACGTCCCACTGCTCGGCAACGAATTGATCTGGATCTCGGTCAGAGAATCGCCATCGTTATCGTTGAATAGGCTAGTAAAGTTCGCTTGCGTAAAAGTGAACGTACTGTCTTCATTCAACGTGAATGTTGCATCGTCCACCGTGGGCGGATCGTTCACTGCCGCCACGTTGATGGTCATCGACCCGGTGTTGGACTCAACTCCGTTGGCGGTGGCCGTCCACTGGAGCGTGACATTGCCATTGAAATCACCCACCACTTCGTACGTCAGTTTGCCAAGGTCCGCCAAGGCGATATCTGCCGGATCAGGCAGATCAGCCCCGTCCAGTTTCAGCGTGCCAGAGCCCGGGACTTGGGTAATGGTGATCTTCGTCAGCGTGTCTCCGTCTACATCGGAAAACGCACCGGTGAAGTCGGAGGCGGTGAAAGTGTAGTCAGTGTCCTCAGTAGTGCTGACGGTGCTATCCACAACGACAGGGTCGTCATCGACGGCCGCCACGTTGATGGACATCGACCCGGTGTTGGATTCAACTCCATTAGCCGTAGCCGTCCACTGGAGCGTGACATTGCCATTGAAATCATCCACCACTTCGTACGTCAGTTTGCCAAGGTCCGCCAAGGCGATATCTGCCGGATCAGGCAGATCAGCCCCGTCCAGTTTCAGCGTGCCAGTGCCCGGGACTTGGGTAATCGTAATCTTCGTCAGCGTGTCTCCGTCTACATCGGAAAACGCACCGGTGAAGTCGGAGGCGGTGAAAGTGTAGTCAGTGTCCTCAGTAGTGCTGACGGTGCTATCCACAACGACAGGGTCGTCATCGACGGCCGCCACGTTGATGGTCATCGACCCGGTGTTGGATTCAACTCCATTGGCGGTGGCCGTCCACTGGAGCGTGACATTGCCATTAAAATCATCCACCACTTCGTACGTCAGTTTGCCAAGGTCCGCCAAGGCGATATCTGCCGGGTCAGGCAGATCAGCCCCATCGAATTTCAGCGTGCCAGTGCCCGGGACTTGGGTAATGGTAATCTTCGTCAGCGTGTCTCCGTCTACATCGGAAAACGCACCGGTGAAGTCGGTGGCGCTGAAGGTGTAGTCGGTGTCCTCAGTAGCGCTGACGGTGCTATCCGCAACCACAGGGTCGTCATCGACTGCGGCGATGTTCAACGTGACGGCGGCAGAATTACTCGAACCTGTGCCATCTGAGGCCGTCCAAGAAAACGAATCCGTGCCGTTGATATCTGCGTTTGGAACGTATCGCAACGTACTCAATTGGGCGGCAGTGATCGGCCCCATGATCTCTGCGCCATTCAGCGTCAAACTGCCGGACGTCGGCCCGCTGGTGATGGTGATGCTAACCAGCGGATTATCTTCGTCGACTTCGTTATCGGCATAGTTGGTGGTGAAATCGTCTTCCGTGAAGGTAAAGGTGGTGTCCTCATTCAGATCGACAGCAAAGTCCATCACCATCGGATTACCAGCCAACACCCGGCGAGCTTCGAGTTGCCGCACGTGCGGTTGCAGCCAAAGCTCCATGTCCTCGGCTCGAGAGCGAGTAGGCGTGTGACGTCGGCCAAACAGCCATTGGGTCCAGGACATCAAACGACTCCCTGTTGGCCTAAGGCCAATTGCAGAATTTGCGATGTAGCGACGTTTTGGCTCAATGGCACGCTCGGCGGTTGCTTGAAGGACCTAGGGGAAATCACCTTAGTCTTCATCGACCCCGATGCCGCGGCACGCAAACCCAGATTCGAGAATCGAATTTGTTTGCGACCGCCACAGCCCATGCAGCGCCGCCTGTCCGCAGGATTGAGACAATTACGCAAGGTTTATTATCACCACCACTTAAGGCCATTGTCAACGTTGGTCGCGACCGCCGTCACGACAGGATTGCGAGTTATGCCAGTTGTAAGGATAGTCACGAATACAGGACTCTCCCAACTTTCTGCGGGTCAGAGGGGGGGACTGCCCCCCGAGTGTTGCATCAACGCAAACCGTGCGCCAGCAGTCGGCCACGCCGGAAGAAAGTCCACCGCCGCGCCAATCCGATCTGATAACCCAATCCACGTTGACGTAGAACAGGGGCCACCGGCGACGGAAAACTCGGGCCAGGCTGACTTCAATGAGTGGCCAGCGGGGTGGAGTTCGGCAGTACGAGCGAATGCTGTAGCCAGCTCGATAATTTCGCCCGCCACTAGTGAATCAGCAAGAAATCCTTGCTATTCAGCAGTGCCCAAGCCAGATCTTGGGCGGCATCGGCACGCTTCTCACCGTAAGCCCTGAAGTGTTTGGCAGCCAACGCCTGTTCCGCTTCGCTCGGCAGTCGGGCCAGCAGCCAGAGGTACATCTCCTCGACCAGCAGATCATCGTCTGCCTGAGCTTTGAGCAATTGGGCGATCCTGCCTGCGGGGCTCGACACGCGGTTGAGAATCGATGGGCCGTTGATGAAATGCAACGCCTGTAGCATATTCGAACCATCGTCCCGTTCGCATTCGCAGGCTTCCATCCGCTGTGGTTTGCCGAACAGGTCAAGAAACTCGCTCTTCACCGTGGCATCTGGCAACTGTGCGGCCGTGAACCCGGCCGGGGCACCGCTGAAGCGTTCAGGGACGGCCGTGGCTTGCACCAGCGAATCCAACAGTGCTTCGGCACTAACCCGCCGCGGCAAGCAGTGCGAAAAGTTCAGCATATCGTGGGCGTTGCTATCTGTCGGCACGCTCGACCGCTGATACGTCTGCGATGTTACAATCCGCCGCATCAGATGCCGCAGATCAAACTTGTGCGCGACAAAGTCTTCGGTCAGTGCGGTGAGCAAACCCGGATTGATTGGAGGATTCGTGGTTCGCAAATCATCCACCGGATCAATAATGCCGCGATGGAAGAAGTAGCTCCAGTAACGGTTGACCATGCTCCGCGCAAAGAACGGATTCTCTGCGGAAGTGAGCCAGGCCGCGTACTGCTGGCGGCGATCCACGTTCATCACGACCTCAGGCTCGTTGGCTCCCAAGAACCTGGGAGGTTGCAACTGCCCGGTGCGTGGATTGCGGCTGTACCCGGTCGCAGCGTTGATCAAAATCGCCTTGGCGTTACGCACACCGGGCCGGCGTGGGTCTGCCTTGGAAGCGACCTGATTGAAGAAACTGTGCAGCCCATAATAGTCTGCTTGGGTCCAGTTTTCGAAAGGGTGTGGATGGCATTTGGCGCACAGCATCCGCACGCCGCAGAACACTTGCGTCACCCGTTGAATGGTATCGTCGGTATCCGTGCTGACGGCAAAGAACGAGGCCGCCGGGTCCTGATCCACCCCCCCGCTGGCCGTCAACAACTGCCGGGTCATTTCGTCCACCGGCGTGTTGGAAGCGACCATGTGCCGAATCCATTCTCTGAAGGCATACGTGCTTTCGTCCGAGAGAAACAGCCGAGAGTTCTGCAGCAGGTCCCCCCACTTCATCGACCAGCGATCCACAAACTCTGGTCGCAAGAACAGGGAGTCAATCACCGTAGCCCGCTTGTCCGCAGACGTGTCCGCAATAAACGCTCGGACTTCGTCCGGTGTCGGCTGAAGGCCAATCAGGTCCAAGTACACCCGGCGGAGAAATTGGGCATCGGTAGCCAACGGAGAAGGTTCAATCTTCATCTCGTTCAGCTTGTTGACCACGTGCAGGTCAATCAGATGATCTTGCGGAACGGGACTCGGCTCAAACCTGGTATCGGCCGGCAGCACGATGAAATTGCTCACGGCAAAGATCCGCTCGTAGCGGGCCACCACCGCGGTCTCACCCAGGTCCAGCGTTTCGACCAGGCCTTCTTCGCTGCAGGTGGCCACCGACTCCGTATTGACGGTGTAAATGCCCAGGTGCGTCACATCCCGCTCGGTTCCGTCGGACATCGTGGCAATCAACTGCAACTGATGCTGCATCTCAGGATGCAGGACCACCTGCTCCGGTTCGATCCGTACCGACTGCACGACGGGGGCCGATGCCACATCGCTCTCGGTACCTTGCTGGATCCAGCCTAAGAGCAAACCGTGCAACAGACTGTCGGGCTCGAACCGCACGCCCCCTTTGTGCGGTACGTTGCCCAGCGGCTTCTGGATCATCAAGCTGGCGGCTGGCTGATGCACATGAATCCGGCGACCGTAAAACTCCTGGGTGATGGAATCGAAATCGAAGGCAGCATCCGCCCCTCGTAGCGAAAGCCGAAATCCATTCTTACCCAGCGAATAACCATGACAGGCACCCATGTTGCAGCCTGCCTTGGAAAGAGCTGGCATCACGTCTTCGACAAAGCTAAACGGCGTAGGCTGCTCGGACAGCTGGCACTCCACGGCGACTTGCAACTTTTGGCCAGCGGCCGAAATTTCAACCTGCGTCGAACCGTTGGCCAGTGGATGAACCCAGCCGAGAGCGTCGACCCTGGCAATCTTGGGGTCTTTGATTTCGAACTTAGCCACGGTCGTCAGGTCAACATCGATCCCCTCCGCCGTGCGGCCGGTGACAAGCAGCGAATGGGGACGCCGGCGGACACCGAGCGCCATTTGCTCAGGCACCACTCGAACCGACTGGGGGGCAACGGCAAGCTCGGCCGCCGAGAGATGCTCGCCGGTGGCTGAACTCAACGCACCTAGGCAGCAACACACGACCAGAGCGAATCGGCAAACCATCATGATTAAACCTTTGCGGGAAGAGCTCGAACCATCAGCGTCAAGTTGGTGCGGACAGCCATGCGAGCAAGCCTGGCCGGGTGCCGAGCTAGCTGTTGTTTTCGGGCGGGGCTACCACCTGCAATTGGACCGGGACCGAAGGGCTGGTCACTTGCACGTTGGCTGCCTTGGGATTCGGGGGGCCGATGCCGGAAAGATTCAAGGTAACCGGATCGCCAGGCTTGGCCGTGGCGGGAGCCTTTAGCTTGACCACGAATTTCTGCTCCTCAGGCTTCACCACAACCGCCGCGGCAACAAAACCGGCAGGCAGGTCCTTGAGCGTTATCGTTACCTGGCCTTTGTGGCTCTCGTGACGCTCCACCTGTCCAGCAATTTCGATTTCTTTGCCTGGCTCAATGGTCAGCGCCGTGGCGTCCGCCAACTGCAATTGCAACGGGTTCTTGGTGGCAATCCGGCGAACCGGAGTGGTTGCCGAGGCCAGCACCTGTTTTTTGTCGGCGCTCATCAGACGAGCCTCGATGGCCACATCGTACGCTTCCCCGACCAAGGTATTGGGAATCAACACCGAGATGGCCCCAGTCCCCTTGTCGGCCGGCACTTCCACCGCTTTCTCGATGCGTATTGATTGATTCACGTCAGCGCGGCCGTTGACCTCGGGGATCTTTTGAGCGGTGATGAAGTGCAGTTGCACCGGACCAGGTTTGGGAGGCTCTTTTCCCTCTTCGGCCGGCATCTTGGGCAACTTCCAATCAACCTCCAGGCTGACCTTGTCTGCGAGCACCAGGGCGGCGTCTTGGGGGGACTGTTTCCAATTCACCGAGAGCGTGGAAGCCGGCCCCGTGGCTACCGCGATCTCTTCGGCCAACCAAGGTTGAAGGGCACCCGTCGCGTGGTCCGCATAGGCGGCGGTCTGTTGCCGATTGGCATGAGCACCATGCACCTTGATCACCGCTGCTTGCGAAACTCCTGCCGGTGCATGGATCTCCAGCAGCGCGCCGGTTGAACCGGTCGGAACCTTCGTGGCCGGGACGTCCAACTTCAAGCCGCCAGCGGCCAGCGTCAGCGGGAGGGGTTCGTCCATGCCGGTTCGTTCCAAGGTCACCGGGAACACGGCATGCCCTCCACTTGGAATAGTCACATGTGCCGAAGGTACGGAGAGTTTCCATGCACCACCAGTTTGCGATTCTGCTTTCGCTTTGGCCGAGGAAGTGATTGCCAATCGGTAAATGCAGTCGGCACTTCCGCGGTCGTACAGGTCTCGAATGACCACATGCACCTGCTCCACTTTGGCAGGCACCTTGTACACCAAGGTGGGGTCGGTCGTGCCGGCGGCATCGTCTGCTTTGCCGAGCGTACGTCCCTCAGGCGTTTGAACTTCCAACACCGCATCCAACGGCGAACCCCAGCGGTCAGCAAAGACCTCCAGGTTGAGTTCGTCTCCCTGCTTCACATTCAGAACGTACACGTCACGCTGGCCCGGTGTGGCAATCCGGCCGCTCACGCCAATCGGCACGGAACCTAACGTTTGCGGCTGATCCTGCTCGCGGGCTTCAACCACTTCGTCCAGTTGCGAAACACGCACCCAAGGACGCGGACCGCTGGACACACTCTTGGCGGGCCAGTTCAACGCTTCAATCCCTTTGTCCGACGGGGAAACTTTGAGGGGACCCGATGTGCCATGCCCTACGAGTTCGACTTGACCACCTGACTTGGCCGACACCGCCGGAGGAAAGACCTGGTCTGCATAGTCCCAACTGCCGATCTTGACCCGGACCGGAACCGTGCCACCAGCGGCGTATTGAGCGTCATGAATTTCGATGGTGTATTGGCCGTCCGCAGGCAACTCCTTCTGGAGCCGACAATCCCCCTTGAGAATCACCGACGGCATGACGTACGCCAGCTGCAAATGCTGGGCGTCGAAGAGATGCACCACCGGGCGGACCGCGCCACCCAGGCGTTGCGATTCGACTTCAATCTGCAGGAGTTGCCCCTTCTTGCCGGCGATTGTGGTCGTGAGTCGGTTGCTGCCAGTGAGTCTGGCCGTGTAGGCGACCGGGAGTTTTTCGGTAACGTCTGCCCAAGCCATGTCGGGGAGGCCGTCAAGCGGGATCACGTTGAGGGCCGACGTCCCTTCGTCCGTGACCACCCACAGGTTGGCGTAACCCGCCTGAGCCTCGTTGGCCAGGGTGATATCAATCTTCAGCTGCCGATCGTTGCTTCCCTCCTGCACCTGCTGCTTCGCAATCGGAACCGAAAGCAACAGTTGCGGGTTTTGGCTCAAGCCTGTGCCAGAGATGGTGAGTGTGGTCGTGGCTCCGATCTCCAGCCCTAGCGGCATGATCGCTGTGACGGTTGGTTCGGCGGCACGTGCGGCAGGCGCGGAGGCTACCCAACAGGCGAACCCGCAGACGAGGGCGACCCCTCTCAGCAACAGCGATGATCCAGTGCAGCCCGATGGCAAACGGTATGGCATGGCAATACACCGCACAGCGAAGGCGCGGCAGGAAGGTGTACGAATGGAGGGAAGCTGGACGAAGTGGTCTGTTGAGAACCTGGCCAAGCTGGCACAGTCACAACCAACCCAACATCCACCTTAGAGGCTCGGTAGGCAAAATTCAAAAGAGTTCTGGAATCGGTTCGGCTTCGATCAGGCGAATCGGCCGCCCGCCGGGGCCTGGCATCATGGTCGTTTCGAGATCGATGCCCATGGCCGAATAGACCGAGGCCACCACCTCAGGTGGAGAAACGGGCCGATCATGGGGGGCCGCGCCAATCTTGTCGGTCGATCCAATCACCTGTCCGCCGCGGATCGGACCACCGCATAGAAAGTTGGTCCAGGCCGGCGGATAATGGTCGCGGCCGCCGTTCTTGTTCAGTTTGGGCGTTCGCCCCATCTCGCTAACCACTGCAACTACCGTATCTTCGAGCATGCCGCGATCTTCCAGATCAGCAATCAGCGCGGTAAATCCCTGGTCAAACTGAGGGCAGAGCTGCCGCTCGTAGTCGGCATAGGTATTGTTCAAACTGCCGCCGTTGGCGTGCATGTCCCAACAGGCAATGTTGAACACTGTGTCGAAGTGGTTGATGGTTACGCAGCGCGTGCCGTTCTCAAGCAACCGGCGAGCCATCAGACAGCTCTGGCCAAACGTGTTCCGGCCGTACCGGTCACGCAAATTGTCTGGCTCCAGGTCCATCTCGAACGCCTGCTTGGACTTGGGCGAGGTCAACAGGTCGAACGCCCGCTGGTAGGCCGTATCGTATTGTTCCGCGGCGGCAGCTTCGTTGGTCTTCTGCAGGTCATCCAGTTGGGCCAACAGGTCACGCCGGGCGTTGATGCGAAACTCCGTCTGGCCTTTGGGCGCGGTGAGGTCTGCCACTTTGAAATCGCTCCGCGCGGGATCGGCACCCAGGAAGAACGGTTCGTAGGCACTTCCCAAGTGTGCGGCAAACTGCCCACTGAGGACCGGCCCTCCGGTATTGCCAATAGGGCCAGGGAGAATTACCGAGGCAGGCAGCGCTCCGCGAGGTCCAAAGACTTTGGCAATCACCGAACCGGTGTGCGGTTTCAAGTTGTTGGCCGTGAACTCATGGCCGGTCATCATCCAGCGTTGGCCGTGTCCATGCGTCGGACCAGCCTCATGGTGCAGGCTGCGGATCAGCGCCACGCGATCCATCATCTTGGCCATCATCGGGAAGTGCTCGCAGATATCAACGCCTGAGACATTGGTCGAAATGGGGCGGAACTTGCCGCGAATCTCGTCCGGAGCGTCCGGCTTCATGTCCCAGGTATCCACATGCCCTGGCGAGCCAACGAGCAGGATCGTGATGCAGTTGCGGATCTTAGCCTGGCTCTCGTCGATCGCACCCGCGGCTTCCAGACGCAACAGGTTGGGAAGGGAGAGCCCCGCCATTCCTGCGGCACCTGCCTGCAAGAAACTCCGTCGCGAAACTCCACTGCACACCGGGACGCGCTCGTTGCCAACATGCAACATGGGCTGTTCTCCATGGTCTGGGTCGATGCGGCCTTGACCGGTTAGTGTAGAACAATTGTCCCAACTGTTCACGAACCAAGAAAAACGTTACGGGTGCCTCGGCAGATGAACCGTTGGGACCACCGTTCTACCAAGCTGCATTCCACTAAACCGTGTACGTCACCGAGTTGGAAATCGGAATGTACTGGCCTTGGCTGCCACTCTTGTAGCCTTCGTACTTCCACATCTGGAGTACGATCTCGTACTTACCAGGCTTGGGCTCGGGATGTTCGTACGCAACTTCTGCTCTGGCCGCTGGGGTGGCGATCACCTCGCCATTGTGGCGAACTTCCCACTGCAGACGCGACCCCCAGTCGCCAGTGACCTCGCTGCGCGTGACTTTGCGCCCTGCGAGTTCGATCGTCGCTTCAGGCGTGCCTTCGAAAACCTGATCCATACTGAGAAACCTCGTATGCGTACCCACACAAGAATTGTGCCGCATCCCCCTTTGGTCTCTGGTGGGCGGCACCTCGGCAACCAATTCCAAGTAGCCGGCAGTATATCCGACACCCATCCAAGTTGGCCAATGATTTCTCAGATGCGAGTTGGAACCGTGCTCGTTGCCCACGGCGGCAAGATCCTGTCGCCGCGGCATCGGGTCACATCGTCAGGTCACATCGTGTCACCGGTGCGAGGACCATGACTGGCGACTGCGAGGGGCTCACCAGGTTCGCAAATAGAAATGGGTTCGCGCCTCAAGAACGCGAACCCATTTCTTGATGTTATCAACGGTAGCCTGGTGCCTTCGACGCTTGCACCTGGGGTCGAAATCAGTAGCCAGAACCTTTGGTGCCGCGGCCCGGTGGGGTCCGTTTGCGGAACGCGCCGCTGGTGGCACCGCCGGGTGCCTGACGAACGCGAGACCCTTCCTCACGCGGGACATTCATGAAGTCTTCGGGGCGAGAACGACGGCCGAACGGGACAACCCTGGTAACGCCGGTGAAGCCAACATGGTCCAGGAATTTGTCGAGTGTCAAGACTTCGACTCCCAGGTCCAAGGCCTCGCCTCGCATCTTTCCGTACTTTTCGGCAAAGTCGGTGGGCTCATCGCCAACAACAATGTAACGGGTGTCAATGTTCATTTGCCCAACGAGTTCGCCTGTGGGAGTCAGTTCAGCATCCACGACGCCGCCGTTGATGCCGATCATGTCGATAATCTTCTGCCGGTCATCCACTTCGTCGTTGTCAATATCCATGAACCCTGCCAAGGCAAAGTGTTCACGACGGCCAGGATGCCAGAGCGGGGTAAAGATTTTGTCACCCGGCAAGATGGGGTCGGTGAGTTCGTCTTCCAAGATCTTGGCTTCTGACAGATGGGCACCCAGGATATCCACGACTTCGATCGCAGCTTTGCGGGTATCGTTCGTGACGCTCGTGGCCTTCGAATCCACGACGCTGAAGCTGACCTGCTTCATCAGCCCGTCTGCATGACCCAGGTCGATCCAGACGGTCCCTTTTCGTTGGTTGACGGCACGGATGGTTCCGTCAGCCACTTCGAAGGTGGTTTGTTCCACAGCGTCGATCTTGGCTTTCAGGAGCTCGTTCTGATTCTTCGAAGATTGCACCTCTTGCTGGATCTGCTGGACCTCAGCCACGTGTGCTTGTTCGGACGCTGCCAAATCATCTCGTACTTTGCGAAGATCACCGGTCAAGGCATTTTTCTCACCCGTGACTGCCGTGAGTTGCTCGGTGAACTTGGCCTTTTCGTTATTGAGATCTTGGGCGGCTTTGGCAGCCGCGGCGGCGTGGATCTTGTTGCGTTCAATGTCCGCGGCTTCCAGCTCGTCAATCCGTTTCTCAAGCGCGACCAACTGCACCCGTTCTTTGAGCACTTCGTCTTTGGACTGATTGAGCGATTCGATCAAGAATGCTAACGCAGCACGATAGGTCTGCTTGTCGTCCGGGAAGGTGTTCATAAACACCTGCTTGTCTTGCGTATACACTTCCTCAATCTTGTCGTCCGCCATCTGGGGATCGACCCCGATGATGGTCTTCAGGCGTTCGATGGCCACCACGATGTCACGCAGTGCCCGATCTGCCTGACCGCGGGCGGCATCCGCCTCGACGGCTTTGATCGAGGCATCGCTCGATTCTTTGAAAAAGTAGAAGGTCGCTCCACTCAACATGATGGTGAGCAGCGCAAAAATGATCACCGCAATTTGGAGGCCTTGGCTTTCAGACTTTGCCATGTTCTCTGTTCCCACAATGAAAACACACTGAAGTGATGCACACCGCAACGGCACGCATCAGAAAAGATCTTTTGAAGAAACGCTGAAAAGAGTGGGTGAATGGAACTCGCGAATTGTGAAGCCACGATGCCACCCCTCACCACGAATGTGGCGAAAGAACAGCTTCGGAAAGTGCACGTGTTGCAGAAAGTCAACCGTAAGATGTTGTGCTGATAGGCACTTAAGTCGAGTGTAAACATCCTGCTAAAACGTGTCAACGAAATTTCAACGGAACGGGGCTGCCCTGGCTGCCAGGGCCGATCAGGCATTGCTGGTCGCTACATATTACAGCGACTGTACTTACAACAGTTGCCGAATGGAACGGGAAGGGGTAACTTGCTCACTATTCACCTCACCTGGGTTGACGTTGAAGAAACCATCGTAGTCGAGAGAACTTGTTGATGGACCGTATTAAGCAACTTCTGGACCAAGTTTGCGAACACGCTCGCCAAAACGCCGTATTCGCTTCGATCGAGTCGCTTCTTCACTGGGACGAACGGACATTGCTCCCCCCGCAGGCTGCGGAGTATCGGGCCGAACAAATCACGGCGCTAACGGGTTTGCTCCACGACCGCCGCACCGACTCCGCCTATGGTGAGAAGCTGGCGGAACTGGCAGACTGCACCTTGGCAGAAGATCCGGATTCTGAAGCGGCGGCCAATGTCCGTGAGCTCAAGCGAGATTTCGACAAGAAGAACAAGCTTCCCAAGTCTTTGGTCGAAGAGCTGACCAGGGCGAGCGTCATTGGCCAACACACCTGGGCCGCCGCTCGACGCAACGATGACTTCGCGGCTTTCCAGCCCAAGCTCGAACATCTGGTGGAGCTCAAACGTCAAGAAGCCGAGGCTCTGGGCTACGACGAGTCTCCTTACGACGCGCTGCTGGACGATTATGAACCGGGCGAACTCACGTCCAACGTGGCCCGTGTTCTCGAAGGTCTTCGCGCGGATCTTGTTCCGTTGGTGGAAGAGGTAACCGCCAGCGGCAAGCAGTGCCCTGTGAACGCCATGCGTGGCGAGTTTGCGGCCGCCGACCAGGATCGTTTCGGTCGGCAAGTGGCCAGTGCCATTGGGTTCGATTTCCAGCGGGGACGTCTCGATACTACCGATCATCCGTTCTGTTCGACCATGGGCCCTCGCGATTGTCGAATCACCACCAGATACTTCGAAGAGTACTTTGGCAGCGCGCTGTTTAGCATCCTGCACGAAGCAGGGCATGGGATGTACGAGCAAGGCCTCCGCGACGATCAGTTCGACTCCCTCTAGGCGATGCCGTTTCGCTGGGGATCCACGAGTCACAATCGCGGATGTGGGAGAACATGGTCGGACGCAGCCGCGCGTTCTGGCAGCACTTCTACCCTCAGTTGCAACAGGCGATGCCGGGGGCGTTTTCCCAAGTCTCGCTGGACGACTTCTACTTTGCCGCGAACAACGTGGAGCCCTCGTTGATCAGGATCGAAGCGGATGAGGCCACGTACAACCTCCATATTCTGATCCGTTTCGAACTGGAACAGGAGTTGATCTCCGGCAATCTCGCAGTGGCGGATCTTCCTGAAGCCTGGCATGCGAAGTACGAAAGCTATTTGGGAATCAGGGCTCCCAACGATGCCGACGGCGTGATGCAGGACATCCACTGGAGCGGCGGCGCGATTGGTTACTTCGCCACGTATTCGTTAGGCAATCTCTACGCGGCACAGTTCTTCGAGCAAGCCGAAGCCGACCTGGGAGACCTGGCCGCGCAGTTTGCCCAGGGAAGTTTTGCACCCTTGCTCGGTTGGCTTCGCGAGCATATCCACCGGCCAGGGCGTCGCTATCCGGCCGCAGAACTCGTGCAGCGTGTGACCGGCAAACCCCTTTCGCACAAACCGCTGCTGCGATACCTGCGTGGTAAGCTCACACCGCTGTACGGGCTTTAAAGCGATAAAGCGAGATAAGTAACCGGTGAACGCCGGACCGATCACAACCCGAAGTATGAGCGAGAGAACACCAGGAATGTCGCCGCCTGGGTTTCCTCGCTGACGCATCGGGCTACGATTGCACAAAGTCTCTCTCACTCATAAGGCGTCCCTACCTCCCAAGGCAGTTGGCTGGGAGTGTGGCCGCAGGAATCGGATCTATCGCATGGCATCTCCTTGGCGTTCACGCCGTAAGCTTCCCCTGGCAGCAGTGCTACTGATGCTGATTGTGGGGGCGTATCGCGGTTGGCAAACTTCGCAACAAACCGAGCCAGAAAGCCTGGACGAAGGCCCCGTCGAAATTGAGTACGTGATCGATGGCGATACCTTCGTGCTGAAGAATCAGGCGAAGGTGAGATTGCTGGGAATTGATTGTCCGGAAACCAAGCACTCTCTGCGTGGTACCGGCCCCGAACCATTCGCGGACGAAGCGACGCAGTTCACCAAGGATTTTGTGGCGAAAGGGGAGATTCGGCTGCGATTCGACCAGGAACGAATCGACCGTTTCGGCCGGCATCTAGCTTATGTGAATCGAGGGGATGTCTCGCTCAACGAGGAGCTCGTCAGGGCCGGGCTGGCCAAAGCGAAACCGCATTACAACTTCGCGAGTTCCTTCAAACGCACGCTGCTGGCCGCGCAGGACGAAGCACGCGCTGCGCGCCGTGGGATTTGGGCGGATGGCCCCGACTCCAGCGATCAGTGAACGGCCACCGGATCCCCTGTGCTGCACGACCCGCGTAATCGTACCCAAGTTGGCACGAGTTAGGGTTTCTGACGATTCGGCAAACTTGCAAAGGTTTCGGGGGGAGAGTAGGATCGGCGGATGGGTTTGGAGAGAGTTTGCCGGGGAAAATGATCCGCTTCCCGGTCGCGCGTCGCCTGACCGCCGAGCCCTCTCTCTTTACATTTCCCGCAGCGGATCACGTTGATTGCTGATTTACCATTCCGCGGTCGCAACTCGTCTAGGAGACGTTGCTATGTCCCGTATTCAATTCCTCGCCGTTGCTTTGATTGGGCTGGGGAACTTTCTTTCTCCTGGCCAGCCATCCATGGGACAGGGGCAAGATGTCAACAAGCAGTTGTTTGGGGCCGGCGTGCATGCCTATTTTTCAGGCAGCATGACGGAAGCCTACGATCTGTTTTCAACCGCGATTTCGAACGAAACGGACGATCCTCGCGTCTTCTATTACCGTGGCATGACGTTGCTCAATTTGGGACGTCGCCAGGCAGCGGACGCGGACTTTGCCGTGGGTGCCAGAATGGAGGCGATGGCTGCCGGCAGTATCTATCCGATTGACCGTTCTTTGGAACGCCTGCAAGGTGTGGCCAGACTCTCGATCGAGCGGCATCGCACCATGGCGGTGGCCATCGTGGAGCGCGAAGCTGCCGAGCGGCAGCGCCAACGTTATGAGCAGATTGAGAACGCCCGACCCAACGTGACCACTCCGGTCGAGCCGGGCGAATCGGTGTTTCAGCCCAGTGGCGAAGTTCCGCCAGAAGTCACACCTCCCACCGCAAACCCTGACAACCCACTGAGCAAACCTGTTGGCGAACCGCCAGAAGTCACGCCCACGGAGCCAGCACCGCCGGTTGGTGAGCCCGCCACCGGACCCAATGATCCGCTGAATCCAGGCCAGCCTGCCGGTGAACCTCCAGAAGTCAAACCGGCCATCCCTGTCGGTGGCGAACCTCCTTTGGATCCCAACGCCGGTCCTCCTGCTGGTGGAAAAGGCAAAGGAATCGGTGGCGCGTTGGGAGGTATTTTCCAGCGAGCGATCGGCAGCTTTGTTCCGGAAGTTCCTCCGATTCCCGGATTGACAGATGGCCCCCCGCAAGAACCGCCTGTCTTTGATCCGGATGGCCAGTTCGCGCTTCCCCCGGATGTCCCGAACGAACCGGCGCCCCCTCAGCAACCGTAGTTGGTGGCGATCCGCGGCATCTTATTCAAAGGTTTTCTGCACCTCGCTGAATTGGTTTGAGGACGTTGCCTCGATAGAATCGAGAACCGGCCGCGTGGCCGAGTTCGTTCCTCGATTCTCCAAAGGCAGATTGATGCTTGACATAAACCTGGGCATGTTGGGTGCTGGCCGGATGGCTACCGCCCTCGCGCAAGGCTTTCTTGCCGCCGGACTGACGCAGCCAGAGAAGATTTTGGCTGCTGATCCCCTGGCTGCCGCGCGAGATCAGTTTGCAGCAGCCACGGGTGCCACCACGTCGAATGACAATGCCCAGGTTCTGGCTGGCTCGGATGTGGTGTTCTTGGCGGTCAAGCCACAGTATGCAGGTGCGGTCTTTGCAGAACTCAAAGGGCAATTCAAACGCGAACAGCTGTTGATCTCCATTGCCGCTGGGATTCGTCTGGAGCAGTTAGCCGCGGCAGCCTCGCCGGCTCGGATTGTCCGCGTGATGCCCAATACGCCGGCCCTGATTGGCCAAGGGGCCAGTGCCTACAGCCTGGGCCCTGGGGCAATGCCTGAAGACGGTCACTTGGTGGAGCAGCTGTTGGGCTCGGTAGGGTTGGCCCTCTCCGTGAACGAATCCATGCTGGATGCCGTGACGGGGCTTTCCGGTTCGGGGCCGGCTTTCGTCTATTTGGTGATCGAAGCCCTCAGCGATGGCGGCGTGCGGATGGGGTTGCCGCGCGACGTGGCCACGCAACTCGCTGCGCAGACGGTGATGGGAGCTGCTCAAATGGTCTTGAACACCGGCACGCATCCGGCGGTTTTGAAGGACCAGGTGGCCAGCCCTGGCGGCACCACGATCGCCGGCTTGGAGGTTCTGGAGAAGTCGGCGGTTCGGGGGGCTTTGATGAGCGCGGTTGCAGCAGCCGCGAATCGGTCCCAAGAGTTATCTGCTGGTAGTTGACGACTCGGACCGGAACATTCAGTATCATAAGAAGTCGTCGAGCGCGGAGAATCCCCTCGAGGAGGCGAGGGAAGGAACTGCCAGGGTGCTGTGTTTGTCCCTTGGCGACGAACCCAGCAAGATGCGTGAATGTCCACGCATGGTCGTCCGCGTTTGGTAGTCTACCGTGCAGCAAGCCAAATTTGCTCTTCGGCAGACTGCCGTCAACCAGGGCCGAGGTATGTCGATTTTTTGCATTGTTGATGATAAGCACATCCCGCTTTATCGGGTGATCTGGGTTTCCGCAACGCCCCATTTCTGCGGAGCCCCCGATTGCCAACGAGAAGGGGACTATGAGGTTCGCCTCGAGCAGGGAGAATCCGTCTGGGCCAAACGTGGCGAACGGGACTCAATGCTCGAAGCGCTCGAAACCTGGCAAGGGGGCCTTGGCCCTGCGGAAGAAGAGGACGACTGGCCTTAACATCAAGGGTATCTGCGCATGTCGTTGTTTGAGCGGAGCGGTTATCGCTGGCGCGAAACTTATTTCGTGCTCTTCGAATCGACGGGAATCCCCTCGGCTGAGCAAATTCAAGCGGTGCTTTCGCAACTCAGCGACCGCTTCGAGTTCAGCGATTTACGCACCGATGAGGAGGGCCGATTCGAATCCGCCACCTTGCTGGCACCCGATGACTATGCGGCCATCGACATCAGCTTGATGGTGGGCCCTGAAGTCATCGAGCAAGGGGAAGACCTCAGGGCGGAGTTGGAAGCCATGGTCACCGATGACCAAGGGCGTCAGCAACTCAAGCGAATCGCCACCTGTGACGCTCGGTTTGACGTGATGCACTTCGAACAGGTCGACGCGGACTCATCCGATGATGTGGACGAAATGTTCGATCCCAGCGCGCTGCTCATTGCGCTCAACGCCCTGGCTGACCTGACCGGTGGCGTGACCGTCGATCCCCAGTCCGGCACCATGCTGTAGTCCCAGGATCGCGAACAAATTTGAGCTATCAATCCTCGCTCGATGCGTCAGCGAGGAAGCATGACTGGCGATATCGCCACGGTTGTCATCACGACGGAGCGTAATGACCACGTTTGTGCCACTAGATGGGCGAGGTCAACTCGGCACCCACCATCCGTTCCAAGATGTTCACCGGCGTTTTGTCAGGGCAAACCATCCCTTTGCGATCAACCACAAAGGTTTGTTCTAGAGCGTACTGGCCGAACAACGCCGCATGCGAAACCATATCGGTATAGACCACCCAGGAGCAGCCAGGCGGGAATGCCGAGTGATGCTTGACGCAGGTCTCCTGGAACTGGCTGTTCTCTTTCATGTGCCGGTACATGCGAATCATAAATTCGTCGTACGGGGAACGAAGTGTCGCCGGCAGTCCCAATCGCTTAACGCAGCCCCGAATCAGCCGGCTGAATGAGTCCGGCAAGCTCTTGCCAGCAGGACGCGGCAACGGCAACTCAGGCGTATCTGCCAAGGTCTTCACCAGCACGTCAAACGGATCGGTGGTGATCCAGCGGCGAGATTCGGTAGGGTTGATGTTGGTAAACACCCGCAAGATCCGATTGCCGTACATCGGTCGGGTGTGGAACGCGTCCACGTGCAACAAGTCATTGCGAGCGTGCAGGCGTACGGCACGCCCCTCTTCCTGCAAAGGTCGGAAGCTGCCGTAGTCCAGGCTCAGGTAGTTCTTGTACGAAGGCATCAACCGGCAGAGCAGATCCTGCGCTTCGTTCTTATAGTGCCGCATCACCAACTTCAGCCGGTCGGCATCCATCGCCTTCCGATCAACCCCGGTCACCCGGTCCTGACGTGGGCGAAAGGCAATGTTTTTGTGATACCGGCTGTCCGACTGTTTTTGACTGAGCAGGAACTGGATATCGTCCGGGTTCATGCGGATCGGCGACTTCGGGAAATACAGCACGCGTCCCTCTTCCAACAACGCGCAAAGCTCCCGGCTCCGGTCTTCCAGCGAAACGCCCCCAGCGGCAGGCACGTCCGTCACCGTATAGCACGGGTAGTCTGTCGGAAGCGACGTTTCCGCGTTCTTGACGGCAGTTGTGACGCTGCCAGAAGGTGCAGGACTGCTGCCTTGACGTTGTGCTTGCCGAAACTGTTTCGACGGATTGGGGGAACTCATGCCGGTCTCTCCGTGACAGCAAGTTAGACACCACCGCTGGCGTTCAATCGCACAGCGGGCGGATCTTAGCAACTTGCCGCCATCCTGCGGAGACCAATCCACCACATGCAGCGACCGGCAAGCTCGAAAAAACGATCAAAGAAATCGATCGCTCGACGGCAGTGCTGGCAATGCGGTCATGCTGGTTCAGTTCTTCAATTGGGCATCAAACCAATCGAAGGCAACGTCTTGCATCGGCACGTCGAACCGGTGGCGGTTGTCGAAGTACTTGCCGGCGAAGCGATCTCGCACGCCTGCCTTCTCATAGACGGCCGCAATCTTGTCGACCGATTCACGCATCCCTTGGGGAGTAAACAGCCCATCTTGTCGGCATTGCTGAACCATCAAAGGTTTCGGGGCCATCATGCTGACCACGTCCGGAAGATCCAGGTACTGGTGCAAACCTGGCACAAAGTGCGACCACGAATGCGTGTCGATATGCCGGTGCAACATCGGTTTGACGGTTGACATGAACCCGACCACACAGGCGGCGGCAATCCGTTCGTCCATGCCGGCCAGCATCAGCGTTCGCCAACCTCCCAAAGAAACGCCCATGCAGCCAATTCGTGCAGCGTCCACGTCGGGCCGAGTGGCCAGGTAGTCCACCGTGCGCATGTCGTCCCAGGTGATGATGCCTGGCCAGGTGATACCGGCGTAGGCCAGGCTCTTGGCCAGGGTGGTTTCTTTGCCACGGCATTTTCGATTGAGCAGGTCTGCTACTTCCAGCGAGTAGTTAGCCCGATCCCAACCATGTTTGAGATCTTCGTCCATCATCAACCGTCGCTCGCCGAACATGAACGCATCAATGGTGATCACCACGTAACCGCGACGAACCAGAGCTGTGGTGGTGGGGCGGTCACCGTACACCTTGGCGTGATAGTTCTCCATGACCGGATGATTGTTCCCAAAATCAATCAACTTCTCCTTGCCGAACAGGAACATACCGCCGTGCGAATGCAGATCAACGATCGCAGGTGCCGGAGCGCTGAGGTTCTTCGGCAGATGCACGTAGCCAGCAATGCGAAAGTTGGGAGAGGTCGAAAACAGCACCTTCTCCCGAACAAAATCTCCCATGTCTTGGCGGTCAATCACTTCCGCGTGCGGGTCTACGTTGTCAGGGCGATAGACGAAAGCTTCTTGCAGCTTGGCTCTGCCTGCCGTTTTGAATGCTTCCAACGAATCAAACCGACCGCTCAGAAACGAGTAAGGATAGTCACCCGTGCCGGCCAACGCTTGAATCTGCGGAAAGATAGAACCGATGTCAGCCCCGTTGGGCTTGAGGTCTCGCGGTGGGTCCTGAGGTTGCCCTGGCCGTGCCTTTGCCGCATCGGCCTGATGTTGGAAACCGGCCGGACCGACGGCAGCGGCCAATGAAGTTGTCCCTAGGATCTTGATGAAGTCTCTGCGGTGCGTCATCGGTACTCTCTACCAATCAGCCTGGGGTTTGTCGAAGGTGAATGGGCTTCCGAAAATGTTTACTCGGCGTCGGCGGGAGTTCGCTGCCAGGTTGCGTTGTTGATCTCACCTTGCCAGGCACGATCTCCACTCCCTATCACCTGGGTTCCTTGGCCGGCGTCAAACGTGAAGGTGGCAATCGTTGCTTGATCCTGGGAAAGGACCGTTGGTGGATCGAACGACTCGGTGTATCGCACACCCCGGGAGATTCGCACGCCGTAAATCGTTCCGCCGAAGAACCGATCGTTCTGGTCTTCTGGCAACAGCTCGCGTGGGACTCCGCCAATGCAAAGGCCACCTGTGGTTTCAGGCAAAGCGAACCCGCTGCCGTTGACGTCCGCCAGTACGCCATTGACGAACAGCCGTAACTCCGCTCCGACCGCCGTGCCGGCCAGGTGGACCCGTTCGCCCAACTGCGGAACTTGTGCGGCAGCAATCAAGTGCGACTCTTCCCCAACCCGGCGTCCGACTCCCCATTGACTCTCGGTCATGTACAGGGCCATCCAGTCGGGCCCTAGCCAGGAGATCATGTTCGAGGTGCGCCGAAAGCTGGGCCGCACGATCGCTTCCAGGGTGTACGACTCGCCGGCCACGGGCGTGAGATCTGCCACGCGGACGTAACTCGAACGTCCATTGAACTCGAGCACGTAGTCGTCTGCGGTGGAAGCGACTTGTGGTGGTATCGGAGGGTTCTCTTGAGGTGCGTCCGACCAATTGGCGTAAACCAACAACGCCACGGCCAGTGTTGCCAAACCGCCAACGGCCAAAAGCCAGCGGTTGTTGCTCGCGGGGTCAGATGCATCCGGCGCGCTGGGGGGTGGCGGAGAGAGATCTTCACCCACCACCGTTCGTTCCAACATGGCGGTTGGCGCAAGCCGGGCGGTCACACGCTCCGATGGATCAGGGAGTGGTGCCGTTTCGAATTCCCCCTCCGATAAAAACGTCTCCAGCGATGTGGCAACTTCGGCCGCAGATTGGAACCGGTCTTGCGGGTTCTTGGCCACCATTCGACGAAAGATCGCTTCGAGGCCACGGGGCGTTGCCGACGTTGCCGACATCAATGACGGAACCGGAGTGTTGATGTGCGAGAGAATCGTATCTACCTGCGTCTCTGCCTGATACACCGGCCGACCGGTCAGCAAAAAGTACAACGTGCAGCCTAAGCTATAAACGTCCGATCGCGCGTCCGCGCGACGGGTGTCGCGCGCCTGCTCGGGCGCCATATAGGCGGCCGTGCCCATCACCATGCCGCTCTTGGTCAGTTCGGTGGCCGTGGGATCGTCTGGGGTATCGAGTCGGGCGAGCCCCATATCCAGGATCTTGACCATACCCTGGGAATCACGCAGCAAGTTGGCCGGCTTGATATCACGATGCACCACCCCATGTTGATGGGCGTAGTCCAATCCGCGTGCCGCTTGAATCAGGCAATCCACCGCTTCTGCCATATTGAGCGGTCCGCTGCGACGGACAATCTCATCCAGGTCAGCCCCTTCCACGTACTCGGTGACCAGGAAGTGAACGCCGTCTTGTTCGCGAGCGTCGAGTGCTGCCACAATGTTGGGATGCGAAAGCCTGGCCGCCGCGCGCACTTCGCGATCGAACCGGTGCAGCAGATGTTGATTCTGTTGCAACTCAGGGCGAAGCACCTTGACGGCCACCAATCGCCCCATGCGTTCGTGCATGGCTTTGTAAACCGTTCCCATACCTCCGGCCCCAAGCCTGGATAGAATCTTGTAATCGCCCAGCTTGTCAGGCATGTCGGCGTCTGCAGGGTCTGCTGAACTTTCAGCGGCAATCAGTTGAGCCAGACGATTGCGATCAAACTGCGGGAATCGCAGGGCATAATCTTCAACGGCAAGCGATTCGCCTGCTTGCTGGCGATACTCAATCTCCAGCGGCAACAGTTCCTCGAGCGCGGCCAGGTGATGCTCCGGCTCGAATTCATGGAGCGCCTCTTCCAAACTTGGCTGGGTGCCTGATTGCCAGGCAGTTTCGAACCGGTTGCAGCACTGATTGATGCGCAGCATGCACTCTTCAGGCAGTTCCTCGAAGCTGCTCTCCTGCCGTGCATTCACGATGCAACATCCTTTCCCCAGAGTCGAATGATCACTTGCATCTTGCGTTCAACGGTGCGGCGTACGCAACCCATTTCTTGAGCAATTTCGGAAGTGCGGTACCCATCCAACTTGAGCAACGCGATCCGTCGCAGATCCAGATCGCCTGTTTCATCCAACCGGGCAATCAGCCGCTGCAAGTGTTCGGACATCTCGGCCGTGAAGTCTGGCGATGGCTCTTGGCTGATGATCTCACTCAGCGAGACCGCCACGGGACGATCTTCAGCAGAAGCGGAACTTCCGTCGTCATCTTGCTGCCTCGTGCCTCCGCGCTTCTGGCGGTTCTCGCTACGGATGAAATCCACGGACTTGTGGGCGGTGATCGCCATCAGCAGCGGCCAGAGATTGTCACTATCTAGCAACTGGGTGAATCGGCCGTTGCGTGCCCCCAGGCAAAAGCTCTTGAAGGCGCTCAGGGCCACATCTTCTTCGTCACCGACACCTCGGCGAGCCCCCTCGAGTTTTTTGCGGGCTAAGGCAACCATCCGCTGGAAATACACTTCCCACAACTGTTGGGCGGCGGTGCTGCCGCCTGACTTGAGTTGACGGATCCAGAGCGTAACGGATTGAGGTTGAGACATGGTGATAAGAAATCTGGCACTTTTTTGTCGCACGGCAGTGGGGGATGTCGAGCCCCCATTGTGAAGGAACACTTTGCAGGGGAACGAGTAACTTACCACCTTTGTAGGAAAAGACCGATGAAATCGCTACGCCGCCTGTTTTCAACCCGCCGTAACTCCAAGCAGAACCGCCCTCTACGACCAGCCCGAAGGTTTCAAAGGTTTCAATCGTTGGAATCTCGAGAAATGCTGGCAGCCGATACTCTGCCGGTGCTGATGGTGATCGCAGACGATCGGGATTTCTACTATCAAGAGTATGGGGACACTCGGGCGGGAATCGAAGCCGAAGGGGTCGAAGTCCAAGTGGCTGCCTCGTCGCTCAGCCCCTCCACACCCCACGCCAACACAGGGCAAGGTGCCAGCAGCGGCGTGGTGACCCCTGACCTGACGCTCGCCGACGTCGACGTCGATGACTACTCGGCGATCGTGTTTGTCGGTGGCTGGGGTTCTTCGATGTACCAATACGCCTTCCCCGGCGACTACAGCAACAACCATTACGATGGCGATCTGGACACCAAACAACTGGCCAACGACCTGATCAATGAGTTCACCGCTCAGGATAAATTTGTGACGGCAATCTGCCACGGGGTCACCGTGCTGGCTTGGGCGCGTGTCGATGGAGTCAGTCCCCTCGAAGGCAAACAGATCTCGATTCCCTACATCGGTTCGCCGGCGGTCCTTTACGAAGGAGCCTGGTACAACAACTACCAGCTCGGTCAGTACGAGCAGGCGACTGCCAACGGAGCCATCGCCAACACGATCAGTGGGCAGTACGGAGACCCCAACACCGTTGACGATGACGTGGTGGTCGATGGGCGGATCATCACGGCAGAAAACTACGACGCCGCCCTTGCGTTTGGTCATCGGGTGGCCATCGAAGTCATGGCCGCCTTGCCACTGCCTGAAGACCCAGCACCTGAAGATCCTGCACCTGAAGATCCTGCACCTGAAGATCCCGCGCCTGAAGATCCTCCCGCCAATCAAGCCCCCGAAGCGTTGGATGCCGCCTGGAATGTGGATGAGAACAGCGCTGCCGGAACCGTGGTAGGTGTTGTCTCGGCAACGGATCCAGACGCAGGGCAAAGTCTCTCGTTTGCCATCAGCGGTGGCAACTCCAACAATGCGTTCGCTATCGATACGGCAACCGGCCAGATCACCGTGGCCAACGCTGACGCCTTGGACTTTGAGACCAACTTAGAGTTTCAGCTGATGGTCGAAGTGACCGACGACGGGGAGAACCCACTCACCGACTCCGCCCTGATCACCGTCTCCCTGCAGGACCTGCCTGAGGCGCCCATCTCTGGCGTTTCGCAAGTTGGCAATGACTTGGTTGTGCAAGGAACCGACGGCGCTGACACCATCTACATCTGGAGCGGAGCGGCCGACAATCAGGTCTTTGTCTGGATGAACGGTGTCTCCTACGGTCAAACATTCCTGGCAGATGGAGGAAGGGTTGTCGTCCACGGAAGCGACGGCAACGACAGAATCTACGCCACCGACGCCCGAACCGCAGTTGCCATCTATGGCGAAGAAGGACACGATCGAATCACCGGAGGTTCCGCCAACGACTTCCTCTCTGGAGGTGATGGGGTGGACGTGATCCGGGGGAATGCAGGGGATGACTTCATCCGTGGCGACGGGGGTGATGACTACCTCTACGGCCAGGCTGGCAATGACCTGATTGTCGGTGGCGATGGAAACGACCGCATCGAAGGCAACGACGGACAAGATATCCTCCTAGGCGGACTCGGGAGCGACTACCTCAAGGGAGACGGGGGCGAAGACCTGGTGGTCGGTGGCACCACTTCCTACGACAACGATCCCGATTCGCTCGCCGCAGTTTGGGCAGCCTGGTCCAGCCCAGGGTTGTTCGAAGACCGCGCCAACCAACTCGCCACTGGCATTGGGCTTGGCATCCTGTTCTCTACCAGTCAAACCGTGCAGGATGACGACGCGTCTGACATCATCTGCGGTGGCAGCGCCGCAGACCTGATCTTTGCCGGACTCGGCGATCGTCTCTACACCGACGCTGACGACCTGACCATGTAGAAGTTCGGATCACTGAAACTGGACCCGAGCAACATTCTCCCAACTCTCACTGCTTGGGTGCCGTGGCCACACCGATGAGGTCACGGCACTCAAGCGGATCGCCCTGGGAGGCTTCTGTCATGCGCTGTTCGGCAACGCCAATCTCTTCGTCCAGACGCGCCCGGTCTGAAAGATGTTCGTCCAGCACCCAGCGGCTTGCTCGCCGAGTTTGGCCTTCCCTCTTTCAGCCAACTGGAAACCGCACGGGATTCCCGCTGTTTCGCCGTCTCTGGTAATTCCTTCACGGGACTCTGGGAGTGGCCGTTTCCAGAACGCATAATGGGTGGCGTTGAAATCCTCCGGTCACCGGCCCATGTTGGTGCGACTGGTACATTCTCCCCGCAGAAGGAAATTCGAAATGCCGAGTCAGTTTGGACAGCACCGCTACGTATCGAACCTCGCCGTGTGGACGACGTTGGGAGCCTGGTTGTTGATGGGAAGTTGGTTGATGGAATCGAATGCACAGTCGGCCGAGCCAATCTCGGTTTACATTGGCACTTACACCGGTGGCGAGAGCAAAGGGATTTATCGGTTCGAACTGGATCTGGAGTCCGGCAAGTTGACGCCTGCCGGTCTGGCCGCCGAGGTGGTGAACCCATCGTTCCTGGCAATCCACCCCAACGGAAAACTGATGTATGCCGTGAACGAAGTGAGCAAGTTCGCGGATTCGAAAGGGGGTGCCGTGAGCGCCTTCAGCATTGAGAAAGATGGCTCGCTCAAACTCATCAACCAGCAATCCACCGTCGGCACCGGGCCGTGCCATTTGACCGTGGATGCGACCGGTCGCAACGTGTTGGCCGCCAACTACGGTGGAGGGAGCATCTGCGTGTTGCCGATTGACGCCAGCGGGCAGCTCTCCGAAGCAAGTTGCTTTGTTCAGCACGAAGGATCCGGTGCCTTGCCTCGGCAGCGCGATCCCCACGCGCACTCGATTCATGTGGATCCTACCAACGGGTTTGTGTTTGCGGCCGACTTAGGTCTGGACCAGGTACTCAGTTACCGCTTTGATGCAAAGCAAGGGAAACTGACCCCGAACATGCCTGCTTACACGAAGCTGGCTCCTGGTGCTGGGCCCCGGCATTTTGCCTTCCACCCACAAGGAGGGTTTGCCTACGTCATCAACGAAATCGACAGCACCGTGACGGCCTTTACGTACGATTCGTCGCGTGGTGAGTTGACCGCCTTCCAGACGGTGCCCACCCTGCCAAAAGGATTCGAAGGCAATAATTCCACTGCCGAGGTGCAAGTCAGCCCCAACGGCAAGTTCCTGTTCGGATCGAATCGAGGACATGACAGCATTGTGGTGTATGCCATTAATCCCCTAACTGGCAAGCTGAACTACGTGGAACATGAGTCCACACGGGGTAAAGCCCCGCGCAATTTCGGCGTGGACCCCACCGGCAAGATCCTGATTGCCGCGAATCAGAATTCCAATACCTTGGCTCTCTACCGCATCGATCCCGACACGGGAGCACTCACGCCACTGGGAGACACGGTCGAGTGCCCTAAGCCGGTTTGCGTGAAGTTCCATCAGGCCAAGAAGTAGTTGCTTCGATACGATCGCCGCGACGCCAATGCCCACACACCCAGCATTGGCGTCGTTGGCTTGACAAATGCCACGATGGTCGCCCACACCTTCTAGTGCGCGGCGACGGAGGAATGAGGATGGACCCAGAGGAGCTGTGTCAGGCCGTGATCGAGGCGGCATGCCGGGAATTGGACAGTGCGCACAGTAAGATTGGGCACTGCGTCCGGCAACTCAGCGATGAACAACTCTGGTGGCGCGAGCGACCGGACCTCAACAGCATTGGCAACCTGATCTTGCACCTCTGCGGGAACTTGCGGCAGTGGGTGATTTCTGGATTAGGCGGGGTTCCGGACATCCGCGCTCGGCAACAGGAGTTCGACCAGCGCGAACCGCTGACCAAAGAAGAACTCATCGGCCGCCTGGCCGACACGGTTGCCGAAGCCCTGGCGGTATTGAGAAGAATCTCGCCAGCCGAATTGGTCCGAGTCCGCCATGTGCAGGAGTTTGACCTCAGCGGAGCAGCGGTCATCTTCGACACCATTCCGCATTTCCGAGGACATACGCAAGAGATTGTGTATCTGACGCGTCGGTTGCTGGGCCCCCGCTACGCATTCGACTTCGTCCCCCAGGGCGAGTAACAGACGGGGAATTTCGCCGCTTGAATACATTGACAACGGTTGACGTGTCTTTTAGAATCAATCTTGTTGATAACGATTCTCAATATCCTCGCGAATCCCTCCACCGTCTGCCTGCCATGAATGCCCCCTTGGTCTTAGCCACCATCGATTCGGCCCATGATGATGAACGCTTGCAATTGGTGCTGACTCGCGAAGCGGACGGCTCCAGCGTCATTTCGTTACAGCAGCAGAGTTGGGGTGAGGGAATTGGTTGGTTCACGCAAAGCGCCGTTGAAATGCAGCCTGAACAGGTAGCCGCCTTGCGCATGTCCTTAGGGAACAATGGTTTATGCTGCAAGCCAGCCCGACCTCTGGGAGCGGCATCGCACAGATCCAGCGAAGAGGAAACGCCTGCCACGCTTCCGTTCGCACGCATTGCGTGACGTGCGGTTCCTCCTAAATGCTGGATAGTAGTGGATTAGCGGCCTGCGGACTTGCTGTTAGTCAGCCCTGCTGCCAATCACAGCCTTCTTCGCGTCGATCGTCAGGGCCAGGAACTGGTCTCCGACCCGTCTTGCCATGACGCTGGCCATTTGACCTTTCTGCAGGTCTTCGAGCTTGGCAGCTGACTTGTTCAATGTGATTTTGGTCTCGTCCGTAATCACGAACATCAGGGACTCTGAGCCGACCATCACGACCGCTTGACCGGCACCTGCGCTGACGATCAGTCCTTGGAACTTCTCCGGGACTTCAGCGCTCGCCGAAGAGGCAAACCCTGCGGTAAGTATCGCGGCCGCCAGTAGGGTTCCCAGCGTCATTGGCAGCACGTTTCGTTTCGCAAACATGAGTGATTCTCCCATTTAGACTTTGCACGCCCCCGGTGGCTCTGCCCAATGGGACAAAGCAAACAACCACTACCAATGCAAACCCAATGCCATTGATGCAGAGAATTTTTAGGTAGAACGGTTGTCCCAACTGTTCAGGGACTAAGAACGACGTATCAGGTGCCTTTGAAGATGAACAATTGGGACAATTGTTCTACCTGGCCGAAGGCAGCCTTGCCGGTTGATTCGCAGGGGACCACTCTGCCTTGTCAACGGGCAAGCGGAGATCGAGAGGAGCGGACGTTGCCCTAGGAGTTCTGGCCTAGTTCAACTCGGGTGGGCCGTCGAGGTCTGGCAGTATTCGATGTTCGACGTATGCGGCTTCCAGCAATTCGTCCCAGATCTCATAGGGATCGTCATGAAAGACATAATCTGCCTCGGCGGGATAGACCAACCAATCTGCCCGATTGAGTTCGCCTTCGAGCTGGCCGGGTCCCCATCCGGAGCATCCGGAATAGACGCGGAAACTGGGGCCGTGCAGTTCGTCTTCTAAGCCTGCTTCGACCACTTGCCGAAACACGTCTCCGCTGGTTCCCACCAACACTCCTGGAATCACCGGCTCCGCCTGGTGATCCAACTCCACGCAATCGTGGAGAATGAACAAGGCGGAGCCTTCCACCGGTCCTCCGACATAGACCAGATCTGTGGAATCTGGCAGGTCAAAGTGTTCGCTCAAGGCGTTGCTGACCAGCACGGTTGAAGGGCGATTGATGATGACCCCCATCGCTCCACTCTCGCCATGCTCAAGGATGAGCACAACGGTCTTGAAGAAATTGCCGTCTCGCAATTTCGGTCCAGCAATCAGAAATTGTCCACGCAGTGATTCGGACATGACTCGATGGTTCGCTTACCGCCAATCGCTCGAAACTCGGCATTCAAACGCACGTTGGTGTTGCTCTGCCGACGCGCGCATCATAACAGCTTTCGACAACGCACGCAGCCAGTTCTCCAGATCTGTCAGATCTGTCCAGTTCTCCCTATGGCCCGTTCAAGAAATAGCCTCGCTGGTTCGAGCGTATCTGTAGGGGTGCAGCCTGCGGTTTGTTTTTTATGCGGCGGTCCCGTAGCGACGGGTGGAGGGGATGCGCTGGTGTCGGGTTTTCCAGAAGCGGTCGAAGGAGGGCGTTTCGCTCAGGTCGGCGGCGACCAACTTCAAGATTGGTTCGGCTCCTTCGTCCCAGAACTTTTCGGTGCCTTTGACGCGCTGGTTGACTTGCTTGATGGTCGACTCGATGTAGCTGGAAGTGATCGGCATCCCAAGTCGGCGGTACTCCGGATACTTCATCCGCGAGCGTTGGTTCTTGAGATAGACCACCGTCCTGGCCACCACAGCTGCAGGGGATGTTTCGTCCTTGTCCTCGGGAAGGCCAAGTTCTTTTGACCGGGCCTCGACGGCCGCGATTAACTCGCTTGTCTGGCCGGACCAAAGCCACTGAGCCCATTGGCAGTAGTCCCGCCAGGCGGCCTCGCCACGGCGGCCAGCCATTGCCGCAGCATAGACGTAGCAGATGGCGTGGATGAAATCGAGAATCGGTGTGTAGTGTGAGAAGTGCTTGCGTTGTACCGCCCAATTGGTTGCCGACCCATCGCACACGCACGCTTTGCGTTGCGAGGCAGCAAAGCCGCGTGAGTAGGCTTCGGCCGCCATTTGCTTCCCGAAGGACTTGGGGCCTTGCCGCGTGGCGACCACACTCTTGACCAACAGGGCGGGACGCCCTTCGCGGTCGTCCACCGACTCCTCCTCCGCCGCCGCAGTTGCGTCCTCGTCACCATAAAACCCTTTGATTTCTCGGCTCAGCTTGTGAATTCGCTGAGGATGCACGAAGGTCTGGGGAATGATCGGACAAGGGTCCGTCTCATGCTCCGTGCTCGTCATACTCCAAGTTCACCAGCCGACCAGGGTTTCTCGCCAGAAGCCTTTTCGGTTCTTCTTCTTCGGCTTCGCTTGTCGACTGCGAATCTGCATCCGACCACCGTCCAGTTGCACACAAGCCACCTGAGGAGACTGCCCTGTTGGGCTCTTGCGTTGCTCGGGCAGAGGGAGTTTCTCGAAGGCTTCGGCTTGCCGCTCCACTTCCACCCACGCGCTCGTCGCCCACCCGCTTGGTCCATCGCTGGACTTGCTCCCGTGAGACCGTCACCTCGGCCAATACAGCAAGATCTTCCGCCCCTCGATCAAAGGAGCTTGCCCGAGTGCCAGCATGGCCTACCTTGCGAAGCATGCCTGGCGTGAAAGGGCAAGTGACCTCAACGCCGATCGCGCCGGGTCATCGGGAAAAAAAGCCTTGCGACAGCAAGGGCAGTAGTACTCTGGCTCGGCGATGGACGTTGGCCCACGCCGGCTGATGAGCGGCGTGTCCCGCAGCCCTTTATCAGCAGCCGAGTTGGCCACAATCTGGGCAGACCCCTTCGTCTTGATCGCACTTGTGCTCTGCCGCCTTATGCTTCAGCAATTCGGTCGTGAGCGCGTCGCCGATCTCTATCGATTGGGTCTCAAGAGCATCCAGCCAACTGAGCGCATTGCTCTCATCGATCTCACCAAATTCTTCGGCTATCTCGCGGGCAAATGCCTCGATTCGTTCCTTCATTCGTCCCAATCAATGTGAAATCCAGCTATCGTTCTACACCATACCACCGCACCGCGCAAACCGCAGGCTGCACCCTATCTGTAGATCTGTGGCAGGTCGGCTTGCAGCCAATGGGCATCTTGGATTATGACGAGTTCCATCTTCGCCACGGTCTGCTGATCGGCTGCTGTCTGTGCTAGTGCTGCCGCCGGAGCATGAAACGCTGGCTCACCCAACTCTTTCACTTTGCAGGAACGGACGAGATGCCGCAACGCGTTGCTATCGTGGGGGCCCGACGTCACCGACAAGGGATCGGCCAACACGTTGCTCGCTGGCTGCATCATCACGGTGCCGACGTGGTAGCGATTGCTGGAACTCAGGCCCAAACCGTGGAACAGGCCCAGCGAGCCTTGGACACGGCACACGGCATCACCTGCGCAGGTTTCACATCGGTCGAAGCGATGCTCGCCGAGACGGTGCCTGACGCCGTGGCGATTTGTTCGCCGGCGCAGTTCCACCGCGCCCATCTACATGCGGCGTTGGAGCATGGAGTGCATACGCTGTGTGAGAAACCGTTGGTGTTTGAACCTGATCGCGATGTGCCTGCCGATGCGGCCGGCATTGTCGAAGCCTTTGCCGCGTCGGACCAGACGTTGATGGTCAACGAGCAGTGGCCCTACACGCTGCCGGTTTTCTCCCGACTGTATCCACGGACCGGCAACCAACCGGCGGTTCCACGACGAATCTCGGTGACGCTTTCGCCAGATGCGTGCGGGGCTGAGATGATTCCCAACTCACTCCCACACGCCATCAGTCTGCTACTCGCTACCTGCCCAGCAGGCGGTGTGGCGACGGAGATTGACGTCGTCTGTCGGCATCGGAGCGAACAAGGTCAGGCAGACTCGGCCGTGGTGACGTTTGCCTATCAACATCGCCACGGTAGGACCGACATGGTGGTCAATCTCGACCGCGTGGCCCAGCAGCCTCGCCCGGCCGGCTACGCCATTGATGATTGCCCCGTCCGCCGAGTGATTGACTTGCCTGAGTATCAAATGTGGCTGGAGACCGGTCAGGCCCGGCGTTGGCGTGTCGACGGCCCGACGGCACTCCCGGCGGCTTCGCGGCGGCTACCACTGCCAGATCCGCTAGCACTGTTAACCGAGGATTTTCTTGCCTGCTGCGAAAAGGGGCCAAGCGCCCGATCGATACAACCGATTCTTTTGAACAGCATGCAGCTACTTTGGAGCATCTACCAGGTGGCGCTAGATCGCCTTTGACCTGAAACCCCAATCATCCACATCGCGCGGGTTCAACAGTTCTTGACCCGCAGAGCATTCGAGCGAACCCCAACCGCGTCAGCAGGTGAAATCATGGACGATATTCACGACTTCCACAATTTCAGCGCCAAGATGACCCAAGAGTCCATTTGGCCTCAGGTGGTGGACTACGTGCGATGGCAGTCCGCCGTCCAAAAAGCAGAAGAGTCCAACAGCGAACCCCCGACGCCGCCCGAGTGGGCTCCGGTCTCCATCAACTTGGACCTCACCACTGCGTGCAACTACCGCTGCGATCATTGCATCGACTGGGACATCCTCAACACCGGGGTCAAGCACAAAGAAGACGAACTCCGCGACTCGCTCCGCAACATGGCCGAGCGGGGAATGAAGAGCGTTATTCTGATTGGCGGCGGCGAACCGACCGTGTATCCCCGCTTTGCCGACATGGTGGCTTACCTCAAACGTGACCTCAAACAGCAAGTCTCCGTGGTCACCAACGGCGGACGTGGCGATCGCCTGCTCGAAGCCGCGGAGTACTTCACCCCTGGTGACTGGGTTCGGCTCTCGCTGGACTCTGGAACCGACGAAACCTTTCAGGCGATGCACAAACCGCGGCAACCGATCACCTTGGACGAAATCTGCGAGTGGGCTCCCAAGATCAAAGCCAAGAATCCCAACTTCCAGCTCGGCTTCTCGTTCATCATCACCTGGCGCGGAGCGCAGCGCGACGATACCAAGATTGTGGAAAACATCCACGAACTGCTGATGGCCACCAAGCGAGCGCGGGACTACCAGTTCGACTATATCTCGATCAAGCCGTTCTTGATTCGCGCCGAAGAAAATGGCTCGGAGATCATGAACCCCGACCAGGCACAAGAGGAGTTGGATGTGATCACCGCCAGGATTCGGGCGTCCATCGATGAAGCCAAGAAACTGGGGACCGACACTTTCAAAGTAGTCGAAAGCACCAACATGAAACTGTTGGAAAACCAGCAATGGGAATCCTACACCAAACAGCCTGGCCGCTGCCACATGCAGTTCTTCCGGCAAGTGGTGACACCGCATGGGGTGTTCAACTGCCCTGCTTATCGCAGTGTGCCAAAAGCCCGCATCACGCACGCCGGCGGATACCGAGATGGTGAGCAAGTCAAACGCACGCTGATCAAAGTCGGCGACATCATCCAGCGTTTTGATGCCGCCCATGAGTGCAAAGAAGTGACTTGCCTGTACAATTCCACCAACTGGTGGCTCCAGGATATGATTGACCATCCGGAGAAATTGGACTCGGTCACCCCCGGTGCTGATCGCCAGGATTACTTCCTGTAAAGCAGGGCACCAAGCCTTGCGTCTACGACCAAGGCCAAGCCCATGAGAATTGTTCAATTCGAAGTTCCCGGTCAGGGACGCCGCGTCGGCATCGTCGAAGGGCAAGACGTGTGCGACTTGACCTCGGTGCGGCCGGACTGGCTCCGCACGGTTGACATCTTCAACGAAGCAGAGCGGACCGGCCAGACGTTCGCCGATCTGTTGACCGCCGCTTCGCAAGAGTCCGCGGCGGCTCGGCTCAACTACGTGTCGCTCTTAGCGAGCGAGCCGCACGGTAACCGGCCGATGCTGCACCCTGCCTTGGACGCCGCTGACCTCCACCGTGTGACGATCACCGGCACCGGGCTCACGCACCTGGGCAGTATGCAGTCCCGAGACAGCATGCACACGCAACCGTCCGAAGCCGAAATGACCGACTCGGCCAAGATGTTTGCCATGGGCATCGAAGGTGGCAAACCCGCCGCTGGTACACGAGGCGTTTCGCCAGAGTGGTTCTACAAAGGCACTGGCCACAACCTCCGCGGACATCGCTGGACGCTAGAAATCCCCGGCTTTGCCAGAGACGGCGGTGAAGAAGCCGAACTCGTCGGCTGCTACGTCATTGATTCGCACGGCGTCCCGCGCAGGCTCGGCTTCGCCTTAGGCAACGAGTGGTCGGACCACGCCACCGAGCGGCTCAACTACCTCTACCTGGCTCCCTCTAAGCTCCGGCAGTGCGCCGTCGGCCCGGAGTTGATCACCGACTTCGATTTCCAAGAGCTACGTCTGCAATGCCACGTCAAGCGCGCAGGGCAAACCATCTACAACAGTGGCGAACTGTTGACCGGTGAGCAGCACATGTGCCACTCGCTGGCCAATTGCGAAGACCACCATTTCAAATACCCTCAGCATCGCCTTGCCGGCGACATTCACCTGCACTTCTTCGGCACCAGCAAGCTGAGCTTCGGCCAGCGCGACTGGACCTACCAAACCGGGGACGAGATTCACATCATCCCCGAATCCGGCGCCGCGTTGGTGAATACGGTTCACGTGGTCACTGAGACGCAGCCAACGGTGACAGTTCAGCCTGCCTGAATGGAGGACTGACGGCAGTGAGGTCGCAGCAGCACAGACGTTGCGTGGTTGAAAGTGGCCCCCAGCAGCGGTCAAATGCGAAATTGCGAGAACCACGCATAGAAGTGGAGGCGTTTGGTGGGCGGAGCCATAAGGAAGTAGCGTTGAGCTAGTTCCGTAGTGCCAAAAACTACTGAACATATCCAACCGCTTGGACGATCGACCAGTAGCCTTTAGGGAGGGCATCGGTCAGTTGCTTGTGCGCTTGCTCTGCCAGTTCCATTGAGGGGAACCTTAAATCAACGTTGCCATTTTCGAGCGCGAAGCCTCCTTCGGCGACCATGGCGTTGTTGACTTGATCAACATCTAACTCGCCTGCGCGAATCATAGGCACAACGCTGTACGGCAGGACCTGCTGTTCGATGGCCTCGTTGTACGTTACACCGAGAGGCTGCGCAATCTTTACTCCCGAGTCCTTGTAGGCTTCAAGAATCATGTTGCTTCGATCTGTTGGACCGAACCGCTCCCACACGTCCCATACGACAATGACGTCAATTCGATCTTGCTGCTCGAATGGAACCTCGAAAATTACAGGTCCGGCTGAAGTCATTTCTCCAGACAATTCCCGAGTGAGTTGCTCGACCACCTTCTGACGCTCTTCGGGCGTGATGTTGTGACCTTGAGCGTGACCACGGATGACAGGCATATTAGACACCTTATAGGGGAGAAGTCGTTCAATCTGAGTCAGGTTCTAGCGGTCAGCAGAAAGTAGTCATTACGCTCCGTCTTGATGACAACCGTGGCGACATCGCCTGTCACGCTTCCTCGCTGACGCTTCGGGTTAAGATTGAAATGAAGCTCAAATTGGTTCGATGTCATACCTCGCTAAACTAGTCCTCCGAAAGCTTAGCGTGGTTATCTCTGAGCCAGGTTGCCGCACGCCGTACAATGGTTAGCTGGTCGTCGTAAATTTGAACGACCTTATACCGAAGTTCAGGACGCCAGAACTTGTAAATCTCTACGGCCTTGTTAACAGCTTCCCTCAGTCGTTGAGCATCAGCGTCGACGAGTTCGGACGCCGATCTTTGCCATTCCAGGAATTTTGCCCATCCAACAAGTGGATGTGGGTCGCTATTCATCAACCGCAATTGCCTGGCTTGTACCATCCGGCGGTGACGAGCGTCGCGATCGATGTATTCATTCGCCCTGAAGCCAGCACTGCGGTAGTATGCGGCAGAAAGCCACATCTCGGTGCTGTACCCATAGAAGTATAGGGCAGCTAAACGCCGTTCCTTGGTTCGCAACACTTCTGCTGTCCGAAATCTATGATGTCCGGCTCTTTCAAGTTTTACAACCGTGTCTGGAGAGAGACGTTCTGCAAAGGATAGCTTGTCCCTCATGCCAATTCTCAATCTTTCTGATTCCTGCGAGCCAAGGCTCCAGTCGCTGGCCCTTGTTCGGGGGAGAATCAACGATTACCTGAATTGTAGCCGCGAGGCTTGCATTTGCCAGCCCCTGGTGCCGTGTGCCCTGTCCCTGTGCCCACTGGCATCACGTCAGCTCTCATCGTGCTGATCTGTCCGCGGCAACTGCTCAGGACGCACTTGTCGAATCGCGCGAACTCGACTCTGTTGCCATTCGCAGTGCTCGCAGTGTGCACGGCAAGTTACTTCCAAAGCTCCGGCTTGGTTGCCGTCAGGATCTCCAAGATTGCTTGCCGGTCGACTGTTGAGAGATGGGCGAACTCTTCGCTCTCATCGTCACCGGTGAGGATCTGTTTCAAACGGTCGGTCAGGTACTGCTTGACAGGTTTTGGAAGCTGGTCGAACGAAGGAGAATAGATCAAGTAGCTGCAAGGATACTTGAACATGCGCGTCTGCAGGTCGAAGTCGCGGAGTGAGCGCCCCTTTGCATCTCGCGGACCTTGTGCCTGAAACTCTTTGGCAAATGCCGAGGTGCCTTGGACGGGGGCCGTCAGTCGAAATTCATCTTCGAACAACATGTAGCGTAAGACTTTGTCACCAGCGGACGCGATCCGCCGCCGCGTGGTGTCGGTGACATGATCCTTGGGCCGCTTCAAGGCTGCGTTCATCACGCCGTCGTAGTGCGTCGCGGTGCGACACTCGTAACTCGCCAGAGTGAGAAAGTTCTGCATTTGAGTTTGATGCTCGAGCACCATCAACGCCACGATATCACTATGAGGCGTCAGGTACGGCGACACGTCAAACCACTCCGAAAGATCCTCGACATTCGCCCCGGCTTCGCGATCGATCACTTCAGGGTTCCGACGGATCTTGGAAACCACGTTGCCCATGTGACGCATGGCTCCATGTTTGCCGGTGACGTACCAGCCTCCCCAGCGGTCTTTGAACGAACTGCGATGGTCAATGTTGAACGTGCCGGCACCAACCTGCGGTTGACCACTGGCGTCGACAAACAACGAGCGGACCAGGCTGCCTGGCACCTGCTGAGTACGCGAGGAAGCATGACAGAGCATGCATTGGCCACGGTCGCGGATAAACTGCGGACGGGCCGTTTCCTCTTGGGCAAGCGTGTAAAAGATCTCCCCTTGCTCGGGATCAGTGGTCATGATCTCGACAACGTCCCCCCCTTGCACCCAGCCTAGGTAGGACGTGTCATTGAAGTACAACGCCCTGGGATTACGGGGAGAAATTCTCCGTAGCTGAAAGCTTGATTTCGAATGCACCAGTACCTGCGAAGAACTGGGGATCTCCAGCAGTTTGAGCAGAGAGGGGAGATAGCCATGCTGCTCGTCAAACTCCAGTTGAAGTTCACCCTGGTCAAGCGCTTGCTGAAGTGTACTCACCGCTTCGCTGGTGGGCGCCGTGCCGTAGTTGATGGGCTCTTTCTCAAACTCAAGCTGCGCGAAAGCAGTCGTTGAGAACGTAAGCATCAACGCCAAGGCGCAAGCCGCGTTCATAAACTCGGATCTGATTTGCGTCATTCTCGTTCGACGTTCGGTCGTTGTTGACGGCATTTCTGAGACTACCCAAGGCGTGCAGGCGATCGGAATGGGGGGGCGTTAGGCGGGGCATGGATCTGCAAAAGGCATAAACATGCTAATTCAATACGTATTTTACTTATTTCTACTCGCGGAGTTCCGGCACGTCAAGGATCGATCCCAGCGAAGCTTGGTTCCTGAACCGCTGAGACAACGTTCTACATTCCGCTTTGATCGAGCGCGTTGCCGCCGGGTTGCGCACCTGCGCCGCTGCCAATAGTAGCGACCGATGACGAATAAGGGGATCGAAGACACCTCGCCAGGGCGGGTTTTGCGGCGGTTTTTGGAACGCTCCGGTCAGCGAGCGAGTTGGCTTGAGCCTTTTCTCCGCCACGAGACAAAAGTCGAAAAGTTCTCGCCGTCATCTCTCCCCTTCCTCTGGAATTACCATAGCTAGCGTTCTGCAATTTCCGATACTTCAGAAAGCCTGCGGAACGTACCAAAACCGTTTGGTAGCAATGGCCTCGGGGGATCAAAGCACCCCCGGCAGCGGCGTTTGAGACAGGCATCCATGGATCGGAAAACTTGAGTTTACCGGCGACGACGGTCGTCCGGTCACTCGCGGCTCGGGGAAGTGCATGAAGGAATCATCACGCCGACATATCGCAGCCATTGGTCTTCTCACAGGACTGATTGTCTGCGCCATCTCGTTGAGTGACGGCGATGGAATCTCTCAACGGACTTGGGCCGTGCCGCATGTCGTGCACACGGACAAGCATCCGTATGACGAAGACTGGATCATCATCCGCGCGTTTCTGGCGGCCAAGTGTGCAGGCTGCCACCGGCCAGATTGCGACCGCAGCGACCTCAGTGATTACGCAGCGGTCATCAACGCCAAGAGCGGAGATGGAAGCGTTCTGGTCGTACCAGGTCGGCCTGACAAATCCATGCTCTATGACTATGTGGCCTGGAATGTCGAAGCCAAGCTTGACTCGCCACACCCCAACTCTCCGATGATGCCGCCGGATGACATCGATTGGCTCACGGCTGGCCAGCTCGAAACGATGAAGCGTTGGATTGAGAACGGCGCGCTGGAGTACAAGCTACCTCAGACGTGCAACGTGCGGCCGCTGTTGGAAATTGACTTTCCCTCAGCCAAAGAGTGCCGGGCCTGCCACCCCAAGCAGTATCGGGAGTGGTCGCAGTCCATGCACGCGTACGCGCAGCACAGCCCTGTGTTCGAGGCTTTCAATCTGACTTTGGTCGAACGGACGTCAGGTACCATTGGCACGTTCTGCACGCGCTGCCATACACCACTGGGCACCGCCTTGGGTGAGAATGGTTCGCGCCGCAATGTTCATCGGTCCCGACTTTCGATGGAAGGTGTGACCTGCGTGGTCTGCCACCGCCAGCAGCGCCCTTATTACAAATCGAACGCGCGCCAGGCAATCCAACCGGGTGCGCTGCTCGATGCTTGTATGTATGGGCCGTTTGATGACGCCGTGACCCTGCCTGGTACTCATGCTGCCAAAGAGGGGCTGAATATCAAAGACTCCGCCTTCTGCGGTGCCTGTCACGACGTGACCAATCCCGAGGGTGTGCGGCTGGAGGAAGCGTTCAGCGAGTATCAGAACAGTCCAGCTGCCAAACAGAACATTCGCTGCCAAGATTGCCACATGGGCCCGGTGCAAGGTAAGCCCATTCCAGAGAGCCACCGCCCTTGGGGCAGAGTTGCCGAAGTCCCAGGAGTGCCGGCCAACCGGTTTCCGCTTCGTCCGCTTTCGGACCATACATTTGCCGGGCCGGACTACTCACTGCTACCGGACACCGAGTTCCCTGAGAAGTTGGACTGGATGTATGAGGTGGACTACCGAGACACCAAGCGATTGACCCCCTACCAACAACGGACGCTTCGTGATCTGCGGATCCACAACCGCACGTTACTGGAAGAAGCGAGCGCCAAACGTTACGAAGTGCTGCGCAATTCGGCCCGCATTCAAGTCCAGGCACCGCAAGTGGCAAACCCTGGCGAGAAGGTCAAGATCCGCGTGGATGTCCGAAGCATCTTTTCGGGACACAATCTTCCCACCGGTTTTACGGCAGAGCGGCAAGTGTGGGTTTCGTTGACGGTGCGAGATCCATTCGGGAACGTGGTGTTCGCGACCGGCGATTTTGACACCAACGGCGATCTTCGCGACGAACACAGCTACGAAGTCGAACTGGGCAAGCTCCGAGCGGATCATCATTTGCTGAACTTTCAAAGCAAGTTTGTGGTGCGAACATTTCGTGGAACCGACCGACCGGTCGTGATCTCAGTCAACCGCGATCTGAGCCCGCTCAATATTCTGCGACCTGCTACGGGGCCTTCGCTCTTGATGGGTCGCCCCGATCAGTTTCGTGTGGCCAAGGGAGCCTTGTGCCGGAGGGAACCGCGGGACGTACCTACCCAGTTTCGTTGGGTCAGGCGTCAGGCCCTTACACGTGGTGTGCCACGCTCAACTTTCGACATCTTCCCCCCGTGCTGCTCGACCAGATTGGTGTCCCGCACTTGAAGCATTTGCTGGAGACGGTGGTGATTGACACCCGGTCCGGCGTGATTGCGGTGGGGAGCGGTGGTCGAACCACTACAAAGACACGAGGCATTCGCGGCGCCAGTGCTGAGACTGCCACGGAGCGGACCCGCGAAGCGAAGATTGATGTACGCCGACTGTTTCGCCTCGGCAAAAGCCCCGCACAGTAGCCCTAAGGTTTCCCCCCAGCGATGTCCTCGGTTCCACCACTCAACAAGCCACCGCACTGGCGCAGCATCTCTTGGATGTTGCGGGGGGTGGGGGTATGGGTGGTCGGTACCTTGATTGCCGTGGCGAGCCGTGCCGAAGACCCCAAGACCGCACCGGGACGGGTTGTGGCTACCCAATCAGCCAAGCCGGTTCCCATGGATCCGCCACGTCCGCTGGTTCACTGGCCTGCCGCGCTGCCGGCGAGAGGTTCCGCCTCGGGTCACCAGCGCGCTGACGTGAAGCGTGTCGAGTTCGGTCAACCACTGAAACCATCGGAGTCGGTTCCTCCTCCACCTGCCGCACCGGTGCCAGGAGGGGAAATCTACCGCCTGCCAGAGTTGGCTCCCGAGTCATTGCCGGTTCCGCCAGGCTTCGAAACGGTCCCGAACGGTACTCCGTTCCCGAGTCTTCCACCAGCTCCGAGGCCCAAAGACCCAGCCGATATCGAACTGCCGCCGCTCGAGTGGGAACTGCAGAACCATGGCGGTTCTTACCTGTACCACGCCGAAGGGGACCTGCTCGGCTGGCCGACCAAAGGTGTGGATCCGGGACATTGGCAGAAGCTGCGACTGCCTGAGGACTACCAAAAGCCGCGGCCTGTCACCTACTTCCAAGAGTTCTTAGGGGCCGACCCCATCCATCCTCGACTCGAGTGGCACTGGCCAGGGCTCTATGGATTTCAATGGGAACCCAGATTCGTTGGGTATGGTAGCTACTCGCTGTTTGGCATCGCTTTCGAACAAGACAGCCAACGCAGTGACCTGATCGGCCATCAGGCAATCATTGACATGGACCTGGCACTGACCGGCACCGAACGCGTGCATGTGCAGATGCGACCGGTTGGCGAGGCCAACTCAGGCGGTTCGTACTACCAATTCAATCATCCAAGCGGCTACGTGGATAACTCGACGGCGGTCCCGCAACGGTACTGGATCGAAGCGGAGTTCGGTAGTTTGCTGGGCGGATACTTCGACCCGATCGCACCCATGGATGTCGGTTTGACCATGGGCAAGTTCGTCTACGCGCTGCACAACAACCTGTTGATCAACGACGAGATTCTGGCCATAGCCCTCAATAAGAATACGATCCTGCACGAGCCGCTGAGCAATCTCAACGTGCAGTTGGTGTATGCGCCCACCGACGTGAACAACGTAGGGGACGCCCATGCTGGACTGGCGGCGTTGCACATGCAGGCCGAGTACCGCCGAAGTTTGCTGGAAGCTACTTACTCGTACCTGATTGCCGACGGGCCCAATGCTGGTAGCGCCCACTACCTGGCATTCAGCGGAACCAGGTTCATCGGTCCGATGTCGGTGGCGGGGCGAGCGCTGTTCAAAGTGGGAGACGAAAGCCCTCGCCGTGATGGGCAACTTTTTGTGCTCGAGAGCAACTTCAACCGCGCCTTCGACGCAGGCTGGCCCAAAGCGCTTGGTATCGAACATGCCGTGACGTATGCCAACCTCTTCTATGCCACTGAGGGCTGGAACTCGATCAGCGGCGGCAATTTCAACCGGTTGACCACGTCGTTTGCCGTCAATCCACTGATCACGCTCTCGCGCGGTTTGGCACTCAGTGATACCGTTGGCTGCGCGATTGGGAGCCGACTGTTCCGCCACCATGAGGACGACGCTTGGATTCCGGAAATCGCTCTAGAATTTCCCGACGGCAACAGCGTGCTGGGGTTTGGATTACGATGGCAACACCGTACCGGAAAGCGTTCGTTCTTTGAAGCAGGTCTGATCAAAACCTTCAGCGATGACGGACTCTACCGCCGCGAAGGAGTCATGGCCACGCAGACCATTGTGTTCTAAATAGCTAGAATCACAAGTTGAATGCGTCGGGAGTCGGGGGCCCAAGATAGCCGTCATCTGGCCCATACACTGGCAACAAGTTGCCAGTGCCACCCAACGCTGGTAGCGATTTTCTCCGTGCAAAAAAATAGTCTTGATGCGGAAGGCGTTTTCGGCCTTCAATGCTTTTGTACCACCTTAAGCATTTTTCCAAGAAGGAGTCTTGAATGTCGCATCAAGACAACAAGGATGTTGCCATATCTCTTCAAACTTTGAAAGAGGTATTTGACTGGCTGTTGCCAGACTGTGCCAAGGTGCCCCGGCATGGGAACGCCAAGATCTCATCGTTCGTTCTCGCCGCGACGGCCATCGCGTGCTGGGGCTGCTCCACGCAGCGAACGCTCACGCAACGCGTTCGCGAGGCTGCAACTGCGGTTCAAGCTCTATTCCATCAGCCGACCGCACATTCGCGGCAAGGGGTCTGCGACGGCCTCGCAAACTGCGGAGAACAACTCGCCGCCGAGGTGAAAAAGCATATCTGTTCGCGATTGCGACAGCTAAAAGGCCATTGGACCACCGCTGGCAGGCCTACCTACGCCGTCGATGGATCGAAATTTGCCGCACCTCGCACCGCCCCGAATCAGGACGCGTTCGCGGTACTCTCCGCCCAAGGTAAATCGCGAGGCAAAAGGAAGAAAGGCAAACGGTACCGCAACGCCGCCGACGCCGCCAAGGCGATGACCGTCCAAGTGCTGGCCACCGTCTTCTGGCATATCGGTTCGGGACTGCCTGTTACTTGGCGGTTGTCAGCTTCTTCCGGCAGCGAGCGACAAAACGCAGCCGAAATGCTTGACGAACTTCCCCCGAATGCCCGAGTGGTGGGCGATGCAGAATACGTCGGCTATCCGTTCTGGTCGACGGTCATGAACTCGGGCCGATCGTTCGTGGTCCGCGTGGGATCGAACGTGACGCTGTTAAAAAAGCTGGGAGTCGAGCGCAGAAAAGACGTTGTATATCACTGGCCAGAGAGGTGCAGCGGAACGGGCAACCGCCGCTTATGCTGCGTTTGATTCAAGTGATAACCGCACGCAGCCCGATGTGGCTACTCACCAACGAATTCGATCTCACCGAGCAACAAATTCGCGAGATCTATTGTTCTCGGTGGGGCATCGAAGTGTTCTTTCGCACGGTGAAGCACAACTGTCGCCGGGCAAAACTGCAATGCCGTACACCCCGCCACGTTCGCACCGAACTGACTTGGACGTTGCTCGGGATCTGGGCGTCTCTATTCGTAGCAAAAATGGCGTTGATGCAAGAGCGGCAACCGATCGAAAGACTCAGTCCCATTCGCGTTCTCGACATGTTTGGCAGAGCAATTCTATTAGCCGCATTGGACAAGTCGGGACATGCCCTGCAACTACATACCTGCGTGAAGCAGGACGAAACCAACCGCACCTCGAGCAAGAAGAGCCGGGACTATCCTCGCAAGAAACGACACAAGTCCTGCGGTGCCCCGAAGATCAAGATCGCCACCCAGCAACAGATACATATCGCCAAGCAGTTATTGTAAAATCGCTACCAGCGTTGAGTGCCACCCGCCCGCTTATTCGGCACGGAGGAGGACCTTGAAGACTTCAACGCATTCCAGGTTTTCGCCAAGCACTTTGTCGGAAACGTGGCCTCCGGCGGGTTCTTCAGGGGGCGGGGCTGGTAGCATGTTGGGTGCCATCGGGCGATTCGTGGTACGCAACACCCATGAAACGATCACCGATACAGCGTATGATGTAGCGATCCTGGACAAGAGCCTGGGCACGTCGCTGGTGGTGAATGCCTCCAACGTCTTTGGGGACGTCGCAGGGACCGTCATCGGCAAAGGCCTCTCCCGAGCCGCCAACAATGGACGAATTCCGGCAAATCGCTCCGGACGTCAAGGTTAAAAGAATCAATGGACGAAGTTGGTTTGATCCGGATTCGAATACAATTTACCTAACGCATGGCCCGATTCGTGTTGGGGTTCTCGCGGATGAGATGCAGCACGCCTTGGATTTTGCAAGGGGGTTTGGGAAGTCGAATATGGAAGACGTATTGTTTCACGCCTTGACGAAGGAGAATTGTGCTATTGGTACAAGAACTGGACTGAATCTCGCAAACGAGTGGTGGCATCGGAGAGTAATGGGAGGTGCGGTTCAGAGTATCAATGAAGGGCTACCAGGCTTTAACCAGTTGCAAAATGGCATTGATGATGTGTTTCATATTTTCAATGGATAAGTTGATTTGAAGCAAATTTGCAGGGTGGTTCTAATGTTGGTTTCAAAACTGCGATGCAAAGCGTGCGGTTACACTTCAGATATTTTTGGAGAATCGAAGGATTTGATCGACGAGTCGTATGATCTCATATTTCAAGATTCAGAAAACAGGAATATTTCAGTTCGGAAAGTACCCGAGAAGCAACTAGGTTTGCTTGGGATAGACCTCGATGCTTCAAGCAGTAGGGACATCGTTCAGGCACGATTAGCGAATGAGAACGAAGTTTACATCGAATTGCCATTGGGTAATTCTGGATCTTATGTTGATGCGAAGTGCCCAGAGTGTGAAGCTGTTTCGTTAGAAAAGGTTATCTGTACTCTGAGTTAGCAAAGGTTGCAACTCGCCTTCCGCAGCAGAGTAGCTGAGTAGGGTACGCTGTGCGTACCTGTTTACGGGAGGTACAACTTCCTTGAGCTCCTGGTACGCAACACCCATGAAACGATCACCGATACAGCGTATGATGTAGCGCTGCTGGACAAGAGCCTGGGCACGTCGCTGGTGGTGAATGCCTCCAACGTCCTAGGGGACGTCGCAGGGGTCGCCATCGGCAAAGGGCTCTCCCGAGCCGCCAACACAAATTTTTGGTGCGAAGCCAGGAGAGATCGTCGTCGGCTGGTGGGAGTCCGCCAGTGGTAGTATTCGAGGTTGGACGCGAGGCGTTGGAGAGGAAGTTGCCCCAACAAGAGGAACTGCAGGACTCCAGTACGCCACTGAGGTTCTCGAAGGCGGAGCGGGGCGTACTTTTGCAGGTCATGGAGAATTGAGAATCGGATCCGGTGACGTTCTGATTCCTGAAGGCACATCCCTCACCATCCCGAGAGATGGAATTAAGATTCTGGACCGGACAGCCGGGTATATTGAGCGTGGCGATTGGGACGGCTTGATCGAACTCGCAAAAGTAGATCCACGGGTTGCTGACTCATCTTCCGGGAAGCCGTGTCCCTAACTACACGCTGAAGGCTCCGGTAGGTCTTCGCATCTACCAAGCCTCCGACACCGTGGAAGACGCAACTTCGTTGCTAGATCTCCTCAAGGAAAATATGGGGAACCGCTGTTGGGCAGCATGCACCGAGCTTCGGAGATAGTTTATGTACATCCCTGACCTTTCGCCATATTGTTATCGTCTTCCCTACTGTTTAAATGGGGTCCAAACAGTCGGGTGGCTAGATGCCAGCCACGATTTCCCGGTGGGTAATCCGAGCAATGAACTAATCGACAAACTGCGTGTCCTGATCAAAACACGGACAAAGACGTTTGACCTGCATGTGAACACCGTCCGTGGGATCCACCCGTGTAACTTTTGCGGAGAGGACATCCAACTGGACCGCAAGACGATGTTAGGTATGTCGGAAATTTGGATTCCGAGCGGTGAGCTATGGTTAGCCACTCCATCTCTCGTCATTCATTACATGGAGGCTCATGGCTACATTCCGCCAAACGTTTTCAGTGATGGCGTTATCGGACTCGACACTTCAATGACTATCCTATCTCAAGCCGAATACGACCGATTGATTCGTGTTGCATCAAGCGAAGAAAGCTGAGTAGGGTACGCTGTGCGCACCTGTTTACGGGAGGTACAACTTCCTTAAGCTCCTGGTACGCAACACCCATGAAAAGATCACCGATACAGCGTATGATGTAGCGATCCTGGACAAGAGCCTGGGCACGTCGCTGGTGGTGAATGCCGTCTCCAACGTCTTTGGGGACGTTCTCGGGGCCGCCATCGGCAAAGCGCTCTCCCGAGCCGCCAACACAAATTTTTGTGCGAAGACAGGAGAGATCGTCGTCGGCTGGTGGGAGTCCGCCAGTGGTAGTATTCGAGGTTGGACGCGAGGCGTTGGAGAGGAAGTTGCCCCAAGAAGAGTCTTTACCTCTGTAGACCGGCATGTAGCGGAAACGGCCAACAAGCTCGATGATCAGTTTCCAGGCCGAGTAGTCGATGTAAATCAGTCGCTACCTGCGAGTGTTGCCGGCGGAACACGTGAGGTGGACATTCTGATGGACCAATTCGTCATTCAGGTGAAGCAGGGCCGTGCCACAGGTCTCGCTAGGCAGATCAAGGAAACTCAGGCTACGATTGTCGATCAGGGGAAGAGAGTTATTGGATACGCCCCTGATAATTATTCAGGCCACGCATGGACAGGAGCAGCAAATGAAGGCATCCCAATTGCGAGGAATTTCGACGAACTGGTCGCAATAATCAAGGAGTTGAGCAACTAGTGAAAGGCGCATTTTTGTTGTCGAAGAGTGGCGAGTTCTTTTCAAAATACGGGCGATATCTGAGCCAATTGGAGCATAAGCTCGACGAAGCAGATAATTCACTCAGGCTGACGCTCGAAGACGGTAGGTATTTCTTGTTTTACGACTGTCTTGATGGCAAACCCTTCGAGGAAGATGAATTCCCACCAGATGCGAGGGCACAGGGATATCGTTTTGCGTTTTTGGTTGAATGTAGATGCGAAGAACTCTTCTGCGCAATTGTTGAGGCGTCGCCGCCTAATTTTGATTTTTTGGTGTGTGACTCAGATGGTCAGCTTTATCGGCCAAATGAACTCTCGCCAGACTCAATTGTTTTGTAAAGCAAGTGTTTGAGTGATGCGGCGAAAGAACTTCCTAAAGGCGTTCACTCTCTCTGCATCACGATCTTCGCAGGCTGTGCCGGTTTGAACGGTTGCAGCTTGGCCGGTTGAGCAGGCTTCCACGGCTTGAACACCGGCACGCCTGACGGCGGCGGCTTGGGCTTTTGCTTCAAGCTCTTGTTGGTGAGCGGTACAGATCCGGCGTCTTGCGGGAGTTGGCGAGGGGTTAGCTGGAGCGGCGTTGGCGGGCGAGGAAGCGCGGCGGCGGTTGGGCGCGGTCGGCACGCTTGCGGCTGGCGTGGCGGTGGGCCTGGCCGATGCGCACGCTGGAGGCGGTGCTGGGGATGTGTGAGCGGTACAGATACGGCGTCTTGCGGGAGTGAGCGGTACAGATCCGGCGTCTTGCGGGAGTTGGCGAGGGGTTAGCTGGAGCCGCTTTGGAGTTGGCGGGTGAGGGCGCGGCGGCGGCTGGGCGCGGGCGGCACGCTTGCGGCTGGCGCGGCGTTGGGCCTGGTCGATGCGCAGCTGGAGGCGGTGCTGGGGATGTGCTTCGAGCCAACGATCGGGCAAGAGTGTGAGAATCTCATCGCCGCTGAGATGAGGGAGTCGCACGAACACGTCGTGAAGATACGCTTGCGGGTCGATGTGCAATCGGCGGCAAGTCGCGGTCAGGGTGTAGAAGACCATGGCTGCTTCGCCACCACGCGGACTGCCAAAGAAGAGGTGGTTCTTCTTGCCGATCACGGGCAGTTTGATCGCCCGTTCCGCGGCGTTATTTTCCAGCGGGATCGCGTCGGACTCGAGGAAGCGAGCGAAGCTTCCCAGCCGCTTCGTCATGTATTGAATCGCGCCACGCAGCGGATGCTTCGGTCGAAGCGTTTCCAATTGCGAGTCCATCCACGCTTTGAATTCGATCAGCACAGGGCGCGATTGTTCTTGCCGCAGGGCATGTCGCTGGTCGTCCGTCATTTCGCCTGCGCACTATCTTCACTCGCGAACAATCGCCTGAAATAGAAGCCGCCGTGCTGGTCTTCGGCGTCGCGCCAAGATAATGCAACTCTTCGAACTTCCGCCGCGCATGCGCATGGCAGCATGCCCAACGCATTCGCTCAGACCACTCGGCCTGCAACGATTCGTAGCAAACATACGCATCCGATACGAGCACGCCATGGAAGTTGGCGAGGAACTGTTCGGGTCCCGCCCGACTGCGGTTTTCGGTGAAGTAGAACGTGGTGTAAGGATGGGCCGCATCACCGACCACGGTCCAGAGGTAGGCCGTGGCCGCGTGGGAAAGTTCAGGATTGAGCAACTTCACGGACGTCTCGTCCACGCAGGCCACGGCCGAAGACAATGCCGCTTGTCGCATCGGCCCGATGAGCGGCATCAACCGCTCGGCCAGGCCGATCATCCAACGGGCGATCGTGCTTCGCGGAATCGTGATGCTCGCGCGCGAGCCGTTCTTCTTCGCGGTAGTAAGGCAGGTAATCGGCAAAGTGTTCCACGGCCAGGCTGGCCAGCAGCGAAGGACCGGCATAACAATCTAAGATACAGAGGCGGACGCTGCGCGCCGTGACCATCTCGGTTTCCGTGGCGTCCTCGTTATCCGCGGCCAGCACCTCCACGAATTCTTCCACGACGTAGAGCTCGGCCGGCGTTGATTCGAGATACTCGCGGACTTTCTTACGAAACCGGCGAACGCCTTCCTGGCCTCGCAAGTGTTCGGGGAGATCTTCGTCTTTGAGCGGGTGAACCAGCTCCTTGCGTGGCAGCGTCGCCGGGAACACCAGACGGCCACGTCCCCGCCTAGCTGTACGCCGTGGGCTTTTTCTTCGTCAGCTTCGTCGAGATCTTCTTCTTCAGGCCCTGCATTCTCCGGCGAATCTGCCTCGTCGCCCACCCGCATCGCGTCGAACAGCGAG
>CALOEH010000106.1:0-13106 GCA_942492195.1 uncultured Planctomycetia bacterium | reverse complement strand
GGATCTCGTGGATCCGGTAGACCTGCTCGGTCCAGAAAACCTGGTGTGACTGAGCGTCCAATTCCCAACCGCCGACGTTCGCGATCGATTGCGAATCGTTGAACAGGTCCTCTTTCCGCTGCTGCGCTGTGATGTCCGTGCAGGACATGACGTAGCCCAACGCCTTGCCGTTGTGCTGCAACTCGCGTATGCCACACCGAAACACCCAGGGCTCAATCATGCCTGGCGGAGTGAATTGCGTGACGACGTTCTGCGACTGCCCAGTGGTTCTGGCCAATTCCAAACATTGGCGAATTGGCTCCTGGTATTCTGGCTCGGTGATGTCCAAGAGAGACTTCCCAACAACGTTGCCAGGATCTGAGCCATCTACAGCCCGGTTGAGAAAGCGGATCTTGCCCTCCAACGACACCACCAGGACAAAGTCGGGTGAGCACTCGGCCACGGCTCGCCAGGGGAGCGTGTCACCTTGGAGACTCGGGTCCACCGGTGCAGCCTGTTCGCCTGACGGGGCGCCGTCTTCCAATACTGCCAGTTCTTGCTCGAGCTTGGCGAGTTGTTGCTTGAGAATCGCGATTTCGGAGACGAGCGTTTCTCGGCGTGGGTCCATCGATCTCATGGGCAATCTCAGGCAAAGCTGAGAACCTTCAATTTCTCTGGGGTTAATTGCACAGGAGGGTTGTTTGTGCAGGTGGGGAAGTCTTCGAAACCATTCCCTTCGAGGGCTTCAGAACGTGCATTATTTTCGAATCGCCGCCGAATCGTCAACCGCTCATCCGGGGTGCAGGCACGAATCAGCCATATCGGCGGTGGACCGCGAAGCGATCGGCAGGGATGTTTCACGTGAAACATCACTCAGAACCGGTCGATCCGCCCGTGTCCTGGCAGTTTCTCGCTGCATGGTTGACGCGCCGCAGGCAGGCTCTACAACACAAGTCTACCGCCGGGCGACTCCACGCGAGTGCCGGGTGTCCCGTGATCTGGTGAATTTTCTCTCTGGAGCTGCGTGCGGAAATGTCTGAAACCATCCCCCCGGTGCGTCGGGCTTTGATCAGTGTCAGTGACAAGCAGCATCTTGATACGTTTGCCAAACGGCTGGCAGCCGCAGGTGTGACGCTCTACAGCACTGGCGGAACCGCTCGAGCCCTGCGCGAAGCGGGACTCGAAGTGATTGACGTCGCCCAGTACACCCAGTTTCCCGAGATGATGTCCGGACGGGTGAAGACCCTGCACCCTAAGATCTTTGCCGGAATCCTGGCTCGAAGAGACCAGCCAGAAGACCTCTCTGCCATGCAGCAGCACGGGATCGAGTCGTTTGAGCTGGTCGTGGTCAACCTGTACCCGTTTGCCGAAACGGTTGCCAAGCCTGAGACGACGCTCCCCGAGGCCGTCGAGCAGATTGATATCGGCGGCCCCAGCCTGGTTCGAGCGGCCGCCAAGAACCATGCCTTCGTCACGGTGGTCACCTCCAGCGACCAATATGACGAAGTTGCCCAGGCCATCGAGACGCAAGGGGGAACCTCCCTGAGGCAGCGACAACGCCTGACCGCCGCGGCTTTTCGACATACGGCTGAGTACGACGCGGCAATTGTCAACTACTTGGAGCAAGCCTTCGATACCTCGGCTCCAGAGAGCGGGACGGTGGAACCAGACACGGCGGTTGAATTTCCTCCCCAGATCATACTCACCCTGAACCACTCAGTCTTTGCAACTCAGGTTACCGGAGAAAAGGAAATCCACACCAGTCCGCCGGCCGTTTTATCATCGGAGCCCTTCGGCAGGTACCTTGCTGGGGGTCGGAGTTCAGCACGGTAAGGAACTCTCGTACAACAACCTGCTTGACCTGGATGGGGCACTTTCGATGGTCAAGTCAACGCCCGGCCCCACGGCGGTGGTCCTCAAGCACAACAACCCCTGCGGCGCGGCTACTGCGGACGAACTGCATCTGGCGGCCAGAGCGGCCATGGATGGAGATCCACTCAGCGCGTTCGGGTCCATCCTGGGGTTCAACCGACCGGTCGATCTGGCCACGGCCGAGGTTCTGGCGGCTCCCAATCAGTTCATCGAAGCGATCATTGCTCCGGAGTTCTCGCCGATGGCACTCGAACTACTCACCACCAAACCCAAGTGGAAGGCGAACGTGCGGTTGCTGGAAGTGCCCGATTTGGCACCCTCGCAGGTTGCCTGGCAGTACCGGGCTGTGGACGGTGGGTTCCTTGTCCAGCAATCGGATACCGCCGCTGACGACGAGCAACTGTGGCAGACGGTCACCGAGACGCCGGTCAATGAGGCGGCCCTCGACGATTTGCGATTCGGCTGGACCATGATGCGGCACGTGAAAAGCAACGCCATTGTGCTCTGCCGAGAAGGGTCGTTGGTGGGAATCGGTGCCGGCCAAATGAGTCGTGTGGATAGCGTGGAGATCGCCATTCGCAAAGCAGGCGACCGTGCCCACGGGGCAATCCTGGCATCCGACGCCTTCTTCCCCTTCCCGGATTCGGTGGAGAAAGCGGCCGCCGCAGGCATCACGGCACTGATCCAACCTGGCGGATCGCGGCGAGATGACGAGGTGATTGCCGCCTGCAACCGGCTCAAGCTCGCCATGATCTTCACCGGCGTGCGACACTTCCGCCACTAACGAAGTTGAAACTCGAACCAAGAATGGGGGCCTCATATCGCAGCTGATTCGTCGGCGGTTGCTCCGCGAACTTGGCCGCGCAGCTTGGCGGTCCGCATGTTTCACGTGAAACATCTGTTCGGCATGCCTGCTACGTTTCACGTGAAACCTGTAGGTGACAGCACCCGGATGTTTCACGTGAAACATCAAGCCACGCGGATCGGTAGGTTTCACGTGAAACATCAGGTCCAGCTGAACGACATGTTTCACGTGAAACATCGAGAGCCCTTGCGCTGCCACAACGGGGCAGAGTTCCCGGATACCGAAGGTTCCATGTTTCACGTGAAACCCTCGTCCTGCCTAACCGTTAGACTGGTTTCACGTGAAACATTGCCTGCCGTGGGCTCTTGCGAATGTGCAAAGCGTCCCTATGTAGAACAGTTGTCTCAACTGTTCACCAACCAAGAAGGAAAGTATCGGGTAGCGCCTACAAAAGTAACCGGAGATGCTGGAGCGAGGTTGCTACGCCGCGACCTGGAATTGCCAGAGCTTGACTCGCCGCAAAGCTCGTGGCGAGCGCCGAGACAAGAGTCCTGTGATTCACCAATCTGTGTTGGAGTGGGTCTTGTCCATCGATCTATTTGTTGTTTCCGAATCAGCGAATCGACAAGACAGAAAGTGGATCCTTCTCTCTCTGCGCACCTCGGCGATGAACTTTGTTTCTCCGGTTCAAACCCGAAGTTATTTTTCGTGCGTTACAAAGGTGTCGAGCCGACGGAGAGTTGGCCGTTTCTCCGGAGCAGACGCCCGCGTGTGGGGAAGCCGTGGACGGTAGATTCTGGACGGGGTGCCCCGGTCCGGTTCCGCATTTTCGGACCGCTGGAATACCTGTTCGGCGATGCACCGACTTGCCTGTGGCGCTTCGCAACCCAGCCTGGGGAACCTTCGTGGCTGAGCAGTGATTGAAGGTGAATGGCCGACTTCAGCGGCTGACGATTCGATTCGCCCCCGTTCATCTCTCGGTCCATGACACCCAGCGCGGTAGCTTCAACTGCCAGAAGTGACAGCAGGCAACTCTAACGATTCGCCTCGATGGCGGACTTGAGCGAAGTTAGTCAAGGGCCGTTGACCGGAGCGCTGGTATCGAACGAGCCCGACAGCACCCGAAAGAATGCGCGATTTCCGCGATCACCAAGGCTACGGAGCCTGTATCGCTCGTGCGGATTTGACGATGAATTGCTGGGCGGCCAACCTGGACACCGGGACGCAGTCATCTCGCTCCATCGTGATGACAACCTTAGACACCTGACAGAAAAGAACTCGTTCAAATTGAGTCAAGTTTTAGTGCGGGTGCCATGCCCACGCAAGCGAGGGCATGGCACCCGCTCAAATTCCTACCTCGATTGTTCCTTCAATATGGACGGCAGGAGAGAATGACCGTGAATCAACGACGACTTGGACGCGGACTCGAAGCATTGCTGGGACGCCCTGCCGAGGGAGGAGACGATCAGGCAACGGAGGTCACTCCGGCACCAGCGGGTGCCATCACCGTGCCGGTTAGTTTGTTGGAGCGGAACCCCTACCAACCCCGGCAGCATTTCGACGAAGAAGAACTTTCCTCGCTGGCGGACAACTTGCAGGCGCATGGCATGCTGCACCCGGTTGTGGTGCGAGAGATCGAAGGGCGTTTTCAGATTGTGGCTGGCGAACGCCGCTGGCGTGCGGCACAGAAAGCAGGCTGGCACGAAGTCCCGGTCCAGATGCGCGAAGTCGACGACCGCCAGTTGGCGGAGCTCGCCATTGTGGAGAACTTGCAACGCAAGGATCTCGGGCCGCTCGAGAAAGCCGCTTCGTTCCAACGTTATCTGGAGCAGCATGGTGGCACGCAAGAAGAACTCGCCGCTCGCCTGAATGTCACCCGCAGCACGGTCACCAATCTGATCCGGTTGCTGGAACTACCCGAACCCGTGCGAGAGATGCTCAACGTCGGCAAGATCACGGCCGGCCACGCCCGAGCCCTACTGCCGCTGGGCGAAGAGCAAGAGCAGGTGGACTTTGCCAAACGGGTCCAGCGCGAACAATTGAGCGTTCGCGCCGTCGAGAGCGCCGTGCAAGACCTGATTCGTCAACATGACGCCGATCCGCTCGAACATCATGGCGGCGATGATTCGCACGATTCCGGCGACCAGCAACCGGCACGTACCCGCGATGAGAATCTTGCCTCGCTCGAGCAAAACTTGCGCAACGCATTAGGCACCAAAGTCGAGATCAAGCAGACCGGCAAAGGTCGAGGCAAGATTGTGATCCAGTTCACCAGTTCCGAAGAGTTCGAACGCTTGCAACAGCACCTCTGCCACCACCAGCAGCCCAACCACGGCGACGACGGCCAGTGGCAAGAACCGCACGCTGAAGCAGCTTGATGAACTGAACCAATGTAGAACAGTTGTCCCAACGACTGCTCACATGCAGAAACAACCGAGACGTTCTTCTTGGCCACTGAACAGTTGAGACAACTGTTCTACAAAGCCGTCGCTAGAACCGCATCGCCGATTCGCAGTGCCGATGTTGTTCGCCGGTTACCTAGCGCATCATATTCAAGGCAATGCCCATGGTGATCATGCGGAGAATTCCGCTGCCGGCGATCGCACGCAAGCGAAACTTTCCGGCGTCTGATTCTTGGGTCACCACGAGCGTCTCGTCACCACTTCGCAATGTGGCGCTGGCGGCAGTTAGGGTACTCGCCTGAGCGGCCCAATCGGGCGAAGCCTGTCTCAGCAACTCTCCGGCAGAAGCGGCCAAGGTGCCGACGCGAAGGGTCAGGTCCAATGGCGAAACTTCGACCTCTTCTCCCGGCATCATTTGCCGCAGGGTGGGCTCAGCTTGCGGTCCGACACCGAGCCAGGCGGCATCTGCCCCAACCGCCAACAACAACCGCCGGGGAGACTCCAGCAGTTGCTCGAGCGTAGAAAGTTGCTCTTGCTTACCGAACTCAATTTGCCACAGCGGGGGGCCGGTGCTGGGGCCCTCCAGCTTGGTTCGCCGCAGTGTCTCTGGCTGCAAACGCGTGAGTCGCTCGACCACTTTCTCAAACAAGGGAGCATCGCCGACACCAGCGGCCAGCAGCAGCGTGTGCGGTAGGCGAGATCCCAGCAACGTCAAACCAAGATCGATTCGCCCCGTGGCAATGGCCGCATTGAGCGTATCGGTCCAAGCATTGAGCAGTTGCAACTCGGACTCGGTGCGAATCAACTCGGTTTCTTGCATCCAGTCCAACAGCAGACGCTCCAACGTTTCGAGTTCTCGCTGGGCAACCGCCACTTCGTCTTTGGAGAGCAGCATCGAAAGGTGTAGCGTAGCGCTTGCTTCCTTTTGATGCAGGGCTGCGAACCTGCTTTTGTGTTTTTGGAAACTGCCGGTCCATTGGGCCAGACGAGTGTCGGCAACCGGGTCCAGTTCCACATCGAGCGCTGCTTGCTGTTGGCGGAGCGATAACCCTACGGTCAAACTGCGACTCTCCGTCAATGCCTGTTCGACGAGGCCATATTCCAGTTCTGCTTGCCAACGCCGCAGCGCGCGTGTGGCGGGAGGGGCTGACTCATCACGGGTCAGGCGATCACCCAGCGCCAGCCGGACGTGATCAATGGCCATGGTGCCGAAGACCTCTGGCACGTTGCGAAAGTGCAACTGCACGGCACCGTCGAATCGAGGGCAAAGCGACTCGACCAACTTCTCAGGCTCCGGCAATCTGGCGAGTGCTTCTCGCCGCTGGCCGACGTACATCCAGCCTGCGTCGAACTTGACAAAACCGGTCCAAGTTCCTTCGCCCACCTGATAGATCTGGTCGGGAAGTTGTTTGGCTTCCCCCCACCACGGTGCCAACGAACGAAGCACCGCCGCTGAATCCTGGATCGGCACAAACACTAAAGGCACCATCAAGAGCCCATCGGTTTGTAGTACTGCCCCCCAAGGCCGTTGCGGGTCGAGACCTTGCAAGCTGGCGACTTGAGTTTTCTGCTGTAGCAAGCGGTGCACGGCATCTGGAAATGACGCCAGGCTAGACGCCTGAGCCATCACGGCCAGAGAGGCCTCGAACCGATCGATCCCTGCGAACGCCACCACCGCCATCGGCTTCATCGGCTCGGCCGCAACCGCGGGCATGCCCAAACCGTTGAGGCTCAACAACAGCGTCGAAGTCACGTACATCCAGGTTGGCACGATCTACACACCTCATTGTAGAACAGTTGTCTCAACTGTTCACGATCCAAGAAAAACGCTTTGGCTACACGAATTGTAGAACAGGTTCACGAACCAAGAAAAACGTTCCGGCTATTACCTCGTTAGCTCTCAACACGAATGTGTTCTACCTGCTGGGCGACCATCCATTCCAGCCAAGTCTCTTGCTCTTCGGTGAGTTCAATTTCTGCGGGCCGTTCGCTATCCAGCGGAGAAATCAGCTCGAAGACCTGATCGTCCAGCCAGCGTTTGGCATCTTCGAGCCGAATTCGATACTCGCCGGGAGGCAACTTCGGTCCGGCCCCCCCATCCACGGTGATAAAATAGGCAACCTCATGCCGAAACCGGTCTGGCATGACCAAGGGAGTGAGTTCTGGACGGTCAACCGCGTACACAAGCGTCGGCATCTTGCAGCGAGCCTCCAGGCAAGCACTCAAGTATTAATGAACCGCAACGTACTTGAGCAGCGTACCTGATGGAGAACCCAGCGTCCACGAGCAAGGATGCCGCGTGTCACGGCATAACGTGCAGCGAAAGCAGGGAGTCAGCTTGGAGGTGCTTGGATCAGCAAAGTCAGCGGTTCTCAATCAGCGCAGCTTCCCTGTCATCTTCCTACTTTTGAAAAAGTAGCGATGCTAGCGAGTTGCTTGCCGCGTTGAGGACATTTCCAGTAGCTCATCAACTCGCCGCAACAGACCTGTCCCTGACTGGGAAAAGAAATCTGGACGCTGCGTTGAGTCACAGGCTACTAAATGACCGCGACAATGCTGACAGACCACTTTCTTGCCAAGATATTCCACGCGAACCTCTAAAGTTCGCCCACATGTGGGACATTCTTGCAAAAAGTAGGTGGACTGCGACATGGGCGGTATCTCCGTCTACCGGAATTGGTCCACACGAGAGATGTGCGATCCGATAGGCTACACCAGGGCGTGGGAAGATTGCAACTACTTTATGGCGAGATTTTACCGAAAATCACTTATCACGTCGTGTTTCTTTTCAGTTCGCAGCGCACAACGTTGTGGTTCGCGGATACTTACGCAGAAACCGGCCAGCCAACGGGAAACTTGGGATTTGGGACTAATTTTTAGGGTTGTAGCGGTTTTTCCTCCCAGTGAACCGATCCTCAGGTCGATAACCAGGACAACAACGTGGCCTCACCTTAGGTGTGCTGGACGGTGAAAATCAAATTGGGCATTCAAGGAAAAAACGGAACTATCAGGGGGGGCCGCTCCCGCTCGCTGCAGCATCTTGCCTGCACTGGTGGCATTCGGCTTGGTTGTCGTGACTGCTAGTAGCGGCTGTTCGCGACTGCGGCGAGGGCACGAATGCCCGACCGCCCAAGAGTGCGAGACCTTGGCAGAACTGCAAACCATTGCGGATGCCGGCAGTCCCAGCCACGCCCCCCCCATGCGAAGTAGATGCCAGCGATCGCAAGGTGGTCAAAGTTTGCGCCAAGCTTCGGCATCGGCTACGAACGGCCGCGCAGCGAGTTCCGCCTGCGATGCCTTCGGACATTCACCCACGATCTCCGTGGATGTTGCTCCCAGTACCGACCGCGGATGTTCATACGCCTGTTGAATTGGCACCGCAGCAACCGGTAGTCAGTTCCGTGCCAAGTCAAATGCCACCTTTGCCATCCCACTTGCCGGAGCAGATTCCGCCCCCTGAAGTGGAACCGTAGAAACGGCAAAAAATAAATTCTGCATGTGACACCGGAGCAAGGCTGCTACGCCGCTGCCGGGAATTGCCGGAGTTAACTCACCGCGAAGAGCGCAGAGACAAGAGTTGTGTGACTCGGCAATCTGTGTTGGAGTGGGATCGGTTCATCGATCTATTTGCTGTTTCTGAATCAGCAAATCGACGAGTCAGCATGCAGATCCTTCTCTCTCTGCGAACCTTTGCGATCTCTGCGGTGAGTTGAACTCGAACCGGTTTCGGTATTCAGCGATTCGCAAATGTGGAGTCATTCTTCGCCGTCCCCTGAGTACGGCAGGGACTGCCAACGGGCCACAAAACAAAGAAGGCAAAGGATCGTTCCTCAAGTCCCCTTGGCGTGTCGTTCGCCGATACTCTCAGGGAGTGCTCGATGTTAGTTGGCGTTGTGCCGAGCAGAACCGGCGGATTCCAGTGATTCAAACTAGGAACAAGACGTCGAACGCATTACAAAGAACGCCATGGTAGCGTTGCGGAATTGCCGTCTCCGCTGTGCCGTACGAGCAAGAAGCGAATGAACCTGAACCAGGATTGGCAATGAACTGTTGTTGTTTGAAGAAGCTGGGCGATCTGATCGCGGCGCTCAAGAACGCGCCGCTCGCCATGTTGCTGGGGATGATTCCCCCCATGCCGGCCCTGCCGCAACTGGGTGGTTTGGCCTCAGGGCTGGGGACGGCGTCCATGTTTGCCGATGCCAAGCTCTCTGCCGCACTGGCTGCGGCGATCAAACTCCAGATGCCGGCGTTGCCGGCGGCGGCGCTCTCGCTGATGGCCAAACTCGAGGCGATGGCCGCCATAAAAATGACGACCGGTATCAACATGCTGAGCGCTTCGGCCAATGCGCAACTGGCCGTTACCGCCGGTTCGTTCAATGCAAACTTTCCTTCGCTGCTGGCGATGATGATGGAGATGCTGGCTCCCCTGCTCGCGCCGCTGTTGGCATTGCTCGAAATGGCCTCGGCCGTCGGGGCCATCAATGCGAACCTGGGCATCAACATGCTGGCGCCCGGTGCCGGTGCGGCGCTCAGCGCCAAGCTGTCAGCCATGGCATCGGCCAGCATGAATGCCGCTGTCTCGGCCAATATCGGAGCGTTGGGCAACCTCGCCATGGCCGCCCGACTGGCCGCGGCATCCGCTGCTTTAGGAATTGACCTGACGGCCGCAGGTGGCATGGCCGCCCTCAATGCGGCCTTGAAGTTGGCCGCGAGCCTCAAGATCCCGGCGCTGGCAATTCCGGTTCCACAGTTGGGAAGTTTGGCGGCCATGCTGAGTGCCTTGACCGCCTCGTCCGCCTCGTTGGGCGTGAATCTCATGCTCCCGAGTGCGGCCGGTCTGCTCAAAGCCGCACTGGCAGCGCTGCTCGGCAACCTGGCCGCCGCGGCCAACGTCGCCGCCAGCGCCAGTCTGGCCGCCACGGCATCGTTGGGAAGCCAACTCAACGCGGTGGTGCCAGCTCTCTCCATGAATCTTTCGGCGTTGGCATCCATGAAGATGAGTGCCATGGCAGCCGTCGGCTTGCCGAACCTCATGCCAATGTCCATGATGGGGCAGCTTGCTGCCGAGATGAATCTGGCCACCGGCGTCAACGTGATGTCTTCGTCTGCTTGCAGCAGTTGCTCGTTTCTCTAGACTTCGCTCCAATCACTTCGTCCTCTCCTGCAAGTTCATCAAACCGAGCAGGCAACTTGCGTTTCGCTTCCTCTAACGTCCGTCACGCTACATGGGTTATCGTTCGCTTGCCGACTGCCTAAAGGATTTGGAACGGGGAGGGCACCTGCTACGAATCCAAGACGAAGTGGACCCGTATCTCGAAGCGGCAGAAATCCACAGACGGGTCTATGCCGCGGGTGGGCCCGCTTTGCTCTTCGAGCGAGTTCGGGGAACTTCCTTCCCGATGACGAGCAACCTGTTCGGCTCGATGGACCGCGTCCACTACATGTTCCGCGATACGCTTGATCGGGTTCGCCACATGGTGGCCATCAAGTCCGATCCAGCGGCCGCCATGCGGCACCTTTGGCGGTCATTCTCCGCATTAAGAGGTGGGTGGCACATGCTGCCCCGCACGGTTCGCAGTGGTCCGGTGATGCAGTCCACCTGCCGCATTCAAGACTTGCCGGCATTGACCAGTTGGCCAGATGACGGTGGTCCGTTCGTCACGCTTCCGCAGGTGTATAGCGAAGACGTCACGCGCCCCACATGGCGGCATTCCAACTTGGGAATGTACCGTGTCCAACTCGCTGGCAATCAGTACCAACTCAACGAAGAAGTCGGTCTGCACTACCAGATCCATCGCGGGATTGGAATTCACCACGCTCGGGCGATCGAGTCCGGTCAGCCGTTCCGCGTAAACATCTTTGTCGGGGGACCGCCAGCCATGTCGGTGGCGGCCGTGATGCCACTGCCTGAGAATCTCTCCGAGCTGACCTTTGCCGGCGCTTTGGGAGGAAGACGCGTGCGGCTGATCCGAAGACCAGACAGACCAGCCATGGCGGCCGACGCAGACTTCTGCATCACGGGCACCGTCGATCCACAGCGGCAATTGCCTGAGGGCCCCTTCGGAGATCACTTGGGCTACTACAGCCTGGCCCACGATTTCCCAGTTCTCAAGGTCGAACAAGTGTACCACCGCAAAAATGCCATCTGGCCGTTCACGGTGGTGGGGCGTCCACCTCAAGAGGACACCTGCTTTGGCAAGTTCATCCATGAACTCACCGCCGAGGCGATCAGCTCGGTGTTGCCAGGCGTGCGTGCGGTTCATGCCGTCGATGCTGCTGGGGTGCACCCGCTGCTATTGGCCATCGGTAGCGAACGTTATCTCCCTTACCGAGAACGTCACGCACCGCAAGAACTGCTGACGCAGGCCAACGCCATCTTGGGAAACGGCCAGCTTTCGCTCGCCAAGTACTTATGGATTGCGGCCGATCAGGACAACCCGCAACTGGACATCCACGACATTCCGGCCTTTCTGCGCCACATGCTGGAACGGATTGACTGGAGCCGAGATCTGCACTTCCAGACGCGAACCACCATCGACACACTGGACTACTCTGGCTGTGGGTTCAATCAAGGTTCGAAGGTTGTGTTGGCCGCCGTGGGACCGGCTTGCCGAACGCTACCATCCGAACTGCCTGCGGACCCTCGGCTGCCTGACGGTTTTTCGAACCCACAAGTGGCGGCTGCCTGGGGTACTGATGGCGCGTGGGCCGAAGTGCGAATCTGCCGGCCTGGGAGCGGATGCGGAGATGGAGCGATTCTGCCGCGAGTTACCGCGTGAGAGCCCCCTGCAGCAGTTTCCACTGCTGGTGATCGTGGATGATTCCAGCTTCGCGGCAGCTACGCTGAACAACTTCCTTTGGGTGACCTTCACACGGTCGGATCCTGCGGCAGATGTGTATGGAATCCAGCCGTTGGTTGATCAGAAGCACTGGGGCTGCCGGGGAAGTTTGGTGATCGACGCACGTTCCAAACCGCGGCATGCTCCGCCGTTGATCGAAGATGCCGAAGTCACCCGACGTGTAGACCGCTTGGGACAACGTGGGGGTCCGCTGCATGGAATTATTTGAGAGGTTTCTGGCCCAGGACGAATTTTTTGGTCAGGCCGTGCTGGTGATTTGGACGTCTATGCTGGGAGCCTGCGTCGGGAGTTTTTTGAACGTGGTGATCTACCGCGTTCCGCTGGGGATGAGTGTGGCCTACCCTGGCTCGCGTTGTCCTCGCTGCGGTAAGGCAATTCGGGCGTGGGACAATGTCCCGCTCTTTTCCTGGCTGTTGCTCAAGGGACGTTGCCGGAATTGCCGCACAGAAATCTCTGCCCGCTATCCGATTGTCGAACTCACCATCGCGCTCGTATTCGCCACACTGGCGGTGCGGGAGTTGGTGCAGCGGGGGGCAAATCTGCCTTGGAATGCGACGGAGCCTGCCCCGGCACTGCTGGCCATCACGTTCGTGTACCATGCTTGCCTGATGACGCTGAGTGTGGCCATGGCCTGGATCAGCTTCGACGGGCATCCGCTGCCGAGGCAACTGCTGGCGTTTGGCATGGGGCTGGCTCTGGTGGTTCCCGCGGTTTGGCCCGACGTGCATCCCGTGCCCGCCATCGAGACGGCCTTGAATCACGCCTGGTATTTGGACAGCATCCTGGGATTGGCGGCCGGATTGTTGTGTGGAGGTGTCGTTGCCTGGAGCCTGGGCGAGCACATCACCCGCTCGCGTCCGCAGGTGGCCCTGGTGGTGGGAATGTGGGGCGCGGTGCTGGGGTGGCAAGCCATCTGGATTGTCGGTGGCGTGCTGGCCGCGCTGGTAGGCACCTTACGGCTGTGCAAGGCCAGCTCTGGCATCGTGTTCGCCTTGGCTGCCATCACCGCCCTGGCCTACCTTTGGCTGGTGAATTGGGCAGTGCTGTCCGATGGGCTCGCGCCCCGCCTGGTACCCACCGGCGTTTGCCTATCAGCATTCGGCGTGCTACTTCTGCTTGCCGGTAAATGGCGTCATCGCACCTAACCCGAATTTTAATCGTTGACGCAGCACTAGGGCACATCGCTGG
>CALOEH010000105.1:0-10065 GCA_942492195.1 uncultured Planctomycetia bacterium | reverse complement strand
TCTGCGGATCGAGCGAGAGGGCACGGTCCAGATCCGTCATGGCCTTGCCAGGCTCGCCCATCTGCACGTAGACCATGCCTCGGTCGACATACGGCTTGGCGTACTGCGGATCCAGTTGGATGGCATCGGTCAGGTCGTCTCGAGCGGCGACGAGTTCGCCAGCCAAGGCATACGCCAACCCTCGGCTTCCAAGCGAAGTTGTGTCACGCGGATTGAACTGCAAGGCCACGGTGTAATCCGAGATCGCATCGTCATAGCGGCCAGCATAGAGATAGGCCACGGGCACGATTGACGTAGACCTTAGGGTTTTGCGAATCGAGTCGAACCGCATGCCCATAATCGGCAAACGCCTCGCTCGTCTTACCTTGGTAGAGCTGAGCAATGGCCCGATTCCCATACGCTTCGGCGTAGTTGGGGTCCAGTTTCAAAGCCTTGTCGAAGTCCGCAATCGCGGCGTCAAACTGAGACATATAGAGCTGTGCCGTACCTCGCATGGCAAACGCCGGAGCGGCAGATGGGTCTTTCGCAATCCAAGCATCGCAGGCTTTGACAACTTCCGGCCAGTTACCTTGCTGGACCAATCGTTGCACCTGTTGCGTAGGCGAAACCTCAGGCTCACTGGGATCGGCAAAGCTGACCACAGCACCGTCTTGCGTGTTGGCCGTCGGTGAAGCCTTGGCTTTGAGTTGCTCCAATTGGACCACTTCCACTTCGGCTTCCTGGACCACTTTCACCTTGGTGGCTGGATCTTTCGTTAGTGCGAAGGCGTTTGGTTTTCGTTCCGCTTTGGGTTCAGTGGGTGTGGCGGTCACTACTTGTGGTTCAACGGCAACAGCGCTGTTTCCGACTGCTTCTGCCGGCTGAGCCACTTGGGTGGCCATCGGACTGGCGGACGCTTTCGGCAAGGAAGCAAGCAGTTCGAGGCCAGGCTCATACTGAGGATTGAGTTCGAGCGTTCGCTGGATATCTGCGGTCGCGAGATCCGATTGCCCGATCGCTGCGCGGGAACTGGCCCGCTCAAAGTACGCTGGCCACGATTGCGGCTGAAGCTGGATGACAGTGGTGAAGCGACCGATGGCATCCGCGTGATCGCCCGCTTCGGCCTTGGCCAGTCCAACTTCGTAATGGGCTTCGGCGAAGTCGGGGTCTAGCTCCGCACTTTTGGCAAAGTCTGCCAGCGCCAGAGAGTTCTTGTCGGCCTGCTGGTAGGTCTTGCCCCGGCTGTAGTACGCTTTGGCTTCGCGAGGATTGAGGGCGATGACCTGATCGAAATCAGCCAGGGCCAGGTCCACTTCGTCGCAGTACAGGTAAGCAATGCCCCGGTTGCCGTAGGCTTCAACGTACTTGGGATTGAGCTCAATGGCCTTGGTGAAGCTGGCAAGAGCCGCTTGCGTGTCTTGCGTGCCGCCGTAGGCAATGCCCCGGTTGTAGTACGACGTATCGTCGTCAGGATTCAAGCGAATTGCGAAGTTGAAGTCAGCCACGGCTTTGGCGTAGTGCCCTTGATTGAGATAGGCCAAACCGCGTGCGGAGTGAGCCTCTTGCGAGTTGGGGTCAATCTCCAGGAGCTTGTCGCAATCTGCAATGGTGCTGTCGTATGCCTGAAGTTGCAAGTACGCCTGAGCTCGGTACTGGTACGCTTCGCTGCGGCTTGGGTTGATCTCCAAAGCCTGATCGCAGTCGAGTACAGCTTGGTCATAGGCCCCGGCTTCGATCTGCGCCAACGCCCGATCACAGTACGCGATGGACGAGCGAGGGCTCAGCCGGACCACGGTGTCAAAGTCAGCCAGTGCTTCGGTCAAACGACCATGTTCCAGATAGAACGCGCCGCGTCGTCCGAAGGCTTCGGCACTGTTGGGGTTCGCTTTCGCCCGACGGGTCAGTTCGGCCAGACGAGCCTGCTGTTGTTGCGTGAGTGCTGGCAGACTGACTGGTTCCGCTACGGCACGTGAAGATGGCTTCGTCATCGCCGGTTGAGCGTCACCCGCGGCCGGACGCACAACCCTGCGTGCCAGTGCCGGCGCGGTGGTAGCGACCTGCGGTTTCGGCTCAGCCTCACGGCTTTGACCGGCCGCGTTTCCTTGAGCCACATCGGCCTGAAGCGTCTTGGCCGGTTCCGGCTGATCTTGAACCAACGGATTCGACTCTGGCGTCGGGGTTGCGTCACTACCGGATTGTGCAATGTAGGGGTTCGACTGACGCTCCGCGGGATCCGCAGATTGTTGTGCAACCTGGCTGAAACGGAGTGTGCCGGTGGGTTGCGCCAGGCTGGCAGGATCAGCCTTTTGTACCGCTTGAACGCCGGAAAGTGACGGTTGTTGGCCGTCGTGCGGCGTACCGGCAGCCACTCCGAGCGGCCGCAACTGCATGACGTCACTCTTCGCTGGTGCCGGTGCTGTAGCTCCAGCGACAGGTTCGGTCGAAGCCTGTTGTTCGGCACGTTGTTTGGCCAACTGCAACTGGCTCGGGTCAGCATGGCCTAGCTTGAAGCCTTTTGGGACGGTTTGCTCTGCGGCGAGTGCGGCAGCAGCGGCGGCCTCCTTCTGCTTGGCGATCTCAATCTCAGCTTCCACACGTTCTGCTTCCAATCGCTGTTCCAATGCTCGGTTGGCCAGAACTTTCTGCAGCTTCGCTTTTTCGTAGTCAGGATCCATCGCTAAAGCTTGTTCGTAGTAGTCCAGCGACTCGCGCAGACGTCCAGCTTGACGAAGCGTTTCACCCACGTCGAAGTACGCACGCGCCATGTTCGGCTTCAGTTCCATGACCTTGTAGAAGTCTTCGGTGGCAGCGTCGTAGTTGCCCTGCAAACGATAGACGACCCCCCGATTGCCATAGTATTCGGCAGTGTCCGGATCCAGCACGATCGCCGCGGTCAGGTCCGCCAAGGCTTGATCAAACTGTCCTTGAACAACGAACCGCTTGGCCCGTTCGGAGTAGGCCCTGGTGTTGTTGGGTTCGTTGGCCAGCAGCGTATCCAGTTGCGACAAAGTCGCGTGGGGAGGTGGTGTGGTGGGAGTAACGGAACCAGTTGAAGGACCATGCGCTGATGATGGACCGGGCGCGGCGGCGGACGTTTGTGGTCCGTTAATCTTCGATACCAGCCGCGAGCTGCCGGAGTTTTGAGCATGGCCAGGCGACTGGCTCTGGCGTGACTCGGGCTTCGCTTGATTGGCTTGAGAATGCTGCGTGGGTGGGTGCTGCCGAGCAGGCGCGGTGGCCGGGCGGTGTTGCTGCTGTTGCTGACCACCTTGCTGGTTTCCAAACACACCATCAAAGGCCTTCGAGAGCCCACGCCGAAGCGGACCTGCCGAATTGCCTGATTGGCTGCTTTGCTGCCCCGGGTTGTTCCGACGATGCTGCCACCGTTCGAGCAAACCGCGAGGTGCCTGATTTGAACCAGCCGAACGCGTACCGGTTGCCTGTGGTGCGATATCGTCCGCAAGCATCTGCCCGATGGCTAGCGTACCGATTCCCAAAATTCCCAGGACTGCATGCCATGCTTTCATCGCATCTGTTCCCAATGAGGGCAACACCGCCAGAGCGGTAGATGAGTCAGCACTCGAAACGCGCAAGGTCGCTTCTCGCACTACCCCGAAAAAATCCTTTGCATCATTGTCTTCGGTTCAACACTCAAGATCGGTTGAATCGAAAGAATTGCGACAATGCGAACAATCGGTGCAGTCGTGTCAAAACGTGACGGTTAATCCGGTCGTACGGCCAGATTGACCGCAGCTGTTGCTAGCAAAGCAATACGCCATGCTGCGAATTCGTACATGGGCTTGTACGGCAATGCGGCGTGCGGCCATTAAGAAGACACTGAGGAGACGCTGAGGTGACATTAAGGAGCCGACCGATCATTCACCCTAGCGGAGCGGTTGCTGGCGTCGGTTCGTTGGCAGCCACCTCCGCCGGCAACGCAGCACTGCGGTGACTGCTGGATTCCCGGTACAATCTCGCCAACAGCCAACCCGTCAGCACAACCAACAGGCCATCTCTGGTGGCGATCATCAGGCAGGGGAACGCGTTGAGGTCAGGGATCAGCCCCCAGGGATTCTGGGCACCCGTAACGGGATTGAGCGAGAACCAGCAATAGGGGAACACGGCCGTCGTCAGTGCATTGATAGCTACCACGCACGCCAAACCGGCCCGCAGAAGTCTTCGCGATGCCAGTTCTACAACCAGCACCACCAGCAGTGGAGTGACGAAAATAAAATATTGCGGTGAGAGCACTTTCGAGAAGGTGACGACAGCCAGCATCGTCCACCACGCCAGGCGATCTCCCAACGCCCGGTCAAACTCCTTCTTGCGAAAGAGTGTCCAACCGGCCGCTCCGCCAAGCATTGCCAGCAATGTCACGGTAGCAAGTAGGCTCAACTGTGGCGCGATAGGGCTGATCAAATTTTGCGAGCCGTAGGCAAACTGCGTTGAAACTGGCAGTCCGCAGAGCGAGAGCATCAAGGCGAACGCGGAATAAACTGATTCGATCTCAATCGGACGCGCCGCGTGGTAGCGGAACATCTCACCCACCACGGGACCTGCCTGAACGTAGTACCAGGCAAATGGCCCAACCGCAGCCAAGGTGGCCAAGCCTGCCAACGCCCCCATGCGCAGCGGCTGGCGATCTCGTCGGAGATCGGTGAACCAAAGAATCGGCAAGGCAATCAGCGTGAACAGTTTGTACGCTCCGCCAAATCCCAAAGCCGCGTAGGCCAAGGCATCCCACCAGAACCCGCCGGCTGCGTCCCGCGCCCGCGATCTGGCATACATGGCCGTGGCCATCAACAGGACAATACCCATGTCCAGCCGGTCATACAGCAAGTTGCCAATCATCAAGGTGGCCAGGCTATATCCCCAGGCGGCGGCCAACTTGCGGTCCACGCGCCAATGCCCCACCGTTTCGAACAAAAGCCACGCGGCCAACAGATCGCAGAGGAACATGGTCCAGCGGAACGTGGCCGCGTACTCGCGATACGCCTCGTCCATGGTGGCCTGACTGGTGGTTTCAACGGGCGAATACCGACGTTCGGCCAACCGGCGCGGCAGACTCATCATCCAATACGCGCCCGGTGGGTACTCCAATTCGAAATCCAGATAGGGTGTCTGACCCAAGTCCACCCCTTGGACACTGCGATTGAAGTAGTACTTCAGATCGGACTCCGGCGGATCGAACAAGCCAGCCATCAGCAACCGAGGCAACAGAAAAGCCACCCCCAGCATCCACCACTCGAACGCGACACGGCGAGGTGGCATTGGGCTCAGTTGAGAAGGTTCGCGCATGCTTGGCCCGTTTGATACTTTGCAGGAAAGAATTCGTACAATTTGAGTCAAGTTTTAGTGTAGGTGTCATGCCCTCGCTTGCTTGGGCATGCCGAACTGCTGGCTGATCCTCCACTGCGGCACGGAATTGCGGAAGTTCAAATCGGTTCGAGCAGCTTATACGGAATCGGTGGATTAGCACGATTGCAGGAAGAAGAACCCCCCGGCCGCCGTATGGCGACTCACACACGCGCGCCAGTTCCCCAACGCGAAACGATACGTTACACCTGCCAGCAAGGCGACTTCGGAAACCAACGGATCGTTGGCCAACCGGGACGAATTCGCAACGGACGATTCCCTCAGGGACACTTACGACATGGACGAAACAAACTACAATCGCCTGTCCGAAGACCGATGACGGTTCTCAGTACGGAGACCAGCCAAGTAGATGCAGTCCGAGGTTCCATATCATCTCCCAGAATTGGGGATTGGCGGGAGACAATTTGAACGGTGAAATCCAAAGATCCGCTGATTATGCTTCCTTGCTGCAGCGCGCCTCTTGGCGCGAGCGGCGGATGGGACTATGGATGGCAATGTCCGGGTTCTAATGTTCCCATCAGCAAAACCAACAGCTTCCAGGTTTCGAGCGTTCATGGATCACTCTGAGCAATTCGCCGATGTACTATCTCAGGCGGACCTACGAGAGTTCCAAGCAAGGTCCAACCGTCCGGCGGCACTTAGGGCGAGTGTGCAGTTTGGCGCGCTGCTACTCTCGGCCGTGGCGGTCGTGGTTGGGTCCACCGGGCCGTGGTGGATTCTGACGCCATTGGTCGTGGTGTGCGGACTGTTGATCGCCTCGATGCATGCTCCGCTTCACGAGTGTGTGCACCTGACCGCCTTTCAGAGTCGCTGGGCAAATCAACTGGTGAGCTTTCTGGCCGGTTTTCCGATGTTGATTCCCCCCTCGTTTTACCGCGATTTTCATTTCGATCACCACCGCTACACGCACGATCCCAAGCGTGATCCGGAGATTTCTGCAGGGGGAGAAAAGTTCGCCTACTGGCCAGTCTATCTCCACGAGTACCTGGTGATGATTTCCGGGCTGTTGTTGATGGTTGCGCGCCTCGCGGGCCTGTTGTTGATTGCCTTGGGGCCGCGCGGACCTTGGTGGAACAAGTTGTTCCCCTTTGTGCGAAAACACAACCGGGCGAGAGCCGCCTGGGAAGCCAGGGTTTACATTGCCCTAATCGCTATCTTGGTGGTGCTCAGTATCGAAACGCTGCCCGGCCTGAGGTATTTGCTCTTCTCGCTGGCCGTGGGCTTCGCGGCCCTGGTGATCTACCTATCAAGCGAACATACCGGGCTGCCGACACAAGGGAGCATCTTCGAGCGTAGCCGCACCACGTACTCGACGGCGGTGGTCCATTACTTCATGTGGAACATGCCGTACCACACGGAGCACCATGCCTACCCTGCGGTTCCATTTCACGCACTGCCGCAACTGCACCGGCGAATCAAACCTGCCGTTACGAACACAGCCACGGGCTACGCCCGATTGCACGTTGGTGTCATTCGCCAACTCCGGCTATTCCCCATTTGGTTTCGAAAGTAGCGGATCCTCCGAAATTGACGACTTGACCGGTGGTTGCTGCCTTGCCAGATGTTGGTTCCCGCGCCACCTGCAAACAAGTGTCCACTTGCTACCGGCAATTCTTTTGGAAGAACCCTGGCACCGCAAACGGGCGTGTTGCCACTTGAGGCGATGACACGTTGGGAGTGCTGCCAGCAACCGAAAAGCACGCTCCCACGGAGGCGCGCCCCCGAAGTACCTCCAATGGCTGGTAACGACGTTTGGAGCCTGATTTCCGGACTCGCACGAGGTGCCTCGCAGCACAGTCCAGGCCAAAACCGAAAAATTTTCAGGATTCTGTTCTGGCATTTCGGGGCGGTTGAAACTCGTTTCCCTGCAATGCTTTCGTGGCGTTCCCCAAGCCCTTCGATGGTGGCCAACGGGTAGCTCAATTGGAGATGATATTGGCGCACGGCGCGGTTCTGGAAATACTATTTGATTAGGGCGAGCAAGTTTTGGCGCTGCCTAACGAGCGGCAAACCACCCCATCCTCGCCTCTCACGTCGCTCGTCGTTGCCTCCGCTCTTTTCCAACTTTTCCGATTTTGGATCGGCCGTCGCGGTTCGGCATGCGCGGTTTCCAAGATGCTGCCACTTTGGATTTCCCCGGCGGACCGGCTATTTGCCCGGTTCCGCTCACCGAGGGGTCTCCTGTTCAGCCAGCATCGCAAGAATCGCCTCGGCACTGCGCGAACGTGCAGCACCCAATCGCGTCCATCATGGAAGGTCGATCCAAGAGAAGCATCCCCTGGAAGGGAACGGGAGCACGAGACGTGAATTGACTTCACTACGATTACCGTCAACGAGACCAATTTAGACCACGACAAGGTAAGGATACCCAGCACGGCTCAATGGATGGCCGAAGATAGAACGTTCGATGGTTTGGCATCCGCGGCAGTTTGTTACGGCCCCGGTTTGTCGGCACCATCACTAAGCTAAGAAGATCGTCGATAGAAGAGCGCACACATTTCAGCGAGCGGCTATACGTGGGTTTTGGGACCCAGTCCCGCACCCGCATTTGATCGACAGATTGTACCGCTGCTCGTACTCCACATACGTCGAGGACAGAGCATGGGCGAGGGAAAAACAATTATCGACCTGGTCGGCCGACGGCAAGACCTGGAGCAATTCCGACGCAAAACCTGGGAAGGTTCTTTCGAAGAGTACATCGACCTGGTGCGTCAACAGCCCGAAGTGACACGAAACGCGTTTCAGCGCGTTTACGACATGATCATTTCGTATGGTCACGAGATCGTTCAAGAGGGACGCATTCGGAGGACTCGATACCAGTTCTTCGATGATCCGGCCAACAACGGGGCCGATGCCGTGTTCGGCATCAACGAAGCCCTGGAGTCGCTGGTCAATGCCTTCAAGAGTGCCGCTCAAGGCTACGGGATCGAGCGACGCGTGCTCCTGCTGCACGGACCGGTCGGAAGCTCGAAGAGTACCATCGCCCGCCTTCTCAAAAAGGGGCTCGAGCGCTACAGCCAATCGGACAACGGTGCCCTCTACACGTTGGGTTGGGTGGATCTCCAGCGTAGTGATGTCGTCCATTGGTCTCCCATGAACGAAGAACCGTTGCACCTGATTCCCAAACGATTCCGTCGGGACGTGGAAGATTCCATCAATCAAGGCCGTACCGAAGGACAACACAAGGTTCACATCACCGGCGAACTCGATCCGTACTCGCGTTTCGTCTATACCGAGCGACTCAAACGCTACGACGGTGACTGGACGCGCGTCGTCCAGGATGTTCGCGTCAAACGCCTGATTCTCAGCGAGAAGGATCGCGTTGGCATTGGCACGTTCCAACCCAAGGACGAGAAGAACCAGGACTCCACAGAACTTACCGGAGACATCAACTACCGCAAGATCGCCGAGTATGGCAGCGATAGCGACCCAAGAGCGTTCAACTTTGATGGTGAATTCAACGTCGCCAACCGGGGGATCATTGAGTTCGTCGAAGTTCTGAAACTCGACGTTGCATTCTTGTACGACCTGCTCGGTGCCAGCCAGGAGCATCGCGTCAAGCCGAAGAAGTTCGCGCAGACTGATATCGACGAGGTCATCCTGGGGCATACCAACGAGCCTGAGTATCGCCGACTGCAGAACAACGAGTTCATGGAGGCTTTGCGGGACAGGACCGTGAAGATCGATATTCCTTACGTCACCAAACTTTCAGAAGAAATCAAGATCTACGACAAGGACTACAACCAAGAGAAAGTCAAAGGCAAGCATGTTGCGCCGCATACCATCGAGATGGCCGCCATGTGGGCTGTGCTGACCCGACTCGAAGAACCCAAGAATGCCAACTTGACGTTGCTACAGAAACTCAAACTGTACAACGGCAAGACTTTGCCTGGTTTCACGGAAGACAATATCGCCGAACTCAAGGACGAGACCATCAACGAAGGCATGCAAGGGATCTCTCCGCGTTACGTGCAAGACAAGATCTCGAATGCTTTGGTCGCCCACCCCGAAGCAACTTCGATCAATCCCTTCATGGTGCTCAACGAGCTCGATGCAGGGCTCAAGCATCACAGCCTGCTCGCCAATGACGAACTGAGAAGTCATTACCGCCAGTTGCTCGAAGTGGTTAAAGAGGAGTACGAAGACATTGTCAAGAACGAAGTACAGCGCGCCATTGCTGCGGACGAGGATGCCATGAAACGACTCTGCGCCAACTACATTGACAATGTCAAAGCGTACACCCAACGAGAGAAAGTCAAGAACAAGTACACCGGGCAGTTGGAAGAACCGGACGAACGTTTGATGCGTTCGATTGAAGAAAAGATTGATATCCCGGATGGGCGCAAGGATGATTTCCGCCGTGAGATCATGAACTACATTGGCGCGCTGTCGATTGACAACCGCCGGTTCGACTACAAAACCAATGAGCGATTAAACAAGGCCCTCGAACTGAAACTGTTCGAGGATCAAAAGCACACGATCAAACTAACCAGCCTGGTATCGAATGTGGTCGATGCAGATACCCAGGCCAAGATTGATGTTGTCAAGTCCCGCCTGATTCGTGACTACGGCTACAACGAAGAGAGCGCTACCGATGTGTTGACCTACGTGGCCAGTATCTTTGCTCGGGGAGACGTGAAAAGCACGTAACCTCGCCAGCACCTTCCGTAGAGAACACCTCGTATCAAGATCTCCCGCGGCCGCCCGTTC
>CALOEH010000104.1:0-24538 GCA_942492195.1 uncultured Planctomycetia bacterium | reverse complement strand
CGCTGTTGCCGCCATTGCCCAGTGGAAGATTGGGCGTTTGGATGTCAAGCAGTTGGGCGTGGTGGACAAAGTAGCGTTGGTCTTTGCCGGGGTGTTGTTGTTGAGATGCTTTGGTAACGAAGCGGACCGCATGATCCTAGGAGACATGCCGCCGTTGATGCGGCTGCTGCTCGGCTACTTCATCCCCCTGTGCATCTACTTCTTGGCAAGAAACAGCCGGATCACTGAGCATCAGCTCAAGCTGGTCCAGGCCAGCCTGGTGTTGTTTGGGGTGTATCTGGCCGTCACGGGTTTGTTGGAAGTGAAAGAGCAGTGGTGGGGCGTGTTCCCCAGGTACATTGCCAACCCTGAAGTGGGCCTGCACTTTGGACGTGCCCGAGGTCCGATGGTTCAGGCGGTGACCTATGGAATCTTCTTGGGCACCTGCCTGCTGGCCACCTGGATCTACCTGTTGCGTGTTCCGCGAAGTTACAAACTGCCGCTGGCTGCGGCGATGGCGCTGTTCTCCGCTGGCCTTTACTACAGCTACACCCGCAGCATCTGGCTGGGGGCCGGCGTTGGCTTGATGGTGGTGGCGCTGGGCCTCACGCTGCACGGATCTTGGCGAAAGCTCGTCCTGGGAAGCATGATCTCCACCGCACTGGTCGTGGGCATCGTCAAGATGGACAGCATCCTGGGTTTGCAACGTGAAGGAAGTGTGGCCGACACGCGCGAGTCTGTCAGCATGCGGGGAAGCTTTACCTACGTCTCTTGGAAGATGTTTCTGGACCGGCCAGTCTGGGGTTTCGGATTCGGGCAGTTTCCCCACGCCAAGCTTCCGTATCTGGCCGACCGCTCCACCGACTTGCATTTGGAAGTCATTCGCCCCTACGTGCATCACAACACGCTGCTCAGTTTGCTCACCGAGACAGGGCTCGTTGGCATGGGCCTGTTTCTTGCCATGCTCGGGGGATGGACCTGGCAAAGTGTCCGGATCTATCGGCACGACGTACCGGAATGGGTCCGCCTGCAAGCGGTGTTGTCTCTTGGTGTGGTAGGCATTTACTTTTGCCAACTGCTGGCGCACGAGCTGAGTTACACACCGCTGGACAACTCGTTGGTCTTCTTGATGGTCGGCCTGACCAGCGGTCTCTACGCACGGTACGTTCCCCTGTCTAAAGCGACCGACTCCGCGGCAGAACCGGCTGCAGCAGGTTCGCCGGCAGGAGCATAAAGGATTCCTGAGAGAAGTTTGTTTCGCCACAGAGGGCACCGAGGCCACAGAGAAAAAGTAACGAAGTCATTCTCAGTGTGCTGGGAGTGAGATCGTGCTGGGTGTGTGATTTCTGTGGCTCAAGACGAACGGGAATCTGAGAAAGTGAGCTGCCGGAATAGGACCGAGGGCCAGTTTCCAGGCGGGTCCTTGCTAGGTAAGTGAGGGGTGCCAACCGCTGCTGCGCCTGAACTCTCAACTCGCTCAACTTGCCAACTCGAATTGACTCTTGGCCGACAGGCGGGTTACGATTTCCCGGGTAGCCTACTGACCCGCCCTCCGATTTCCCGCCCAAAGTCGCCTGCCTCCCAGGAGTCCGAGATGTTTCACCCGCGCGATCACGGATTTTCGCTCCCTGCAGTATCTCGCCGTACGGCATTGCAAGCGGGGGCTGTGGGACTGTTGGGCATGGGGTCGGCTGAATTGTCCGCCCTGCAGGCGATGTCTCAGGCTGAGTCGCCTGCCAAGTCAGTGCTGTTCATTTTTCTCAATGGTGGAATTTCTCACCAGGACAGTTGGGACCTGAAGCCGAATGCTCCCGATACGGTGCGAGGGGAGTTCAAGCCGATTGCAACCAAGACGCCTGGCATGCAAATCTGCGAGCACCTTCCGCTGCTGGCGCAGCGCAGTGAACGCTACGCCCTGGTGCGGTCCGTTGAAACCGGCAACAGCGGACATGGAATTGCCTGCCACATGTTATTCACCGGGCGGTTGGACATGCCGCCGGCATTCAACCCGAACAAAGTTCCCAGCGTGAACGAATGGCCCTCGATTCCTTCGCTGGTCACCTACGCTACGCAAGGCAAGAACAACCTTCCTCCCTCGATTGTCCTGCCTGAGCCCAGCGTGAACGAGGCGGCAAAGTTCCGGCCAGGGCAATATGCAGGCAGACTGGGTCCCGAGTGGGACGCTTGGCATGTCAACATTGCCGCCAATTGTCCCTTGGGCAATGGCGCTTGTCCCGACTGCTTTCGGTTTTCTGGCGAATCTTTTGAACATGCGTCGGACACCATTTTCAATACTCCCACGTTATCGCTTCCCTCGGGAGGTCTCTTCCGTCTGAAGGGGCGTCTTGGTCTGCTGGATGACATCGAGCAGCAACAGCGACAGTTGGACCGTTTCGCCGCAACCCAAAACCTGGACAAGCATCGTCAACAGGCGCTCTCGGTTCTCACCGATCCCAAGGCGAGCGAGGCTTTCAATGTCGCCAACGCTGATGACAAAACGCTGGAGCGTTACGGAAAGAACAAGTTTGGGCTCTCGCTGCTGATGGGCTATCGGCTCATCGCCGCTGGCGTCAACCTGGTGCAGGTCAACCTCGGCAAAAACTCCTCGTGGGATACACACAGCAGAAACTTCGTAAACCTGAAAGAAAATCTCTTTCCCTACTTTGACCGCTCGGTCTCTGCGCTGCTAGATGATCTTGCCGAGAGTGGGCTGTTGGACAGCACCCTGGTCGTGATGACGGGCGAGTTTGGCCGGACCCCCAAAATCAACAAGAATGCGGGCCGAGATCACTGGGGGCCGTTGATGACCTCCTTCTTTGCTGGCGGCGGCGTCCGTGGCGGCAACATTGTCGGTTCGTCGGACAAAATGGCCGCCTATCCCGCCTCGGAGAAGCAAACCACGGAGAATCTAGCGGCTACCATGTTTCATGCGCTCGGCGTGCCTGAGACGGCAACCTGGAAAGCCATTGATGGGCGGATTCACGAACTCTACCGCTCCACACCAATCGCGGCGTTGATGTAAACACCTTCCGACCAGGCAGTGGCTTGGTCCCAAACGCGAACTTCTATTTGGAGACGGTGATTTCGCTCACGACGACGCTGGTAGTGGTGCCTGCCCTTTTTGATAAACGCGATAGCCAAACGAACGCAGCAACAGCAGCGTGCCCATGATTGTGCAACATTGGCTGATGTTGACGGTCAGGAGAATCCACCCAATGAGCCGCGAGGATTCAGCGAGACCGCCGATCAATCCGACCAGCAGAACTCCAACGGTGGTCACGGCAACGACGAGGATGCCGCAGCCCCGGACCCAATGGCCCAGTTTGTCGTACGGTTGAACAGCTGCCAGCGCGCTTGGGATCACGAACAGAAGATTGACGGTAGCAGCGCCTCCCCAGAACCCAATGGTAAGCCAGAATGAATCGCTGCCCCACACGCGAGCGTCAGTCAATGCTTGCCGCGTCAAACCAAATAACAACGCCATGAGAGCCGTGGCAATTAGCAATTGCGAGATGCTAAATTGGCCGCCGGATTCCTCGGCGTCCGGCGCGCCAAGTCGCCAACCGAAATACTTGATCACCAACCATAGCGGAACTTGGACAAGACACTGAACGGCCAACACCTCGACCATTGGCGAGAAGTCCACGGGGATATTCAGCGGACTGACGCCGATCGCTAAGGCAGCGTCCATCGAGAACATAAGCAGCAGTGCTAAAGGGATCCTGATGACCAGTGACCCTGTCGAGATGGCGGCCCAAATGCTGATCACATAGAACTCGCCAATCACAACACCCAGCATGGCGGCTGGCACCATAGGCCACCCTATGCCAACCACTCGTGACATCGCTATCGGCAGCAACAAGTCCACCATCGCGAAGCAGAGGATCAGCCCTGCGATGCCAGTCCGGTGTCCGTGTGTATCCATGGTGCGAACCTCAGGCTCGTATCGCCATTGCCGTTTAGCAACGCGTGAACAAACATAACTTCGCGTTCGAATCGGAACAACAAAGTTCACCGCGGAGAGCGCTGAGATTCGCAAATGCGGAAGTTATCTTTCGCCAGTCACTTACTTCTTTGGTACTTGCTGACTCAACAGATTCCCCACGAATGTCGAGAGTACCGTGCCGAGCAGAAAATAGGTGCTCATGGCTGCATAATGTTGCTGCCCTGTGGCGAGTCCGAACAACGCCAGGCACCCCACCGCGACCAACCCGCCCAGGTAGGCAATCATTCCCCACCGCGGCCAACCTGACGCACAGTTGAAGACGGCTGAGACCGGGAACAGCAGCAAGGCCAGGCCGATTCCACCTGCGAACATCAGCCCTTTGTCGAGCAGCAGACCGGCGGCAATGAGCAACAGTCCTCCGCCGAGACAAAGCCCGATCAACGTTGAGGCGAGCCGGTCCTCTCGGTCCAGGGCGTACTTGCCCAACGGATGCAGGCGAAGGAACAAGTTGAACAACGGTTGGGCGGCCCAAGAGAGAACGACAAACAAGCCGTAGGCAATCAGCAGCGGCCAAATGAACGGGGCCAGGTCGGGGTTGTTGCGAGCCACGCCTCCCAGCAGCCGCATGGCAATGTACAAACCGAGGATGATTCCCCATTGGGCACCGCCGCTCAAGCGGGACATGAACAAAAAGTACCGCAGCATTTGACGGTAAAGCCAACTGCGAGACTTCAACGCTTCCAAGATCCCACGTCGGGCAAAGTCATTGCCTGGCTCAAGCCGTAGGGCTTCGCGAAAGTGGTGCTCCGCCGCGGGGCCATCCCCTGCATGCAGCAGCGCCCACCCCTTGCTGGCGTGAGCGTCTGCATTCTCAGGCTCGCGCGCCAGGACCGAGTCTACCGACTGAAAGGCTTCGCTCCGCCGGCCCAACTGCACCAAGGCCGAGGTTCGCGCGTTGGCACAGGTGCTGTCTTCGGCATCCAGTTGCAAACCCTGCTCGGCTGCCTCGAGCGCTGGCTGCCACTGCGAACTGCTCAAATGCACATGGGCTTTGATACCCCATAGATGCGAAGCCAACGGGTTGAGCCGGATGGCGGCATCAACTGCCTGAAGCGCTTCGTCAAAGCGATTCTTCTGCAGCAACACCGCGGCCAATATGCTGTAAGCGAAGGGCTGATCTGGAGCCAAGTGAATGGAAGTTTGCGCGGACGCTTGTGCTTCGTCATACTTGTCCAACTGCAGCAGGCAGCTCGCCAGCAGGGCGTGGGCGTTGGGGTCGTTGGGTTCTTGGGCCAGATGTTGCCGAATGAGTCTTTCGGCATCGGCCGGACGTCCCTGTTCGCGGAGCAGTTGGGCACGCTCGAGATGTTCGCTAATCATGAAAGGCTTTCACTTCTTGATGCCGAGGTACGCCAGGATGTCGTCGTAGATGCCGCCTTCGTTCGAATAGATGGCGAAGTTCTTAGCCGTGGCGAACCACTCCTTGGTCGAAGGTCGCACACCCTTGGCCGCTGTGGTCAGGTCTTTGGTGATGATCGGCGTGGGCCGGCCGGTCTTCATGACTTCGGCCAGTTTTGCCTCGACGGCTACGTCCACCACGGCCGTAAGATCAGCTCCGGAAAAGTCAGGCGTTTTCTTGGCGACGTGTTCGAAATCAATATCCTGGCACGGCTTGTTGGTGCAAAGCAAGCGGAGGATGGTGGCCCTGGCTGGCAGGTCCGGAGGAGGAACGAAGAGGATCCGGTCAAATCGGCCAGGCCGGCGGAAAGCGCGGTCCAGGTGCCAAGGGCATTGGTGGCAGCCAGAACCAGGACGCCTTCGTTCGAAGCCTCGACGCCGTCGAGTTCGGACAGGAACTGGTTGATCAGGTGATGCCGGCCGCGGCTGTACGCATGTCGGACCGACTGGCCCGCCAAGGCGTCCACTTCGTCGAAGAACAGCACGCACGGCTTGTTTTGCGGCGCGTGCTCGAAGATCTCGTGCAGAGTTGCGCTCGCTGTTGCCGATCCACATGTCGAGCACGTCGCTGATGCCGACCGACAGGAAACCCGCCCGATCTCGCCAGCCGTCGCCCGGGCCAGGTGCGTCTTGCCGCAACCAGGCGGACCGTACATTAGGATCCCGCCGCCAATCTTCTTGCCGTATTGGGCAAACAGCTCGGCGTTTTCCAAAGGGTGGATGATCTTCATCCGAATCTCATCCTTGACCTTGTCCATGCCGCCGACATCGGAGAAGCCGATATCCGGGCGGTCAATCTCAATGGACCCTTCCATGTCATCGTCGAAATCGTCACCCCCCAAGCGAATGCGGCCGTCTACCACGTCCGATTCGTCAGGGTCTGCGTCAATGCCCAAGCGGGCTTCGAGCTCTTCATCCCGCAGACCTGGGTCTTCAGAAATGGCCGCGCGATACTCACTCACGGCGAACTCCACATCCCCTTGCCGGAGCAGCAACCGGCAATGCAGCAGATACGCCGGAGCAGGCGTGCGGTCTTGCTTGACCAGCGACTCAACAATCACCAGGGCGTGTGAGTCCTTGCCTTGTTGGGCAAACGCCTTGGCCAGCCCTACCTTGAGCAGGTCGTCATTGGGGCGTTGTTCCAGAGCCGTTTTGAACTCTTGTTCGGCCTCGTCGGCACGACCCAAGCTGAGAAGCGTTTCGGCCAGATGCACGCGCAGCGCAACATTCTCAGGCGAAAACTCCAAGGCCTGGCGGAGCGAAGCGATTGGATCTGGTGTGGAATTCATGAACGGCGCTCCTTCAAGGACAGTGTTCGCACTTCCGCCTGACTTGCCGGCGAATCCCTAGATGTATCAGTGCAACGACTACAATCAAAAAGCTCCGTAGCACGAATCGAAGCCCAAAGAACGGATCGTTGGCACCAGCAAAATAGCACATCGCGAGAATAATTGATGTCATAGCCAAGAAGCCACAAACGTCGACGACCCATTGAACTCGTAGGATTCGCCAGGACGACCGATTGGGCCTGGGAATATTAGACCCTGCAGTCTCCTCTCCCTCTTCTTTGCGGTCTTCATAAAAGAATTCAGGGTAAGGACTTCCCCATTTGCGACGGCTCATAAGAATATCGACTTCATCTGAAGTCATCAGTCCGCTTGACATAAACACAATTCTCTTCAACTTCGGATAAATGACCCCCACAACAACAAATGGAAGCAGGGACACAAGGAATCGGGCGCTATAAGGGGGCGCGTTTCCTATGATAAATCCCAATGCCACAATATAGACAGCTGTAAGACTGCAAAGCACTAAGTCCATCAGGTTACCTAAAAGAGCCGCCACCCAGATGCGCTTATGAAGTCGCTTCTTGCCGCCCTTCTTCATCAATGCAATATCCCCTGTGCCTATCGAGGCAGGACCTCGAACCAAATGAGCTACCGCTTTCTGCCATAAGGATTGCCAGCAATTTGTTTTGTGCGAAGTAATTGTACCAGTCCTGGCGGCCCTGCAAGAACTATTCCGCATGACGATGGAGCGGGTTCCTGCCTGTGAGCGGACAGCGCAAATGGGCTCGAGGTCGCTATCTCTTAGAAATCCCAACCCGAAGCGTCAGCGAGGAAACGCAAATGGAGACTCCCCTACCGTTACGGATCTATTCGAGAACGCGAATCTTGATGTTGCGGAACGATACCTGGGCGCCATGGTCCTGCAGGCCGATGTGACCTTGGGCGGTTTCCGCGAACCCCTGGCTGTTCTTCCACTTGCTGCTGGCGATCCGGCTGTTCCAATCGTCGCTGCCGATCTTGTACGTGTAGATCTGTTGGTCGTTGAACCAGTGAGTCCCCTCACCGTTGACCATGCGAATGCGGACTTTGTTCCAACCGTCAGCGTGAATCACCTTCTCGCCGTCGACGGGATAGATGTCATAAAGTGCCGCCGTGGAGGTTTTGCTGTCTCCCATTCGCCGTTCGATCTGCATCTCCGGGGCAACGCTATAGATTGCTCCGCCGGCCTTGGGATTCACCCGAATCAAGATGCCGCTATTGCCGGTGGTTTTCCATTCCAGTTCCAGTTCGAAGTTCTCAAACGCTTGCTCGGTGTAGATATCACCTCCGCCTTTGCCGAGCTTCAACGCTCCGTCTGCCACGGTCCATTGACCAAGATCCAGCGGTTTCTTGGTTCTCCAACTGTTCCAGCCTGCGGCGGACTGGCCATCAAACAACAGTTTCCAGCCATCGGCCTTCTCCTGGTCGGATAGTTTGTTTGGCGAAGCATCCGCTGGTACGAACGGCAACTGACCCGCCTTGATTCGCTCTGCATACGTTCCGCCGCCTGAGGGCGAGGGGAGCTTGAGAACTTTCTCCAGCGCCGCCAGGTACTCCTTGTCGAGCGTGGCTTGCATCGCGGTCTTCGCTTCGTCGCCATCTGCTGCGGCGGCTTTGAGTCGCGCGGCGGCATTCCCTTCGATGAACTTGTCGAGCGACTGTCCAAACGGATTGCGAACCGTCTTCTCCTCGCCATTGACGTGACACGTCTTGCAACTGCCGATGACGCTGTTCGCGAAGGCATCCTTCAGCGATTGCGGTCCAGTCTCGACAAACATCTCCTGGAACTTGGGCTTCCACGGCGGCAAGGCAAATGCAGGAGCCGTCCATGCAAAGGCAGCAAGTACGAACGACAGGATGCGAACCGTTGAGTGATTCATGTTGTTTCCTCGGTGATCTGATGAAGGTTGTCGGCAGGTGATTGGTCTCGGTCTCCGGTGGCACATGCCTCGGGAGACCGTTCAAGCAAGTCGCTCAACGCACATGGTAACCTCCGTCAGAGAGCATGTGACTGCCAAAACCTATGAGGCACAAAAATCCCTGCACAGCACGGCCAGGCTGAAAAAACAGACGCTGGCCATCGCTAGAGTATCCGAGGGCACTCCCGGCTTTACCCCCACGCAGAGGCAAGCCACGCTCCGCACTGCCGCACTGCCATTGCGTGTCGCTGTCACAGCTCCCTGCTGCTATACTTGATGTTGGTCGAAGCCTCACCCCATACGTGCCAACCGTGCTTGTTTCAGCCGTGCTTGTTTCAATCGTGCTTGTTTCAGCCGTGCCTACCAACAGTGTTTGCCGATAGAGCATCTGTCGCTTGCACGTTCCCCACCTGCTTGTCAACCCACCAGAACACAGACGCACGGCACGGAGCGCCGGTTTAAGAAGCAAAGTTGCCTATGAATTCCCTGAGAATCACAATCCTGCTGTTGCTCTTCAGCACGAATTGGGTCCTGGCCGCGGAGCCGGACTCCAGCCAGACTTTGGAATCGGTCCGGGAATTGGGCCGCACGAAATCCAGATTCTTGAACCAGACGGACAAAGACCCGCAGGCCGCCCAAGCCATTCCTTCGGCGAATCTGGCTCGTTTTCAGAAATCCATCGGCCCCATACTCAACCAGAAGTGCATCGCCTGTCATGGGCCCACCACGTCGCAGGCGAATCTTCGCGTGGACAAGTTGAATCCCAACTTGCTGACAGGCCTGGACGTTGATCGCTGGCGTGGGATCTACAAGGTCATCAGCAACTCGGAGATGCCCCCCGAGGGCGAGCCGGAGTTCGAACTGGCCGATGCCGACCGCAGCAACATCGTTCAGTGGCTCGGCGAAGAGATCAACAAGGCCTCGATCGTGCGCCGCAACAGTTCACAACACTCGTCGTTTCGCCGGATGACGAAGTATGAGTACAACTATGCCTTGCAGGATCTGTTGGGCTTGCCCTATCCGCTCGGCAAGAGCCTCCCCCCGGAGACGGCATCTGAGGATGGGTTCAAGAACAGTTCGGAGATGCTGCAGATGTCGGCCATGCAGTTCGAGACCTATCGGCAGATTGGGCTGAAAGCGCTTCGGCGCGTTACCGTGAGCGGTGACCGTCCGAAGGCCGTGACGTATATCATCTCGATGCAGGAATTGATGCAGAAGGCGACCGGCGGTAAGGCGAAAACATTCAACAAGAGTGACAAGAACTACAACAGCAGCCGAAACAGACAACATCTCTTCAATCACACCACGGGCCAAGGTGTTCCTGTTTCCGGTGGCTCATCAGCCCCAAAGCCGGACGCAGTCGCCGGTCAAACGCCGGCGGTCTCTCCGGTGGTTCTTGTTTTGCCGCGCTCGAACGAATTCAAACTCAACCTGGACCGATTCCTGCCTGACGAAGGGATGATGCGTGTTCGGATACGTGCCGGCCGAACGACCACGAAGGCCAACGAGTATGCGAGCCTTCGATTGATCTTTAGTGCTCATACGAGCAACAACGCGAACTTCTCTCAAGTGATCAGTCAACGAGATATTCCGGTAACGGCGCCTGCCGATCAACCAGAATTCATCCATTTTGATATTCCCTTGAGTGAGATTCAGCGCAACCCATTTCGGAAGCTGGCAACAACATTCCCCAGACGGGATGAGTTTCTTACCATTCGGAACGTATCGAATGCCGGCAACAGCAACGAACCGTTGCAGCTGCATATCGACTGCATCGAGATCAGCGCGCCATATTACGACCAGTGGCCCCCCACGACCCATCGAAATATTTTCATAGAGAGTGATCATAAAAACGATGAGAGGATCTATGGTCGCGAAGTGCTGACGACCTTTATGGAACGCGTGTGGCGTCGACCGGTCACCTCGCAGGAAGTGGATCAGCTCATGGCCCTGTTTGCGAAGTACCGGCCGGAGTTCGAAACATTTGAAGAGGCGATGCGGGAAGTTTTGGCAACCGCGCTGGCCACGCCAGAGTTCCTCTATTTGACTCAGAGTTCCGCCGGTGGTGATGTCAGGCAGCCTGACTCGATCAGCAATGTGGAATTGGCCAGCCGCCTTTCGTTCTTTCTGTGGTCCAGTATTCCCGACGATGAACTGCTGGAACTCGCTCGACACGTAAAGCTCAAAGAGCCAGCGGTGTTGACAGCACAGGTTCAGCGGATGCTGGCAGACCCTCGTTCAAACCGTTTCTCGCAACAGTTCGTTCAGCAGTGGCTCGGCCTGGATGGCTTTGACAGTGTGACGCATGTCAACGATGACGAACTCAAAGAAGCGATGCAACAAGAGCCGATCGCCTTCTTTCATGAAGTCCTCACATCGAACAGCAGCGTCATGGACTTCCTGCATTCCGACTACGTGGTCGTCAACGAACGCCTGGCCCGGCATTATGGGATCCCAGACTCGTTTGGCCCTCACTTTCGCAAGGTTCCCGTCGAACCTCGAACGAATCGTGGCGGCGTATTGACAGGTGCCGGGATCTTAACGATGAATTCCGACGGCAAGGACTCGCATCCCCTGAAACGGGGCGTCTGGCTACTGGAGCGCATTCTCCAAGACCCGCCGCCACCGCCACCCCCTGATGTCCCGGAAGTCGATCTGACGGATCCCAAGATCTTGGAGATGACGGTCAAAGAGCGCATTGCCGACCATCGCAACAAGGCAGCCTGCCGATCGTGCCATGCGAGAATCGATCCCTGGGGAATCGCGTTCGAGAACTACGATGCCTTGGGGGCTTATCGTACGACGATCAAGAACGAACCTGTGGATGCAACTTCGGCACTGTTCAACAAGCACCGACTGGAGGGAATGGACGGCCTGAAGCGTTATTTGCTTGCCGACCGGCAAGATCAATTTGCCAGAGCCATGGTTCACAAAACGGCGGCCTACTCCCTAGGGCGTCCGCTCTCATTTGGTGATCTCGCTGACGTTGACCGATTGACGGTGCAGTTCAGGAAAGAGGGAGATCGGCTCGGTAACCTCATTCATTTGATTGTCAACAGTGACATCTTCAACTCTAAGTAAGAGTCAGGAACAGATGATGAACGACAAAACGAGTTCATTCAATCGCCGAAGATTTCTACATGGCGTTGGCGTGGCTCTCGCTCTGCCCTGGCTGGAAACGTTTGCCGCGGCTGATACCAGTCGAGACACCACCCCCAAACGTTTTGTCAGCGTTTACCATCCCGACGGTGTCGGCTTGCCGCTCAAGTCAGATCCAGCCTGGAAAGATTGGAGTTGGTTTCCGCGGGGAGGTGAGAAGGATTTCCAGCTGACCAAAGTGCTCGATGTACTCGAGCCTTTGCGGAATGAGATCACCATCTATTCCGGACTGTCGCACCCAGCGGCCAGGCGGGTTCATGGACATTCCAATGCTGACCAATACCTGACAGGGGCGGCAACGGGAGGGCATGGGCCTTATCAGAATTCGGTTTCTGTTGATCAGGTCATCGCAAGCTACGCGGGAGAGTTCACCCGACATTCGTCTCTGGTAATGTCTACCAATGGTGGAATCGGAGGCCCTCGTGGGGCACAGACCCAATCCTTCAATCACCAGGGGCGGCCGATTCCAGCGATGAATCGACCCAAGCAGATCTTCGATACGCTGTTTGTCACCAGCGGCCAAGATGCTCATGCCAAGTTAGCGAGAAGCAAAAGCGCCCTGGATTTTCTGATCGCCAATACGCGATCGTTGGAGCAGAAGCTATCGAAACATGATCAGCAGACACTCAAGCAGTATCTTGACGCGGTTCGCGATACCGAAGTCAAGTTGGCGAAAGCTCAGCAGTGGATCGATACGCCGATTCCGGCGTTGGATATGAAGAATCTACATTTGGATGCCGAACCGAAAGAGGCTCGCCTGTACTTCCAAACCATGTACGAGTTGATCTATCTGGCCTTTCTCAGTGATTCGACTCGGGTGGCAACCTTCCAGTTGGGTAGAGAGAACGGGGAAGGACCACACGACCTATTGTCCAAGGCGGTTGGGTTGGGAGGTGCCCATGGTCTGACACACGCCGTCAAGAAGCCAGATGGCTGGAAGAATCTTGGCACGTACAACCGGTATCAAGCCGAAGAGTTCGGCCGTTTCGTGCAAAGATTGAAAGACACGCCTGAACCGGCTGGCAACGGAAACATGCTGGACAACACATTTGCCATGCACGGTTCGGCCTCCAGCAGTTTCCACCTCTCACGCAACTATCCCATCATTTCGGCCGGTGGAAGGAATCTCGGTTTCAAGAATGGTCGCTATCTAAAATTTGGGCGAGGAAACGAAGACAATCAGGCAGGCGCTGGAATTGTTTCCGATGCCGGATGGCGAGGCAAAGTAGAAGTGGAAGAAGAGGCGCTCGCGCTGCTCTTTGTCACCATCTTGCAAAGACTCGGCGTTGAGACGCAATCATTCGCGGGAATCACGGGGACATTGAGTCGCGTTTAATGGTTCCCCTGAGAGATGACCGCCAGCTTGAGGATGACAGAATGATGCCGACGCGCAGAACGTTTCTTGGCACAGTAGGTGCGGGCCTGGCCTTGGGATCGCACATCATGGCGGCGGAGCCTCGACCGCCCAAGCGAAAACGCCTGGCGGTGGTGACGACCGAGTGGCGGTATCACTCGCACGCCTGGCATATGGCTGAGCGATTTCTGGTTGGCTATCCCAGCCACGGCCGCTGGCATCAACCGCCGCTGGATGTGGTTGCAGCCTACGTCGATCAACGGCCAGAGCGGGACCTTAGCGTCTCGCGTTCGAAAGAGTTTGGATTCCCGATTTATCCGAGCATTGCCGAGACGCTACGTTGCGGCGGCGATCAACTGGCCGTCGATGCCGTGCTGATTATTGGTGAGCATGGCAATTATCCCAAGAATGAATTCGGACAGAAGAAGTATCCACGCTACGAGTTCTTCAAGCAGGTGACCGACGTCTTTCGCAAAGATGGACAGGCCGTCCCGGTGTTCAACGACAAGCACCTCTCATGGAAATGGGATTGGGCGAAGGAAATGGTCGAGATCTCGCGCGAACTGAAGTTCGCCTTGACGGCCGGGTCGTCCTTGCCGGTCACTTGGAGGATGCCGGCGATCGACATGCCGTACGGTGCCGAAGTCGAGGAACTCATGAGTATCTCGGTCGGAAGCATTGACAGTTATGACTTTCATGCGTTGGAAGCTATCCAGTGCATGGCCGAACGGCGACGCAATGGCGAATGCGGTGTTGTCGCCATGCAGGCACTGCGCGGGGAGGCTGTCTGGAAGGCCATCGAGGCAGGCAGTTGGGACAACGGAGGCTGGGATCCGCGACTTTTCGAAGCCTGCTTGTCCCGTAGCCAAACGCTCACTCAACCAGATACATTCAGTCACCGCTATCCGACGCCATCGCAGATTCGTAAATGGGTCGAGAACCCAATCGCCTACCGCTACGAATACGCTGACGGCGTCAAAGCGACCATGCTGATGATGAATGGACTGATCGGCGACTTCACGTTCGCCGCACGGATCAAGGGAGAATCAGAGCCGCTCTCGACGCTCTTCTACCTGCCGCCGAATCCGAACGTGACCTACTCGGCCTCGTTGATGTCGAAGGCCGAAGAGACATTCCTGACTGGCAAGTCGCCGCATCCCATCGAACGAACACTTCTCACGACTGGACTGGTCGAAGCCGCCGTACGATCGCTGGGCACGGGACAGAAGCGATTGGAGACGCCTCACTTGGATATCCGCTATCAAGCTCCGCGCGAATCAACGTTTGCTCGGTCTTAACTTTGCGGCCTCGATGCTGAGCGGCCTACAAACGTCTAGCTTCGTGACAGATAACTTGACAGAATGCGCCCCGCCCGGCGACACTGGTACTAGAGAAAGTGAGTACGTCTCCACCGCATCCCTCCCTCCTTCCTTCCTCCTATCGAGACCACGCTCACGCCCCAACCCACCACACCCCTAAAACCTCCACACATTAAAACGTTGGATTTGGTCCGGCGGGATTGAAACCTCCCTGTTTCAATCTGCGAGGAGCCTTTCATGATTCGCGTCTTCGTGTCCTCGATCTGTGCTCTGGTGCTATGTGTCTGCCAGTCCGCAATGGCCGCTCCTTCCGAATTCGAATCAGGCATCAAGCCTGTGCTCAAGCAATACTGCGTCCGATGCCATGGTCCTGAGACTCAGGAAGGCAATGTTCGGCTGGATAATTTGAACGGCGACCTGGTGAATGGGCCGGACGCCGAGCGCTGGCATGCAGCTCTGGACATGATCAACCAGGGGGACATGCCGCCGGAAGACGAACCACAACTTCCTCGGCAAACGCTGGACCGGCTAACGACATGGATCCAGCAGGAACTCCAGCGAGCCGCCGAAGCTCGACGAGCGACCAACAACCAGGTCTTGCGGCGACTGACTCGCGAGCAATACACCAACACGCTACAGGCACTGCTCCATATCGACATGAACTTTGGCGATGCGTTGCCAGAAGATGGTAAGTCAAAGACCGGGTTTTCGAACAACGGAACTGTTCTCCAGGCAACCCCATTGCATCTGCAGTATTACCAGACGATTGCTCGCGAAGCGCTGGGTCAGGCTATTTTTCTGGAGCGGCCTGAGACGTTCCGCTACCGCATTCGCATCGGCGAAGGCATTGGAGCCGCGGTTGACAAAGACCTGCAGATTGGCAAATACGGTGGGTATCGTTCGGCTCCCATTGATCCCAAAGATCTACACGGGACGGTACTCAACCGGCAAGGTAACGACGCCTGGGCTGCCCCAGCGGCTCGTCCAGAAAACTACCAGGATGTGCTGGACAGTCTGGGGATCGGCATGCGAGGCTCCGACAAGAACCGCTACGTCATGGCGGCGGATGGCCTCCTGATGGACTCGGCCGTGCCGCACGTGGAACGCGCACCAGGCTCCTGGCATGGTCCATCGCCCAATCTTAAAATGCTCGTCCGGCGTTACTTCCCGGCCCAGGGCAACTTCGTGTTTCGAGTCACGGCCGCACGTGTGGCTGCACGAGACGAAACCGACAACGACCGCCTGCCGGCTCTGCAGGTGTCGCTGGGCAATCGAACCGACGACGGAATGGACTCACAGCACTTCGATCGCATTCAGCCCATCACAACTCCGATCGGCGAGTTCCAGACCTACACGTTCGCCGGCCGTCTCGAAAACCTGCCTGTCCCGCAGGTCGATTTGAGCGAAACCAGCAAGCTGGCCAACATCATGGTCATCGGTGTCTGGAACGGCGACTTCGTCAAGAACAAGAGCCAGTGGGGATCGCGAATTCAGGTCAAAGAGGTCGAGTTCGAAGCTCCGTACTTCACCACCTGGCCGCCCAAGAGCCACACCGCAATTTTCTTTGAATCACCCAACCAAGATCATCCCGAGGTCTATGCTCGCGAAATCCTCGATCGATTCATTGCCAGAGCGTTCCGTCGACCAACTCGGCCCGAGGAACTGGATCTGTATCACCGTTTCTGGAACAGCATCCGTGCGGACTACAGCACGTTCGAAGAGAGCATTCAAGAAACGCTGGTTGCGGTCCTGAGTTCTCCCAAGCTGATTTACCTGGCCGAAACGGCAACTGAACAAAAGACGCCGCAGCAAAGGGAGTACGAACTCGCTTCTCGGCTATCGTACTTCCTGTGGAACTCACCGCCGGACGAGCAACTTTATCAGCTGGCGGGTCAACAGAAGCTGCGGTCTGGTTTGCCTGGCCAAGTTCAGCGAATGATCGAAGACGAACGATCGTGGCGGTTCATCAGAATGTTCTGCGACCAGTGGCTCAAGGTGTATCGCCACCATGAGATGCAGGTCGATGTTCAGGCGCATCCGATGTTCACTCGATATGTGAAGGCGGACCTGGCCGAAGAGACGTATCAATACGTGCGGCACGTGCTGGTCGAGAATATGAGCACGATGAAGCTGATCGATTCAGACTTCACCATCATCAATCAGAACCTGGCTGAGTTTTATGGCATTCCCGGTGTCACTGGCACGCCGTTCCGAGTCGTCAAAGTTTCACCCGACACGAAACGGGGCGGACTGCTGACCCAGGGAGCCTTCCTGAGTGGCCACTCAGACGGACGCGTGGCGCATCCGGTAAAACGGGCCGTGTGGCTCATGGAGAGAATTCTGGGAGAATCTCCCCCGCCGCCACCCCCCAACGTTCCAGAACTCGACCCTCGCGACTCGAAGAATGCCAAGCTAACGATCGCGCAACAACTTGAGCGACACCGGGACAGCGATTCCTGCCGAAATTGTCATAGGAAACTTGATCCGTACGGTCTCGTCTTCGAAGATTACAATGGAGCCGGACTGCTCAACGGCAACGCAGGCAAGAATCCAGATACAACGACCGTGCTCCCCACCGGCACCAGGCTAAGTGGTGTCGACGAGTTGAAGGCGTACATCGTAAACTCTCAGCGGCAAGCGTTTACGCGATCGCTTGTCGAGCATCTGCTCGCGTATGCCCTAGGACGAGACATGTCGTTTGCCGATGACGAGGCGATTGATGAAATTGTCACCAACGTTGCGAATCGAGACGATCGCTTTCAGGCCGTCCTCGAAGAAATCGTGACCAGCCCGTTGTTCACCCGAGAGGTTTCGACTGACTGAGACCCGCCAGTCTCGCCCCGGCCATCGTGAATGTCACGATCGACGCCACACATCGAATCACTGACTGAGCACATCCCAATTCGACCACGACAGCACGAAGAGAGAATCATGTCAAAGAAACCCTGGCATCTAGAACGCCGCACTTTTCTCAAGGGGCTGGGAGTTTCGCTCGCGCTGCCATACATGGAAGCAATGGCCGACGCGGCAAAGGTGCAGTCTGGCGCAACGCCAAAACGGCTTTGCTACGTCTATTTCCCCAACGGCTGTGGCATCCCGGACGAGAACAAACTGCCAGAAGAACACCGCAAATGGAGTTGGTTTCCGAGTGGCGAAGGAACGGACTACGAATTCACGAATTCACTCAGCGTCCTGAAAGACCACTGCGATGACCTCTCGATCCTCGGTGGGCTCAGCCATCCGCGGAGCCGAGAGTTGATGGGGCACATTGCCGGAGACACGTGGCTGACCGGCGGTGACATTGCCGGGGCAAATTATCGAAACAACATCTCCGTCGACCAGGTCGCCGCCAAGCAACTCGGCAAGAACACGCGGTTCCCCTCTTTGACGCTTTCGGTTGACGGGGGCGTTGGATATCAGTCTCGTGTCGCAACACTCTCGTTCGATGATGCAGGCAAGCCAATCCCGGCCGAGCATCGTCATCGAGAGATATTCGAACGCTATTTCTCTCCGGATGGCGAATCCACGACCAACCAGCGTCGCCAGCAGATCGCGCGTGGCAAGAAGATCGTGGACCTCGTGCTGGAAGACAGCAAGCGACTCCAGCGGCAACTCGGCAAGAAAGACCAGGAGAAACTCGATGAATACCTGAGTTCTCTCAGCAGTGTCGAACAACAGATCCGCCGCAACGAAGAGTGGCTGGATACGCCCATGAAACCGTTCGACGCGAATCACATCGAGTTTGAAGTGGATGCCCGAAAGAATCCTGATTCCTACATCCGCTCGATGATCGACATCATGGTTCTTGGTTTCCAGACAGACATTACCCGTGTGATTACCTACATGCTGGCCCGGGAAGATGGGATGGGCTTCGGCGAGCATTTCCCCAAGCTGGCACTCGGAATCAAAACGGGCCATCACGGCTTGAGCCATTCGCAGCAGTGGGAAAATTGGAGCAACTACGACCGCTGGCTGGCGAGCCATTTCGCCTACTTGCTGGATCGGCTGAAAACGGTCAGCGATGAGCATGGTCCGCTGCTCGACAACACCCTGTTGCTCTACGGCAGCGCCTGCAGCACGACTCACAATGCCCGCAATTACCCGCTGGTTTTGGCAGGCGGAAAGAATCTCGGCGTCAAGCACGGCAGCTACTCGGTCTACGACAGCCACGTTCCGATGACCAACGTCCTTGTCAGCATGTTGAATGCTGTCGGTGTGCAGACAACTCAATTTTCTGACAGCACAGGAACGCTCCCAGGCGACATTTTTGCCTGACAGCAGGCGGATGCCATTTTAGACCAAACGCCGTGTTCCGTTGGCTAACCAATTGGACGCTGCGATCGTTCTGTAATGGGTAGGGCGAAGGAGTGGAAAGATGTCAGGCCTGGCGTTCGACGATGCTTCCGAAATCGTCCGCCACCACATTGTTGCCAAACTGAACGAGTTCCCATGGCCGATGTATCGAGTAACGCAGGTTCGCAAACTTCAGGAAGTTCTGGCCCGAGTAGGGTTCGCTGGATCGTGCTGGCGCTCTCGTGCATGACGTCTTGGATGCTGTACGTGCATCGCTATACCTGGAACATTATTCGGCCGGAACTTCAACGTGAGTACGGGCTCAGCAACACCGCGCTGGAGAGTATCTTCTCCGCGTTCAACTTCAGCTACGCCTTCTTTCAGATCCCCAGCGGCATTATCTGCGACTTGTTCGGCGCGCATCTGTTTCTTGGACTGATCATTCTGGTCTGGTCGCTGGCGCTGCCGACGTTGGGGCTCTCCGGCAATCTGTACATGTTGGGGGGAAGTCGCCTGTTGTTTGGTGCCGCACAGGCGGGTGCTTATCCCAGTTTGGGACAGGTGACCAAAACCTGGTTTCCCCGTTCCTCACGAACCCTGATCCAGGGTTTGGTGGCCAGTTTGTTCGGTCGTGGCGGGGGAGCCATGGCGCCGATCATTCTGGCGACCGTCTTGATGGGCTACTTCGGACTCAGCTGGCGAATCGCGCTGCTGTTCATGTCGGCAGTTGGCGTGGCCTTGGCCATTGTGTTCCTGCTCTTCTATCGCAATCGCCCTGACGAAGATCCCCGCGTGAATGAGCAAGAGCTGGAAATCATTCACGAAGGCGAAGTGCCGGACGGTGGCCCCGGACGTATGCTCCCCTTCCGGCAAGCTTTGAAGAACAACAGCTTGCGAGTGCTGGTCGTTCAGCAGTTCATGAATGCTGGGGCAGATATCATCTACACCTCGATGATGGGAAGCTATTTCCTTTCCAAGGGAATCTCGATGGGCAAAGCGGGGCTATTGGTCAGTCTGCCTATGTGGGGCGGTGCCGCGGGGGGCGTCTTTGGCGGGTTTCTCAATGACCGACTTGTTCGCACAATCGGGCCGCGTTGGGGGCGAACCGTGGTTGGCATGACCGGCAAGTTGATCGCCGTCGCCATGCTCGTGCTCGCCGTGATGCAAACCGAACCGGTGACGATTGCCATCGCCCTGTTTGTGGTCAAGTTCTTCAGTGACTGGACTCAGCCGACCGTATGGGGCGCTTGTTCCGACTTGGGAAAACGATTCGCTGCGACGCTGTTTAGCATCAACAACACCGCCGGAAACGTTGGTGCCTTGCTCATTCCCCTGGCCGTGGGACCGCTGTTGGATTGGTACACCACAGTGACCATGGTGCCCAGGGAAGTCCCCATCATGGACTTCATTCCCTTGGTGAATCCAGCCATGGACCTGCAAACCACGGTGACGGTGGGGCAGGAGGCGTTGCGGGTGACCAACTACACGCCGATGTTCGTCGTGGTCGGGGTCATGTACGTGCTCTCCGCTCTCTGCTGGTTAGGCATTGATTGCACGCGACCCGTGCCGCAGGAACTTCCCCCGACCGAGCCTTCCAGTTCGTAGTCGTTGACCGTGTGCGATACGTCATGGGTGCCATGCTCTCGCTTGCGTGCGCGACGGCAAGCGTTTACATGTAGCGACGAAGAAACTCGCTCGAGTAACAGCCGCTCTCGTCGAAGACCACTCCAGATTGCCCTGGAACGTATACTTCAATATGGACATTCGGCATCGAGGCGCGAAGCTGCTCAGCCTCCTCGATTTTGGTGTCGTACAGCCCAACAACTTTAAGTCCTCGCACTTCTTTGAGTTCCTGAATCCCAATGTCTGTGACAGGACAACCGTAGAAACACCACCGCCTCTAGCGTTTTAAGCGACGTTAATTTCGCAATACCCTGATCAGTCACCGATGGAGCCCCGATCACTAGCGTGCGAATTCGAGAGCACTTATAGAGCCCCGACAAGTCTTCGTTGGTTACTGAATCTCGTCGGTCAATAGCATGCAGACGCAACACTTCAATTTGCCGCGAGAGCTCAGCAACCTTTACCCAATCAGCCGCTGTTGGATCAATCAGCTCAAGAGACAACTGGGTGTCGATGCTTGGCCGTGTATTGCCAACTTCGTCGCAGCCTATGAATACTACAAGACTCAACGCTGCCATATGCGTCAACTTTACGCATTCATGCAGCACAGAAGAAATGATCATGTGGGCTCCGAGATCGGTGCGTTGCCGCGGCGGCTGACTCTCTCGACAACGGATTCATCTTGGATAGCCCGATCACTGCATTCTTGTCAATTGAGCCACAAGCCGTCACCCACACAAAAACTTGTCTCAACTGTTCACCTGCAGTACTCGAAACGTCTTTTTTGGTTTCTGACCAGTTGGGACAACTGTTCGACAATCTACTCTCAGAATTGGTCGCAGGCCACGTAGGCTTCGATCACTTTCATTTCGCCCTCTTGGCCCTTCTGGCTGTTGCCATGCTCCATGCCGAGGATCCCGTCGAAACCTTTGCTATGGATGTGTTTGAAGACGTTGAGGTAGTTGATCTCGCCGGTGGTGGGCTCTTTGCGACCGGGGTTGTCGCCGGTTTGGAAGTAGGCGATCTCGTCCCAGGCACGGTCGATGTTGGGAATCAGGTTCCCTTCGGTGATTTGCTGGTGATAGATGTCAAACAGGATCTTGCAGCTAGGGCTGTCGACCGCTCGGCAGATCATGTACGCCTGCGGGATCTTGTGCAGGAAAAGCTCAGGGTGGTTGGCGAAGTGGTTGAGCGGTTCGAGTACCATGATCAGCCCATGCGGTTCGCAAATGGCGGCGCACTGCCGGAGGGTTTCGATCACGTTGGCGGCTTGGTAGCCCATGGGGAGTTTGTGGTCGAACTTGCCAGGGACTATGGTCATCCATTTGGCGTTGACCCGTTTGGCGACTTCGACGCTATCGCGGACATCTGCCAGGACCTGGTCGCGGAGGTCTTTGTCGCCTGAGGTGAAGGTCGGCTTGCCGAAATCGGCCGTGGCAACAAACACGCCCATCTGCATGCCGAGTCGCTGCATCTCTTGGGCGATCTTCTCTTGGAGCTCGACCGGTTTGCGCTTCATGCCGTTGTCTTCCAAAGCGGTGAAGCCTTGGTCGGCCATGAACTTGAGTTGGTCGATCGGATCGGTACCAGCGCTATTGGCAAACATGCCGAAGTGAGGCGCGTACTTGAGTTGGAACTTGCGTTTGGGTTCAGCAGCCACCGCGGTGCGCGTTTGCCAGTTGCCAGCAGCCAACGAAGTTGCGCCCACGGCGGCGGTGGTGATGAAATCTCGGCGATGCATCGGTCTGGTCTCCGGGCGGTTGTCGGAAGTAGAAAACGCTTGCTTCGTGGTGTTGGCAGTCGGCGGCTAGTGGCTTGTCACGGCAAAGTTGTCGGGTGCCGTGGCCCTCGCTTGCGTGGACATGTGGCGATTCTGACTCCACTTCAGCATAGCCACGCGAGCCAGGGCCATGGCATCCAACCCGAAATTTGAGCGTTGACGCAGCACTAGTCGGTCCGGACTTGCACTTGCAGGGCTCCCAGCATGCGAGTGATCGAGGCTTCTTTCTTGCTGATGAAGAGCACATTTTCCAGCACAATCGCCCGACGCTCATTGCTGGGGTGCACGATCAATCGTCCGGAACCCAACAGCGCGTACTCAAAGACGTCATTGATTTCCTTGTCGATTCGGAGGTTCGGAGCACTGAACCGTTCCAGATTGCTCAGCACGCCGTGATGATGCAACAGCTCGTTGGGGCGAACTTCCCAGTAGTCGAATCGCACGGAGACCAGCACCACCACGTAGATCAACCCAAGCATGCCGGCAAACATGTAGTAGAACATGGCGTTGGCCAGCGGTGAGAACCATTTGAACATTCCCTCGAGCGACGGAATCATGTCCGGCTTGATCCGGAACAGCAGGATCAGGCCCAAGGTGACGGCCGCTCCCACGAAGAACAGCGTGATGGACGTGGTGCGGGGGAAGTCGAACCCCAGCACGACGAGGTTGAGCCCTAGCACCATCAGAAAGACCATGCTGGTCAGCACGGCCCCTTTGTGAATGGCGGGGTCCAGGACCGGCTCGCTGAAGCTCATGTAGATGGCTGCCACCAACGAGGCGATGAAGGTGGGGTACAGGAACACGATCTTAGGATACGAAACGAGTACGATACTCTGCGGTTCTTGAGATTTCGCAGGGGAGTCGTCTTGGGGTCTCGCTTGGTTCGCTCATGAAGGAATGTCCCTTTCCTGGAGACGGCAGCACCGCTGTTGGCCTAAAGATTCATCAGCATTTCGACACGTCGGGCAGTTTCTTGGTGGTTGAACCTGGAAAGTAGCCGGAAGCAGTGCTGATGAGAGACCAAATTTACCCGCTGCGGGCGGTACTTGCCAGCATGCAGGCAAAGGTTTGACCATCGCTGCCGCAGTGCATAGGCAGACTCAACCGCGAATGTAGTGCCCACTTTTGCCGCCGGACTTCTCTTCGAGACGGAGATTGAGGATCTCGATTCCCCGATCAATGGCCTTGCACATGTCGTAGACGGTCAAGGCGGCTACGCTGACGGCTGTCATGGCTTCCATTTCCACACCAGTTCGACCCCAGACTTTCGCGGTGGCCTCGATCCCCAACCGTTGCTGATCGATGAACGTGAACGAGATTTCGACGCTGTCCAGTCCCAGCGGATGGCACAGCGGGATCAAGTCGCCAGTCCGTTTGGCCGCCATGATGCCTGCCAGTCGGGCCACCTCCAGCACGTTCCCTTTGCTCAAAGTCCCTTGCTGGACGCGCTCGAGCGTGGCGGCCTGCATCCGCATCTCGCCGGAAGCCCTGGCCTCGCGCAGCGTGGCCGACTTGCCGCTGACATCGACCATGCGGCTACGCCCCTGGTCATCGAAATGGGTCAGCTCACTCATGCCTCGTCCCTGCAGGATTCTTGAAGAGGTAGAAGTGAACCAATCTACGCTGCAGCCGGGGTTCTGACAAACCGGTGATGGCGAGCCAAATGGGGACGGCTATGTCGAACAACTGCCCCAACGGTTCGGGAACACGACCTCTAATGGCACCGCTGTTCGCGAAAAATTCAGAAACCAAACAGAACCCAACGCGGCCGTTGGCTGTCCAACTAATGGGGGCCAGGTTACCTCGAACCCATTTGAGCTTCCGCTCGGGAGATGACAACTTTGACGCAAGGAATCTGCCCGAATACTATCAGGCTGCCCTGCTTCACCTCCGCTCGCCAGACTACCACGCGATGGGCCATCGAGCGGCCTGAACGCCGTCGGTGAGAAGAATCCCGCGTGTCCCTCTTGACGAATGGTGCCGTTCAGGCAAGATTGTGGGTTGTCGAGGGCGATTAGCTCAGTTGGTTAGAGCACCAGCTCGACAAGCTGGGGGTCACTGGTTCGAGTCCAGTATCGCCCACTGATGCAGTGGGACATAGCGGCATTTGCGACAACTCCTGGGAGTTTTCGCACTTGCCGCTTTTTTCGTGCCGCTGGCGATTGCGCAGCTTCGTACTCCGAAGAGGAGAGCTAGCCAGCTTTGGCTCGACGTTCTTCGCGCTGGAGATCGTTTCGCAGCTTGATCGTAGGGCTGGGGGGCATCCGCCGTTCAGGCGTAAAGCCTCGGGTGCCTTGTGAGAAGAAGTCGTGGAACCGCGCGGCTGGTCCTTCGGAGAATTTTTGTGTGCAAACGCTCTACCACTTTTCGCCAGGAGAGT
>CALOEH010000103.1:0-50229 GCA_942492195.1 uncultured Planctomycetia bacterium | reverse complement strand
CGCCGTCAGATTTTGGTCGTCGCCGCCGCAAAGCCTGGGGGGCTCTACCACCCCTCTGGCTTTCCAGAATTGCTCAGAATTGCCTCTGTCTCCTTTGACGAGACTGGATTCAGATCTTACAACGGTGGAGCGTTGCGTCGTGGATGACCCAAAGGCACGAAGTGAGGGGCCTGCTGTGATGGGGCTCTTCCGAACCAGGTCAGGTCCTAACGGAAGCAGCCTTAAGGTTGACGTTCCAGGTGCGGTGGGCCTCTCACTTCGTGTCGTCTGTTGCTCGAATCCAACTAAGCTCACGGCGTGCTCGCTTGAGTGTGAGTTGCAGGACGCGGGAGCTTTGATTTCCAAAGTTCGCTTGCTGCCAGCTCCTTATCGGTCCCTTCGTGACTTTGGCAGGAACCGCTCGGCATGCCGCCTCAATCTCCCACGGACGTAGACTCCCCTGACGCGTGAGTTCGAACAATAGTCTACATGGTTGCAAAACCGTTGCCACGTCCCCAATCCCTTCGAAGATTTGTGTCAGCCGGTTGCCAAGCGCGCCGGGGGGCCATCGCCTCGCAACGTGTCGGGCACGCTTACTTAGTCTACCGGAGCTCGGGGGCCGGTACACTCACGCCCGCATGATCGACGGTGCCAGCAATCGCGGTATCGACGAGATTCGCCAACTGCGGCAAAACGTCAGGTGTGCGGCCCAGTCGCTCGCGGTTCAAGGTCTACATCATCGACGAAGTCCACATGCTCACCAAGGAGGCCTTCAACGCCCTGCTGAAGACGCTGGAAGAGCCACCCGAGCATGTGAAGTTCATCTTCTGCACGACCGAGCCGACGAAGATCCCCATTACGATCCTCTCGCGCTGCCAGCGGTTCGACTTCGCCCGACGTTGCAGCAACAAGCATCGTGGAGCGGCTGGCGCAGATCGTCCAAGCAGAAGGAGTCGAAGCCGAAGAGAGCGCCCTGCAAGTGCTGGCCCGCCGGGCCGCTGGCTCGATGCGCGATAGCCAGTCGCTGCTCGAGCAACTGCTGTCGTTCGTGCAGCGACGATCACCGCCGACGACGTGCATCAAATGCTCGGCTCGGCCCGCGGCGACCGGCTGCTGGACTTGTACGACGCAACTGATCGACCGTCGACGCCGCGGAGGCACTGCTGACGCTCGACCGACGCCATGAACCAAGGTGTCGATGTCGGGCCAACTTCGCCGAGCAGTTGCTAGGCTATTTTCGCGATCCATGACGGTCATCGGTCGGCGGGGGCCGATTTGTTGCTGCATGCCATGTCGGAGAACACGCGGGGTTGAACTGGAACTGGCGAACGCGTGGGGATTTGCCACGACGTTCACGGCGGGCCTGGAGATTATGGATCAACTACGATCGTGCGGATGCGGCAAAGCAACTACGACCGGGCGCTGCTAGAGCAATGGCGATGATTCGGCTTTCGCAACTGGAGCAACTGGACCAAATCGGCCAATTGGCGGGCAACTTCCGAGCGGCAAGCCGCGGTCGATCTCCGTTGGTGCGAGTGTGGCGCCGGGGCGGGATCGGATCGCCAACAGGCAGGCCGGTCCAGGACCTATGCCATCGACCGGTGCACGGAAAAACCGCTGAGGCTGGAGTCAGAGGACAGACGGGACTCGTGAGACCTGGTCGATCCAACGGGGGATGAACAGCGTTAAGCCCTGCTATGGGCCCTCGGCTCCTGACGCAAGCACATCGTAATTGAGGATAAGACCTACGGATTGGACATCCGTCCTAGGGTTGGCCAGTGTAGCAATTGGCGGGCCAAATCGACTAGTCGCAGGAGTATTCCGTCGCCAGTACACTTTGGCTAGGAGTTTACTTGCGCGGGACTTTGAACGGCGGAAGCAGATCGAAGTGGCAATGCGGCCGTCCGGATCGGCAGGGTGGTCAGCTCGAAATCAGTGGGCTTGAGCGAAGTTCTGGGCCAAACAAGCTGGAAATATCCCAGCCGCAAGCTATGTTTTGGGCAGAAGCATGCGGCAGATTCAGGAGAATCTGCGTCGGATGAAAGAGGTTATCGACGCTGTTGGATGGCGAAACCGATCGAGGTAGCAGGGCATCGCCTCGCAATTGGAGCCGACGTCCCTCCAACCGGCAATGGGTCGAATCATTTGCACCCCAAGTGGCCGGTCGCCTGAACAGAGCGGTGTCGAAAGAACGACCCTTCATCCCGCTGGCAGCGACATTTTCGTAGTGGACGCTGATAGATGCCCGTGACATTCACGCAAGGAACCAGCGAGAAATAGCCAGAAAAGGATAGAGCCATGCTTCAAGGTTTGGGAAGCGTCGCCAAGCTGATGCGTTCGATGGGCGAGATGAAGAGCCGGATGGAGACGATGCAGGAATCGCTCGCCGACCTGGGAAGGGCGAAGGGTTCGCCGGCGGCGGGTATGGTCGAAGTCGAGGTCAACGGCCTGGGCGAAGTGCTCAAGGTGACGATCGAGCCGTCGCTGATGGAAAAGGGCGATCGGGAAATGATCGAAGACCTGGTGCCAGCCGCCGTCAACGCAGGCGATAGCCAAGACCAAGAACTGCATGCCGAAGCCATGAAGGAACATGACCGAGGGATCGATATCCCCGGCCTCGACGACGCGCTGGCCCAAACTGGACTGGGGGAAGACCATACGATGGACCCACTCCCACCTAGGAAGGCATTGCTGAGCGCTCAGTGATAGTCGTCTTTGGGAACCGAAAGCACGTGCTCTGCGAAAGCGACGTGAAATCACTGACGCCATCTCGAAGCGGCGGATGTACGCCCATGCTTATCCATGGCTCCTTCAGCGAATCCGGTAACGCAAGTGATCGAGCAGTTTGGCCGATTGCCAGGCATTGGACGACAAATCGGCCGAGCGGTTGGCCCGTCATCATGTGTTGCGACGTGCCGCATAAGGAAGAAGGAGCGTCTGGCCCTGGCCGATGCGATTCGGGCGGTACGAGAGAACGGGCGGAGGCGATTGTCAAGGCCAACATTCGTCATGCAACGTCTGGCACTTGAGAGCGAGGACAGTGTGAGATTTGTCGCGACCCGAAGCGGGCGACCGGACAGATCTGCATCGTGGAACAACCCCGCGACCTGATGGCACTGGAACAAGCCAGGGGTATTTCGGCGGTACACTATCACGTGCTGCTGGGACGGATCGCGCCGCTGGACGGCATCGGCCCCGATCAGCTCACGATCGACGCACTGGTCAGCCGGCATTCACGACGGCGGCTACAACGAACTCATCATGGCGACCAACCCCACCGTCGAAGGTGACGGAACCGCATTGCACATCTCGAACGTGCTGGCGGAATATCCGGTAAAGATCACACGACTGGCACGAGGCATTACCACCGGCAGCGTTCTGGAGTTCACCAATAAGGAGATCCTGGCCGACGCATTGCCGGGACGGCAGGAATTTTGAGTGAGCGGGGAGCGTGGATTAAACCGCACTAACACTGACCACCACTACGTCGCAGATTTTGAATGGTAGATTTGATCACGCACGTTTTCCACTGACGATGCTCATCCACGAAACAAACTCATGCGACTTTCTTTCGGGCTAGAAACGAAACAATACCAGAAGCAGGTGCTGGCACCGCGGATGATCCAGTCGATGGAGATTCTGCAGCTCCCGCTAATGGCTCTGCAGGAACGAATCGAGCAGGAGCTGAGCGAGAATCCCCGTGCTGGAAATGCAGGAAAAAGATCCCGATCTGCCCGACACCTACGAGAGCGTGAAAACCCCGACGCGCCAAGCGACACCGAAAAGGAACTGGTCGTCGATGACAAGAACGCTAACGACGACTTCGAGCGGCTGCTCAATATGGGCGACGATATTCCGGAAAACTACGAGGAACGCCGCACGCGGCCTTCTTCATCACGGATCGAAGAGGCTTCGGATCGCAAGCACGACGCGATGGCCAACGCCGTGGCTCGCTCCGAATCGCTGTACGACCACTTGGACATGCAGCTCGGCGAACTCGATCTCGACCACAAGCTCCGCGGCTCATGGCCGAACGTATTATCTCCGGTCTCGATTCCAATGGCTATGTGAAAGGTGCGCTTGGAAGACCTGCTGCCGGCTGATTCCAGCGAGGAAGATCGCGAGTTACTGTACGAAGCATTGGAATCGTGCAGAGCCTCGATCCGGCCGGCGTTGGTGCCCGCTCGCTTCGGGAATGCCTGCTGTTGCAACTGACTCCGGACCTGCACTACTACGAAGAGATGAAGACGCTGATCTCGAATCATCTGGAAGATTTGGGAGAGAATCGGTTGCCGGCGATTCAGAAGGCGACCGGATACTCGATCGATCTGATCCAGAGACGTCGTCTCGAGATTGTGCAGGCTCGACCCCAAGCCGGTTCAAAATTTGAACTGGGAATGTGCGCGCGCCGTGACACCCGACGTGTTCGTCGAACGGGACGACGACGGTAACTATTGCGTCATAATGGATCAGGCGACACACCGACGCTGAATATCAACACCTACTACCTGCAGCGTCTTCGCAGTGGGACGGCAACGGCGGAGGAGAAGGAGTACCTCAAGCGGAAGCTGAACGCCGCCCAGTGGCTGATCGAGTCGATCGAGCAACGGCGCAACACGCTCTCGCGCGTGTCGCAGGCGATCATAGACCACCAAACCCGTTTCGTGGAAGAACCAGAGACGATCGAGCCGCTGAAAATGCAGCAGATTGCGGACAAGGTGGGAGTTCACGTCACCACCGTCAGCCGGGCGGTCGATGACAAATGGATCCAAACGCCGCGAGGGGTCTGTTCCGCTGAAGAAGTTCTTCGTCGGCGGCACCAGCACGACCGACGGGGAAGAAGTGGCCTGGGACGCCGTGCGTCACAAGTTGCAGGAGATTGTCAATCACGAAGACAAACGCCACCCGTACAGTGATGACGAACTGGTCAAGCAACTAGCCCAACATGGCCTCACCGTAGCCCGCCGCACCGTGACCAAGTATCGCAAAGCCATGGACATTCCCAGTTCGCGCCAGCGGCGAGAATGGACGGCCGAAGAGATTGAGAAGCGAGCCACTCCCAGCGGTAATCCTTGAGCCGCGGCGGTTTGGCCTATTGAGCGCCGCCGAAACAGACCATTTGGCCATCGGACGTGGTGACGTAAAGTCTTCCGCCAGATGCCGAGATGCCGTCGTAGACAGGCTGACCAGGCAGCGCTAAGGTTTGCTGCACGGTTCCTTGGTTGCCGTCCATCACCCACAACTCGCTAGCCTCGGCAGGGTCTTGCGACGTGGGAACGCCGACCGCGTACACCGCGTCGCCAGCCAGGACCATGCCCATCATCTTCTGCTTCACATCGTGCAGGTTCCACTCGGCACTACCAGCAGCATGGATGAAATACTCTTGGTCTTGTCCTTGCCCTCCGTGCCGAACCATCGGCGTGTACCGCCGGTTGCCACGATAGCGACGCGAATGTGCGCCTTGCCATGATCCGACTGCCGGCCATTGAGCGCTTCGGGCGAGGTTCGGCTCCAGCACGCAGGAGGTAGAACGCGGTGTTCGACACGGGCACCAATGTGTCCGTACATAAACACAGGTGCCGCAGCTATGGGGCGCGCTCCATCCTTGGGCAGGTAGGGGAGAAGGGTATGGCAAAGTAGCTTGCCGTCAGAGACGAACAGGTCACCGCTGCTGCCGCCATGGGTACGCCATTTGATTTCTCCGGAGGCCGGGTCCACGGCAAAGATCCACATTCCGCCGGACTGGCTGCGCGAACGTCCCGCGCCGAAGTGAGCCACGCCGTCGAAGATCATCACGCCACCGACTACCGGCCAGGCGGAATCAAACTTGTTGCGATCAGCAATGAACTTCTGGGCCGGCGCGGCCCGCAGTCGCCAGATCTCCTGACCGTTGATGGCATCGAGACAGTACACGGAACCTGCCCCCGTGCCGAACAGGCAGAGACCTTGATAGAGCGTGGGAGGATACTCCACGCGTCCATCGGCCACAAATGACCAGGCGTTCTGACCGCTGACGGCATCCCGGCAGAACACGCGGTGGCTCTCGTGTTCGCCGACATACACTCGCCCATAGGCCGTGGTGGCCTGGGTGAGGTGGCCTGTGCCAAGTTTCGCGGACCACTGCGGTTCTAGAGTGCCTACGATCTTGGCCGAAGTTGCGTTGCTGCGGCGAAAATCTTTGCGGTACATGGGCCAGTCATCCGGCTCGTCCGTAGCTCCCGTAGGGCTAACGCCGGTGGTGAAGAGCGGGGCGTCCCCGATCTCTTCGTCCGTGTCAAACCACGTACGTTTGCCGGCAGGACTCAAACCCAAGAAGCCGCGGAGGGTCACCGCAGTCACAATGGTGAGGCATGAAGTAGGTCAGGCCGTTGGCAGGATGCTGCCCCAAGACGCACGGAGAACGGGTACTGGTATTGCCCGCGGGCGATCCCCAGTCTCGCGATCGAGATACCATCCGCCGCTGCAGAGAATATGGCTGGCACTGGCTCGCTCGCCCCAGCATTTGCCCATGACGTGTCCATTGATCTGCAGTTGTTGCTGCTCCTCGCCGGTGCGTGGGTCGAGCACGACCGCCTCCATGTTGTCTCCCTTGTTCGCGTTGTCTCGGTTCAACCCCCAGACGGCATTCTCGAATGGCAATAGGTTGTGCGAAAACTTTCCTTCGCGGATCCAGAGCACAGTCCCCGTCTTTGCATCGTAGGCCGCAAATTGTCCAACGGGGGTCCACCTCTCGTGATAGTCCACGTAAACCGTCCCTGCTTTGACCATGGTGATGACAAACATCGCATAGCGGGGCTTCTCCGGCAGTCCCTTCACCACGGACTCAAGCTACCCTCGCCGGTGGCAATGTCCACGGCCTTGACCCTGCCCGACTCGGCAAGGTAGGTTGGTTCCATCGGCAGCTGCCGGATGCGAAATCGCAGGAAGCTGCCAGGCGACTTCACCTGTTTCCTTATGTACCGCTGTGGCGCGCCCCCGCGTCGAAGCCAGCAGGTAGTCGCCTGCTACGGTGACGGTCTTTGGCACGAAACCTAGCTCGTACCGCAAGAACTCCTGGCCGTCTTTTCCCTCGCGAGCAACCAGCTTCTCCCCCTCGACCTGATACACGCGTTGGTCATCGCAGGTGAGCGTGTAATCAATGTAGGCTTGGGTCCGCTCCCAAATGGCACCCGACGTTGTCTGCCAAAGTTCGCACCCGTTGTAGGCATCTCGCGCGACAAGATGAGTTTGCGAACCTCCCACGGCCGCGCGGTTTTCTTTGTAATACAGGCGACCCCCTGCGGTCACCAAGCCGCCGTAGCTGGTGTAAAGAGATCCCCAACGCGGGTCAGCGATCCAGCGAATCTCCTTCCAGGGTCCGACTACTTTGTCATTGCCGACATAGGACTGATCCGCACCGGCACGAAGATGAGTCCATTCCCCCAACTCAGGATCGATAGGATTGACGAACGAAATCCAGCCGGGTCGTTGCACCACCTTAAACGTCGTGACACCCAGTTTCTTTAGCTGAACCTGAAGTGAAGTAACTTCTCCAGGTTTTGCGTCGTTGCCGATGACACCGATGCCGCCAGGGGTCCGCACGCGTAGTATTTCATCAGTGGCAATTGCACCATGGCTCCAGTTGGCATCGACCAGCAGGTTGACCACCGCATCCGCATACGGCAGATGCGCCGATTCGCGCCAAACAACTGATGCGCGCCCGCTCACATCAGCTGTCACCAGCTGACCGCGTAAGCCCAACGCGCTGTTGACCGGCAGTGCACCCCACATAAAGCCATTCTGTTTGGCCGCGCAGCGGCTGTTTGCTATCGATACCGATAGCCCATGCGCGTCTTTGACCGATCTGCGGGTTGTATCCAAGATAAATCCGCCAATGGTTCCGCGGAACTATCGGCGGCCGCGCAAACGGTGATCGGAAGGAGTAGGCAAGCCGCAACCGTCGAAATCAGGCCCAACAATCGCATCGTGAAGTTCCTTGTTCCTCAGCAGGGGGGCAGGCGATGCGTCCATCTTCATCCATGCGCTTCCCCCGTTCAAGGTGAAAGCCAATCGAACCCGTCAGGCAGTCCGAAAACGGATCGCCAGCAATGTCACGTTGTTGAGTCTGAGACGGAAGGAAACATAAATGGCAGCACAGTGTTCCGCAGAACTTGAATCCTGCTCCAACCGAAACACACGAAGTTGGCAATCTGCGGTTGGTGAGAAATTCCCACTTTCCGGACGCTCGCACTCCTGGTCGTTGGGCTGTTGGATGTTTGCTGAATATGGTTGAGCCTCCGTGGCTGCGGAGGATACGCTAGAGATTTCGGTGCGGCTGTGCGTCTCGTACGGGGAACGCAGGTTACCTGCGGAAACGCGTCAGGATCCCAAAACCGCGTTCGCGTTTGTTAGACTTCGCTCCCGCCAGTTGGCCTAATGCTGTTCTTTGAGTGAGAAAAGTGATGCAAACCCGTTTCGCGCGGAACTTGATCAGTGTCCCAAAAACGCTTGTATTGATGCTGGTTCTCGGCGTTTTGCTGACGGTGCCGGTTTCAGTTTTGGCCGCCGCTCCGCAGCGTTTGACGTTGGAGCCGAACGATGAAATCGTGATCATCGGCAACACGCTGGCCGAACGGATGAGCGACTACGGCTACTGGGAAACTCTGCTGCATACCCGTTTTCCCAAGCATCACCTGGTGGTTCGCAACTTGGGTTGGAGTGCGGACGAGTTGACGCTCCGCCCTCGCTCCAAAGATTTTAAGGACCATGGTCACACGCTTGAGAACCACCCGGCAGACGTGGTGATTGCCTGTTTCGGCTTCAACGAGTCGTTCGCGGGACCGAAGGGCTTGAGCAAGTTCGAGAACGACCTCAGGGCGTTCATCAAGCAGACCACCAGCACCTCGTACAACGGCCAGCATCCCCCGCAGTTGGTGTTGCTCAGCCCGATTGCTCACGAGAACCTGCACCGTCGGACACTTCCGGACGGCAGTCAAAACAACAAGAACCTGCAACTCTATACCGACGCCATGCTCAAGGTTGCGGCAGACTCAGGCGTGCTGGCAATCGACCTGTTTCGCCCCAGCCTGGCATTGATGGAGAAAGCCGAAAGGCCACTGACCATCAACGGCGTGCATCTCAATGAGGCCGGCTATCAGGCCATTGCCCCGATCATGGACGCCGGCCTGTTCGGTCCGCAGAAGGACTCGACCAGCCAGGTCGATCTAGCCAAACTGCGTGAAGCCGTGTTGGAGAAGAACCTGCAGTTCTGGTACGACCACCGGGCCGTCAACGGCTACTACATCTACGGAGGACGCAAAGCCCCGTTCGGCATCATCAACTTCCCGGTCGAGTTCGCCAAACTGCGGAAGATGATCAAAAACCGCGATCAACGCATCTGGGACATTGCCGAAGGCAAGACCGTGTCCACCGTGATTGATGACTCCAACACCGGGCCGCTGCCTGAGATTGAGAGCAACGTCAACAAGCCGGTTTCGGTCACCGCTCCGGAAGAAACCGCCAAGGCGTTCACCCTGCCAGAGGGCTACGAGGCCAACCTGTTTGCCTCGGAGGGGGACTTCCCAGATCTTGAGAACCCGGTCCAGATGGCCTTCGATGCCAAGGGGCGGTTGTGGGTCTGCACGATGCCTTCGTACCCCATGTACACGCCTGGCAAACCGGTCGACGACAAGATTCTGATCTTGGAAGATACTGACGCCGACGGCCGTGCCGACAAGCAGACCATCTTTGCCAGAGGACTGCACATCCCCACCGGCCTGGAGATTGGAGATGGCGGGGCGTATGTCGCCCAGCAGCCGAACCTGGTCTTTCTCAAAGACGAAGATGGAGACGACCACGCGGACAGCAAAGAGATTCGTCTGCATGGGTTTGACTCCGCCGACTCGCACCACTCGCTGAGTGCCTTTACTTGAGGGGCCTGGCGGGGCGCTTGTACTTTCAAGAAGGGAACCTTCCATCATTCGCAGATCGAAACTCCCTACGGTCCGCAACGGTTGGTAGACGCCGGCGTGTTTCGCTACGAACCGCTCACCGAAAAGGTAGACATCTTTGTCAGCTACCGGTTTGCCAACCCTTGGGGACATGTCTTCGACCGGTGGGGGCAGAACTTCGTAGCAGACGCTTCGCCTGGTTTGAATTACTACGGCACCGCCTTCAGTGGCAGCGTGGACTACCCCACGAAGCACGGCAAGTTGGAACCGCTGCTCACCAAGCAGTGGCGGCCTACCTCAGGCTGCGAGATCGTTTCGAGCCGGAACTTCCCCGACGAAGTGCAAGGCAACTTCTTGCTCAACAACGTGATTGGGTTTCATGGGGTGTTGCAGTATCAGATGAAGGAGACCGGTTCGGGCTTCCATGCAGATCCGGTCCAGCCGCTGCTTCAGTCTTCGGACCAGAACTTCCGCCCCGTGGACTTGCAGTTTGGTCCGGACGGAGCGCTGTACCTGGTAGACTGGTTCAACCCTTTGATTGGCCACATGCAGCACTCGCTCCGAGATCCCAAACGGGACAAGCATCATGGACGCATCTGGCGAATTCATTACACCAAGCGTCCGTTGGTAGAACCTGCCAAGATTGCCGACCAACCGATCCCGGCGCTGCTGACACTGCTGGATGCCTACGAAGACCGCACCAGGTATCGGGTGCGGCGTGAACTACGAGACCGCGATACCGAAGAGGTCATGGCGGCGGTAGATGCCTGGATCGCCGGCATGGATACTTCGTCCGAAAGCTACTGGCATCAGATGCTCGAAGCGTTGTGGGTACACCAAAACCACGACGTGGTGGATGCCACACTTCTCAAACAGTTGCTAACCTGCCCCGAACCCAAAGCCCGAGCGGCCGCCACGCGCGTGCTGTGCTACTGGCGTGACCGAGTGGATGCGCCGCTCGAATTGCTCCGGCAGCAAGTCAACGATGAACATCCGCGCGTCCGGTTAGAAGCGATTCGGGCGTTGAGCTTCTTCGATAGCCAGGCCGCTTTGGAAGTCGCCGTCGAGTCGTTGATTCACCCTCAAGACTACTATCTTGAGTACACTCTCAAAGAGACCATGAACACGCTCGAAGAACGGACCAAGAAGAAGTAGGGTCCGCTGTGCGGACCTGTTGCTTGATCAGAAACCCAACAAAGTAGGGTCCGCTGTGCGGACCAATTGTCCCTCTTAGCCGTTTTTTAGGTCCGCACAGCGGACCCTACTCAGAGCGGTGAAGGAGCACGCTAGTGGCGGATCGTGTCTATTTGGCAGTTGACCTGGGGGCTTCGAGCGGTCGGGTACTTGCTGGCCGGTTTGATGGCCGACGGATCCAGCTCGAAGAACTGGGTCGGTTTGAGAACGGCCCCGTGCATGCGGCCGGCGGCATGTACTGGGACCTGCTCGCCCTGTGGCAACACATCCAATCCGGCCTGGCCGTGGCCGCTGCCAAGTACGGCACTCAGGTTCGCAGCGTCGGCGTGGACACCTGGGGAGTGGACTACGCCCTGCTGGGCCGTAATGATGTGCTGCTCGGCAACCCCAACCACTACCGCGATCCCCGCACCGATGGCCTCCAAGATTGGGCGATTGAAACCGTGGGACGCCAGGCGATCTTCGATGCCACCGGCCTGCAGTTCATGCCGTTCAACACACTGTTTCAGCTGCTCGCTATGCAGAAGCAACGGAACGTGATCTTGGAGGCGGCCGAGTCGTTCTTGATGATGCCGGATCTGTTCCACTGGCTGCTGACCGGTGAGAAGTCGAACGAGGTGACCAACGCCAGCACCACGCAGTTCTACAATCCCACGACCGGCGGCTGGGCAACTTCCCTGTTCGACCAGCTTCAACTTCCCACGCAGATCCTCGGTTCGCTAACTCCCCCTGGTACGGTCTTGGGCCCGCTCCGCAGCAGCGTGCAGCGAGAGACAGGCCTCCATTGCCAGGTGGTACTGCCAGGCACGCACGATACCGCAAGCGCGGTGGTGGCTGTTCCGTCCCTCGCGGCACCTTCGGCCCAGCCCAACTGGTGTTACATCAGTTCAGGCACCTGGTCATTGATGGGTGTCGAGTCTCCTCGGCCGGTGGTGACCGCGCAGTGCATGGACTTGAATTTCACCAACGAAGCAGGCGTCGGTGGCACCACCCGACTGCTCAAGAATGTGTCAGGCCTGTGGCTCTTGCAGGAGTGTCGCCGCATCTGGCAGAAGGCAGGGCACGACTACGATTGGGAAGCCCTTAACCGACTGAGTGATGATGCTCCCATGCGCGGGGCCTTTATCAACCCTGATCACATGAGCTTTATGGCACCGGACGATATGCCGAAGGCGGTTGCCGACTACTGCCAGATGACCGGTCAAACGCCTCCGGCCAGCCACGGCGGCGTGGTTCGCTGCTGCCTGGAAAGTTTGGCCATGCGCTACCGTCAGGTACTGCATTGGCTCGAAGAACTCACCGGTGGCCAGTTGGATACCATTCATATCGTCGGCGGCGGTGTGCAGAACCAACGCCTGTGTCAGGCCACGGCCGATGCTTGCGGTCGACGCACCGTGGCAGGCCCGATCGAAGCCACAGCCTTGGGGAATGTTGCCATTCAGGCGATTGCCGACGGTGCCCTGCGAGATGTTCGCCAGGCTCGCGAGATCATTGCCGCTTCGCATGATCTTGTGGAGTACCTACCTCGCGAAACGGCCCAGTGGGACGAAGCTTACCAGCGGTTCGTGGAAGTGACGGGGCGCGAGTCGCGATAACGATCAGTAGTCATCAGCTCCGTCGTGATGACAAACTTGGCGACATCACCTGTCCTGCTTCCTCGCTGGCGCTTCGGATTAGGATTGAAATAGCGGAAGCATAAATTCGTTTGAGGTTCTACTTCGCTGGGTCATTCGGGTTCGCTTGGAATCGGTGCCGGTTTGGCCAAGAGGGCATCGAGCGGGGGCGTGCGAAGATGCCAATCGGTGGCATCCTGATACGTTCGGGCGATGTCAATCAGCTTGATCTCGTCTTTCGCCCGACCGACAAGCTTCAAACCGGTGGGAAGCCCTCGTTCACCAAACCCGCAGGGGATGGTAATCCCCGGCAACCCCGAGGCGTTGGCCGCTCCGCCAATCGGCGTGGCAAACCAGCGACGGTGGTAGTCATTGAACATGCTGTCGATGGGGCCGGCGACCGAACTGAGCGACGGCGTGATTACGGCATCGTAGGGCTTGAGCACATCATCAACGGCTCTTTGGAATTTTGCCCTGATGCGCATGGCGTTGATGTAGTCTTTGGCGGGAATGAACTGCGGCGCGTGGGCACCGATCCGGTCTTCGGGTGCTGCCATTTCCCACACATCGCCCGATTGCACCAAACCTTCGAATGCGGCGGCCATTTCGCAAGCAATGATGGTCGCCGCCACCGTGCTGTAGGGGAAGTCTGGAAGCTGGATCTCATCCAACTCGCAGTGGGGCCGGAGAACTTCGAGAGCCGTCTCGAAGTTGGCTTCCACTTCCGGCTGCAGTCGCGAGGGACCCTTGAGCAGCGCCAAACGATACGGCTTTCGCAACCGCCGGCTCGGGTCATAAGCGAGCGGCACGGTCATGCAACTAGGGTCCAGCGGATCAGCACCCGCCATGACGCTGAGCACCAATCCGGCATCGGCGGCGGTACGCGTCAGACAACCAATCTTGTCCATGCTCCAACTCAACGCCATGGCACCATGACGACTCACGCGGCCATAGGTGGGACGCAAGCCGGTCACGCCGCAGTAGCCTGCCGGCGTGGTGATGGAACCCCAGGTTTCGGTGCCAATGGCCCAGGGGACAAGCCCTGCTCCCACGGCAGAACCGGAGCCGCTCGAAGACCCTCCGCTCCACGATCCTGGTTCCCAGGGGTTGCGGCCTGGACCGGTGAACGATGCGTTGGCTTGGTCATAGCCCAATCCGCCAGCGATTTCGACCATGGCCAACTTGGCGACCAGCACCGCTCCGGCGGCTCGGAGACGAGTGATCACTGTGGCATCTTGGTCAATGATGCGATCTTTGAACGGTGCCGCACCCCAGCTTGTCGGAATGCCACGTGTGGCCAGCAAATCCTTGGCCCCGTAGGGAATTCCATGCAGCGGACCCAGGTCCTCTCCGGCGGCCAGGGCCTTGTCGGCAGCCGCCGCTTCGGCCAATGCCGTCTCCGCGGTAAGCGTGGCCACCGCGTTGAGTTTGGGACCGTACTTCTCCAGGCGATCCAGAAAAAACTTCGCGAGTTCGACCGACGTGAACTGGCCAGCCCGGTATTGCTGCCCTAGACGCTCGACGGAAGAAAACGCGGCATCATCAGCGGGGACAGGCATCAAGGTCATTCCGTCAGTGAAGCAAAAACCCGCAAGACGCTACAGGTCTCATCCGCAGCCGCAGTGCGTCTCACATGTGAGTCTTATGGTGCGGCAATCTTCGGAGCGTCGGGATTCAGGTTGTGATACAGCGGCAAGTGGCGGTAGTAGACTTCCAACATCAGCAGGTGCATGCAGGTCACATACAGCCGACCCCCGGCGTATCCCCATCGGTCGGGAATGGGACCCAGCGGTTCCCAGCTGCCTGCCAATTCGGTTTGCTTGATCTGCGTTTGCACCAGCAGCGGCTTGAGTTGATTATTCCAGCGTTTCCAATGCTCCCCTTGCATCTGGAACATGACCTGCGTGGCATAGTACCAGTAGTAAGAATCTCGCTGTTTGCGGGTCACGGTGCCAAAGCTGGGCAGGTTCGCTTGGAGAATGTCCGCTCCTCGTTTCACGCTGTTGTTCTTCTGATCCCAGCCCAGGTACAACCGCATGAGCAGCGCTTCGGCCGTCATGGCGTTGCTCGGTTCGCGCTGGTGTTGACGTTCGGCATCAGGACGATACGCATAACGTCCCGCATCGCCGCGTGGATGAGCACCGTCGAGCCAATGCCTGACACCTTCGTAAATACCTGGATCGACATTCAGGCCAGAGAGTTCGCCACTTTTGCAAGCCATGACCTGCCAGCCTGACACGGACGTGTCACTGCCGACGCCTGGGGCATATCGCCATCCGCCGTCCGTTTTGTGCTGGGCCGTGGCGATAAAGTCCAACGACTTCTGGGCGGGGGCTCGCAGCCGCGGATCACGGGTCATGCCATAGGCTTCGCAAAGCGAGATCGAAGCGATTCCGTGACTGTAAAGCCAGACGTACTTGCTGCCGCCAGAGAACAGGTCTCCGTCTTCTTTCTGGTTGGCGATGAGGAAGTCCAGGCCACCTCGCACCACGTCGCGGTACTTGCCGTCTTCGTGAGAGTACCCCGCCCCCAGGAACGAGAGCAAAGCCAGTCCGGTGGCGGCGGTGTCGCTCTCCATTTGGGCGCTGCCAGCCTGACGCTGATAAGTTTCCCCTTCGGCGAACTTGGTCAAACTCCAGCGGCCGTCTGCCATTTGATGACGTGCCAGGAAGTCTAGACCCGCTTCGACGGCGGCCTCGGTGGCGGGACTGCCACCTCGTTCCGACGCGGTTTCGCCACGCTTCTTGGGATCTCGATTGAAGAACGCAGCGGCCGGGGTGTCGCGCATCATGGCATCCAGTGCCGGACGGCTCATGCTCTTCTCGAGAATCAACCGATCGACTGCCGTCTGCACAATGTCGCTGTTCGCCTTGGCCCGGCGATTGGGAATGCCCAAGTCAAGCAAGCGGTCCTTTGCCAAACCACCGGTATCAGGAGCGGCAGCCACCTGCACTATCAGGCGATTGGCCATACGCTTGGAAGGTTTGTCCACAGCCGGGCCGCCTGCCGAACCCGCATCGGCCAGGGCCAATGTCGAAGGCATCGGCCCCGGGTCGTCCGCATCGTCCAGCCCATTGGGAACCGCCGCGGCCAGCGTGGACCGGCTCATCGGAGAATCCACAGAGGTGGTACTCGCCTGAGGGCTTTGAGGGGCAGCGCCTGCCCTGGTTGGGAGCGACCGTGCAGCCTCGGCGGCAGGGGCTGAAAACTCAGCCATCGCCAACGTGCCAGTCAGCATGTCTGCCGGGTTTGCCGAATTGCGGGCGGTGGCCGTGACGCTGGGTGCTGCACTCTGCTCGACGCTTCCGCTTCCGCCGGCTGACGCAAGTTGGGCAGGTTCTGCTGCAGTGGTCAGGCTCGGCTCACCCACCGAAGCTTGCTTCCTGGACATGGCCGCGGCCGCAATCGCGCCGTCAGTAGCCGGAAGTTCGCTTGCCCGGCGTGCTTGGGCAGCAACGGCACCAGGTTGACCCACCGCGGTGGCAACCTCAGCGTTTGCCGATGCCCCCTTGGTGCCTGTGGTGGCGGATGTTTCAGCTCGGGCAAGTTGCCCTGTGTTGGCCGAGGCCGACGCGCTGGCTTCTGCCGTGGCCGCGCCGGTCGGTACTCCGGCTGGACCATCTGCGGTGGCAGCCATCGCAATCGGCGTTGACGTTCGGCGGCCAACAGGGCTGCTCGCCGCGGCTTGAGCAAGCGCCTCTCCACCAGCAGCGGCAGCTCGCGCAGGTTTCGTACCCGCGACACTTCCTCCAAAGCTGGAGTTCGCACTACTTGGCACCGCGGCCGTTTGTGCAGCGACCGGACCGGTGGTGGCCTTGCCGGTTTCTGTACTCGCCGCGGCTACCTGAACCTGGCCGGTGCCTGCGGTGCTCGTTCCGACCTCGACCGCATCCGCTGTGGCTTGAACGCCTGCGGCAGCCAGAGCGTTGGTTGTACTCCGTGCCGCGCTGGCAGTTGCCGCTTCAACCTGCGGACCGGTGGTGTTCTCAGCTCGGGCGGCAGCGGTGCCGGCCAATTGTCCGACACTCCCCGATTCGCTGGCAGGCGTCGTTGTCTTGGAGCCGGCAACCGCGCCAGCTGGGGAATTCTTGCCGACCTCGGTTCCAGCAGATGCTGCGGGTCGGTCCGCACCGGCAATGGCGGAAGTGGCTGGCCCAACGACTACCGCTTCCGCACCGGCATCTGCCAGTTGCAATGCCGACGTGCTTCGGGATGGTGTCGTGGCCGGCGAACTCGCGACGCTGCCGGTTGCGGTACTCTCCGCCCTGGTCGCTACGCTTCCGCCCGGCGCGGGAGCGTTGATCCCTTGGGTTGCGGCCGAAGCCGCCGCTTTTTGCCCAGCACTGCCTGAGGCATTAGCGGCCGATTTGGCCACGGCAGACGACGCGGCGGTTGCCTGCGCCGCCACCTGAGCCGCACCGCTGCCAACTTCAACCTTGGGAGCTGTGTGATCTGCGGCCGCCACCGCGCGGGTCAAATCACCTTGGGCTTTGGCAAGCGAACTGGATGCTGGGCCACTGGGCGATGGTGCCGAACCTTGCTGAGATTGCGTTCGGGCCATCTGTGCCGCCGCTACGCTCGCGGTGGCGGTGCCGGGTTCGCCTTGGTCGGCGCTCTTGCCAGCGGCCGGAAGTTCGCCCAACTGACCAGCCGGACCGCTGCCAGCCAACTGCGATTCGCTCGGCCGTTGGCTGGGGCTTTCGCCGCTGGCCGTGGCCACTTGAACCGACTCGGCCGCACTCGCCTCGGCCCCGGTTTGTGGCGAGGGGGAAGCTTTGGCAATCATCTGCGCGGCTGCGGCGGCCAGCCGTGCCCGTTCTGCTTCTTCTTCCTTCTTTTTCCTGGCAATGGCGGCAGCAATTTCAGCAGGAGACGAAGGTTCGTTCGCCTCGGCCTTCTCGCTGGTTGAACTGCCGGCAAGACCTTCCGAAGCTTGCTTGGTAACCGCACTGGCTGCGGCAGCCACCTGCACCGGCGAGTCTCCCACGGCATCGCCCGCGGCTGCTGCAGGAGCGGCGGCTTCAGCCACTTGGCTCACATCAGCCGTGGCCGCGGTAGCCTTGGCGACCCCTTGCGATTGGCTCTGCACGTCCGGATCGTCGGCCTGATCCACACGCTGCGGTGCACCCCGGCCCGATGTTGCCGCGGCAGCGGTTGGTGACGGATCAGCCGCCGTGTTGGCCTTGGCGGTCGAGGCGGTCAAGCCAGCGCTCGACTGCCTGGCAACTTGCGAAGTGGTGGTACTCAGCTGTGGCGAACTTTGGGCCACCGTCCCGCTGGCTGCTGCCGGAGCGTCCGCAGCGGGGGCGGCACTCGATGCGCCAGGCAATCCGCTGGCTGCCGCCGAACGGGAAACCGACGTGGCTGACTGGCTCACCAAGGGGGAAGGTTGCCCACGACTACCGGCCCGGCTTTGTGCCAACTGCTGCACCTCACTGGGGGCTGCAGAACTGGAAGAATCCGAGGCTTTGCTGCTGCCAGCCGCCACGGCCGAAGCCGACGCTGCCTGACGCGAAATGGGGCCAGACGCTGCTTCGGTGGGGCGATCTCCCCGTGTGATGGGGCCCTCGCTCGCCACGGCCACCGCTTCTGCCGCCGTGCTGGCGTCAGTCGATGACGGATTTCGCGCAGCTCTGGCAACTCGTGACGGTTGCTGTTGAGCATTGCCGGCCGCTGCCGCACTTTGCTCAGACCTGGCAGACCGCCGAGCCGCAGAACTCGATAGCGGCGTCACGCGCGAGGTCGTACTGCTTTGGGCCACGCTCATTTCAGGACGGTCACTATCCGCCCCACCGGTGGCCGCTTTGGCAACATCCGATTGAGCAGGGCTCGGAGCGGCTTGGGCCGTGCTGGAAGATTCCAAAGCACCCGGAGTTTCGACAGGCGTGGCACCGGTGGCAACTTGCGAAGCGGCCGGTGACGCGGACGCCCTGCCTGTGGCACTTCCAGCAGTGGCCACCTCGGGGGTTGGCTCAGACTGGGCTCGGGATACGGCCCCCCCTCCTGCTGCATTCTGGGCCGTGGCGGCGGCCGCAGGTTCACTACTCGAAGCGCGCCGGCTAGCGGGGGCCGCGGCACTTGCCCGCGTGGCACCTTCGGCCGCTTGAGCAACGGACGATGGAGAATCGCTCGTCGAAGCCGTGGCACTCGCGGCAGGTGCCGCGGCGGGAGCAGCAGACTGCGCCGCCGTGTCCGTCGCCGCAGGCGATGCGCTCGAGCGGGCAACCGCAGTCGAACCACTAGTCACGCTGGGCTGGTCTGATTGAGATTGAGCGGGTCGGCTCGCCGAGGCCGTGGCCGACGGGGCAGGACTCGTAGCCGTGGCATCGCTTGGTGCGTCTGCCTTGGTCGAAAGCGCGCCGGTTGCTGCTGACGTTTGTCGAGCAACCTGGCCCGCCGCGGCACTTGCTTGGGTTTGGCTCGCAGGTGCATCGCTGGACGCTACCTGAACCGCGTCAGCGGTGGAGGCCGGGGAAGCGGCCGCCGAGGCATCGGTGGATCGACGAGCTACGTTCGACGTGGATGCCGCGCTCGTCGTCGGGGCAGGCGCATCGCTGGTCCTACTTGCCGTCGCTGTGGGACTCGGCGCACTCGTCGGACTCGGTTCAGCAGCCACGGGGCCGGTCATGGCCGCATCGACACTGCTGGCAGCTTTGGCCACGTTGGAACTCGTTGGGGACGAAGCTGCCGGGGCAGCGGGGTTCGATTCTGCGGCGGCGACTTCGGCACCATCGGCAGCGCTGGGTGCGGTCAACGATGGGGTGTTGGAACTGCGCGCGGTCGCCGTTGGCGCAGCAGTGCTCGTGTTGGGGGCCGCGGTTGCGTCAGCCCGTTGTGGTTCGCTGCGAGCAGTTGACTCGCTGGGCGGTTCCGCAGACTGCGTAGGTTCGGCGGGAGCGGATCGAACCGCCGTCGGCTGGGCCGTCTGACGCGTGACTTGCGTGGGGCTGGCCGTTGCCGAAGTCTGAGGGCTGTCCGCGGCGGTGGTCTCCGTCGGCGTAGTCTCAGCTCGGGCAACGGCCGGTTCGGTAGGTGTCGTGTTTGCCCGACTCGGCTCACTAGGAGCCGAAGCGGCCACTTGCGGCGCTGGTTCGCTTTGCTGGCGTTGGGGAGTTGTCTTGGTTACCGGCGTTGTGTTCGCGGCTGCAGGCGTCGGCGGCGTCTCATTGCGAGTCGGCGTGGGAAGTGCCGTTTCGCTCCGTTGAGCCGTCGTCGTGGGTTGCGGATTCGCGTTGCTGCTGGTGGACTCTGTGGGCGTTGTTGGTGCGGTTTCCGCCGCGGCCGTGGCTGTCGTGGGAGGTTGCGCCGTTTGCCGAGCAACTTGCGAAGTTGCCGGCGCGCTGGGGTTGGGAAGCTCAGTCGGTTGCCGATTCACCCTGGGTGCTGGTTGCGAAGGAGCCGTGGCATCCACCACTGGCTCGGTATTCCGCCGCATGGTCTTAGGGGGCTCGGTCGATTGCCGCTGGACAGGAGTTGGCTGGGCCGAAGGTCTCGAGGCAGGGCTGCTGCTGGCAGCAGCCGCTGGCGTGGGAACCGCCGTACTCGGCATGGCCCGATCGGAGGTCTCCTGCCGGCTGATCTTGGTTCCTGCCAAAGCTTCGCTCAACCGGGGCGAAGAGATCGCCCGTTCCATTTGCGAAAGCGCAGGGCTGGCCGGAGCGTCGCTGCTGGGCTCGTTGACCGCTTCTTTGGTGACCGTGGTCGGTGTTGTTTCCTCGGTTCGCTCCGTATCTTCCTGCTGCTCTTGTTCGGTGGGCCTGGGAGTCTCGGTCGGCGTGGTGAGCGGATCTTCTTCCTGAACATCCACGTATTCCGGAATGGTGATCATCTCCCCGTCTTCAACCGAATCGCTATTGGGCCGGTTGGGAAGGGCAACCATGATGTCCCCCACGTACAAGCCGACCAAAATCCAGAAATGCGCGAACAATGCCAACAGTGCCGCCAACTGCATGCGCCGCGTATGGTGCCGCTGCTTGAGAAATACGGTCCCCAACAACAGGCTGCTGACCACCAACCCTAGCGTGAACAACCAGGTAAAGGCGTTGAACAGAATCCGCGGATCGTCAAACCGGCACTTTGCCAGAATCACGCCAGCCGCGCAGCCGGCAATGACCAGCAACATGCAGTTGACTGGCCACAACTGCTCGTCGAAATCGACGCGAGCGGTGGGGTTGGTGCGAATGATTCGGCGTTTTTCTGCCATCGCGATGCGGATCCTGCCTGAGGCGCGTGGGGCTCTCTCTATTCCTGTTTCCTAATATACCAGAACTACCCGTTCAACTGGGCGTCTAGCTGTCCGGCTCCGCGGTGGTGATCCGGGGAGGTTGCACGAATCCCGCCTTGCGGTTGAGATCCATGGCCTGAACAACATGCTGCCAGCTGCATGCTTTGTCCGCGCGAACGATCACCGGTGTGCGAGGGTTCCGCACAAAGGCTTGCTGGAATTCGGCAAACAGCCCGTCCGCCGTCAACTGCCGGGTGCCAATGAAGTAATGCCCTTGGGCGTCGACATTGACAAAGATTTCGCTCGGTTTGGCCGTCAGTGGCTGCGCGGTCGACGCCTGAGGCAAGGCAACTTCCATGCTCCGTTCCTCTTCCTCAAACTTGGTGGCCACCAAGAAGAAGATCAACAGCAAGAACACCACATCGATCAGCGGCGTGAGGCTGAGCGTACTCAAAGCTCGACTTTTTTCTATCTTGACGCTCATGGCACCAACGCAAAAGACTCACGAACCAAAGGTGTGAACGGTGGCTGTACGATTTTACTCGGACGTTGTGGCAGGTTGCGGTTCTTCGCCCGGACGGGACTTGGAGGAAGACTTGGAGCTCTTGCCGCTCGGGGGCGTTTCGCTCTCGAACGCAACCTCTCGACCGCTCCGAGAACTACGTTGCACACGCAGCCGACCTTCGTATCGTTCCAACTGCGGCAAGATGCTCTGGAGCAATTCGTCGATATCGCGAAACAGCACCAAGATCCGCCCTTCGAACCAGTGGGCGAGAATCGCAGCAGGAATGGCCACGGCCAGCCCGGCGAAGGTGGTCACCAGCGCGGTGTAAATTCCCGAGGCGAGTTGCTCGGCCTTGTTCGACGCGACGTTGCCAGAAGCGGTCATGAAGAACGCTTCAATCATTCCCCAAACCGTTCCGAGCAAGCCCATCAGCGGCGTCACGGCGGCGGCCAACGTCAGCGGGCGAACATTGGCGTACAGCCTTTCGGCTTCGCGCTCGCTCGCTTCTGTCACGGAGTGTTCCACCTCGTTGTGCGGTCGTCCTACCTTGAGCAATGCCGCACGGATCACACTTGCCGCAGGCGAAGGATATGTCTGGCATACCTTATAGGCTTTGCGAGGCTCCAGGCCGGTGGGCTCGTTCGCCAATTCGCCCAACTCCTGAACCAACTCGGGAGGCAACACTTTGCTGCGTCTGAGAGCGAGCGCTCGTTCGAAACCGAACACGCCCACAATCAGAGACATAGCGACAATCGGCAGCAACAACCAGAGCGGGGTGTCAACGAACAGTTGCAGGTAATTGATACTGGGGGCCGGCGGCAAAGCTTCTGTGTTGGCCTCGGCGTCAGCGCCGGCATCGACATCGGCAGCATCGTCCGCGGCCAATGCTGCCGCGGCTTCGGCTTCGCCTGGTGCGGGGCCTGCGTCCTGAGCCCAAGCTCCAACGTTCGCCAGGCAGGTCAACCAGAGCAAGGTCAGGCTGAACGCAACGCAGCGCGCGAGCCGAAGTTCCTGCCTGGCGGGGAGAGAAAAACTTAACTGGTTGTCACTGAACACGCGTCAATACTCCTCACAAACTTGTTTCAAGACCTCGCCGCACAATGGTCAACGGCGAGGATTCGCTGCGGCCACAGGGAGGATCATCCCCCCAGTGCGGCCACCCGTTCTTGAGCAAGTTTGGCTTTATCGCTGTCAGGAAACTTGGTGACAACTTCCTTGTACGACTTCAGAGCCTGTTCCGTCTTCTTGAGAATCTCAAAGCAGCGGCCAGCCTCGTATTGGGCGTTGGCCTGCCAGGTGGGATAACTGTAGCCGTAGGCGACCTTGAAGAAATTCCGCACGGCTTCGGCATGGTCTTTCTTCTCAAAGAACGCTTCGCCCACCATGAACCGCGCTCGTGCCGCGATCTCGCGGTCCGTCTTGGCGGTCACCTGCTCATACAACGCGATGGCTTCGTCCAGTTTGCCCAGTCGCTGGGTCGCGAAAGCCTGTTCGTACAGGGCCTCGGGAATCAGCGGTGACTCCGGGAACTTCTTAGCGAAGTCCGTAATCAGCGCGAGGGCGGGCTCATACTGCTCCGTTTGATTCGCAGACTGGGCGGCATGAAGCACGCTGAGGACGTCGGCATCGGTGGCCGTCGGGTTCTTGACCTGGGCGTACAGAGCCAAGGCCTCCTTGTACTTCTTCTGCTCGAAGAGACTCTCCGCCTGCATGAAGCGGGCGTCAGCCAACAATTCCCCTGCTGGGAACTTCTCCACTTGAGCGGCGAACGCGGCTTCGGCTTCAGGCAGTTTGCCACTGCGGTACAAGGCCCAACCTTGCTTGTGCTGCGCCTTCTCGCCAACCCCGGCACCGTTGGCTTTGGCAACCGCTGCCGCGTACTTGGTGGCGGCCTCGGGGAACTTCTCATCAGCGTAGAGCTTCTCACCGACATGGTACAAGCTCTCGGGAGCATAGGTGCTCTCGGGGTGCTTCTCCGCCAAGGCGGCGAACACGTCCACCGCTTTGTCGTGTTGATCCTGCGCCTTGAGCGCCCAGGCCAATTCGTACCGAACCTTGTCACCGCCCGGGTACTCAGGGTTGTCTTTTAGAATGGACTCGAACGTGGCGGCGGCCTCCGCCTGTTTGTCCAATCCGACCTGGCACAAGCCCATCACGTACTTGGCATCCCAGACTTCTTCGGCCTCGGGGAGGGCTGTGACGAACGCGGTCAAATCAGCCTGGGCTTCGGCAAACTTCTTCAACTGTTGCTCGGCCAGGGCTCTGGCGTAGCGGCCGCGGGGGGTCAATGGATCTTCAGGAAACTTGTCCACCAACTGGGTCAACGGAGCCACGGCGGCATCGTACTTGGATTGACTCAATTGGGCCCAGCCCAAGCCGTACAAGGCGGCCGGAACCACTTTACTCTCTGGCCAGTTCTTGACCACCAGGTCGTACTCGGTGATGGCCTCAGGGAACTTCTGCTGAGAATAGGCATACTCACCCAAGCGATAATGTGCCCGATCCAGTTGATCGCTCTCGGGGAATTTTGTGATGAGCGTCTTGAGTTGGGCGGTAGCCTTGTCCACCTGATCGCTGCGTCGGTAGGCGTCTGCCAAAGCGAGCAACGTCTCGTCCGCCTGACGCCAGGTGGCGTCCGCTGCCACGGACTTTTCCAAGGCGGCGGCCGCTTCGGCCGTCTTGCCAAGTTGCAGTTGGCTGCTCCCGATCAAATACTCGGCTTCGGCCAATAGGGCCTTGTCCGTAATACCGGCCACCAAGGGTGTCAGCGCGGCAACGGCCTCGGCAAACTTCTTATCCAGTTGGCGAGATAGACCCAGGCGAACCTTCCACTGGTCGGCGTCCTGATGGTCAGCAAACTTGGTTAGCAGTTGCTGGTACAGATCTCCGCTGGTGCCATACTGGGCTTTCTGCAAACGTGCCTCGGCGGCCACGTACACCACATCCGCGGTGAGCGTACTATCCGTGTATTTTTTTAAGAAAGCGTCCGAATGAGCCAGGGCTTCGTCAAACTTGCCCAAGTCCAAGGCCGCAAACCCTGCCATATAGAGCGCCTGCTGGGCCGAAGGATCCTCGGGGTACTTGGTCGCCAGTTCCACATAAACCGGCACGGCGTCCGCTCTGCGTTTCGGCAAGTCGTACAAAGCATCTGCCTTGTCGAGCAGCAGTTGGGGAACCATGGGGGTGTCTTTCGCGCCAGGCAGTGCGGCGTCCGCCACTTTCAAGGCTTCGGCAAATTGGCTTTCCCGCAGGTGACTTCGGGCAATCCAGTGCGAAGCTTCGGCACCAACGGCACCCGGCTGTGTTTGAATGGGGGCCAACAGTTTGCGAGTTTGATCGAATTGACCGGCCAGGTAGGCACACTTACCCCCTTCGAGTTGGGCAACGGTGACATTGGTAGACTCGGGCCATTTGACAGGGACCGAGGCGTACAACGTGGCGGCTTCGGCGTATTGCTGCCGAGCCGCTTTGGCGGCCGCCTGACGAACGGTGGCATGGTCAGCCAAAGCGAAATCTTTGGCGGCAGCCGCCTGACCAAATAATTTGTCGGCTTCCGCAAATTGCTCCCGCGCAAACAGGGTTTCCCCTCGTCGCATCACCACTTCCGTAGCGAGCGCATTGTCCGGAGCGGCCGCCAAAAACTGCGTGTACGTTTTGTCCGCCGCTTCGAATTGCTTGAGTTCCTCTTGAGCCACGCCGAGCGCGTACAAGGCATCGGTCACCAAAGCATGCTTGGGATATTGCGTCACCAGGGCCTGATACATGGGGATCGCATGTTCGCGATTATCCAAGGCGTAAAAACTTTCTCCCCGGTAGTACAGCGCCTGAGGCACATAGTCCCCTTTGGGGAACTTGGCTACTTGATCCCCAAAGGTCTTCTCAGCCGCGGCGAACGCTTCCTTGTCGCCCGCCTGACCTTGGCTGAATTGCGTGATTCCCAGGTACAGATACGTGGACTCGAGCTTGTCGAACTTGGGATGCTTCTCCAACACCTGTTGGAAGTTGGCCACCGCTTTGTCGAACGCTCGGTTCTTGAAGTTGCAGATGCCCAGGTAGTGGTAACCGTGCCCTGCCCGTTCGTGCTTGGGATACATGGTGACGAACTTGAGCCACTCGGCGGCGGCCAAGTCGTAAAGTTCCCGGTTATGCAGAGCCACGGCTGCGGCATACTGCCGGGTGCCAGCCTCGGAGTTGGCCGCAGCGTCCTGCGCCCGCACCATCGGGGGAGTGAGCAGAAGACCCAGGAGCATCATCAAGCTCAAGACTCCTGCAGAAATACCGCTCCACCGGACCCCAAACTTTGTCATCACGCACCTCATTGTTGTATCCTGTAACATTCTGATATTTGCACGCACTCGCGTGGTTGGACCAGGCACTTGGGCCAGAGTGAGTCGGTTGCCGCACAGTTTTCAGCAGCCGGTATTTGCACTCATCTTCATTCTCAATAGTCCCGCGCGTTCACGCAATGGGCAGCGCGCCCGCAATCGGTGGCTCGCAAGCAAATACGCCTGTCTGCACTTCCGCCCCGAGCTACTTATCCTCGCAACGTGTTCGAGCATTGCAGGCTGTTGGGAACGAAAGGGACAAACTCGAATCAATTCCTGGTGACCGCCAAGGATTGGAAACCGAACGGCATCTCAGATCTGACCAAAGCCTTGTCTAATTCTGGATTTAGGAGATCTTGAGTGAAGGGATACGTCCAGCCACCAGGTTGATTATTACGCTCAGGCTCTGACCTTTCCAGGAAAATGCTGAACCAGTGAACGTTTTCGCGAACCCACCGACACTCTCTCCCTTGTTGCCAGCATGGTCCAAGGTTACGGGCTCAGCACGCACATTCAGAAAGAAATTTGGTCGAAAGGACAAACCTTGGTGGAAGCAACGGTCATGGTCGGCGGAGTTCCGCCGCTGCCGGTGAGAACCATTAAGAGCTGGAATCTTGGTCGTCCGGCGTTGGTTCTGCAGCCGAGTCTCCGGAGGCGAGTTTCACATCCGACTCGGTGGGGTCTTTTTGACTCGTCCACTCGGCAGAACTTGGCTTGCCCCCCGATGGCTGACCATTCTTGCCGGCGAGGGTTCGTGCCGATGGGCCGATCAGCGCTTCGATCTCGACTTCGTCCAGCACTTCTTTTTCTTGAAGTTCTTTGGCCAAACGCTCCAGGCTGTCGCGATTCTTCGCCAGCAGTGAGCTGGCTTGATCTGCCGCCTCGTTGAGAATTCGGGCGACTTCCTCATCAATGATCTGAGCCGTGTGCTCGCTAAAGTGTCGCTGCTCTTGGATCTCGCGACCCAAGAAGGGGTGTTCTTCGGAAGTGCGGTAATTGACCGGCCCCAACCGCTCACTCATCCCCCAGGCGGTGACCATTCGGCGGGCGAGTTGAGTAACCCGTTTGAGATCATCCTCGGCACCGGCACTGTATTCGTCGAAGATCAATTTCTCTGCCGCTCGGCCACCGAGCATAAAGACCATTTGCATCCGCAAGTCACGCTCGCCGATGTTCATCCGGTCTTCGTCCGGCAACAACTGCGTCACACCCAACGCCCTGCCGCGTGGAATCACCGTGACTTTGTGCAACCGGCTCGTGCCTGGCAAGATCCAGGCCAGCAAGGCATGGCCTGCCTCGTGATAGGCGGTCATGGCTTTTTCGAACTCGCCGAGTACTTCGTCCCGCTTGGGCCCCATCAGGATCTTGTCGCGCGCTTGTTCGAAGTCGTCCATTTCCACGCGGTCTTTACCTTGCCGGGTAGCCCACAGCGCGGCTTCGTTGACCAGATTGCGAATGTCTGCTCCGGTCAGTCCGACCGTACCGCGGGCAATCCGCTCCACGTCCACATCGTCGCCGACGGGAATATCGCGCATGTGAACTTTGAAAATGGCGACGCGTCCCTTGAGGTTTGGCCGGTCCACCGTGATGTGCCGGTCAAAACGCCCTGGCCGCAGCAAGGCCGGATCGAGCACATCCGGCCGGTTGGTGGCGGCCAGCACAATCACGGACTCGGACGGCGTGAAGCCATCCATTTCGCTGAGGATCTGATTGAGCGTTTGCTCGCGTTCGTCATGTCCGCCCCCCAAGCCGGCTCCGCGAACCCGCCCCACGGCGTCGATTTCGTCAACGAAAAGAATGCAGGGCGAAGCTTCCTTGGCAGTTTTGAACATGTCCCGCACGCGGCTGGCCCCCACGCCGACAAACATCTGGATGAATTCCGAACCGCTGATCGAGAAGATCGGCACGCCTGCCTCGCCAGCGACTGCCTTGGCCAACAAGGTCTTGCCGGTACCCGGAGGGCCCATCAGCAAGGTGCCTTTGGGAATTCGCCCCCCCAGACGCTGGAACTTCTCGGGGTTCTTGAGGAATTCCACAATCTCTTCCAGGTCACTCTTGACCCCTTCGAGCCCTGCCACGTCTTCAAATGTGATCCGGCTCGTGGCCTTATCGAACCGCTTGGCGGGGCTCTTGCTAAACCGATTGAAGAAACCGCCCCCCATGAGTTGCTCACGGGCCCGGCTGAACATCCACCACAGGCCCACAAACAGCAGCAACGTCATGAACATGGAGAACAGGAAGAACATGCCCGTCGAGTCCGACGGCCGTTCGATCGTGATCGGGCTGACCTTCTGCTCGATCAATTCGTTGTCGAGCTTTTCACTCATCACGCCTGCGGTCGAGAGCGTGGTCTGAAACTCCTTCTTCAGGTGCGTCGGCTCTTTGCCATCTTCGGGCGGTTTGGCTTCTGGATCTACCGGGGCTTGCTTGAACTCCCCCTTAACTTCGGAGCCAACGATCTCAACGGACTTGATGTTCCCTGCAGCCAGTTGTTCTCGAAAGAAGTCGTAGTCAATGGTAGAACGCCCGGTTTGATTCGAGGCGTAAAACAGAAAGATGGCCAGCACCGAGATCAGCACCAGCATGGTCATCGGTGTATTCATCAACGGACGCGGCTGGATCCGTTTCCGCGAGGGCCGGTCGCCGGACGATTGTTCAACCATTAACTGCCTTTCCAATGGCAAAGACGTAAACACTCTGGTGTGTCGTGCAAACTCCCCCCGCACGACTCAAGGCCAACACCGACCTCGCTGGTCGCTGCAATTTGCCTCGAACATTCAACGATCTCAAGGAGGTAGACACCCCAATTTACAAATGCAATTCGGAATTGTACCTCATCATGCCCTCTTTATCGACGCATCGAATGTGCGAATCGGGTGCCTCACGGACGACGGCACTTCAAGAATAACTCCACTTCCTCAAGAAGGGTCCCCTCAGGCAGTGCCGCGAGCAAGGGGCGAATCCGTACCGGAACTCCCGGCCCAATTACCTGTTGGAACCTGGCCAGTGTGGCCGCATCAAACAACTGCTCCAACTCCAAGGTTAGCCCCTCGTCGTGCGCCTGGCACAATTGGGCCAAGACCTCTTCGTCAGACATCGAACGTACCAACGCGCATTGGCTCCGCGTAAATCCCCGCTGAAGCAGGACCCAGGTCCAGTGGTGTGGCGGGCGGTCGCCGTCCTCCAGCCCGTCATCCCAAAGCCCATTCAGGTCGGCCGCCTCAGGCTTGCTCTGCTGTTCGGCTTCAGACTTTCTGGCTTCTGGCTTGTTAGGGGTGTTCACCTCAGACGCGGGAGCCGGGTCTGCCTCAGGCGGCTGGGTTATCTCTTCCGCCGGTTTCGCTTTCTCCGCTGCAGGGGACTCGGCCAGGGGAGAACTCGCTGCAGTTGGCTGGGGAGCGGGAGTCAGGGTTTCGGTGGCATCCGGGAAGGCCGCAATCAAGGCCCGGCGAATTTCTTGCGGCAGCGCGGCCAGATGGAATCGGGCTGTCTCCCCGCGCATCACACTCATGCCCGAGTCGCTCAATTGAATGATCGGCCGATGCTTATTCTTCTCCGTCTGTTCCAGCAATCCACCAATGAGCAAGGCGTCCATCATTTCCACCACTTGCTCTTGCCGGAGAAACGCCAGGAGTCCGTAAGTGCTTAATTCGTCCAAGCGGAACTTGGTGATCTTGGCAGCGGTCGAACCACTCAGCATTTGGGCCACGATGTTCTTGCCGAAACGACTCTTGGTCCTGGCCACACCGCTGAGCACGATCCGCACAGCTTTGAGCACGGCCGGGTGCTCGGCATCCACAGGCTCTGGATCATGCCGCCGAGTGCCACGCCGGAGGCAATTGTCACACCGCCCACAGGGTTCAGGCTCAGGCTGTCCAAAGTACCGCAAAATGACCTGCTCGCGGCATTCGCTGGCGGTGGCGAACTCAATCACGATTGCCAGTTTGTTGTATTCCTGCTGTTTGCGGGCTTCGAGCGTTTCGAAATCGATTTCCAATTCCGAGAACGGTTTGTCCCGTTCGAGCATTCGCACCGCCCGACCCCGGAACGGCGGAACATAGTCGAGCATGGCCAGCTCGGACAACTCGCGTAACGCCCTGAGCACGTTGGGGACGTCCATGTCCGCCTGACGGGCAACTTCGCGCGGCTGGAAGTAAACCGGTTCGAAACGCCGCCCCCCGACGATCCGCTCGAGAATTTTGAGCACTTTGCGGCGGACGGTGGCGTTGCGCGGAAGCACATCGACCGTCGTGGGCAAGTCACTATTGATCTCGACAATCGCCATGTTCTGATTCGGTTCGAGCCGGCGGAGGACACCGGCCCGTTCGAGCAGTTGTTCGCACGTGCCAATGGAATCAGCGGCCGTGTTGATGCCAATTTGTTGCTTGATCTCTTGCTGGGTGAGTTCGATCGGGTCGGCCGTATGTTGCCGCAGGAAGTCGTACACGCGAGCCACGACCTCACGCGACGGATACGCGCTATCAATAAAGAACTCTTGAATGAACGTGTCGGTCGAACTGTACAGCAACACGCAATCACTCGAGGCTCCGTCTCGCCCGGCACGTCCGGCTTCTTGGTAGTACGCCTCGAGTGTGCCTGGCAGGTTGTAGTGCACGACGAAGCGGACATCAGCCTTGTCGATTCCCATCCCGAAGGCGTTGGTGGCCACGACCACATCCGCCTGGCCACTCATGAAGGCTTCTTGCGCCAGGATCCGGTCCTCGTGCAGCAGGCCGGCGTGGTACATGGCCACGCGTCGCGAAGTTTCCGAGGCCAGCACGGCGGCTACTTCTTCACACGCTTTTCGGGTGGAAGTGTACACGATTCCGGCACCTGTGTTCTGCCGCAGGTACCGAACCAGCGCGGCGTTTTTCTGCCGAACGCGCTGCGCTCCCTGGACCTGATAGTGCAGATTGGGTCGGGCAAATCCCGTGACAAAAACTTCCGGCTTTTTGAGCTGCAACTGCGAGACAATATCGTTCCGCACATCGCTGGTGGCCGTGGCCGTCAAAGCAATGGTGGTCGGGTTACCCAGCCGCTCGCGAACCTGCCCTAGCTTGGCATAGTCTGGCCGAAAATCGTGTCCCCATTGGCTAATGCAATGGGCTTCGTCGATCGCCAGCAGATCCAATTGCACATGGCTCAACGCTTCTCGAAACCGGTGACTGCGGAACCGTTCGGCCGCAACGTAGACCAGATCGTACGCTCCCTGCTGCATCTCATCGATCCGCTGCTGCTGCTCGGCAGCGGGGATCGAACTGTTGATGCAGGTGGCCTTGAGACCCAAGGCATTGAGCTGCTGCACCTGGTCCATCATCAACGCAATCAGCGGCGAAACCACCAGCGTCAGACCAGATTGGACCACTGCCGGAAGCTGGTAGCAAAGGCTCTTACCACCGCCGGTTGGCATCACGCACAGGCAGTCCTGGCCGGACAAGACGGTCCGGATCACCGCTTCCTGGCCAGTACGAAAGGCACTTAGCTTGAAGCGAGCCAAGCCGGTGGAGAGGTCGGCCGTTTCCAAGGACGCTGGTTGTTCCACGGCCACTTCGAACCGGTAAGAGAAAACGTTGCCCAAACCTGACCGCAATGCGGCCCCAATGTAGAACAGTTGTCCCAACTGTTCAGGAACCAAGAAACATGTCTCAAGTACTGCAGGTAAACCGTTGAGACAACTGTTCTACAGAATCACAAAAAATTGACTCAAACGGGACGACTTCTCTCCCATCAGGTATCCACTAACCGGTTTGCCGACAGCCGCGACGACGGTTCAGCCTCGGAGTTTGTAGATCTTGCTCATGAGCTCGGTCTTTAAACTTCCTGACTTCATTTTGTCTGCCAATGCTTCGGCTTCTTGCAACAGGGCCATGGCTTTGGTGCGCTGTTTGACGGCCAGCAATTTGTCGGCAATGTCCGTCAACGCAAACGCCTGACTCATAGGGTCTTCGACTTCACGTGCCGAAACCAGCGAGAGATCAAAGGTCTCATCCGCTTGCTTCAGGTCAAGTTGCTTCTGCATGGCAGCCACGGTGGCGGTCGCGTCACTCCGTTTGCGGACGTCTTCGGCAGCTTGCGCCACTTCCAGAGCTTTGGCGTTGATCCGATCGAAATCTACCTGATATTCGAGCTGGTGGTAACCTTTGGCAATTTCGCACAGCACGAAGGTCTGCCCTTCGACATCGCCGAGTTCGTCGGCCAACTTCTCAGCATCGGCCAGGGCTGTGGTAGCGGGCGTGGTTTCGCCAGCCGCGGCCAGGCCCGAAGCCGCCGTGGTCAGTGCCGTGGCTTGGGTCTCGGGGGCTTCGATCTCTCTCGCGACCTCGGCCGCTTCGTTGGCTGCTCGTTTGGCGGCCGTTCGGTTATCTGCCCTGGCGTACCCTTTGGCCAAATAGGCCAGCACGTCTACCTTGACCACTGGGTCGGTCACTTCTTTGACCGCATCCGCCGCGTGCCCCAAGGTGGTATTGGCTCCCGTTCGGTCCAGCGCCTTGCGTTGCTGGTCTCCCAAGGAGATCAGCCGACGCGCGCGGCGGTCAGCGCTTGGCTCAGCCCTGGCAGATTGAATCTGGTCATAGAGGGACTTTCCATTGCCAGTGGCACTTCCCCCGGTGGTTCCTCCGGACGGCTGCGAACTTCCGCACCCTGCCGACGCGACCAAGAGTAGCAACATGCCCACGGTTTGGAGCCGCGAGACAGGCCAGACTCCCAAGGGAATACAACTCAAACAACCATGCTTCATCGGTTCGATACCGCCTGAGTGGAGTAACGCCAACACTGTTCATTGCGAAAGAGGATCTGCTCAATATAGCAACCGCTCGGGCAATTTCGTACCGTCTCACAGGTCAGAAGTTGCCGGGGCTACCAGCAGCGGAGATTGAGCAGGCAAATGGACCTGCAGTGCCGACCTGAGAACTTCTACCCGAAAGTGTTCCCCTTGGAGCGGTTGGCCATCCACATTGACGTGCAAACCCCTGGGGCGTCCAGCTCGAACCAACTTCCCCGTTTGCGAATCAAATGCTCGGCCGGATGATTCTCGAGCGGCAAATGCAAAAATTCGTGGACGGTGGTCAACAGTTGCGACCAGGGAACATCGGGAATGATGGTGACGTCCAGGAGCCCATCGTTGACCACCGCATGTGGGGTCACGCCGAAGCCACCCCCCGCCAGGCGACCATTGCCCAGGGCGATTCCTAGTAAGTCCCCTGCCCACTCGAAATCCTCGCCGCGGCAAGCGACTGGTCGAGGTGCCAAACTGGAAGCATTGGCCACGCCTGTCAAGAAGTACGAGAACCCACCCAAGACGTTCTTCATTTCAGCAGGAGTCTCGTGGGTTATCTGAGCCCCGAACCCCCCGCTGGCCACGTTGATGAACAAGGTCTCGTTGACCTTGCCGATGTCGATTGGAACCGTTTCCGTGCTCACCAACATCCGCAGGGCGGCCAGGGGGTCTTCGTACGGAATGCCGGCAGAACGGGCAAAATCGTTGGCTGTGCCATACGGCAGGATCCCGAGAGCCGTGCGGCAGGTTTCCGACTTTTCGAAGAGCCCATTGACCACCTCGTTGACGGTCCCGTCTCCGCCAGCGGCGACCACGGTATCTACCTCTCGCTCGACTGCCTCGGCAGCCTGACGTGTGGCATCTCCCTGCTCCCAGGTCACTCGAACATCTACCTGGTGCCCCGCCTGTCGGAGTTCCTCAATCGCTTCGCGCAGCAGCAGGTCTGCTGCCGCCTTGGCGTTCAACACCAAACAAAAATGCCGAAGGTCCATGCTCGCCACCATTGTGCTCCCTACCACGATTGCCCACCGCCTGGCGGCGACGACACAATCGGAATTCCTCAGGCATTGTATCCCGCCAACGGTCTGGGAGAACCGGTCACCTAGCGGAAGCTCGATTTGATGGCACCCTCGAGCAACGCATCAATACATGTCTTCACGAAGTTCCTGAGTATGCACAGGCACATGCACCGGCGGAACGATCCGGGGCTTAGAATCCGCGTTTGCATCCGCCGAACCGTCCACGGATGGATCGACAGTCGGATCGAGGGTGCCAGCCAACTCTCCGGCCGAAGTCATCAACTGAGCGTAGGTAACGTAGTCGATGTTTTCATTGAGAAAGGTTACATGAACATCGGCAAACGCCACGTTGACACCACCGCGGTGATTGGACGCGGGGCGAGCCCAATCCGTATTCGTGGCTCGATCACCGGGTGCCTCCCCCAAGTGCGCGTTGATCCGCACGTTGGTCGGATCTGCCAGATCATGCCAGGTAAAGCCGTTGGCGAATTCGGTACCATCATTCCAATTGCCAGCCTCTACGTTCTCGGAGATCATCAGCGTCGTGGCCATCCCGTCATTCTCGGTGATATAGGCAGAACTGCTGGCCCCGTTGGAATACAGGGCAAAGAACATCCCGTTATTTCTGGTATTCGCTTCTGTCTGGCCCTCGGTCGCTTCCCGCTTGTTGCTCCCCGGCGTGTTCGGCAGACCGCAATTGAACACGTACGAGGTTGGCATCCCGTCCGATTGATAGTCGCTAAGGCAAACCAGAATCTTGAGATATGAGGGACCCACGTCACCGGCCGGAATGTTAGTCGCCGTCTCCACGTAGGCGTTGTAGATGTCGTTTCGCTCAAGATACGGCAGCAAGAAAAACATCAACGGCCGGTTGTACTCTTTGCCATCAATCGTGACTCTTCGGTTGAGCGCAGGGTACTCTCCTTGGACGTGCTCGAACTGCATCGTAGCAAGGGCAACGTTTCGCATGTTGTTTCGGCAGACGTTCGCTCGAGCAGGCGTTCTCGTATGATCTACTGCCGGAATGATCAGCGCCAAGGCCAGCCCAATGATGACAAACGCCACCAGCACGGCCACCAGCGTGTTGCCACCGCGGGCGGAGGCCGTGCGGCCGTTCTTACCTGCAGCAACAAGTCTTGCAGACGCGGAACTCGGTAGGAGGTGAAAAGCGTGGAACATGCGCAAGGTCTCCCTTAAGCGGACCGTTTCCCCCCTCATCGAAACGTATCGCACGAAAATCAGGCCAGTATCGCTACATCCCCTGCCCCAGTTCGCGGCGCGCTATCAGTCTTCTTTATACTTCAAGCTCTCGGTATGAACCGGTACATGCACCGGCGGAACAATCTTGGGCTCGCTATCATCGTTGGCTCTCGCAGAAGCATCCGTGGACATGTCGATCGTGCCAGCCAACCGTCCGGCTGTGGTCATCAGCTGAGCGTAGGTGACGTAGTCAATGTTTTCATTGAGAAAGGTTACATGAGCATCGGCAAACGCCACGTTGACACCACCGCGGTGATTGGACGCGGGGCGAGCCCAATCGGTATCGGTCGCTTTCCCACCGGGTGCCTTGCCCAGATTCGCGTTGATTTGCACGTTGGAGACATCTGCCAGATCATGCCAGGTAAAGCCGTTGGAGATTTCGGTTCCATCATTCCATGCGCCAGCTGCTACGTTCTCAGAGATCAGCAGCGTGGTTCGCATTCCGTCATTCGCGGTGATGTAGGCGGAGTTGTTGAGGCCGTTGGAATGCAGTGAGAAGAACACTCCGTTGTTCTTGGCGTTCGCGTCCGACATGCCTTCGGTCGCTTCCCGCAAATTGCTGCCTGGGGTGTTGGGCAATCCGCAGTTGAAAACGTACGAAGACGGCATCCCGCGTGGTTCCATATCGCTAGGGCAAACTAATGCCTTGACGTAATGCGAACCGTCACCAGAGCGAATCTCGATTCCCTGGTCCAGGTACTGGGCGTAGATATCGTTTCGTTCGAGAAACGGCAGCAGGAAGTACATCAACGGCCGGTTGTATTCCTGCCCCTCCACGGTGATCTTGCGATTGATCGCCGGATACGCTCCCTTGGCACTATCAAAGTACACCAAGGCCAAGGCAATATTCCGCATGTTGTTCTGGCAGATGTTTGTCGAACTGCTATCGCCAGAGCGCACTCCAGAGCTTCCGAACCAAGAAATCATGGTCGCTACGGCCAGCCCAATCACGAGAATGGCTACCAGCACGTTCGCCATGGTGACGCCGACGCGAGTTGAGTGAACCGTCGAGAAGCGCATGCTAAGTGGCCTGGGCGTTAAGAATCACTTCAGGCTGCGAGAGAATGCGACTCTGCCTGAGGTGAGAAGTGAAGAACATCCACAAGGGTCCCTGAGCGGAGCATTTTCCCCATCGGAACGTATCGCGTGATTCAGGCCACAGGACATTATGCCGCACGTGCCGGTGGAACTCCAGAACAACCGCTGGATTCTGTCGAATCGGCCGCAGTCCTAGCCGCGAGATGTCAACGCTCGAAACTCGGGTTGAGGTCGGTTCGTGAAGAAGTGGGGCGATCGGGATTGAGCGATCCTTGATCTCTACATTCGAGCGATTGGGGATGTGCTTCGAGCCAATGGTTGGGCAGGAGTGTGGATTTCTCTCACCGATTCTGAAACAACTCCGACATCACCAGGCCGCGGATCAGGCTGGGGAAGACGGTACTCGTCCGCCTTTGCGGATGCTGCGATCGCGTGGAGTTGTTGGACGTCATCGACGGTCATCACTCGCCTCAAGGCATAAGTCGCCAACTGCTCCAAGAATGCTTGAGCCAAGTGGTCGTCGTTTTCGGCGAGCAGCTCTTTGAATTCCGACGGACCGGCGAAGGTTTTTCCGTCGGGGAAGGAACCCGACGCGTCGACGACCGGGTCGTCGCCGATTCCGCCTTCGACACGCTCGGTATCTCGCCAGCGGCCGATGGCGTCAAAGTTGTCGAAGGCCAACCCGAGAGGATCGATCTTGGCGTGGCAACTGGCGCGCAGGTCCGGTTCGTCCGGTGAGCTTCCAACTGCGCGCGAATGGTTGTCTTGGGCTGGTCGGTGGCGACGGGTTCCAGAGGGTCGACATTCGGCGGTGGCGGTGATGGTGTGCGGGCGAGGATTGCTTCGGACAACCAGGCACCACGGTGAACGGGGCGATGCCGTGTGCCGTCGGATGTCAAAGACAGGACAGATGCATGGGTGAGTATGCCGCCCCGTTGGGTTGTCGGGTTGAAGTCGACTCGCGCGAGTTCTGTCTGCTTGGGTGTTGGCAAACCGTAGTGGATCGCCAGCCGGGAATTGAGCATCGTCCAGTTGGAATCAACGGCTTCGCGCAGCGGCAGGTTCTTTTTGAACATCTCGGCGAAGTAGCCGGTCGTCTCCATCACCATGCTCTCTTCCAGCCACGGATCGTATTCCGGGTAGAGGTTCGGATCGGGCTGGAACATTCCCACTCGATGCAGTTGCAGCCATTGCTTCGGGAATGAATCGAGAAATCGTTCAATCTTTGGATCGGCCAGCATTCGATCCAGTTCAGCCGCGAGACCTGCTGCGGTGTGCAGCTTGCCGCTGCGAGCCGCGTCGAACAGTTTGTCGTCGGGCATCGAACTCCACAGGAAGTAGGAAAGGCGACTTGCGAATTCAAAGTCGTTGATCCGGACGCGGTCTTCTGCGGGCGAGCCTTCTTCCAGATTGAAGAAGCTTCGCGAAATTAGCATGCTCGCAAGGGCCGATTTGTACGCCCCAGCAAATTTTTCGCCCGCTTCCTGCTCAGCAGCAATGAACTTCACAAAACGATCGATCTCAACATCCGAAACAGGACGCCGCCAGGCGCGTTCGGCAAATCGTTTCAGGCAGGTTCGTACTTCTCCGATGTCATTTGCATTCGCAGGGAACAGCCCTTCGCGCTTGGCTCGATCGGCTTCGGTCGTCAACGGTCCTTCGACTTCAACCCAATCGACCAGCAATGTCGGCATGACCGGGCGCCCCTGTTCGTCAACAACCTTGGTCTGCATCGCCTTGAAGTCACCCTTGTACGAAGCCAGTGGTTGCGAAGCATCAATCTGCTCGTTGCGGAACAGTCTGAGCCCTCCGTTGGGATGCCGCTGCGATCTTGCGTGATTGCGGATCGAGTAGCTTCCCATGGGGAATAAACCTTCAAAAGCGATGGTGTCGGGTTTGTCTTCTGAAGAGGCCAGTTCGGCTCCCGCAAATGACTTTTGTTGTTGATTGTGCCAGAGGGACAAGCGAGGCACTCGCCCGGTAAACGCCGGCAGACCGCTGACCTGGATCTTGATTCGGTAATAACCGGGACTGGGCACAGAGACTGCATTCCAGCCCTCACCCAATTGCAGCAGATAGCGTTTCCCTTCGTCCGCGGATTTTCGGACGGTCTTGGAGGGCAAGTCTCTGTCAAGGGACGCCAGCTCCACCACCGTGTCTGCCGCGTTGAAGTAGCGGTCGATATGTGACGGCGCGGTCGAAAGCAACGCGCCGATCCGATCGAATCCGTGCCAGCGTGGGTCTTCGTTGAACGCGCCGGGCGATTCCACATCGAAGACCACGCCAAGCAAATCGTAGACCGTGTGAGCATACTCGTGCCGGCTCAAGCGATAGTGCTGCACTCTCCCGCGCTGTGCCATGCGTGCTGCTGCACCGCCGCGGATTTTAGTCGTCACAAACTCGGCGAAGCGGCCGAGTTGCTGTGCGGTTGGCTGAGGTTCCTTCGGCGGCGGCATTTCGCCGGCGTTGATGCGGAAGACCACTTCGCTCCACTTCTGGGCAACCTGCGCGCTGGAGAAATCCGTCGAGAGGTTGTCGATGCGAAACTGTCCTTCTTGCATTTCGCTGTTGTGGCATCGAACGCAATGGGACTTGAGGAAGTCGAGAGATGTCTTGTCGAGCGGTTGTTGGGCGTTTGCGCATGTGGAAAAAATGACGATCACGACGCCAATTAAAACAGCCTGCAACAAAGACTCTTTCGCTTTGAACTTATTCATGGCAGTATCATCTTTCTGGAACGCTCCAGTTCGTTGGCGTCTCGAATGTGCTCGTCAAAAGGGAGCAGGACGTAGGTCCATGGACCTTTGGCTCGAACCACCCGGCCGGGACGGAATCCGTCCAGCATCTGCTTCACTTCCACTCGCATCTGAAAGCCGCTGCTGCCCAGCGGCGGATCTTTGGTCACTTTCCACTCCAGGATCTCTGCGGGAGAGGCGTACTCCTGGTGATAATTCCAGGTGCGTAGAGTGTTTTCCGCGTTGCAGATTCGGGGGCCTTTGCCCTTCATGTCCCGGATGTCGGCATAAAGCGACGGGTCCATGCCACCGAAGAAGGTGATTGTCAGCTCGCCGCCACCGGTGTCATTGTTCTTCACCGCATCGACCCAGCCGGGCAGGAATCGAGAGCGGATTAGCCGCAAATGTTTTTGCCTTTGGATCTCTTTGCAAGCCGCCAGGCTTTCTTCGTCAATCCACACGTCGGTGGTGGCAAGACTGTCAAAAGGCCCCCAGGTCAGATTGACTTGAACTTCCTGGCCGGGCTTGATGTGGTCCCTATTCACCAACTGGCGGTTCTCCCAGATGCGGGTGGCATCATCAATGTCGAACAGCGCCGGCTTGTTGATACCCCCTTCGATCTCCGGACCTACGGGTTCGACGGAGAGCTTCAGTCTTGGTGCTGGACCGCCTCCCTGTTCCATGCCCACAACCTTCCACGACCGCGCCTGTCGCGAATAAAAACTGACATCGTCTTCCAGCAGAATCGCATGGTTGTGGGTCCGACGCGGGATTGTTTCTTCCTCGCCTTTCATCGGCATCAGGAATCGCCCGTGCAGATGTGTGCCGGTCGGAAGATCCCGAATATCAGCCGGTGCCCCGTGATAACGGACCATGCCATAGGGCAGCATGGCAAAATAGTGCCGTCGTGAGTACTGCCCCGTCCGCAAGGCACCTCGGCGATTGATGCCATCGCTGACGATCAGATCACCATCCATGTGGATGCCGGCACCTTTCGGCGGAAAGACTCCAGGCTCCGATACGTGATTGCGCAACGCCTTTTCCGATTTTTCATCGGCAATCGCGGAAGACCAAACGATGAGGAGCAAGCACCATGCAGTCGCTACAGTAGCGAGACTCGCCAAGTGTTTCGATCGAGTCGCGCTACCGAAAGTCTTGGCGATTTTCGCTGCGATGTTTAATCGCTTCATCAAAGTACCTCTGAGATCACACCGTTGGAATCCGAAAAGGTCTCGGTTTCGACGCCCATCTTTTGTGCGATGGTCAACAACAGGTTGCTGAAGTGGGCCTTGGAATTCACCGGTCGATGGTAGACGCCCGCTCCTTGCCGATAACCTTTGAACCCTTTGACCTGCTGGTTGTAATCCACATGGGTACCGTGTTTGAGGCCAAGTTGGGAACCGCCGGCGAGCACCAGCGGCAAACTGGTTGTCCCGTGACTGTTGCCGTAGGACAAACCACTGCCGTAAAGAGCGAGCGTGGTATCGAGCAACGGCCCGTCGCTGTCGTGGACTTCGGAAAGCCGATTCAAGAAATAGGCGAACTGAGCCATGTTGAACTCGTCGCTGCGCGTGAGTTGCTCAAGCGCCTCTTTGTTGCCGTTATGATGCGAAAGCGAGTGGCGGTCTCGCTTGACGTCAATCTCCGGCACGGCAGGCCCGGATCCTTCGTTTCCCGTGTTGAACGTCACAACGCGAGTCATGTCCGTCTGAAAAGCCAACACGATGATGTCGTACATCGTCCGCAAATACTCGCCGAGCCGTTCCAGCGGAACATTGCGGTTGAGTTTTCCAGCGACTCCCGGATCAAGCTTTGGACGAGGAGTTTCCAACCACGACTCCGCGCGCTTGGTTCGTACTTCCACCTCGCGAGTTGCCGCCAGGTATTGTTCGAGGCGGCCCCGATCTTCTGGTCCCAGTTGCTTCGAAAGCGACTTGGCATCGTCCAGAACCAAATCGAGCATGCTCTCCTTGCGGTTTAGCTTTCGACGCTGCTTGTCCACGCCGCCGGCCGGTTCCATGAAAAACTGCTTGAACACAACCGCCGGATTCTTTTCGGCCGGAAGCTGGATGCCATCGGCGCTGACTGCCAGCCGATGGCCCTGGTTGCTCAATTCAAGCGACGGAAACCGGGTATGCAATTCTGTGACGCGCGTGATCAACTGATCTACCGAGATCGAGTTTTTATCCGTAGGTCCATGCTTTGCCCCGGTCAGCCAGGTTTGGGTCGCGCTGTGAGCGATCCCGAATGCGTTGGGATGATAAAGCCCGCTAATCGGCGTGACGTTCGCCCGGTGTTCTTCGAGCGGTTTAAGAATCCGCGACATTTCATAGTCTTTGCCCGCCTTCGCCAACTCGTAATCCTTTGTGTTGACGCCGTTGGGCAGGTAGATGAAAACACTGCGTCTCGGTCGAACATTCTGTTCGTCGGCTCGCAGCGGCCGCATACATTCGAGGCACGGCAACGCCAACGAAACTCCCATCCCGCGCAGGACATGCCGCCGATTCAGTAGCCAGCTCTGAGAACGAAATTGTGCCATTTTGAGTTGCCTTTAATCGAACGCCCCCATCGGGGTGTGAGCCACGCGCCACGAATTGTGCGCAGTTGGCATCATACAGATTCAATTGGCTTCAGTATAACTGCGCCAGAAAATAACTGCGCCCCAAACGTCGTGGAATTGGGGAACGGGGCGTTCCTGTCAAGATTGAACGATTTTCTTTTGGACGAGTAGCTAGTCGGACGAGGTTGAACCGCGAGCGTGCGGTACAGTCGGCGAGAACGGGTGAGGAACTTAGTCGGATTGGCTGCTTGATAAACACCAACAGTTGATCGTGGCTTGAGCCAGGCATCCGTGATATTCTCCACCTCGTTCAACTGCGACTTGGGAGCGTGCGATGGGCCAAGAATCATTTAAATTGCGGGAAGAGGTCGATCGCATCGCGGATCAGTTTGAAAACGCGTGGCAATCGGGCGAGCGAAGCGACATCTCAGAACTGTTGCAGCAGAATTCGCATGTTGAGCGAATTCCATTGCTCCTTGAACTCCTTACGCTCGAAATCGAATTCCGGCGCGCTGCTGGCGAGTCGCCTACGCCGGATGAATACCTGTCGATCTGGCCGGGTGACGAAGCAGTCGTGCGAGAAGTCTTTGCTCTCGCCGAAACGGTTGCGCCCGCGGTGGATCCGGACGCCGAAACCAAAACTCAATCGGGTCGGCAGCGTTCGCGCGAATCGGCACCCGCCAAGCGGCTCGGCGACTACGAGATCTTGGAACGTATTGGCCGTGGCGGGATGGGCGTTGTCTATCGGGCCCGACAGATTTCATTGGGGCGTGAAGTTGCACTGAAAACCATCCGCGCCGCCGAGGTCGCCGATAGCGACGAAGAAGTTACTCGCTTCCGAGCCGAAGCAGAAGCGGCCGCTATGCTGAAACACCCTGGCATTGTGCCGGTTTATCAGTTCGGCCAAGAGAGTGGACAGTGGTTCCTTTCGATGGAATTGGTCGAAGGAGGCACGTTGGCTGACTTGCTGCGAGTTGGTCCGGTGGAACCTCGCCGCGCAGCTGAACTGATGCAACACGTCGCAGATGCGGTAGCTGCCGCACACGCCCAAGGCGTTGTACATCGCGATTTGAAGCCTGGCAATGTTCTGATCGACAAGACCGGGCAACCTCGCGTCGCCGACTTCGGCCTCGCGAAACGCACGACGGCAGACAGCGGACTGACGGCCACGGGCCAGGTACTCGGCACGCCCAGTTATATGCCTCCCGAGCAGGCCCGCGGCGACTTGCCAGCGGTTGGGCCTTTGGCGGACGTGTACTCACTGGGAGCCATGTTGTACTGTCTGGTGACGGGTCGCCCGCCCTTTCAGGCTGCGAGTGTCATGGGAACGCTGGACCAGGTTCTAAACGAAGAGCCTGTCTTGCCTCGGCAGTTGAATCCGGCAGTGCCGCAGGATTTGCAAACGATCGCCATGCGGTGCCTCGCAAAAGATCGTCAGCGGCGATATGGCTCGGCGTCCATGTTCGCAGAAGAACTGGGCCGGTATCTCCGCGGCGAACCGATTCTGGCACGGCCCATCGGCCGACCGGCCAGGGCATGGCGCTGGTGCCGGAGAAACCCTGTGCTGGCCGGTTTGACGATTGCGACGGTGTTGCTCCTGGTTACGGTGGCTGCCACAGCTACGGCAGGTTACGTCCAGGTACAATTTGCCCTGCAGCGCGAGCAGAAAGCCCTCCGGCAAATGCAGATTCTGGCAGGGCAAGAGGCCGCGGCGCGCAAAGCGGCTTTGGAACTTGCCGACAAGGAAGCCGCTGCACGGGAGGAAGCTGTCGCACTGGCTGAAGAAAACCGTACCTTGGCGGTGAATGAAAGGTCAGCGAGACTGCTGGAGCGAAAGAGCACGTATCTTGCTCGATTGCAGCTTGCGGCAGCGCGCTACAGCGAGCGGGAGTATGACGAGGCGGAGAGACTGCTGTTCGAATGCCCCATTGAATTGCGCGACACCGAGTGGAAACTTCTCTCTGCCCTGTGCCGACCGCCAGCCCTGCTTCCCGTTGGCCTTGGCAGAGTGCAGTTCCACCGGTCCGGGAATCGTCTGGCTGTGTTGGGCGGTTCGCAGGTCGACATCTACGACCTACCGTCGCGGGATCACGCTCGTTCGATCGCAACGTTCACCACGGGAAATCCCAGGACCTTCATTGATGATTCGCTGGCACGAATCGTGTCAATTCTGCCCGACCGAATCGGCGTATGGTCAGTGAAGTCAGGGAAACTCGTCGCCGAAGAGAGCCACGACCTGGGCGCCACACTCAAGACGGCCGCCGTTGAATTTGTGTACGACAGAATGCTATTGGTGACGACGAACGGATCGTATCTGACTCGTGTGCCTGGGCAGGGGGGAGGTCCTTCGCAGGTTCCCCTGATGCTCGCGGAAACCGATCGTGAAATTCCGTTGGTTGTGGGTTTTTCACCGGATGGAAGAACGGTCGCCGCCGTGTTTGACCGTGTTACGCGCGTATACGATGCGGCGTCCGGAAACCTGCTCACGGAACTGTCGGTAGATCAGCAAAGGCCCCGGCGCGAAAGCCCGGCTGACGTTCAGCTCCAAAACGCCGCGACTTGCCATCGCGGATGCGCAGGGTGTGCACGTTTTCGATCTTCGGACGAATGCTCTGCTCGGTAGAATTACAACATCGGGGCTGCCGAAAGCCATTGCATTTTCGAACGAAGGCGCTAAGCTCGCCGTCGCGGGCCTGGAGAGCATCTCGCTTTACGATCTGCGCTCGTTTCAGATCACTCAAGAGTTGCCCGTTCCTGAGGTCCACCAGTTGGCTTTCGTGCCCAATATGGCCACGCTTGCCAGCATCAGTCTATCTCAGGAGCGAACAAGCTACTTTCACGTTGTTCGTTTCATACCTCTTACAGCACGGCAGGATCTGGCAGGGGATCAGGTCATCTTCGCGCCTGCTAACGAGACGGCATGCGTCCTGAACGAGGTTCCTGCAGTCAGCATTCTTGATGCGGACTCATTGAAACCGACCCACGAGTTCACGGCGGCCGATGACTTCGTGGTCAGCCCGGACGGAGACTTCGCGGCCGTCATGCAAGACGATGGGAGAGTACTGCTCTGGAACTTTGAGCAGGGAAAATCGCAAGATACCGACTGCTGCCTGCCTGTCGGGGCCGAACTGCTGTTCGTTGACAACGCAGGCGTACGGCTTTCGTACCGCTGTGACAAATCGATGCTCACGCGAGACTTGGCGGAGAATGCCCTGCTTTCGATTTTTGAACTCGAAAACGGCAAGACGCCCGTTGCATGGAGCCCTGAGGGAACGGCTTTTGCCGCGATGGACGGCACCTCGGTCAAGGTCTGGAGTCGAAACGGTGAGTTGCTCCGCGAATTCGCAATGGGCACCGGCGGCAGGCGGATTTCTGACAAGAGAATTGCCTTCCACCCTGCGGGACTTCAAATCGCCTGGAACGACGAACGGGGCCTGGCGCTCGGGAATCTTGATTCCGGCGAAGTCCAGCGGTTTGGCACTCCCAGCAATATCACGACCCTGCGGTACAGTGCGGATGCAAGCAAGCTCCTCGCGGCGGGCTCGGTAAACAAAACTGCCGGACCGAATGCGTTCGGCAGTTTTGTGATTGTCCCCGTCGGAAGCGTCGCTCTTTATCGTCTCAAGGATCTCACGCTGCTGCATCAGAATGAAGGAAACATTGTTGATCAGCAAGGGCGATTCGTTAGCGAGGGGTTGTCGCCAGTCGTGACCGCAACTTTACATGACAAGCGGGCTGTCTTGCTGGGAACGTCGGAGGGAACGTTCGACGGCAGGAGCCACTACAATGCGGGGTTAATCACCAGGAAACTATTGCAGGTGCCTTCGCATCGCTGTGTCCTGGCTGCCCGGAAAAAGGTTGCCATGGTGATTGTCGATCGGGAGGGCGAAGTGCTGGCCGAGCCACCGTTGCTCAACACGGGCGCGAGCAAACGCACGTCGAACTCCCTCGAAGTGACCTGGGATAAGGCCTTGGTGCGCGTATTGGACCCCCGTCTTCGTGTACTCTATTCTTGGCGCCCGGGGAACGCAACTTGGACGCAAGAATCGACCGCTGCATTCCGCACCGTTCGGCTCGTCGGACAGGAACCGGTGCTGATTGGCGCGACGGCTGAAAATGTCATCCAGATTCAGAAACACGGACACCTCATCAACTTGATGAAGTTTCCGCAGGATGCAGTCAGGATCGAAATCAAGGGCAGCCCGGGCGATGACATTTTCTCGGTAACCACACTATTGCCGGACAAGTCGTACGCCTATGCCATCTGCGATGTTGTACGAGAAGCGGTCCTGGCGGATGTCCGCGACATGACAGTCGAGCTGCCTCGAATTTTCTGGTCAACGCACGCAGACCGAATCGGCATTGTCGTCGGCACGAAGCTTACCGTGTTAAACACTGCTGGACACGAACTGGCAACACTGCAGCTCGGGACAGGCGTTGCCAGCCCCATGTTCTCGCCTGACGGCCGCAAACTGGTCTACCTGCAAGGCGAGCGACTCAAGTGCCGGACGCTCGATGACGAATTTCACGAGATCTGGAATACCCCCGCGGGAATGGGCGGATTCGAGTTCTCGACCGCGGGAAACCGGATCTGCCAGTTCGGCCAGCAAGCAACCGTGTTCGACACGCAAACTGGCCGTGAGATCCTGACAATCCCGGCAGCAGCAGCGTACGGCAAAATTGCCATCACCAACCAGAACATCTGGATTCACAGGGCAGACTCAGTGCAGCGATTCAACCTTGAGCAGCCCTGGCAGAGCAGGTCTACAATTCACCTGCAAGAGCCCGTTCGCGATCTCGTGTGGCGCGATGATCGTTCGTTGCTGGTGGCCGCGGGCAAGATGATCGTGCATGTCGACCAGAACGGCGATTCCGTGAGTCCGCCGATTGTCAAGGAGCAGCAGATTCTCGATCTGGGGAACACCGGCCAACTCGCACTAGCAGGGCATTCGTTCTTCGACTCTCTGCCGTCCCCTAAGATCGAAGGGCAGCGATCCCCCAGAAAACAAACGCCGCCGGCCGTGGAAGTGTTTCGCATTGCAGACCGCCAGACAGTCTACGAACGCGAAAAGAACGGTGGCGAAATGGCAGTACTCGATGATCGCCTGGGGAGGTTTGCCGTGAGCGATGGCCGATTTAACCCCAGGTGCGTGGCGCGGTCAACGAACCTGAGTACGGGCGACGGCCCATTCCAACCTTTCTCCTTCGAATGGAAGTTTCATGGGTCTGGACTAAATCGCACGATTTGCCCGAGTCCGGAGTGGACACGCTGCGCGGTGATCGGCGGAGACCGCTTGTCCCTTATCAATTTTACTCAGACGCCGCCAGGCGTGGAACACCGCAGGGAAGGATCCGTGCTGATTCAGTTCGATCACGACGAGAGAGCATTCGTGTTGGGTACCGACGGCATCCTTTACTCCCTAGAAAGAACGGGGCCAGGGCCAGAGTGGCGCGAGTCGTCGTTCGGCGACGGGGCTCGGTGGGGAAGTTGCATATCCATCAGCAACGATCGAAGATTCCTGGCGGTCGGAACCCGAACCGGATGCGTGGCAGTGTGGGAGATCGATACTGGCAGGCGCATCGCACGCTTCTTTGAGCACCGAGCAGACGTTACCGCATTGGCGTTTACTCCCGACAGTGCCATCTTGGCGTCTGGTGATTCAGAGGGCACCGTGCGTGTCTGGAGGTCTGGAAGCAACAACGACAGAGCTCGGTGAGTAGAGAGTTATTGACTCGAATCAGGGCTTTGGGACGGAGATTCTGCGGTTCATGATTGGCGAATTGCAAACGGATCGGCTACTATAGCCATCTGATGAGACAATTTGATGACCCGCTGATAGGGCACCATCCCGCCGATGTTCGTTGCCCCCCAGTTCAAGGCACCCCCTGCCGGCAATGGACCCCCGTTTTTTCCAACCTGACTTGAGGAATTTCGATGAAGGGCACTCTCCGTTTGCTCACGGCCATCTTGTCTTGTGTTCTCGTTGCTGGCACTGCCAACGCGCAAGAGTGGTCTCGTTTTCGTGGTCCGAATGGCTCCGGCGTCAGTGACGCGAAAACGATCCCCTCGGAGTGGACCAAGACGGACTTCAATTGGAGCGTCAAACTGCCCGGCAGCGGTCACTCCTCGCCGGTTCTCTGGGGGAAGAAGATCTTCTTGACCGGTGCGGACGATCAGGAATCCGCCAAGCGGTTCGTGTTCTGTGTCGACGCCGACACCGGCAAGGTTTTATGGAACAAGAATTTTCCTTCGAAGCACCATACCAAGCACGCGTTCAACAGTTTTGCCTCGGCGACGGCGGCAGCTGATGCCAAGCACGTGTATGTGGTTTGGTCCACGCCTGAGGAATACACGTTCATGGCCATTGACCATGAAGGGAACAAAGTCTGGGAGCGAGACCTCGGTCCTTTCATCAGCCAGCATAGTTGCGGTACCTCGCCGATCGTGTACGAAGATTTGATCGTGCTGACCAACGATCAAGATACCGATGGCGGCGGCCAGAGTTTTCTCTTGGCGGTCGATGCGGCAACCGGCCAGACACGCTGGAAGACCGACCGTGAAAGTACCCGTGTTGCCTACAGCACGCCCTGTATTTATCAGGGGAAAGATGGCGCTGACCAGCTGATTTTCAACAGCATGTCGCACGGCATGACCAGCATCGACCCCAAGACCGGCAAGACCTTGTGGGAAATTTCTGCGGTCGATGGTGCACCGCTGCTGGACAAAAGAAGTTGCAGTTCGCCGGTTCTCGCCGATGGCGTGATCACGGCCAGTTGCGGATCGGGCGGGGGCGGAAACTACGTGGTCGCCATTCGACCCGGAACCGCCGGCAAGCTGGACAGTGCTGAAATGATCTACAAGATTGATCGCTCAGCCCCGTATGTTTGTACCCCGCTGGCCAAGGACAACCTGCTCTTCCTCTGGAGTGACGGAGGTGTGGTGAGTTGTCTCGAGGCATCCACCGGCGACGTCCACTGGCGGAAACGAGTCGAAGGCAAATACTTCGGCTCGCCCGTTTGGGTAGATGGACGTCTATTCTGCGTTAGTACCGAAGGCGTTGTGGTCGTCCTGGACGCTGGTACAGAATTCAAGCAACTGGCCGAGAACGACCTCGACGAACTTTGTCACAGCACGCCAGCCGTGGCAGACGGGCGAATGTTTATTCGTACCTACGATCATCTGCACTCAATCGGTGGGTCTTCCAAGTAGTGCAAAACATGCTGTGAATCTAGCGCTTCCGAGCGGTCTATCTATATGTAGAACAGTTGTCTCAACTGTGCAGACCAAGAAAACGTTTCGCGTGCTTCCGCAAGTGAACAGTTGGGACAACTGTTCTGCCATCAGGGGAGGAGCGTTTCGTCGAACGTCAAACCGAAGCCTGGTTGATCATTCAGGCAGTAATGGCCATCGCTGCATTCTGGCCAGCCTGGGATGTGTTGCAACCAGGGTCGGCCTGACTCGGCCAGAGGTTCCGGATCCAGTACTGCCATGGCATGCAGGCTCCAAGGCTCGCTTCCGCGATGCGGACAGACCCTCAATCCGGCACGTCGGGCCATGTGATAGATCTTGACCAGTTCGGTGAGCCCTCCACACCAACAGACGTCTGGCTGCAGGATGGCATGCAGTCGCTCCGCGACGATGGGCTCGAATCCTTCGGCAGTGTACTCATGCTCGCCCGAAGCGATCGGTGCCCGGCACCCATCTCGCAGCTTGGCATAGCCGGCCAGGTTGTCTGGCGGTAGCGGCTCTTCGATCCAGGACAGGTTGCAGGGAGTCAGCAGTTTGTCCATGTGCAGCGTGGTGGTGACATCCCATTTCATGTAGGCGTCAATCATCAATGGGGTGTGGCTGCCCAAGTGTCGTCGCAGGTGTTCGAGACGCCGGATCAACACCTCCTGCTCGCGCGGCAATTCGTAGGCATGTACGGGAAGTTTGTACGCGGCGAATCCCTCGCTCAGGGCGGGATCATTGTCCGAAGTCAACGTGGCGTAACCAGGCACGCTACGACGTGGCTTGCCGAGCAACTGGGCAACCGGTTCGCTTTCGGACCTTCCGAGCAGATCCCAGAGCGCCAGGTCCGCGCCGCTGATCGCCATAATGGCAATACCCTTGCGACCAAACGGCACGGTGGTTCGATACATCCGCCGCCACAGGAGGTCAACGTCAGCATCCCCCACAATCTGCCCCATCAGGCAGTCACGGAGAACGGTACGAACCACATGCGCGCCAGCCGCTCCGCCTCCTCCCACTCCATAACCGGTCAAACCTCGGTCTGTGTCGACCGCCACGAGAACTGGCCCTAACCAGGTGCGCCAATCCAAGGGAGCACCTTGGCAAGGGAGTTCAACCGCACGCAGATTGGTAATTCGCATAGAATGCCCCCATGAAGAACGTTCACTTTCCTGTTGAATTCACAGACCGAAGTGTCAGCCAGGAAACGGTGCTGAAGACGTCCTCTGTCATGTCTTCTCGCTGGCGCTCTGACGTTTCGCGTTAAGATTGAAATAGTGGTAGCTCAAACGGGTCACGTTGAAGGTGGAGTTCAAGACACACGATTGCTTAATGCAGAGTTGGAAGCAATACTTATACCCGTTGGTGTGTACTAACTGCAATCTGCTTCGGCAATCCACTTTTTCAGCGAACGCCATGGCGAAGACGGGTCGTGCCTACAAAGAAATTACCTTTCAGCAGCTGCGGAGTTTTTGCGAGACGGCTCGCTTGGGAAGCCTGACAGCCGCCGCGAAATCTTTGGACGTAGCCCATCCGACGGTCTGGAAGCAGGTGCATGCGTTGGAACGAGAGCTGGGAATGAAGTTGGTCGAGCCGTATGGCCGGGGGTGTCGCCTCACGCCGGCCGGTGAGTTGTTGACCGAGCTAGCTCAACCGGCGGTGGAGTCCATCAACACGCTCAAGCGAAAGTTTCAAGAACGGCTTGAAGCCGCCGAGACACGGCTGGCCGTTGCCAGCAGTCCACGGACCATGGTCGAGGACTTGCCTGACTGTGTCCTGGCGTTCGAGCGTCGGCAACCTCAGGTGCGTCTGTCCGTGTGGAGGTGGACAACCAAGAGA
>CALOEH010000102.1:0-92603 GCA_942492195.1 uncultured Planctomycetia bacterium | reverse complement strand
GTCGTTGCGAGCCCGCGAATGGATCAGCAACCGCTGGCAACTGGTGAAGCACCTCACCGATTCGATCACGCAGCGTGCGCAGCACAAGCGGCAAGCGCTCCCGAAGTTTTCGACTGGCTCGAAACCAGCCATGCGCATCCGCCTTACGAATCTTGCGAGCCAGTCGCTGGCACTCTTGCCAAGTCCCATCGGGCAGCGAAATGGTCTCTGGTTGTGGCTGATGGGCGGTTAGCCGCTGCTGAATACTGGCCGCGGCGCGGAGTCGAGGACGGTGGTCGCGGTTTAACATGCTTGACTTTCCTCCTACAACGAAGGGAGATGGCCGGCGCACTGGCCAGCCATCTCCCTTCTCGCGGAATGAAACGGATCAAGGGCTAGACGCCCGCTCCCTCGATCTTGACCGGCGTGAAACGATCCGGTCCCCTTCTTCAAGCACTTGATCGGAAGGGACCGGCTGACGATTGACGCGAATCAGATAGTCTTCCGCACGTGCTGAGGGAACTTGCTTCTCGAACAACTGCTGCACACGAGTGCCTGCTTGGATCTCGAGAAAGTCCGCAAAACCACCGCCCAAATTATTGATCACGAGTACACGCATGTTTGAACCTCTTGTTTGTTGGGGAAGCGACCGAAGGTGGTCGTGAGATGCCGCCGCAACTGAGACCGTGAACGAGTCTTACGTTCTCGTCCTCCTCGCCGCTGGTCGGCGCGCAGTTGGCGACGATGGATGGGACGTTTGGTTACGACTCGCATGGCTGCATCGGTATTGAGAATCTCGGCTGCTTGACTGCCGGAATGACGGCTGAGCACGCCGCGAACGTCGCAAGTCGCTCGGCTTCGATGGTGTCCCAGTCCAGCAGGTAGGGAGCCAGGTCGTCGGGGCTCGGCTCATCGTGGATGGCCGGTTTGTCCAACTGAAGGCCCAGCTGTTTGATCGTAGAAACGCTTTCGCCCGTAGCGTGGGCAACCGCTCGGTTGAGATCGGCATCTTTCATGTCGAGTATTCCTTGTTAGAGAGGGAAAGACGGAAACAAAAAAAGCCTCGACAGCGCAGGCTGGAATGCCGCGCCATCGGGGCGAAACGAGAAGGATTCGTAGCAGCGTTACCTTGCGGTCGGCGGTGTCAGCCAGTTGGCTTCCAGCCATTGACGTTCTGCCGCTAAGGCCTCGCTACGCTGCGCGAAGGGACCAAGCTGAGGTCCACCCACCGGGGCGAGATCAGCGATCCACTGGCCTGACTCGTTCGGCTCTACATGCGAGCCGCGGGAGATGTGGAGCTTGCCCAGTTCGTGGAGCGGCAGTTCTTCGCTGTAGATGCAGCGAATGATGCCACTCCGTTCGATCACAAGATGCATCGGCGCTCCCTTCTACCGTGGGCGGCGGAGGATATTGCGGCGGGGGCGATCGACGAGCAGCCCATCGAGTGAGGATTGCACGCTCGCCAACTGCGAGGCAACGTCTTGCCTGAGCGACTGGTTATCACGTAGTTGCTGCGGCTGGACGCCTTGCACCACCTGATGTGCCCGCTCCACCAATTCATCGAGCTGTGGGTTGGAGCGGACATTTAGAGAGCGAAACCGCTCAAAGAACTCGGTTAAGTTCGTGACGACGCTGTCTCGAAATACCTTGGGGGGGCCGTCGGTTTGGCCATTGAGCCGTTCGGCGAGATGTTCGACCAGCCGACCAAGTTCTTCCATGAACGCGGACTCGGCCAGCATGACCGCTTCATCAAACCGGGCGGCAACGCGCTGGGCTTCGTACTCGTACAGCTTGGGGCTGAGTCTGCGCAGATACTCAGGGGGCTCGACGCTGGGAAAATCCCACTGCATGTCGAACAAGCCTACGAGCGAGGTTGGATAGTCCGCTTCACTATACAAGTCGCCTAGACGGTCTTGGGCTGACGCTTTCAACCCATCGAAGTGCTGATCCAATTCGAAAACTGCTTCGCCCAGTTCACTCTTGAGCGACGTCATCTGGACATTGAGCATCCGGAGATCGTCATGCTTGATCAGGCGAATGCCGGATTCGGGATAGGGAAGTGAGAGAGCCTTCCAGAGTTGGACCGCCCGACCGCGAACGGCATTCACAGCGCGGAACTTTGGGCTGCGGGTGTCAATCAGTTTCTTGCCCGCTGAAAGAAACTCTCCTTCCGCCCCGAACGACTCAGCCGCTTGTGATTTCTGCTGGGCGGAAAGCGTCTTGCGAACACCCCACCAAGTGAAGGAGAGTCGCATCGCGGCCATGGTGGTACGCAAACGCTGAGAGGCGGCAGTTGGCGAACGGGTTTCGGTACTTGATTCTTCAGCAACAGTGCTCATCGATATGGTTCCTTGTGAGGGATTTGTTGTGAGATGGTTAGTTCTGCGAAGGATCACGGCTGACGCGACGACGCGAGTTACCTTTGGTCAACCGGTGTTGATAGATGCCTGGCTGATTGGCCGACAAACAGCGTCCGCTGGCCCAGTTGCGGAGCCGCCCGACAGATTCCGTTGCGGTGACAGCCACCGGCACGACATTCTGAGCCGCTTGCATGAGGGGCAGATCCAAGAGGGCAGCCAGGCGGCAACAACTCTTGATCTCGGCGCCGGTAAACTGCGCGTCGTCAGGCTTACGCTGCTGGTGGTCGATCTCGTAGTATTCGAGATAGAGTTCCCAGATGGCATTTTTCTCGGCGCGGGCGGGAAGATCGAGTAAGAAGATTGCGTCGAAGCGGCCAGACCTCGTAAATTCTGGTGGAAGCTTGGAGACATCGTTGGCCGTGCAGACGACATAGACGTCAGATGTTTTGTCATTGAGCCACGAGAGAAAACTCCCAAACATCCGCGCTGAAACACCGGAATCGGTCTGGCCCGATCCGGCCAGACCAGCAAAGGCTTTCTCAACCTCATCGACCATGACCACACAGGGAGCCATGGCTTCAATAGTGCGGATGGCTTGACGCGTGCGCTCCTCGGTCTGCCCGACAAGCGAACCCAGCAGTGAGCCCACGTCGAGCATCAACACTGGGCGACCGGTTTCACGTCCCAAACATTTGCAAAATTGACTCTTGCCACAGCCCGGTGGCGAAAGCAGCATCACGCCGCGAGCCTGTTTGCGCGGGTTGTTGCGAGAGGGATGCAACAGTGATCGCTTGCAGAAGGCTTTGAGTGCGGTCAGGCCGCCCAGGGTCGAGAAGTCTTCCGAGCCTTGATAGAGTTCCAGCAGGCCGCTCTTCTTGAGCGTTTGCGTCTTGATATCCCAAACGGCATCGGCGGAAAGTTGCCCCGAGCGCACGAGGGAAAGGCTGTAAGCGTTCTCGGCTTCGTACCGCGTGAGTCCTGCGGCGGCGTCCAAGATTCGATCAAGGTCCGCACCCTCAGGCAGTTCACCTTCCTCAACTGCGATTCCTTTGGCGATTTCAAGCAGTTGATCGCGGCTAGGCAGGTCGTACTCCATACAAACGAACAGTTTTTCCAGTTCGGTCGGGAGATTGATGACCGGCGAGAGGATCACGATGAAGGTCCGGTTCTGCTTGCCCGCCAGAACTTGGCGGATGAGTGCCTGAACGATCTCGGCGGACTGCAGGAAACGGTGGAAGTTTTCAAGCACCAAGATCGCCGCGCCGTCGGACGTGGCCATGGTGCTCAGGGTACGAATGGCGGACAATGGATCACCGCCAACGGTTTCGCTACGGTCGTGGCCAGCGGGTTTCAGCCCGCCTTCAATGTCCCACGATAGTAGTTGCCACGATTCGGCGCGGCACAACTGGGCGATTTCCGCCAGTGCCTCGTTGTGTTCGTGACTTTGGATCCAGACGCCTGTGAAGCGAGCGCGGACGTACTCCGATAGACGCTCGGCGAGCGGCATGGAAGTTCTCCAGAATTGAGGGTGGGTGAAAAGCATCGCAAACATTAGCAAGTTTGCGAGTGCCTCAAGCGATGAGGCGGAAGTGGGCGAAGGAGTCTACCGTTCGCCGTTAGCAGGGTTGGGGCTAGATGTCCTGGTGCAAGTGTTGCTCTGCCGAGTTCTCAGCATGAAACTCGCTAGTCAGTTCTTCACAGGTTCGCTGGCCCAAGGCCTGCTCCAAGAACAAGCTTGCGTCGCGACACGTCGATCCGGAGAAGCCTTTGGTTTCGACCCGTGACTCACCCGTGGGTGTGACAATGACTTCAATGATTCGGGGCAACATCACGCGGCACCTCCGACCTGCACAGACAACTTGATCGAGCCATCGGCCAGGCCCTGCTCCGTAACCGAGTAGCCTTTGCGATGAGCTTCCAACCGCGTTCGTTCCACGGCGTACGCCTGCAGGAAGGCGTCAAGGTATCGCCTCGCACCCCAGCGCCCGTTGAAGTTATCCAATTGCAACTGGCCAGTCTCCAATTTACAAACGACGGGGTAGCGCCACGCAGGGAGTTCGACGCCCAGCCCGGCAGCTTCGCTGCTGAAGAGTCGAAAGACTCCCTGCTTTGGCGCTGGCAACTTGAGCCGCGTACAGGCGGCAGCAACTGCCGTTGCATCGCGCACCTCAGTTTGAATGATGACGATATGGGACAAAATGTTTTCTCCTGCTAAATGAAGATGGAAAACTGCGGCATTGATGTATGGACGATCACGACGGAGGCACCAGGCCTTCGACCGTTACACGGAGCACCTTCGGTTCGACAGTTGCCACGGTGATTGCTTGCACCAGCAGTTCGTTTGGTGCCAAAGAAGGATCGGCCTTCGACAAAGTAACCGCGTGAACCTCCGGCCAGCACTGTGGGTCGGACAATTCCTGATGCAGCCGCTGGGTAACCTTCACGTCGTTGATGAATTGAAGGTCGCCTGGAGTTTGGAGATAGAAATTCGTCCTTGGAGCATCTGCTTGGGATTGCTAGTTGCGATGGGCACTTGGATTGCTGTCGTTCGTCATCTGTTCCGTCATTGCCATGCGACGTGCGATGAGTATCAGAAGACGGTGGAGTGGCGAGCCTGGTAGAACTGGTCGATCAACTTCCGTACTCTTACGAGGAGCTTTTCGATTAGATTGTTCCATCGAATTGATAGCACCTTTCTGTGAGAAGAGTTCTGTCAGCGCATAAAAAAGCCCCCGGTTGAGCCGAGGGCAACGTGGAGGTTGAGAAGCAGTTGGCCTTAGATTTCAAGCGGTCCATAGCCATCAAGCGGCTTAAACTCGTACCTGTCGTGTCGATAGCGCCGAAGTTTCCGATAATCTTCCGGCGGTTTTCGCACAATGATGTATGGCGAAACGAGACCTTGCTCATTCATCTGCCGGTGTAGGTTGAGCGCATTTTGGACGGCTGCTTGTTTAGGCCCTTCCTCGATCGCCTGGGCGATCTGCCTCTGCATCAACCCTTCGGATTCGAGCCGAACTGCTTCCGTGCGAATTCGTTCCCGCTGCGGCGGTTCAAATAGATCGATTGTCATCACTCGTGTCAGCATGTCGTCAAGTTCAGGGACACGGGCCACATCGGCTGCAATGCCGCTGAATTTCATCTTCACGTAGGCTCTCGGCATCAGGTGACCGCCGTCGATCAACCGCACGAGATAAACATCGAACTCAGGAACAATCTGCCGGAGCAGGTTACCAAACTCAGGGGAATCAAAGTTGAGCCCCGCGAATTGGGATTCCAAGCCTGCACGCAGTTCAGACACCGAACGTGGGAGTTCAAACTGCTTCTGTTCCGCCGATTTCTCGACCTGATAACGTTGCCGTGCCAAAAGGCGTTCACGGCTTTCGATCAAATCCACCTCTTGGAGAACCATCGACTTTGGGCCATATGCCTTGAGGGTCGCAATCAGGTTTGCCTTGTCACGTGCCAACTGTATTTCTTCGGTTTCGATCTGCTTCAGTTGTTCGGGAACATTGTCGTTCACATCGCGATGTGCAGCATCGACGATCTGCTGGAACTGATGATCAAAGCCTTCAAGCTGATAAAGAGTATCCGTGATGGCCGAACAAACGCGATTGAGAACGAGGTTTCCGTCAATGTGGACCGAATTCCAGCACAGGTACTTATGGCTGCCGGCGCACATCAAGTGCCCGGCGATACCGTTGCCACCCCAGTTGTAGTTGCGACCGCAGTACCAACACCGAGCGTGCTGGCCGGGAAAACGAGTTCGCTTCCGCGGCACGCACGTCCTCGGGTCAACCCCGTTCACCATCTTGCGTCGATAGTGCTGGTTCTTTACTGACAGCAGTTGAACGAGATCGTCGAACTCCACCGGATCGAAGTACGCCAAGTGAGGCGCATGGTAGTAGGTAGGCCCTTTCGGGTTTTTCTTTGACGATCGTTTGCCGCTGCCATGATGTTTAACCGACATCATGCGGCCGCGTTGTGGCATGCCCTTGAGCAGAGGATTCCGATAGAATCGGAGAACCATGGTACCATCCCATTTCTCATTCCGGGCACTGGGACCAACCGGAACCTGATTCCTGTTGAAGTAATCGGCTACCGCCTCGCCGTTTTGCGTCGCTCGCAGAATCTTTGCCCCTTCAAGAATATGCGTCTCAGCTGCGGGATCTTTGCGCCAGTCGTCGTACGATTTGGCGCCTTCGTCCGCGAGATAACCGTGGAGGAGCCGCCTTGCTGTGTGCCCCCACTTCTTAAAGCGGTTCATCGTTTTTTGCTTGATTCGTTTAGACGTTCGCTGGTTATGAGCGACATTTTCGCTGCAAGCGTTGAGTGCGTCCTCTTCCCAGGTTTCCTCAATCGTATCGATGCCGTCATCAATGCAGATCGAGCCGCGTACCGTGGTCAACTCCGATCCCCAATAGCCGGGCCGCTTCTCCCCCGCGGATGAGTCGACTCAGATCGTCGAACACGAAGAGGTCGTACTTCCCTGATTTGTACGCAGCTTCGATTTGCTGCAACTCCGGGCGATCCAAACTCTCCCCCTTCGCCTTCGTCTCGATTGTGTGAAAGTCTACCGAGCCCTCATAAAGTTCGGCGACTTCCTCGCTCGCGTTGTCGATCTGGTCCTCAAGACTCATTTCCTTTTGATTTTGGCACCCACTGATGCGGGCGACGGTGCACACCATCAGGGTGTGACCGTTGCGAGGTGTAAGCTGCTGGTCTGATCGTCTTGACATAACGACATCTCCGCACAATGGCGGGGACGCCGAGGCAAAATGATTGACACACTGTGTCAATCAAGCTGACCACAAGTGAGAGTCCTTGACCAAGGTTGACCAAGCCTGAACGACCATAAATCCAATCACTAAAACAGGTTGGGGCCGTAAGATATTTGCTGACTTAAGCTTACGAAGAGGCCAAACTTGAATCCTGTCCTCTCCGTTTTTACTTTTCACCAATGGCGCTAAGTTACTAAACAGCAGTGACTTAGCGTTATTGTCTCCACGATGGGTATAAAACCCTCGCCTTCAGGCGAAACCTTTAGGTTCTTCGGTTCTTGGCTAGAATGCTGGCATGGAGAACTACCGTACCAGCGCACACAGTCGATTTGACATCAAGTACCACTTTGTGTGGGTGACGAAGTATCGTAAGGGAGTACTGATAGGAGCTGTCGGCAAGCGGGTGCGTGAGATTGTGAGGGAAGTTTGCCGTACGCACGACATCGAAATCCTGCAAGGAGCCGTTTCTCGCGACCATGTGCACGCTGCTGTCCTGCCCGCCGAATCTGTCTCCCAGCAAGATTATGCAGTACATCAAGGGCAAGAGTTCGCGAAAGCTCATGATGGAATTTAGGCATATCGAAAAACAGTATTGGGGCCGCCACTTGTGGGCACGCGGCTATTTTGTGGCGACCAGCGGCAACGTGACTGACGAGGTGATCAAGGAGTACATCCGTCTGCAGGATGGAACGGAACCGGATGATGGTGGTGACAACTTCAGCGTGACTCCAGCGTGAGCGAAGGACTTCAGTCCGTAGCTCACAAGACCCTTCAACCTACCGGCTTCAGCCGGTAGTAGTTTAGTTTTGCGCCCTCAGAAGCCTCCGTGGTGCACATTTGGTGCACAAACTGTGCACCAGGAGGCACACATGACTCGGGCGCGCAAGCAGAAACCTCTCCGCCGACGGGTGGGGAAAGTCTCGTATTGCCAGCACCACGGTGGCTGGTGGATCTACTATCGAGACGGGGACCCGCAGGTCCGCCGGCGCGTGGCGGACCATGAGCAGTCCGCGGCCGAAATTGCCGCCCAGTTGAACGCTCACTGGCGGTGAAGGCTCCCACGCAGTTCTCGTTCACGCCGGCGACCATTCCGGTCCTACGCCAGCACTTCCTCGATCATCACGAGCATGTGCTCGGTTCGTCGTTGGCCACAGTCTCACGCTATCGGGCAGCAACAGCACACCTGGAGCGGTACTCAGATCTGCAGCGGGGGGAATTGCCCATGAGATGCTTTGTTCGTCATTTGCGGCGGCTCAAAGTGGCTCCCAATGGCCCTGCAGTTGTGGCCAAAGTCGTTGGAAGTAGCCCGCCAATGGCGTCCTGCTCGCCAATAGCCTGGCACCCCAATCCTTTTCTCCTCTGTTGTTCAACGCCTGCACAACGGAATTTTGAAAAAGCACGGAAGTTTCGCCATGTCGATCGCTCCCCAACGTCGCAATTCCTCGGTCGCACTACCTACGCTATGTTGGCTTCGACACGCCCTCAAAAAAGTGAAGGGGCGGCTGGTTGTTGTCATCTATGCCCGGTACTCGACGGACGAGCAAAATCCTCGGTCGATTCAAGACCAGGTAGATTACGTCAAACGATTTCTCGCCGCGAGCGGTCTGGCGACGGGATCTAGCCAAAGAGTTCCAGCACCGGCTTGCCAGTGGTTAGGGCGCGCGACAGACCGCTGTTGCTTTGAGGATCGTTGATTGGGATGTCGAGGGCGTGGTAGATGGTCGCGGCCATTTCCTCGGGGCGAACGGGATCGACCTGGACGTACGAAGCGTGCTTGTCGGACTTGCCGTAGACTCGGCCTCCGGCGATGCCAGCGCCAGCCATGATGGACGAAAAGCACTTGGGCCAGTGCTGACGTCCGGGTGGCTGCTGGGTCAGGACTTTCGGCGTGCGGCCAAACTCACCAGTGACCACCACCAGCGTGTTGTCCATCATGCCGCGCTCTTTAAGGTCCGCGAACAGACCGGCCAGCGCCTGGTCCAACCGGGGCAGGCAGAAGCCCATGCCGTAGGAGCCATTGCCGAAGGCGTTGCCCATGCCCATGTTCCCACCGTGCATATCCCAGCTGCTACTCGGCGGTCCCTGCTTGTCGTGTTCCGCCTGACCGGTCCAACCGTTGACGGTGACAAACCGCACGCCTGCTTCGACCATGCGTCTGGCGAGCAGCAGGTTTTGTCCCAGCGGATGGCGTCCGTAGCGGTCGCGGACCTTGGTAGGTTCGCGGGTCAGGTCGAATGCTTCGCGTCCTTCAGGCCGGGTCATGGCGTCGTAGGCCTTTTCGCGCAACGTCTTCCAGTCCTTCCCAACGGCAACCTTGCTGAGCACCTCACTCTCAATGTTGCCAAGCAGCGCACGACGTTCGTCCAACCGATCCGGGTTGGCCAGATCATAAATTTCCGGCGGGGTGAACGTATCCATGGCTGGATGATTGTCGGCAGAGCCAACGAACACCGGGGCGTAGGCCGAACCCAGGTATCCACCGATGCCAATGTTTGGCGCACAAAACACCGGCGGACCCACGCACTTAATGAGCCAGGCATTGGAGACCAGGTTGCGCTTGCTCGGTCGGTACTTGGCTACGAACGAGCCGACATACGGTTGATCATCCGGCACACCTTGGGTCACGCGTTTCGCGGATTGACCGCTGAGCAGGTTGTGCATCGCATCAAAGTGATTGCTGATGCCGCCAGGGTGTGTCATGGAGTTGATCAGCGTGAACTGATCCGTGTACTTCGCCAACTCGGTATGCATCTCATTGATGCGCATGCCGGGCACTTTGGTGGCGATGGGCTGATAGGGCCCCCGGATGGTGTCCGGTGCATCGGGCTTCATGTCCCAAGTATCCACGTGGCTCGGTCCGCCGCAGAGCAACACGAAGATACAGGATTTCTCGGCGGCCACGGCATTGCCGCTGGTGTCCAGCTGGTCGCTGCCCATCACCATGCCAGGCATTCCCAGTGAAAGGGCCCCCATGCCGGCCGTGATCATTGCCTGCCGTCGGTTCAGTTCAAACGTATCCATAAGAATCGCCTCATGTGTTTTGGGAATACATAGTCTGCCAGCGCGCTGCCCAGAATGCAACATGATCCCAGCGTTCAGAGACTTTATCGGAGCGAGGTCGTGCCAAATGAGTCAAGTTTTGGCGGCGTGAATGTAGTACACCTATTCCAACGGTTCGCTTGCACAAGGACCCGGTACATTTTCTTGGTTCGTGAACAGTTGGGACAACTGTTCTACATTGACGGGTCACGGCAGGTCAGGCAGGCCGTACTCGCTCCAACGTTCAAGCACCCGGTGGTCGGTGGGAGCTTGAATGTCGGGAAGCAGCAGCTCGGTGACGGCATTTGGAGTCTGACTGCCGGTGGCATCCAGCGCCATTCGCTCCTGAAAGGCATCCGGCCGGCTTTGCAGTGACTGCTGAGGATGGGGGCCGCGCGATGTGATCCAAGCTCCGGGTGCCGAACATCGGGTGGCCACCTGGTGCAACACCGTTGGCAAATGGTGCACATTCACCCGCTCGTCCACCATGATTAGCAGGGGGCTGAACATGAACCAAGGACTCGACCACAGCCCATGCACTAACTGCAGGGCCTGGCCTGCGTAACTCCCGGCGAAGTGCCACGACGGCCAACCGCCGACCGGCCGCGCCGTGCAGTGCTACGTCGGTGAGTTCGGGAAACGATTGTTTGACCAACGGCAGCAGCCAGCGCGTGACCGACTCTTCCCGTTGCGATGACTCATTGGGAGCCAGGGCTGGAATCACCTGCGGAAATACAGGGTTCACGCGATGCGTGACGGCAGAAACTTCCACCACACCGGAATCGGGGTCGAGCGTGCCTTCGATCACGATTTCAGCTTCGGCAGGTACGTCCAGTGCGACACTGCGACCAGCGACCAGGTCCAGCGGGCGGCCACGATACAGGCTCACCAGTCCATAGGCATCTATGTCGAGCAGCGCTGGCACGCGGATGCTCAGTTCCAGGAGAGGGTCACCCCCTAGCACCACAGCCACTGGCAAGCGTTGCCCTCGCTGTTGGGCGGCGGCTGCATGTCGGGAGATCGCCTGATGCCATAACGCCTGAATGTTAAAATGGTGGTCGTCCAAGATCTCCACGCCGGCCGGCGTGGTCCCTCGTTGTCCGGTTTCGGGGTCGGTGCTTAGCAAATGCCCCGCATGGAGCAGCGAAGTTCCCGGGTTGCCGGCAAGTTGCAACACAGGCAGGCTGGTCAGGCGGATGTCTTGACCGAGCCGGACCACGCTTTGGCAGGGTCCGGTTCTGACCTGCCGCGGCTCAGGAAGTGTCCGCCCCGAGGCGGCTTGGCGCAATCGCTGCATCCAGCCTGAGGTGTCAGCCGGCTGAAGTTGCGAGGCCAGCCGTTCTTGCGATTCGGTCAGGTGTTCGCAATCCAACGCCTGCAGGACCTGCCGCGGATGTGCCAGCAGATTGACCACCACGGGCCACTCGTAGCCGCCCAGTCGTTCGAAGAGAATCGCGGCTGGCTGGGTGGTGCTTAACGCCCTTTGGGCGATGGCAGCCGCTTCGCCGTTGGGATCCACTTCCACGCCAACGCGCAGGAGCAGCCCTTGGCGTTCGAGTCGTTCGAGGAATTCGGCCAGCGTGTTGATTGGCATGCGGGATCCGTCCGCCGAGGGTTCCGTTTCGTTCCGTGTTCGCCGCCAGGCCAGCGTCCGGCATCCGCTACGCGGGGCCGTTGCGCTGCGATTCTTCCAACATGGGCCCGACCTCAGCCATAAAATCCTTGGCATCGGTAAACTGCCGGTAGACGCTGGCAAATCTCACGAACGCCACCTGGTCCAGCAGTTTGAGGTGGTTCATCACCAACTCACCCAACTCTTGGCTAGGGATCTCATTCTCAAAGTCGGAATGGATGTCGTTCTCGACCGCGGTCAAGATGGACTTGATTTGTTCGTCACTGACCGGCCGTTTCCAGCAAGCCTTTTCCAACCCACGACGGATCTTGTCCCGTTCGAAGGGTTCGCGAATACCATCCTTTTTGACGACTTTGATGGCTGGTTCTTCGATCCGTTCGTAGGTGGTAAACCGGCGTTTGCACTTCAGGCATTCGCGACGGCGGCGAACAACGAAACCGTCCTGGCCAGCGCGCGAGTCGACCACACGATCGTGATCAGCCTGGCAGAATGGACATCGCATGGCACACCAACTCTCAAACAGCGTCAACGTAAGTAGGGCAACTTCTTGACGATACGAAGTATAACCTACCCTAGCCGTTTTGCGATATGTTTATGGGGTGGATGCACGCGAGGCAGGTTTCCGTGGACGGAGACAAAGCCTGTCGGGAAAGACTTCCAACAGAATCTGAGACCACCTGGTCAGTCTTCTTTGAAGCAGGAGTCGATTGCCATGCCAATGCCGAGCATGAGCGCAGCGCGGCGAGGGTTGGATTTACCTTCGACGGAGACGATGTAATCGTCGGAGGTGGTGAGCAGTTCTTTGGCCAGGCCCGCCCATTTCTGGGAAATCTTGCCGATCAGGTTTCCCTGGAGATCGACGACTTCAAACTCACGGCCACGGAGTCCTATGACGCGAATCTCGGCCACAGGCTCCCCTTTGCCGTTCTTGATATCGAGCCCCCTCTTGAAGTTTCGCGCATGCACGGTAGCCAGCGTCTGTCCTTTGGCGGTTTCGATGCGGATGTTCCGCGGCACGATCCCACCATCCCGTTTCATGCAGAGAACCGGATCGGCATGCTCGGCCGGGGCAATTTCAATGCTTGCGGCAAACCAGTGTTTGGACACAAACAACCGCCCCCAACTGGCGGCCGGAGAGATCCGCTCGTGAGCAACGCCAACCTTTTGGCCAGAAGTTGCATTGTAGATATCGTACGTGTCGGTTTCCGCAATCTTCACGCGTTCGCGAATGGCGAACGCCGTCAACTCAAGCATACCTGGCCCCGCTGCACATAGCCCAATTCAATGATGTCAACTCTTCCGTCTTCCCAACGAACACTCAGATTACTTCTCCGCGCGCAGTGTGTCCAGAATGACACTTGCTGCCAGCAGTAGGGCGTTGTTCTTAGGATTCTCCACGCCGTTGAGATCCACCAGGTATTTGTCCGCTGTGGTGAACAGTTCTTTGGCGAAACCGGCAAACTTCTTGCTGACCGTACCAATATGGTTGCCGTTCTTGTCGATGAATTTGAAGTTCCACCCCTTCCAGTCGCACTCGAGGTGGGCGAACTTCTCGCCTTGAGCATCGAACACATCCAATCCGCGGCTGAGTAGTTTGGATTGAAAGCTCCCCAACACCTCGCCGTTGCCGACGGTGACCGTGGTGCGGACACGCATGAAGCTATATCCGCGTGACATGGTCAACAGCGGTTCGCCATTCTCTTCGCTGGCCAGATCGATTCGTGTGGGGAGCATCTGCTTGTTGACGATCAGCCGCAGCAGTTGCACCATGGCGGAGACCTTCTCTTGAGCCACTCCCAATTTGTTGCCGGTCTCGGGATCGAGGATATCGAAGGCGTCGGTCATCTTCATCATGCCAACCCGTTCGGCCACCACATACTGCTGTTGATCAAACACGATCTGTCTCCATGGATGGAAAGAGAGATGAAACGGAATTCAATGTCCCGGATTGACTTTGGGAGATGAGGCGTTGACAGAGAAGTGCAGCCGCTGGCAAGTTCGCTCGAGGCCAGGAACCGTGACAAAGCCCAATTCGGTCTGCCGTTTGACAACCAGAGGATACCCCTGCTGGGGCAATTCGTAAAACAGAAAACCAGCCCGGGGCGTGAATTTATGATGACGGACCAACGGCAGGCACGCGCTTGTTGCCGTTGATATAATCGTCGAACCAACCCCAATCTGCCTTCCTCACGATTGAAAGCATCTGGTTCCGGCAAGGACGAGAACACCTGCCGGTTCGCTCCTTGCGAGTTCCCCGCCATGCGCTGCGACCTACCGTCTTTGTGGTCACCATGTTTGGCGCGGTCGTCAGTTCTTCCAAAGACAAGTGCTCCTATGTCCTCGTTGACCTGGTTGACGTCCACTTTGACTATCTGTACGGTCTAGCTCTACGTTGACTATCATGCGATTCAGCTACCGTCTAACGCCGCACGGCGATTTGGCTGGGCAAATCGATTGATGCTGGTGCCAATCTATGAAGAAATCGGGTCCTGACTCTTTCCTCGCTCGGCTTCGTGCCTGGGGATTTCCAACGTTGGGACTGGGTTCCATTACGCTGGCCGTGGTATTGGGCATGTTCTCCGGGGCTGGGATCTTTACGTTTGGCTACGGGAAGGGTGCCAGTTACATCAGCAACGACCCTAAGTCCTGCGTCCATTGCCACGCGATGCAGGACCATTTTGACTCGTGGACTCACAGCAGCCATCAGCACGTTGCTGTTTGCAATGACTGCCACCTGCCGCACAACTTTGCTGGCAAGTGCTTCACCAAGGCGGACAATGGGTTCTTCCATTCGTTGGCGTTCACCTTGCAAAACTATCACGAGCCGATTCGCATTAAGGCACGGAATAGTCGGATCACGCAAAACGCGTGTATTGACTGCCATAGAGATTTTGTGCACGCGGTGTTACCGCCTGACGCTTCCCTGGCTAGCCCTGCGGGAGAGATGCTCCGGCAGCAGGAATCGCTATCGTGCGTGCACTGTCACGCCGATGTCGGCCACGCCCTCCGTTAGTCAACAGATCAGCCTGCTCTAATGGCTGGTAGTTTAAGGAACGATACGAAATGGCGACTTCGGAAAAACGCAGTTTCGGTTGGCTGGTGTTGCTGACTGTGCTCGTTGCCGGCGCGACAGTTGGTGTGATCGCCTTGCTGGTCAACATGTTCGAGCGGAAGCAAGAGGCTCGCCAACCCTTCGTGCGCATTGTGGAAGTCAACGAAGTTAGCACGGATCCAGAACCCTGGGGTTTGAATTTTCCTTTGCAGTACGAAAGCTATCTGCGCAGCGCCGACAATCAACGCACGGAGTACGGCGGCAGCAATGCACTCCCCCCCAGCAAGCTGGAAAAAGACCCCTGGCTCAAACGGCTGTTCGCAGGCTATGCGTTCAGCGTGGACTACCGCGAAACTCGCGGCCACGCCTTCATGTTGAAGGATCAGGAAGTCACCAAGCGGGTCACCGACTTCCAGCAGTCAGGTGCCTGCCTGCACTGTCACGCCTCGATACTTCCCACCTATCGGCGGATCGGCCTGGAAGAGCTAGGGCAAGAAGCCACCGCAGAAGTGCTGGGGGCCTCGTTCAATCAAGATGCCGTGATCGCTGGCTTTCAAGCGGTCAGCCAAAAGAAGTACGAAGAAGTTCACGCAGAGTTGCTGAAAACACCAGACGGCAGCACGGATAAGGAAGCCGCCGCTGGCGACCCGCACCTTGGCCAGGCCCACCCTGTTTCTTGCGTGGACTGCCATGACCCGGACACCATGCAGGTTCGCGTGACGCGCCCCGGTTTTCTGTTAGGAATCGCCAAACTGGCCGAGAGTGACGATCCCGCTCCGCATCTGCCTAGCATTCAGAAGTGGCGAGACGCAAAGCCAGAACAGCCGTACGATCCGAATCGGGGCGCGACCCGGCAAGAACTTCGTTCCTTCGTCTGCGGCCAATGTCATGTTGAGTATTACTGCGCAAACAAAATGACACTCACCTACCCCTGGAGCAATGGGCTCAAGGCGGAGGACTTGGAGCAAGAATGGGAAGAAACAACCTTGCCAGATGGTGAGCCGTTCTACGACTACGTGCATGAAGAAACCGGTACCAAGGTCTACAAAGCGCAGCACCCTGAGTTCGAGCTCTGGAGTCAAGGCATCCACGCCCGGGCTGGCGTGTCCTGCGCTGATTGCCACATGCCTTACGAACGTGTGGGTGCGGCAAAGGTCAGCAGTCACTGGGTACGCAGCCCGATGCTCAGTGTGAGTCGATCTTGTCAGACATGCCACCGCGTTCCTGAAGAGGAACTGCAAGCCCGCGTCGATACGATCCAGCAGCGAACATTGGGGCTGATGGATCGCGCTGCGGTCGCCATGATCGATATGCTCGATGCGATCATTGCCGCCGAGGAAGGCGGGGCAACCGAGGAGCAGCTCGCGCCGATTCGCAAACTGCAAAAGAAGGCAATGTGGCGGTTGGACTACATTAGCAGCGAGAACTCCAAAGGCTTTCATGCGGATCAGGAAGCCGCCCGAGTTCTTGGCGAATCCATCGATTACAGCCGCCAGGCCCAAGCCGCAGCGTACAAGCTGGGCATCGGCGACAAATAGTAGGCAGCACTTGGGACGGACCGCCTGAAGAATCCGTGGGTGGTGCCAAGAACCGCGTGCGAGCCGCATCCGGCTTGGATACAATGTCGCCCAACGGCAAACATTTCGTTCCCTAGCAGGAGTTACGTGGTGGCGATTGATCTCGTGCAAACTCTCAGCGACCTGGTCTCCCTTCCCAGCGTCAATCCCATGGGCAAGCCGGTCTCGGGTCCGGAGTATTTCGAATACCGCGTGACGGACTACTTGCAGCAATTGTTCGAGAGTTGGGGGCTCCCTTACGAGCGGCAGACGGTGGAACCCAAGCGGGACAACATTGTGGCGCTGCTCGAAGGCTCCGTGCCGATCGATCAAGGAGGCCCACTGATCATGTTCGAGGCGCACCAGGACACGGTGCCGGTGGAAGGGATGACGATCGAACCGTGGAGCCCTCAGATTCGCGATGGCAAGATCTATGGGCGTGGTTCGTGCGATATCAAAGGGGGCATGTGTGCCATGCTCGGCGCGATTGCCCGACTGTTGGCCGAACGGCCTGAGGGGATGCCCAACATCGCCATGGCCTGCACCATCAACGAGGAGTTTGGATACTCCGGCGCCACCGCTTTGGAGAAGTTTTGGACCGAAGGGAAGAGCCAGGTCTTGCCGCGCCGGCCAGACGTTGCAATCGTGGCGGAGCCGACGAGTTTGGATGTGGTGATCGCCCACAAGGGGGCATTGCGGTGGAAGTGCCGGACCAAAGGTCGAGCCTCGCATAGTTCGCAGCCGCACTTGGGCACCAACGCCATCTACCGGATGAGCTACGTGCTGCAAGCTTTCGAGGCTTACCAACGCGAACTGATTCCGACGCTGCCAGAGCACCCACTCTGCGGTCCACCGAGCCTGAGCGTCGGCACCATCACCGGCGGGATCAGTGTCAACACGGTGCCAGATGCTTGCGAGATTGAACTGGACCGGCGGATGATCCCAGGCGAGGACCATGCGGCCGTGTTCGAACAGGTCACGTCCTTCGTGCGAGACTACCCTGGGGTAGACTTCCACGCGGATCTTGTCCACGACGAGCCGTTCCTCAAGGGGGGCTCGCTCTCCGAGCAACACAACGGCCCGTTGGCTGACCGACTGGTGGCAACGGCCTCAAGCGTCAAGAAAGATTGCCAAAAGATCGGCGTTCCGTATGGGACCGATGCTGCGGCGATTAGTGCCATGGGAGTTCCAACCGTGGTGTTTGGACCAGGGTCAATTGCCCAAGCGCATACCTGCGACGAATGGCTGGAAGTGGACCAACTCGAGCGAGCCAGCGAGATTCTTTATCAGTTCGGCCGCAGCACTTAAGGTTTGTCCTGAAGCCCCAGCGTTGGCACAACTGCTTTGGTGTTCATAGCACCCTAGCCTAATAAAAAAACGGGCCTCCGAAGTCTTGCAACTTCGGAGGCCCGGCGCGTTTTGGGTGTTTGCTTTTGACCGAGGGTATCTTCGATGTTTAGAAGATGCCCATGGCGGTCAGGCTGTATCGGACGATCAACCCTGCCACCACCACGCTGACCATGCTCATCAGTTTGATGAGAATGTTGAGGCTTGGACCGCTGGTATCTTTGAACGGGTCACCGACGGTATCGCCGACCACACCAGCCTTATGGGCTTCACTTCCTTTACCGCCGAAGTGTCCCGCTTCGATGTACTTCTTGGCGTTGTCCCAGGCACCACCGGCATTGGCCATGAAGATAGCCACGCAGAAGCCAGCGGTCAGGGTCCCGACCAACAGGCCCAGCACGCCGCCGACACCGAGCAGCAGTCCAACTGCAATGGGAGTGAGCAAACCCAGCAAGGACGGCAGGACCATCTCGCGTTGGGCCGCCTTGGTGCTGATGGCCACGGGGGTGGCGTAGTCAGGCATTTCGGTCCCTTCCATGATTCCCTTCTTCTCACGGAATTGGCGTCTGACTTCTTCGACCATACCCTTGGCCGCCCGCCCGACCGCTTTCATGGTCATGGCACAGAAGACGAAGGTGGCCATGGCTCCCAGGAACACCCCGACCAACACCTTGGGGTTCATCAAAGAAGCGTCGTAGTAGGTAGTGAAGTGAGGCAGCGTGGCCGCGTGCAACTCGATCAGTTCGCGACCAGAAGCGGTGAACGTGAGCCCCGGGTGTCCCTCCCCTTCGGCTTCGACCACGGTCAGCAATTCGGCCGGAATCGCGCCAGGGCCGGTCTTGAACGAGATCTTGGACCAGGCGTCTCGCACCTCCTTGTGGCGGACGTCGGTAGGCATGGCGAGATACTTGTGGATGTGATCCCCCTCTTTGTAGAGGACGAACCCATCGGAGGCTTTGTAGAAGCCGTCTGCGGCATCGGCACTCACTGCCGAGTTGCCCCAGCGATCGAAGCCGATTCGCACTTCTTCCACATAAGCGGCCAACAGAGCCAAGGCGGTCAGGGCTGCCGAACCAATGGCGAATCCCTTACCGGTGGCGGCCGTGGTATTGCCGAGACTGTCCAAAGCATCGGTCCGCTGACGCACGATCGGGTCCAGGTGAGCCATTTCGGCATTACCACCGGCGTTGTCAGCAATCGGGCCGTAGGCGTCGGTGGCCAGCGTGATCCCCAGCGTGCTGAGCATCCCAACCGCTGCGATCCCTACACCGTAAAGCCCTAGTGCAAAGAACTGAATGTCGGCAAAGTTCCAACCGCTGGCGAATCCAAAGGCCGCCAGCGTGGCACAACTCACCGTGATCACCGGCACCCAAACACTCATCATGCCGTCAGCCACACCACCGATGATGATGGTGGCGGGACCAGTTTCGGCCTGAGCGGCCAGGTTCTTAGTAGGCGCGAATTCGTCACTCGTGGAATACTCAGTCCATTTACCGATGATCCAGCCGGCCAAGAGTCCCACGACCACGCTATATCCAACGCCGGGAATTCCACCGAACGAAAGCGTACCCTCGGTTCGCGGCATCAGCCAGAAAGCAAGCCCAATCGAGGCCAGCACCACCAACACGGTTGAGAGATTGATCCCTCGGGCAAGTGCCGCGAGCAGGTTCTTCTGCGTGGCATCTTCACCGGTCCGGACCATGTAGATGCCGAAGATTGAGAGAAAGATTCCGACCGCAGCAATCGCCATCGGCAGGAACAACGCGTGAAGTTGGGCCGTGTTCTGATCGAGACCTGTTCCGGTCAGCAGATCTGCGGAAGTAAAGGCGGCAACTCCCAACGCGGCGGTCGCCAGGATGGAACCGCAGTAGGATTCGTAAAGGTCCGCACCCATGCCGGCCACGTCGCCGACGTTGTCGCCCACGTTGTCAGCAATGGTCGCGGGGTTACGAGGATCGTCTTCTGGAATCCCTTGTTCGACCTTACCGACCAGGTCAGCACCAACATCGGCCGCTTTGGTGAAGATACCACCACCCACGCGAGCGAAGAGTGCCTGCGCACTGGCACCCATTCCGAAGCAGAGCATGGTCACGGTGATTTCTTCGAGCCGAATCGGAGCCTGACCCATCATCGGCCAGAGCCAGTACAGCACCGCGAACCAGATCGTGATATCCAGCAAGCCGAGCCCAACCACGGTGAGTCCCATCACGGCCCCGCTGCGGAAGGCGACTTGGAGCCCTTGATTGAGGGACTTTTGGGCACCAGCTGCCGTTCGGCTGCTGGCCCAAGTGGCGGTCTTCATTCCGAACCAACCGGCAAGCCCTGAGAAGAACCCACCGGTGATGAAAGCGAACGGCACAAACTCGCTTTGCGCTTCAAGGACAAACGCGGCGATGAGCAGCAGCACAAAGATCACCACGAAGAAGGCGAAGACCACTTTGTATTGTTGCCACAGGTAGGCGTTGGCTCCTTCGCGCACGTAGCCGGCAATTTCGATCATTCGCGGCGTGCCTTCGTCCGCTTCCATCATTTTCTTGTAGAACAGCCAGGCCTGAACCAGAGCCACAAGGGAGCCTACGAAGGCCACAATCCAGACAATGATGACGGACTGTGGAGTGCCTGGCGTCTCGGCAGCTGCAGCTGGTGCGGCGTCCGCCCCGGCACCACCGGCCTCTTGAGCCCAAGCGGCGGTTGGTAAAAGAATCAATGCGAGTAAGACCAGCCATACGAGACGCTTCCATCTCGTCAGGTCCATGCCACGGTTTGCTAAAGTCCTCAGAGCCTTCATGCCGGCGACCTTTTTCTCTTTCTGCACGTTTCAGTTGCGGTAAGAAAAGGAATTCAGTTTCATCAACTAAGATTTCAACACCTCTCAATGCGCGCAGCACACCAAAGGGGAAGCTACCTAGAATTGACGGTTGGGATCTCGCGTGTGGTTTCCATAACCAGGGTGCGAATCAAGGAGGAGGGAGCTTGGAGGGTGGGGGCCAGTGGACCAGGCAGCAGAATTCTCGCGCGCAAGCTTGCCAGAATTATTTGGTCCCCAAGGAATCCCTGAGGGTTGTCCACTACCGCAGTCCTTATGCCCAGCAACCCCATCTGCAGTACGGCTCAGGTGGGTATCCACAATGCAAAATTCCCGCCGCGCAAAGCATCAGCGCGCGGGTTGCCATGGAAAGCCAAACCAGCAGAAAGCGTTACAGGATAACATGTAACGATTGACGAAAGCACGAAGTGTAGTAGATGTTCCGCAGATCTGTCAACTACGTGGAAGGGGATGTTTTCGAGGAATCGAAAAAATTGTGCAATTTGCTTCACTTCTCCCAACAATTAGTGACAGACCACTCTCCAGTGCCACGCGGCCTGCCGTCGCGCTGCGCCGTTTTTCATGCACAAGCGGCCTGATTTCTCCAGGTCGCCTTCCCAAACAGTCCGCGATTTCTACAATCAACGGCTATTCAAAAAACAATTTTCAGCAGGTTGTGCCAACCGAGACGCCTCGAAGCGGGTTGGGACGCTGGGCCTGCATCAGCGAACATTGTCTGCCAGTCGCGGTTTTGCTGCCACTGCCATTCAAGTTGGCAACACACTCTTAGTAGCTAAAGGTGAAGGCGAAATGATCGACAAGATTACAAAGTACCTAGGCAAAGATGCCAAAAGCTTGCTGGAGCATAAGTCCACCGGGATTCCCAAAGAGACCCTGCATCTGCCGTCTCCCAACTTTGTCGATGACGTTTTCATCGCCAGTGACCGCAACAACCGGGTCATCGGCAACCTGCAATGGATGTTCGGTCATGGTCGCCTGGCCAATACCGGGTATGTTTCCATCTTGCCGGTCGACCAAGGCATCGAGCATACGGCAGGCGCGTCGTTTGCGCCCAACCCGGCGTATTTTGATCCGGAGAACATTGTCAAGTTGGCCATCGACGGCGGTTGCAACGCCGTGGCGAGTACGTTCGGCGTGTTGGGTATCGTCGCTCGCAAGTACGCCCACAAGATCCCCTTCTTGGTGAAGCTCAATCACAACGAACTGCTGAGTTACCCCAACACGTACGACCAGGTGATGTTTGGCCAGGTGCAGCAGGCATACGACATGGGTGCCGCACTGGTGGGCGCCACCATTTACTTTGGTTCGGAAGAGTCGCGGCGGCAGATCGTCGAAGTGGCCGAAGCCTTCGCGCTGGCCCACGAGCTAGGGATGGGCACCATCTTGTGGTGCTACACCCGAAACTCCGCCTTCAACGCTGACAAAGACTATCACGTGGCAGCAGACCTTACCGGTCAGGCCAATCACCTCGGCGTGACGATTCAAGCGGACATCATCAAGCAGAAACTGCCGGAGAACAACGGCGGCTTCAAAGCCATCAAGTTTGCCAAGTCGCATCCGTTGATGTACGACAAGCTGGCCACTGACCATCCGATTGATCTCTGTCGCTATCAAGTGGCAAACTGCTACATGGGCCGTTGCGGTCTGATCAACTCGGGTGGCGCTTCGTCGGGTGAGTCCGATACGGCCGAGGCCGTGCGAACTGCCGTGATCAACAAACGTGCTGGCGGCATGGGCTTGATCAGCGGTCGCAAAGCCTTCCAACGACCCATGAACGAAGGTGCCGCCCTGCTGCACGAGATCCAAGACGTCTACCTCGAGAAAGACGTCACCATCGCCTAGCGGTTTCGTCTCGTGGGAAAAGCATACGTAGTCATCACGCCCCGCGGTGATGACACCCTGGTGTGTGATTGCGCGCAGTGGAGCGGGAAGCGTCAGCGAGGAAGCATGACCGGGGATGTCTACACCTGCGTTTCCTCGCTCACGCTTCGGGTTGGGATTTGCCCGCCTTGTTAGATCAACATTCCGGCAATGCAGGCGGTCATGAAGGCGGCGAGCGTGCCGCCGATCATAGCCCTGAGACCAAGCTGCGCCAGCAGCGCTTGACGTTCGGGAATCAAAGGGCCGATGCCACCTACCTGAATGCCAATCGAGCCAAAGTTGGCGAACCCACACAACGCGTAGGTAAGAATAACTTCACTGCGAGGGCTCAACTTGTGCGGCTCTCCTTCTGGCATCCACTCGGCAAGTTGTTGGTAGGCAATGAACTCGTTGGCCACAATCTTGGTCCCCAACAGTTGGCCAGCAGCGGGGCAGTCTTCAGGGGTGATACCCATCAGCCAGGCGAACGGAGCGAAACATACCCCCAAGCCTGCTTGCAGCGACCATTGCTGACCAAACCAATTGCCGATCCCGGCGATGGCAAACTCACCCATGGCAATCAAGGCTAAGAACGCCAGGATCATGGCGGCTACGTTGAGCGCCAGCTTCATCCCATCGGCAGCCCCGATCGAGGCCGCATGGATCACGTTCACCGCGTCACTCTTGGCTTCGAATTGGGTCTGCCCTAGCGTCTTGGGTTCTTCCTCCTCAGGCTGCAGTATCTTGGCCATGACCAAGGCCGCCGGGGCTGAAATGAAGGATGCCGTCACCAGGTGTCCAGCGCTGATACCCATGTTGGCGTAGGCGGCCAGCATCCCGCCGGCGACGGTCGCAAACCCGCCCACCATGAGCGCCATGAGTTCGGACTTGGTCATCTCTTGCAGGTAGGGACGGACCACCAAAGGAGCTTCGGTCTGACCGATCAGAATGTTCGCGGCAGCGGCCAGGCTCTCGGCACCTGAGGTTCGGAGTGTCCACTGCATGACAAAGGCGCAGGCTTTGACCACCCGCTGAATGACCCCATAGTAGTACAGTACCGACATCAGCGAGGAGAACACAATGATCACCGGCAGCGCGCGGAGGGCGAACGAATTCAAGATCGACGGCCGGTCTTCGGTTTCAAAACCAAACACGAACATCGTGCCAGAGTCCACGCACGCCATGATCGTATCAAAGAAAACCTTGACGCTGCCAAACAGAGCCTGACCTTGATTGGTGCGCAGGATCAGGACGGCAAACAGCAGTTGCAAACCGACCCCGCCAAGCACCACGCGGAGCGAGATCTTGCCCCGGGCACTGCTCATCAGCCAGGCGATGGCGATCATCACCAACAAGCCAAATCCGCTGACGATTCGTTCCATGGCTGGTCCCGCACAAGGGTGAAGTGATGCGTATAAGCCAATTCTGGACGATCGTTCGCCTTGGCTTGGGAAGATGGTGGCAAGTATCCCCCAATCCGGCGTGACAAGGCAACGCCAGCCGCGCAGAGCATTGTGGCGCGGTAGGCATTGTGGAGAGTGGTGATTTTGCCACCGCGGCAGCCTGACCAAGAAACGAGGCAACCGCACGAAGCCACCATTTCCTGCTTTGTCCCCATCACTCAGGAAGTTAGAATAGGATTGATAGACTATAGGGCATGGGTTGTTGTTGGCGATTGCATCGCTAGCACCTGCTGGAGTGTCCTCGAATGTTGGAACGGGACACGCTCCCTATCACCGAATCCTTTCTGCCGAAGGTCTTTCGGACTCGTGTGCCACTGGGCAAGTTCATGGATCCGCGAACGAATAGCAGTGGTAACGCGCTCCAAATGCTTGTTGTCGCACCACCGATTTGATCCGCCTTAGGGGTCACTGTTTTGCGTTGGAATGCAGTATTCTTGCATGTTTCGCTGACTGCGGCAGCATTGCTTGCTGGCGGTATGGCGACGCTCGCGCAGGAAATGCCTCCCGCAGCTTCGGCCACTCCTCCCCCTTTGGAAGAGGATCCACCCGTCACGCTCAAACGTGATGCCGATGGCAAGCTGGTCCAATTCCCTGGACTCACTTACGACCAGTACCGGGAATTGATGGAGCGGGTCAACAATATCGGGGCGGGGGCAGCCGTCCCGCGATACACCATCTACCCCATTGCCTGCCGAGGCGAAGCGCTGGGACACTTTGCCCGCTTGGAAATTCAATTCGATTTGCAATTGCAGTCCGAAGGCTGGGTCGGCATTCCGCTCCGACTTGACGAAGCGGTCCTGGATAACCCAGAGGTCTACTCGGGCGGGGGGCAGCATTTCCTGGAGTTTCCGGAACGGGGGGTGGCTATGTGTTTTGGGTGCGAGACGCCATCGATAAGCCACGCCAGCTCACACTGAATGTGTTGGTCCCCGTCGAAGAAACCGCTGGCGAACATCGTCTTCGCCTGACCCTGCCGCGGAATATTCAAACGGAGGTCCAACTCACCGTTCCCCTCCCCAAGGCCGAAGGGCGGGTCTTGGGAGACGGACTGTTGGTGGAAACCAAACTGGCCAAAACCAGCGTCAACAAACCAGGCACGGCGTTCGTCGCAAAAGGTCGCGGTCAGGTAGATATGGCCTGGCACGAGGCTCAAGGGCAGCTCACCCGACAGTCCAGTGATTTGAAAGTGGCCGGCCTGATCACAGCCACCGTTGACCGTAAGATCATCCGTAGCGACGCCCGACTCACCATCCGCAGCTTCGGCGGTCCCTTCAGCAAATTCAAAGTACGGCTCCCAGCAGGTGCCATCTTGTTGAATGCCGAAGAGGATCCACGGATCCAAATCTCCACGGTGCGCAAACCAACCACCGTGGACATTGCCCTGGATGAACCGACCTCAGGCCCTGTCGAACTGCGTCTGGTCACCGAACAAGAGTACGACGAAACCAAGCCAGAAACGCTGATTGAGTTGGGGGCCTTCCAAGTCATGGGGGCTGTGCGCGAGTCAGGTCTGATTGCGCTGCACGTGACTGGTGACCGACACGTGCTGTGGGAAGCCGATCAACGGCAAGTTGAAGACGTGCCACAAGAGCTGCAAGGCGAAAACCTGGTTGCCGCCTTCGAATACTGGCGACAGCCGGCTCCGCTCAAAGTGCAAATTCTTCCCCGCGAACCACACGTCAGGGTCGACCCGAGCTATGTCGTTCAGGTAGGTCCGGACCAGGTTCGGCTCCAGGCGGTGCTGCGCTACAACGTGGATGGCGCTAAGGAGCATGACTTCGAGATCCGACTGCCAGGCTGGGAGATCGATCAGGTAGGACCGAACAACCTGGTGGACACGCAGCGGATTGTCTATTCCAAACGGGATCCGTTCACCGTGCATCTGCGATCGCCGGGACAGAGCGGACCGTTCGAAATCACACTCGACGCGCATCAACAACACCGCAGCGATGCCACCAAGCTCAGCTTTCAATTGCCCCAACCGGTTGCGGACACGCTGGTCCCAGCGGCGGTGGTGGTGGTTCCAGCCGACAATGTCAGCCTGCTTCCTAGCAGTGACGGAACCCAAGGGCTGATCCCCCAACGCACGGCGTTTGATTTGCCGCTGCCTGCCAGTCGGCAGCTTCCTTGGCATTTTCTGGCTGATGGAGCAACGGCCAAGTTCGATGCGGATTTTCGGGTGCATACTCGAGAGATCGAGGTTTCCGTATCAACGCAGGTTCGCCTCAACGCCCAAGATGAGTCGGTCTGGGTCGAACAGACGTTCGATTACGACGTGGAGTACGAACCGCTCACCTCGGTGACACTGGAGGTTCCTCGCAGCTTGTCCGATGAAGCAGGGCTCAAGGTGATGCTGGGTGAACAGGTCCTGACCCCGATTGCGCTGTTGGACATGACGCCCGATGCCGACCAACCGCTTCGCATGAGGGCCGCATTACCTCCGCCGGGCGGAATTGGTGACTTCCGACTCACGGTCCTGTACCGTCAAGATCCACCTGAGTTGATTGCCGGTGCCAGCACGGAGATGCTGGTGCCGTTGGTGATGCCAGGCGAAGGAGCCTTGCGACGCAATGACGTTACGGTCCTGGCCCGACCGGGGATTGATTTGCGACCGCATGTGCTCGGCAGTTGGGAACTTGCGAATGCTGAAAGTTCGCCGGCTGAAGAACTTCGCCTGAGTAGCGCAGCGGTGGCAGACGAACTCCCGTTCATGTTGCGTGTGCTGCCAGAAAAACTGCCCGGCTCGACGCATGTGGAACGCGCTTGGATTCAAGTCTGGCTGGCCGACAGCGTCCGCCATGATCGGGTGGCGTATCGTTTTACCTCGACCAGCGACCACTTGGAGATCCAGCTTCCGCCGAATGCCACCGATCCGTTGCGGGTGGCTTTGGATGGCCGGCCAATCAGCGTCCAGCGCCTGGCCGATCAGCAAATCTTGTTGCGCCTGCCGGCCAGCATTAATCAAGGGGAGCATACGCTCGAGTTGCTTTATCGTGTGAATCAAGCGCGAACGCGAATCGGGTTGCAAGAAATTGCCGCGCCGGTGCTGGAAGACCGGACGTGGGTTGAACGCAGTTACTGGCAGTTCGTGTTGCCCGACACCGAGCATTTACTCAAACCGCCCCCTGGCTTGACGCCAGAAAACGTCTGGCGTCGGCAAGGTTGGATCTCCGGCCGACGGCCGGTGTTGGATCAGGCACAACTCGAAAACTGGATCGGGGTCGCCCACCGTTCGGCACTGCCACGGCAAAGCAACCAGTACCTCTATAGCACGTTGGAGATGCCGACGAAGGTGGGTTTCTACATTGGTTCGCGGACCAGCCTGGTGGGCTTTCTTTCGCTTGGCGTGCTGTTGATCGGCCTGGGCTTCTTGTACATCTCATGGTTGCGTCGCCCAACGGTGGTGTTCCTGTTCGTTTTGACGCTTGCCGCACTTGGATTGGAATTTCCCGAGCCAGCGGTCTTGGTGCTTCAGGCGGCAAGCCTGGGCGTCGCCTGTGCCATGGGTGCTTTGCTGCTACGTCGGCTGCTGCGTCGCGAAGAACCGGAAGAAGAACTCGGGGCCAGCATGAGTTCGTTCTACGATCGTGGCTCGACCGAGGCGCATCACGAACCAGCCCCCGTGTCAGGACGTTCATCCACCCTCACAACCGCCGGCGTGGCGGCGGATGCGGAGGCATGATGTGGCGCTGCTCCTTCGTATTTTGGATGATGCTGCTCACAGCCGGTATGGCATCGGCCCAGAGGCTGAGCCGCCAACCGTCTCAGCGGGACCATTTCGCTTCCGCCGCATTCTGGCACCGCAAGGTCATGTGGAACAATGGCCCCGGCAGCGCGGTGAGAAGTACGTGCCTGTGGAGCCCGAGCGATTCGAAGAACTCGTGGACGTGGTTCGTTCCAGCCCACGGATTAAAGATTCCACCATCGCCAGCTATCTCAATCACGCCCGATACGAAGCTCGACTGAATGGCAATCTGCTGGTTGGGCGAGCGCTGATTGACATCCAGCATCCCGGTGACGAAACGACTTTGGTCCCGCTAGATCCGCTCGGTGTGGCTGTCCAGGAGGCCCATTGGGCAGGCGATCCCGAAGAACCCGCCGTTCTCGGGCTGGATCCCGATGGCCACCTGGTCGTGCTGGTCGAGCGCTCCGGCCAGCTTGAACTTGAGTGGACATTAAGGGCAGAGAGTAGCCTGGCTGGCAAACGCCAGTTCCATCTCGAAGTTGCCCGTTGTCCGACCTCGAGCCTGCAGTTGACGCTGCCTGAGTCCGCCCGCCCTCAGTTAGGCACGGCCGGCCTGATCGTTTCTTCCACGCCAGATGCTGATGCTGGGACGGTGATCTGGCAGATGAAGCTGGGAAGCCAGCGACGAACCGTGCTGGAGATACTCTCGGCGGAAGCTGCCCATACGCGCTCTCCCGCGCTGCGGCAAACCACCGAGTACGCGCTCTCGCCCCGCGGGATTGAACTCACGACCCGTCTGACCATAGACGCCGTGGACGAACCGCTGCGTCAGATTCCGTTGAACCTGGACACTGGCTTGCGAGTTGTCTCAGCCGTGCAGGGGAGCGTGCAGATTCCTTGGTCGCAAAGTTCTCCGGAAGAATCAGGCCGGGTCACACTCGAGCTTCCCGCCCCCCTGCAAGGGACCAATCGAGTGATCACGGTCTCGGCCCTGGCACAGTTGACGTTGGGCAAGGCACAGGACGTTGCCGATGGTGACGGCCCCAGATTTGTTCTGGCAGTCAGGCGAGGCCAAGGTTTCGGTCATGGCCCCCTTGACCGTGGCGCAGTTGGTTCCGATCGATTGCCGGCAGCTGACTCCGCTGGTTGGAGAAGAGTCCGGGTTCCAACTCTTCTCGCCGGATTCCCGTGTGCGAATTTCGGTAAATCACCGTCGCCAGCACACGCAGCTGGCACGCGGCACGCTGATCTCGTTCGACGGCAACATGTTGCGTGGCCGCGCGTTTTGCGAACTGGTGCAAAATGGCGGACGCAGCTACGCCTTGGATGCCGAGGTCTCACCGCGCTGGATCATTGATTCGGTTCGCTCCGACCCACCCGGCGCCGTTTCGAACATGGAACTCACGGACAATGAGAGCGAAGCATCTGGGGGAAGCAACCCCCGGCTGCAGCATCTGCGGATTCGCTTGACGCAACCCCTGACCCCTGAGCGTCCGCTGACATTGCTGGTCGAAGGCCGTCGGCTGGACTCTCCGATTGGGCAGAAGATGGACATCACCAGCATGCGGATGCTGGACTTTGAGCATGTAGAACGCGTGGAAGAGTTTGTCTCGTTGACGGCAACGGCCCCGTATCAATTTCAGATTTCTGGCAACGATCGGATCCGGCCAGTCGATTTTCGATCGCTGGGAGTCGAGTACCAGCGGTTGTTTGTGGAAGCCCCGTCCACGGTACTTCCCTTGAGTGTGCATGCCGAACCGGCCGAGGTAACCATCGTTCGTCGAGATCCTCGGTATCGGGGAGAGATACTGGTGACGGCGACTCCCAGCCGTACGTCACTTAGCGAGCGTTACCTGTTGCGGTGCATCCCCGAGGCCACCACGGTGGATTCTTTGCTCGTGCGGCTGATTCCGAGTCGGCCCGAACCGCTGACGTGGAGTTCTGCCGGATCCGACGGTTCGCACGTACCAGCGCAGCGACTGGATGCCGCGGAAGTTCGGCGTCGGCAGTTGCCTACGGAAGGAGAATACTGGGATGTACCACTCGCTCAACCTTCGACCGAGCCGTTTGAATTGGTCGCCACGCGCGAGATCCCTTGGCTCGACGCGACGCCCCGGCAAGTTTCTCTGCTCGCCATGCTAGGGGCGGTAGCACAGCAAGGCCGAATCCTGGTCAAGCAGACCGGGGGCGTGGTCTTGAGCGTGGAGCCGACGCAGTTGCCGGCAAGTGTCTTGGAGCCGTCGGCCGCTAATGTGGTGAGCGCGGACGTTCAGGCGTTTCGCTACGACCCGGCTCGTGACGTCAACGCGGCAGGTGCGCAGTTGCAACTGAACCGAGATCCGAACGAACATCTCCAGGCGGTCGTGTACCTTGCTCGCGTGCAATCACAGTACGACGTCCATGGCCGCTGCGAACATGTCATCAGCTACCTGGTTGAGAATTCGGGGCGGAACGAACTCAAACTCGCCTGGCCCTCCGATCCATCCGCCGACCCCAGCCAAGGGCCGGATCTGGAAGTCAATGGTGAGAAGGGGGTCCTGCATCTTCGCAAGGGTGCGATTGTTGTCCCGCTGCCAACGCTCGAGCGGTTTGTCAATGTGCAATTGCGGTATGTCGAAACGTCAGCGCCGCTGGAATATTGGACGCAGGTTGAGATGCCGCTTCCCGAGCCTGATGTCCCGGTGTTGGCAACCCAATGGTTGCTGTGGCTACCGCAAGGGTACGACACAACCAGCTCGACTCCCAACTGGCAACGCTTGCCTCACCTGCCAGTACCCTGGTACGAACGGTTGCTGGGACCGCTGGTCCGGCCATCAGGAGAATCGGTCTTTGACCCGCTGTCTGCCGAATCGTGGAACGCTTTGCTGTTACAACAGTCACCGTCCAGCCCTGCCGATGGGGCTTCGCTCTGCTCCCAGGTGGTCGAGACGCTTGGTGGCAGCCACACCAAACTGGAGCCAGCGGCCCAGCAATGGGGGGCCTTGTTTCAACAGTGTGCGTCGCGGCTTTCGCCAACTGTCATGCCGTTGCTCGTGGATCGGGTTGCCCTCGAACAGGTAGGCATTCGAGCCACCACTGCGCTGCCGGTGATTCCGTCCGAAGCTGATCCCCTGCTCCGGGGCAGAGCGTTGCTCGAACGGTCAGGGCTGACTCTCATTGGACATGAGTCGGCGGTGGTTGTCACCAGTCGGCATCGGGCGGCGCTGTTGCACAACCACCTCAGTTTGGACCAGGCCGGTTTTTCCGTTATTCGTTCGGGCTCGAGTTCCCGACGCATCGAGCAAGCCTCGTCGCTGGGTGGTGATGACATGTACGTGGAACCCTCTCGTTGGAGCCAACTGACTCCGCCTCGGTGGATGCCGGGCGCCAAGTCGATGGCCGCAGTGGAAGCACCTGGCTGGAATGCGTTTCTCTACAGCGGACCGGTTGGCACCGCACCCAAACTAAATGTTTACCATGCTCCCACATTCCGAGCATTGACCTGGCTGGTGCTGTTGATCATGGCGGGGCTGGCCTGGTTCTTTGCCGGTTCGCATCCGCAGCGATTGCTGGTGGCAGGACTCGCTCTGGGGGCCTGCGTGATGCTGCTTCCGGACCTGTTCGTCTCGGTGGGGACCAGTGCCGTGCTGGGCCTTTGCCTGGGCGGGGCAGTGGCCATCTTACGCCCTCGAGCGACTCGAAACGGAGAGCGGGAAGAAGCCATCACCTACACGCACTGGGCACCTGTCGGTGCAACGCTGACAATGATCCTGGCATTCGGCTGGTGGCAATGGGAACTGGCAGCGGCCGAAGAAGCCCCCCCGGCGTACAAGGTATTTGTCCCGATTGATGAGGAAGGCAAAACGTCCGGTAACTACGTGGTGCCAGCGGCGCTGTATGCCGAGCTTGATCGCCGCGCTGCCGAACTGCTCCGGCAACCAAGATACTGGATGCTGGAAACGGCGGACTACCAGGTCGAGATCTTGCGGGAGAATGGCGAGCGTCGCTGGAATGCCAGAATCCATGCCGCGTTTGATCTCCGTGTGTTCGGCCACCGTCGGCGCATCCACATTCCCTTTGGATCCGCGCGAGTTGACATGCGTCCCCAACAGGCGGTGTTGAATGGAGTGCAGGTCCCGATTCAATGGGATGCCAGCGGCGAGGGGTTCTCGTTCGATGTTTCTGGCGCAGGCAATTACTTTCTCGAGTTGTCCCTGCAGCCCATGACACAAACGCTGGGTGACAATCCAGGCGTATCACTGCATCTACCTCGTCTGGCAACCGCGACGCTCGAAGTTGCCAATCCGGACTTGGGGCTGCGCGTCGATTTGGAGACGCCGCGCGGCGAAGTGCGACGCAGCGAGGATGGCCGTCCGCTGACGGCGCAGCTCGGCCCGATCGAGCAACTCGCCATCGTCTGGCAAGCCAACGCAACCCCCGGCGGTTCGCCCCGGTTCAACGTGGACGAATTTTATTGGTTGGACGTTCAGCCAGGATCGGCAACGCTGAAGACCCATTTGAAATTCCACTTGCAGCAAGGAGTGCTCCGCCACTTGAAATTGGCGTTCGATCCTGGACTGCGTTGGCTTGATCCCCTGACCCATCCCAACGTATTCAAGGCCACGGTCACGCCGGGACAACCCAATCTGCTGGAGATTGAATTCAAGCCGCCGTTGACTGGAGACTTTGAGCTGTCACCCCGGTTCGTCCTCACAGATACCTCAGGCGTGGGACGCGTGCGACTGCCCCGGATCGAACCGCTATCGGCACGCGGCCGACGCCGGTGGTTGGCCGTTTCGGTGGATCGGGGGGCATTGAATTATCGAGAAGAGTCCGGAACTCCGCTGGAGTTGGAAGCCGCGGCCACTTTTATGGGCTATTGGGGCGAAGGCGCCGAGCGACCGTTGTTTGCCTACCGACTTCCATCTGGCCCCATCGACTGGAGTTTGACCACCGTTCCGTTGGCGGCCGATCTGGCTATCGAGCAGACCTTGGCCATCAGCGTCGGAGCTGCCCAAATGGCCGTGCAGTGTGAAGCCAACATCACCACGATTGAGGGCTCGACGCTGCAACAGCAGATTGCCGTCTCTCCGGATCTGCGGGTCACCAAAGTTGCCGCCTACGAAGACGAGCGTTGGCAACCGCTGCGTTGGTCGCAGGCGGAGCCCGACGCGGTAACGGTCTTTCTGCCGAGTTCTGTCGGCAACCGGCAACTGCGACTCGAAGGCTGGGTGCCGGTCCGCGCTCCTGCAACACTTGATACCCCAGAGGTTCGGTTCGAAGGCTATTTGAATTCCGCTCAGCTCCAGTTGTTTCGGCGACCGGGGGTGAATGTCTCGCCTGACGCTCAAGGCCCCATGCAGCCGATGGCCGAGTTCGAGATCGAGCAAACCAAAGCCGAACTGGGACGTTTCGTAGCCGGATTTCGTCGCTCGGATGGCGAAGCCCCGGTGGTTGAAATACAGGTTGACCTCAACACGCCGCGCGTGGTCGCGGAGCAAGTCACGCAGCTTCGCTACGAGAACCGGCGTTGGTTTGTCGAGTACGTCTGCCGCTTGAACGTCAGGGGGGGGCTGCTGGATGTTGTCCGGTTCGCCATTCCTCCAGAAATTGGCGAGCCTGTCGAAGTAGGGACCCCCGCCTCGGTGGAGATGGTCGAACTCCCAGGCCAGACCAATCGCCAACTGGTGATCCGCCCTCGTACTTCGATCGAAGGGGAAGCCACGGTTTCCTTCAGAGCGCCGCTCCAGATCCCGACGGGCGAAGCCGTTGCGGCCCCTGATATTCGCATGCTGAATGCCGCAAACCGTGGAGCCTCGTCGCGGGAACCGGCCGACCAAGGCCGCTGGCTGTTGCTGCCTGCCCAGCTCGAACTGAGGCCCGTGAGTTGGGAAACGCGAGGAGTCGAAGGCCCGTTGGATCCACCGGAACTGGTCGAAGCCGAAGACGAGCCGATGGTGGCCTACCGTATCGTGGCTCGCCAGTTCGATGTCCGCCTGCGCCCGATTCCGAGCGAAGCGGGCATCGCACAGGTCTGGCTGGCTGATATCAGTCTGGCCTGGCAGTCCGATGGCACGTGCCAAGGGCTGGCCTGTTTTGATGTCGAACCCGCCGCGCAGCGCGAATGCCTGCTGCGATTGCCTAAGGATTTTCATTTGGTGCGGTTGACCGTGGACGGGGTGTCCACTCGAAGTGAATCGGACGGAAGCGGCAATTGGATTGTCCCGCTCGGCACACCGCACCTCACTCAGCGTGTGGAGGTCTTGTTTCAGGGTCGAACGGCCAACTCCCGGGATCGACAGCAAGAATTGGTGGCACCCATGTTGCTTGACCTGCCGGTGCAGCGAACCTTATGGACGGTGTATGGTCCGCCGAAGGCAGGCCGGCCCATCACGCCTGCCGCGCAAGTGCTTTCCCGATCCGAACAAGAGATGCTCCGGGCCCGATCCGCAGCCTCGGTGATTGGGGAAATGACGTGGGAAGGAACGGTCGTCGAGATGGCACGCTGGTATCGCCCTTGGGCGGGGCGGTTGTTTGCCGCGATTCGGGCTTATCAACAATGCCTTCCCCGGCGAGGACAACCGCAATTGCAGGTAGCGGAAATCATTCGAGAACAACGCGAGATTGCCACCGGGCTGGATGCCACGGCAGAGCTTGACCAATACTTGCTCCCCAACCCGCCCGACGCGCGTTTGCTGGACCTTTGGGCATGGAGCATCCAACGCCGCGACGAACCTCTGCGATGTGCCCAAACCGAGGGAAGCGGGCGGTTGACCGTCAACTATGAGCATCCGGTCTGGGGAGACTCCCAGCAGCGGTCTTGGTTTGCTTTAGGTCTGGCGGCACTGGCACTGGTCCTGGCCGTGGTGCTGCGCCGCGTCACCACCTGGGAACCACTCCGCCGATGGCCACACTTGTTGGGCGTGGTGTTTGGCCTCGCCTGGTGGCTTTGGCTGTCGCCCAGCGCGCTGGGTTTGGCAATTGTCGCCGTCAGCCTGCTGGCCGCCGTGGTTCCTACGTTTCGAGGTCCGCCTGATCCAAACGTCGTGCCGCTACGGCTACATCGCATGTAGTTCGAATCAGACGGCCTAAGCAACAGGCGAAGAATCCACGGTGATCTCTGTGGCTCAATAAATTTCTTCCCTGCCAGCCCCTACCCCAATCAGTCGCTCTCTATCCATTTTCCTGAGTGTGATTCGCCATGTCCTACCAGCTGCCACAGCTCACGAAACCTAAGAAACTGAAGAAGAACCAGGTGCTGCTGATTGCCAACGGAGACCTGAGGCAGTCTGCTAACCACACCTGTTGGCTTGCCCAAGTCGATATGGAACAGGCCTTGGCCGAAGCCTTAGAGCGCGAAGGCTATCAGCTGATTCGGGCTCATCCCTACAAGCCGGAGCTAGGGCATGGGTTCATTGGTTCGCAGCAAGAAGGGATGCGCGTTTTCGCGGACATGCACCCAGACGCCCCGTTGATCGTCGCCGAGGCCGTCTGGCAATACTCGCACCATGTGCTGGCCGGACTCACCACACACCGAGGCCCGATTCTTACCCTTGCCAATTGGTCCGGTACCTGGCCAGGTCTGGTAGGCATGCTCAACCTGAACGGCTCGCTCCTCAAGGCAGGCGTCAAGTTCTCTACTCTGTGGAGCGAAGATTTCCAAGACAAGTTCTTCTTGCGAGGGCTGCGCACCTGGCTCAAGAAAGGGAAACTGCGGCACAAGACCAGCCATACCGTGCCCTGGAAAGACGTCAAAGTCCCGGCAGCAGCCCGCCGATTAGCACAGGGCCTGGCCCAACAACTCCAGCGGCAAAAGGCCATCATGGGGGTCTTCGACGAGGGGTGCATGGGCATGTTCAACGCCATCATTCCTGACCACCTCTTGCACCAGACCGGCGTCTTCAAAGAACGCCTGAGCCAATCGGCCCTGTACTACGAAACCATGCAGACCAGCGACGAGGAGGCAATCGCCGTTTATCGCTGGCTGCAAGACCGCGGCATGAAGTTCAAGCTGGGGACGGACGAAGCCACAGACCTGACCGAACAACAGGTGCTGCTCCAATGCAAGATGTACGTGGCGGCATTGCGGATCGCTGATGACTTCGGCTGCCACACCATTGGAATCCAGTACCAGCAAGGCTTGAAAGATTTGCTGCCGGCCAGCGATCTGGTGGAAGGACTGCTCAACAACACCGAGCGACCGCCGGTCACCGCCCGAGGCTCCGAGCGTGTGCTTTACCCCAACGCCCCGCTCCCGCATTTCAACGAAGTCGACGAATGCGCAGGGCTGGACGCACTACTGACCTACCGCGTTCACCAGGCCATGGATCAGCCGGTGGAGAGCACCCTGCACGATGTCCGCTGGGCGGACTTTGACGCCAGCCGAACGATCAAGGACTACATCTGGGTGTTCCTGATTAGCGGGTCCGCCCCGCCGGCGCACTTCACCGATGGCTACCAAGGAGCCAGCAGCGAACGACAACCGCCAATGTACTTCCGGCTCGGTGGCGGTACGGTCAAAGGGATCTCCAAGCCAGGTGAGATTGTCTGGTCGCGGATCTACGTTGCTGACAATCGCTTGAAGATGGACCTGGGAAGAGCCGAGGTGGTGCAGCTGCCTGAAGAAGAAACTCGCCGGCGGTGGGAACTCACCACGCCTCAATGGCCAATCATGCACGCCGTACTTTACGGCATCAAGCGTGACCAGATGATGGCCCGACACCCCAGCAACCACGTTCAGGTGGCGTACGCCAACAGCGTGAAGGAAGCAGACCAGGCCCTGTTGGCCAAAGCCGCCCTGGCCGAAGCCCTCGGTCTGGAAGTCACACTCTGCGGAACGCGCAAGGCAGGCAAATCTTGGACGTGAAGGATGCGAACCTCACTCATCCACTCGTTCAATCTCAACCCGAAGCGTGAGGAACTCGAACCAATTTGAGCTGCCTGGCAGAACAAATACCAACGGTTCAATTGGTATGACGGCATGATCCGTCGTCGCCTACGACGATTGCTCTTAAGGCGACATCGTCGAAACCCCGACGACTACTTTTCCGAGCGCGGGCTGCGCTTCCTGAACGCCGCCCACATTCGTTTCGTCCATTCCCACGTGGGAAACTCCTGACGGGAGAGCCGTATGCGGGAGAACCGCCCGTACGGTTCGGAGAGAGGGGGAACCGAACCCAATCGGTTCTCCCTACCCCTATCATGCTATTCGTCGGTGTCCTCAATCGGTCCTACATCCATGCCGTCGTAGGCGAGCAGTCCGTGACGCTCAGCAAACTCGCACAACGTGGCATTTCGTGCGTCCAGCGAGTCGACGGTGTGGGCCTCGGTTTTTTCCACGTGCAGGACCAACTCCGGCTCGTCGGAGTTCGCCGGCGCCGACTCGTCACCTTCCTCGTCTTCGTCATCGTCAAATTCAAAAATCCCTACCAACTGGTAGCCTTGCTGCTCCAGTTCGCTGGCGGCGCGCTCCAGCGCACTTTGGTCGCGATCCACAAAGAAATAGCCCCAGACCATTTCCCCTTCAGGGTCCCACTCGGACTCTGCCCGAATGTGGGCAAACATCTCTTCCAACTGTTGTTTCGTAATCTGAACGGAACGGGTCATGGCAATGGCTACGCAAGGAGGGTTGTATTTGAGAACCTGGCCCATGATAACGAGTTTGCCGATGGACCCAAGAGACAAACCCCGTTGCTCTTGGGACGAGGTACCGTGTTGTTCGGCCAGCTACTACCATTCATCGCCGCTCGATGAGCACGGCACGAGGCTGCAACTGTCATGCGAGTGCGACCGAACGTATGGAAACACAACCCAAGGAAAGCTTGTTGACAAAGCAATCTTGAATCCAATGGAATCCCTGGTCGAAACCCGTGGCGAGCGAAAGCCAAGGGATCGGGATGAACGACAAGAAGTCGTGGGGGCTACCATCCGCTCGTTGTGACGTTGGCCAACACCGGCGAGTTGATGTACCTGCCGTCGCTTCCTCAATCCAATCGATCGTGGGAACTTTCCCACTGCAGCCTTGAACGGAATGAATGCGATGCTCGCGCCGTACCATAGCTCATCGAGTGTCATCATGACATTCCAATTCGACATTCATTGATCAAACGGTCTTAGCTTGGAAAGATAACTGAGAATGAAAATTGCCATTACCGCGTGCAGCGGTCAACTCGGCTCGGAGATTGTTCGGGCAGTCATTGATCTTGTCGGCAAGACATCGACGATTGGGCTCGCTCGGTCGCCAAAGAAGGGGGAATCGCTTGGCATCGACGTGCGTCCAGGTGATTACAACTCGCTGCCGGACCTGACTGAGTCACTCCATGGAATCAACACAGTGCTGCTGGTATCCGGAATGGATGCGCCCGACCAACGAATCGCCCAGCACCGGAATGTGATCGAAGCCGCCAAGACGGCAGGCGTGAGCAAAATTGTCTACACAAGCGTTCAAGGTGCGGAAGAGAACACTGCTTTCTCACCGGTTGTTCAGAGCAATCGCCAAACGGAGAACGATATCCGCAACAGTGGGCTCCAGTGGGTGATCGGCCGCAACGGAATCTATATCGAACCTGATGTTGAGTACATCGAGACGTACCAGCAACGGGGCGAGATTGTGAATTGTGCTGGCGATAGTGAGTGCGGATACACGACGCGTCCTGAGTTGGCCTATGCCTATGCACGGATGCTGACTGAATCGAAGCACGACGGACTAGTCTACAATCTTCACGGTGAAGCCATCACGCAGCAACAATTGGCCGACTACTTGAACGGTGCATTCGGCACCGATCTTCGGTACCGTGCGATGTCGGTAGCGGAATATCGGAAGGATCGCGTCGCAGAACTCGGCGAGTTCATTGGCGGCGTGATTGCCGGAATCTACGAAGGAATTCGCAATGGAGATGCCAACAATGACAGCCAGTTCGCAGAGGCCGCCGGTCGTCCACACCAATCGTGGCAGGAATACTTCGAGCAACTCAAAAACCAACCGGCACGGTGGCACGATTGAAGTCGTAGACGTCTGAGGTTTTCCTTCAAGTACGTTTTGGCAATTTCTGAGCCTCGATGAACGCTACCACCGAGCTGCCGGAGTTCTTCAATCGTCCTGCCAGAGGCGAAAGATGATGCGGATCCATTTGTAAGCGCGGAAACGCAAGTGGCGATATCCCCTGTCATGCTTCCTCGCTGACGCTTCGGGTTGGGATTGAAAACGTCGTCGTCACGACGGAGCGTGATGCTACTGCCCCACCGCTTTGGTAGCCAGCGTCTCCAGGTTCGCCAGCACTTCGCTTAGCACAATCGGTGGAACCTTTTGTAGGCTGAGACGTTCGTCCGCTACCCAGCCATACTCCGAGGGTGTCCGCAATCCTGCGCAGAAGTGCACGGTGCGGATCGAAAGTATTTGGGTGGGGTCAACGTAGCCCATTCCGGGGTGGCCGTCGTACTCAATCACGGCGGTGACTCCGGCATCCGGGAAGGGTTTGGAATGCTCATCGAATCGCCCGCCATCCATGACTTCTCGCTGCCATCCGAACTTTTCCAACGTATAGATCAACGTCGGGGCAACCAGCCGAAGGCCATCCAACCGAGTCAGCCTGTCCTGGTCTGCTTCGCCTGGCTCAAGCTGATAGATGGCCCTTCCCAATTGTGGGAACGGCGAGGCTAGCCCGTAATCGCTCAACACTTCTCCCCAAGCGGCCCGTTCGGCCTCGCTCAGATTCAGTGGATGCACCACACTGACGGATGCCGCCGGCTCCAGCGATATGGCATGATCTTCGGCATCGGCATAGTCCCGTTCTTCGGTGACGCGGAAGCTCGTCAACCGGTTTCCTTGCGTGTCGAAAGCGGCAAAGATCAACTTCTGAATCAGGTGGGTCGTCAACGGATGGTGGACCATCAGCCGCTCGAAGACCTCCACGCTCCAGCGTCGCCCGGTCACCATCGCCTGTTCGAGTCGGCGAGCCTGCACGGTGGCCACTTCTTTGATTTGCTTTTTGATCAGCTTCCACTCAGCCAGCGAGGCGTTGGCCACTTCGGCGTCATCCTTCACGCCTGGCTTGGGCAGATTCGCGCGAACCTTGCCGGCCTCGTCTTTGACCATGGCCTTGAGATCGCCGGCAAGCACGAAGTAGAACGAGCGAGGGCCGAACGAAAACTCCCGGCGGCCTTGAGCGTCCAGGCCGCAGTCAGGCACCGCTCGGTCCTCCAACTCATCGCGGCTCATCCCCCGCTCAGCCGCAATCTCATCCATGAACTGCCTGGCTTTCTGCTTAAGCGCTTGGAACTTGAGCTTCTGCGCCATGCCAGAGAGCTGCATCAAAGCGGTATCGCTGCCGATAGCCCTCAGGCATTCGAGTCCATACACCGCCCGCCGATGCTGACTCTCGCCAGGCCAGGCTCGGATGAGTGGACTCAGCCGCAAGACGCAGGCATCATCTCCCAAGTGGCCAATGGCCCCCATGGCCCACTTGTCTTTGCTCGCGGCTCCCGAGGCTTGCCACAAGGTGTACATTTGCCAGGCGAAATCGTCGCGCGACTTCTTCTCCATGTGCTGTCGCAGGGCTCGAAACAAACTGGGGCGTTCGCTCAACGGTGCCGTGGCCAGCAGTTGCAGCACCTGCGCAACCTGAGCGGCATTCAGACACCGCTCCCCCACCATCAACGGAGGAACCAGGGCAGGATCCAGCCAGGTTGGCAGTTTCTTTGGTCGCTTCTTCGGGCCGGTCTGCGCCAACTCGCCGGCCAGCCATTCCGGCGTGGTCTCTTCGTCCAGCGGAACGGTGGTCGTCTCTTCGATCGCCATGACTTGCCGGGCAACCAAGTCCACGGCTTCGGCATGATCGCACCGTTCGAGACACGCAGCGATGGTGGACTCGAACCCTCGCCGTTTGACGTTGCGAAGGTACTCCAGGGCCGCGGCGGCAAGTTTGCCCTCGCCGGCAGCCGTCGGGATCAGGCCACAGGTGGCATTGCCCACATTCCGATCCAGCCACTCGCGGGCTGGTGCCGGTGATTTGGAGAAGAGCTGGAAGCGGAGCATCGGTTCGGCCGCCTCGGGTGCGCGAACATGCGCCAAGCCGCTCAAGATCGGATCGCACTCTTCTTTGGAGCCTCGTTGCAAAATCGATTCCGCAATCTGCTCGATGCAGCGAAGTCCCGTGGCGGCCAGCAGCGACAACGTATCCTCGCGATTCACCGTCGAAAGCCCCAGGCGTTGCCAGTGCAGGGCAATCTTCTCCGGCGTACCCAAGCCCAACACAATCGGAATGGGCCATTCGTACTCGATGTTCCACGTCGAGCCGAAGCGATTATTCGGCCAGTCCGAGACGACCTGTTCGACCTCGTCATGCATCCGCATCGCCGCGGCGAGAGCATAGGCAGGCGGAAACATCCAGCCATTCACCTGCGGTTGTTGATGCGGGTCCCAATCACGAAGCACGCGCTGGCGAATTGTCGCAGTTTGCTCCGTCGTCAGGCAGGGACGCACATAGAGCTGAAAGCCTCGCAGCAAATGGCTCGAACGCGAGTACTCCGGGCGAAGCAGTGGCTCGTTCAAAACGAGTTCGGCATAGTCTTCGGGAGTCACCAGGTTGGCCAACGCCAGCGCGGTTTCCAGTGAGATCTGGCCTGGCGTCTGTTCGATCAACTCGACCAGGTTCGTACTCGAAAGCCGACCATTGAAGTCAGTCTTCGCCAACACTTTCGCCAGTCTCGAAAGCGAAGCCACCCGATCTGCGCAGCAAGTGGCAACCAGCCAGAAGTGCGCTTCCTCGCGAGACAACGCCAATGGGAGTTTGAGCTGTGCCCAACGTCTTCCTCTGCTCGAGCGGCTGAACGATGGCAACCTGAAATTTGCCAACTTGGCCAGACATGCCTCTTTGTCGAAGGGGCGGGGCTCGCCACGCTCGAGCGGCACGGGAGGATCTAGGTGCGCGCGGAGCCAGTCCTCTGGCTCGAGGTCAATCTCTGAGGTGATGTTGAGGTCAACATCGGCCGACACTGCTGAGGAAGTTGGTGTTTCTTGAGTGTTCGACGGTTTCTGGGATGCTGCTTTGCGTGCCATGTTGCCCAATGTGTTGAGTACAAATTCCGCCCAACGAGATCGTCCATGAGATTGTTGACGAAGCCGATTCTAGCCAATCGGTCGCGGTTCGCACCGGATCAAAACCCTGAGGATTCTGGTTGCGGCAAGCTTGACGCTGGATGCGTGCAGCAATGAATCCGTTCAGTTGGAGTCAACATTCACTTCCGCACCCTGCTCGGCGAACCGCACCCGCCAGAGACCATCGGCCGTACGGATCCGCCAAGCCTGCTTGGGGTTCTTCTCAGACTGAACGTCCTGCACAAAGTCGCCGCTGCCGCCCAGATCGTAAACGGTAACGAACGTGGCGGACCGGGTGCCGTTTTTTCGCCGGACTAGCGTCGGTGTCTGTTGGGCTACGTTGCTGCCAACCCCAAGGCACGTGAAGACCTCTTGGTCAGCGGCGGGTAGCCAAATGCGCAATCGTTGTTTCCCAGCGAGGTAGTCCCACTGCGTGGGACCAGGCACGGTCCACTGCCGAATGTCCTTCAAATGTTGGTATCCGTGCTGAGGATCTGCGGACAGCGCGGCCGCCGAAGATTCCAACGCTTCGACCGGTTGTACGGTATCCGCCGCCGCGTGGGCAAGCCAATCCAACTGAACGTCACGAAGCGTTGACTCCACCGTGAAAACGTCCAGCAGCATGCGTGGGCTGAGCAACAGTTGCCGCCGCAGCAGGATGCCGGTGTAAGCCGTCTTGCACTCGCCCTGACAAGCGGTCCATTGGTCATGCTGCTGTATCCAGTTGAGGGTGCCGCGGGTTCCCCTTTGATCAGCCTGGTCGACGACGACCGTATTATGGGCCACGGTGTGCTTGACCCAGGTTTTGTACTCCTGGTGGGTGTAGCCAATGCGGCCGGTGTCGAGCAGCCATTCGCGACCGTTGGCAAAGAGCGTGATATTGAGCTTGTCAAAATGGCCATGCCCTGCTCCATGTTCGCCGTAGTCGAAGAAGACGCAGGTCTGGTCAGGGCCGGTTCCCGCGCGAAGGATCGCCAGGCCATTGTCGGCCAGATTGAGCGAATCCTCAGGCAGCGGAGAACGCACCTTGGCCTCGGGACCCATCAGTTCGGCCAAAAGTTGCGGGCGTCCCCAGGCGGCAGCTTGCGCGAATCGCTCTTCATGAAAACGATCCCAAGCCCAACGGTACGACCATTGAAAACTACGAATGCTGCCGGGGTCGCTGTCATTGATCGCAGGGAACTGACCGTTGGGATACGCCGCATCGAGCGAACTGGTAAGCAGAGCGCGAAACCGGGGATGAGTATCAAGCTGCAATCCTAAACGACGCCCTGCATCCACAATCTCCACCATGGCCTGCAGCGCGTAGTTTTGATAGGCCATGGCTCCTTCGTACCAGATGCCATCGTCACCCAGGCTGCGATCAAGTTGATCGAAGTAGCCGCCGCGCATGGTCAGCACGCGCTGGACGAGTTCGGCATCCGCCAGGACCGAGGCAATTGCCATCAGTCCTGCGTTGTACCAGGTTTGATGGTTGTTGATCCCTTGATTGAACAGCAACAGCGTTTGGGCTGTGGCGCGGAAGAAATCTTCTTGCACATGTTTGTGATCCGAGGCGGACCAGACGTCGGACTGTCGGGTGAGATCGTAAGCTTTGGCCAGGCGAATGACGCCGACCGCTTCGTCCAAACTTTGCACATACCGGCGCCCTCCCAACAGAGCCAGCACCCCCTGACGCCCCCAACGATCTTGCCGTAGCGGATACTTTGGATAGGCGTCCGCCAGATGCAACAGAATGCGGCGGGCCGCGGCGGCGTACCTTGCATCTTGTGTGTAGGCGTATGCCCAACCCAACTTGAGCGCCGCATGCTCCAGGTTGTGATGCAACTGGCAGCGATACGCGGCAACCGTTCGCTCGTCGTTGTACTTTGCCTGACACCGAGGGCACTCATGCTCGGTTGCCGACAGCGGGCGGAGCGTGGCACCATCTTTCTCGCAGGCGTAGTAGAAGATCCAAGAACCAAAGTCCGTTGGCAGCACGACGGGCGATTTAAGCAGCGGCTCGGCAGCGCGCGTGGCCGCCAACTGTTGCGCTTCGAACTTGCTACCCGCTTTGGCCGTCGCCCACTCGGCAGCCGAAATCGCCAACCGGGGCGGTGGTGGAAACACCGGCTTTGGCACAGCCTGAGCTGGTTCTTCAGCCTGCGCCGTGGTGATCCAGATGGCGAGCCAAAAGGCCGCGAAAAGTCGCAGCGAATGAGTCTGCTTTTCAGCGAAGAATCGAACGATCTGGCCACCTCTTACCAATAATGAATTCTGCGTTGCTATCCCTTCAGCACCAGCGGCAACCGGCCATGCCATCCTATCCGCAGAGACTCTCACCGATCAATCATTTCTCCGTTCGCAGGTTCCGCCATCACCTGGCGATCGCTGCGATGTCTGCGGTCAGTGCGAGCAATGATAGAAACACGACATGAGCAAACGCCTGCTACCAACAATTGAGATGCAAGACACGCGGGGGGAACAACCGATACTCGCAATCGCCAACAACGGTCATGGGCAGCGAGATGGAGGGATCGTTCTTGTTCAACGTCCTAAGTCGCCAGAGTTTCCTGCGAAGTCAACGATTCTGGCGAGTTCACGTACCACGCCTACTAGCTTTGGTGGTACTAGCGATCCTTGCGCGAAACCGGATCGCAGATGCCACCATCGAATACGTTGGTAGCATCGTCCTGGGCAACACGGTGAAGGTGCAGCAGGTCGAAATCGGACTGACAGCCATCGCGATTCGTGGACTGCAGGTGCAGGAAACTTCGCTTGGAGATGTCCCTCAGATCACGATTCAATCCATTCACGTGACTCCGACCCTGTGGCGAGGAATCCGGCAGGGCGTTTGGTTGGACTCCATTGTGGTAAACCAGCCTGTCTTGCACTTGCGATTTGACGAAGAGGGAACGCTCCTATCCAAATTCCCTGCATCTGGTGGAGAGAGCAGTGCGTCGAGCGAACCCCTGAAGCTGCCGCTGGCGCGCGCGGTGGTCTCGGAGGCTGCGGTGGTGATCCACCAGTCAGGCAAGCCGTCGGTTTCGATCAGCGGGGCGAGTTTGACACTCACCGCTGATGAGTCCATACAGCTTCATGCGGAAGTCGCGGATCTGCTTGGCACGCAGCTGTGTGTTGAAAGCCTGGTTGACGGCTCGACGCTCGCCGGACGTACCACGTTGACTTTGACACCGCTGCAGTTGGACACAAAGCATCTCGCGCAGCTTCCCTTGGTACCAAACACGTTGGCGGATCATCCCGTAACGGCCACCGTTGACGTCTGGCTGCAGATGGAACATCCGGCCAACGACCTGGATCTCCGCAATCATACCGTGGACTTGCAGGCCAAAGTCTCCAATGTGCATTCGGCCGAGTTTGGAACCATTACCAGCGGGATTGATCTGCGCGCCATTCAGCGGCAAGGACTCGCCTCGATGACGGTCCAAGGTCCGCTATCCAGTGGCCAGTTGCTGATCAACGCGAACGTGAATCTCGCCGATTCGGCCCCCACGGCTTCGGCGTTCTGCAAGCTGGTCGGGGTCCAACTTGAGCCCTTGGTTGGGATCGCCGCTCCAGGCGTGTCACTCGGTGGTGTCGCTTCGCTCGAAGGTACAGCCCAGGCGGTGTGGAAAGATCAGGCGCTGGCGTTTCGCGGTGATCTCTCTCCGACGTTGGGCGAAATCCAAGCCGAGAAGATTCCGGTTGGGGACATTGTCACACGGATTACATGCGAAGGAAACTTCGCCCAGTCGCAAGCAGCCGTTGGAAGGCATGCTGACTCTGTCCACGGCCAGCGAAGGCATTAACCTGCAAGCGATCGCTCACCGCCTTGGCGTCAACCAAGCCAAAGGACATGTCGGCTTTCAGGCCAGCGGCACCATACCACTGGCCACCGTCACCGATCTGCGCACCTACCAGGCGGCCGCGAGCGTTCAGTCCAGTTTGCTGGAGTGCGAAGGCATGCTGGTCCAACCGCTGTCGTTCAATGCCCAAGTCGAGAACGGCAACCTTGAGCTAACACTGCCGCAAGCTACGGTCTCCACGCTGCGAATCGCCGACCGCCCAACCGAGTGTCTCGCCAATCAACTCCAGTTGGCCGATACGCTGCTCGTTCAATCACGGCTTACGGCGCTGGTTCCCATCGTTTGGATCCAACAGCCTGAGGCGTGGACGGTGGCGGCCAATCTGGAACTGAGCGGTTTGACCGTGGCCAACGAAACGATCAGCGATTTTAAGACCTCGTGCCATTTGACCGGCGGCAGCTTTGGTTTGTCTCCTTGCGTCATTCGCTGGAGAGATACCGTTTGCAGCATTGCCGCAAACGGCGACCTGCGCGACAAGGCTTTTGCCACGGTTCAGTTCACCGCAACGCCTGTCCCATTGCGGCACTTGGGCGAGTTGGCCAGTCGCTTCTCTCAGAAACCTTTGCACCTCGACGGTACGGCCAGCGCGTCAGGCAACATCCATGTGAATCTGCAGCCGTTTGGATTCACGGCTGCCGGTGGTCTGACACTTGCCGACGCCTGGTACGAACGAACTTCAATCGGCAACGCCCAGTTCTCCTGGAAAGCGGATCCTCAAGCACTCCAGTTGCAAAGCGGTTCCCAGGATTTCTTGGGGGGCAGTTACCTGGTGGATGCAACGCTGCGAAGCTTGGATTGGACGCAAGCCACGGTCACGGCAAACTGCCGGGGTATCCAACTCAAGAGACTGGCCAGCATGGGCGGAAGCCAACTACCGGTCACTGGCACCGTGGATGGGAGTCTACGGTTCGCTTCGATTGCCGATCTTCAATCGCTCCAGGCAGATGGCTGGGTGGCAACCCAGGGGGCGTCGTTCAAGGGCGCGCCGATCCAGATAACCACCGAGAAGTTGAACTTGGAGAAGGGGCTCGCAACGGCCGCACTCCGCGGCTCGGCGTTCGATGGTTCCCTTCATGTCCAAGCCAATACAAGACTGGCCGACCTGACCGCATGGATTCAGGACGAAGCTCGGCAGATGGAACACCTGCCTGTGTTCGGCCAGGTCGAAGTACAAGGCATTGGCGTGACGCCGGTACTGGATACGCTCTCGGGCACGCGATCGCACATTCCGCTCAAAGGGAGTGTGAGTCTCGCCTGCGTCCGTGATCAGGCCGCTCCCGAACATGGGACGCTGGCAACCGTGGTCTGCTCTGGTGAGAATCTGCGATGGAATCGAGCGCTGTTATCTCGCCGCGTGCAGGCCAACGCAACGCTCTATCCGACGCAAGTTCGCGTCAGCAGTATCGAAGGGAAGTTTGCTGACGGAACGCTCTCTGGAGACGCGGACATACGAATTGCGGCAACGCCGACCGGCACGTTTCGGTTCAACGCAGACAACGTCAACCTGAGACGCGCGTGCGCGCCCAGCCCTGGACTCGCCAAATCTGTCACCGGTTCTGGATCTGTCGCAATCTTCGGACGCATTGGCAATTTGACCAGTGTCTCGGCCAAGGTTCGGGCAAGCAACGTCATGGTCGGCGACCTGATTGTTCGCGAAGTGCGGATACCACTCGATGCTTCGTATCACCTGCAGTCCGCTCGGGTGCTTTGGAACTGTCGCGGAGGGGCCGTCAAGTTGGGAGGCGGCAACGTGGTCGTCAACACCGAAGGGGGTCTTACCAACGGCCTGGCGACCATGAACTCCAGCGTCAATTTTCGGAACATCGATTCCGCCAGATTGTTGCGTGGCAACTCGGTCGACGCGGGAATCATCAGCGGTCATGTCAATCTTCAGGCCAAGCGCGCGCGGCGACCAGAAGACCTGAGCGGACAGTTTCATATCGAACTCGCTCAGATCCAGTCGCTCAAGATACCAGGCACCGAGTCACTCACGCAGCTCATCAAGATGCCAACGGTCTCACTGCCAAGCCCCGGTCAGGAAGACGGCGGCACCATTGACGGGCGTATGGCAGGCGGCCTGCTGCGAATTGACAGCCTGACACTTGCCAAGAGCGGCATGCTGGTGTTGATGGATGGATCTTCGACACTCGACGGCCGCTTGGACTTGAACGTGGTGGCCTACACCAGCCAGGACGGTCCTGCGGACAAGTTGCTCTCGTTCGCAGACTCACCGGTCATGCTGGCGGTGTCAGCCCCTGTGGCATTGGTGGCCAAGGCGAATGAAGCGATGAAGGACAGAACGATTCATGTTCATGTAGGCGGGACAAGCGCGCGGCCTACGGTGCGATTGCAACCAGCCAAATCGTTGTCGCAAGACGCCTTGCGGTTCTTTGTTGCCGGTACGCTCGGCAGCCCGGTAGCAAACATTGCGACAAACCCCAAGAGACAACCCGTTCGGTAGAAAGGATTCTCCCAATGGTCAATCATCACAGATTCGCCCGTCAACTCCGCTTGGTTTGGGCCTGCCATGTGGCCGCAGGCTTACTGCTTTTCACCGGTTGCCATACGGCCGCTTCGCTGGGGCTCCCCGTCGCTCCTAGCGCAAACTGCATTCTTTCGGATGCGGCGGAGATTCGCCAATCTGCAGGGCACCGCACCGACGTTGCATCGGAGTTGGCCAAAGCGCCGCTTCAACCGCACCGGGTGGAAGCGGGAGATGTGCTGGTGATTGAGCCGAACGATTTCAACTCGACGGTGCAGCTTCCCAGTGACCTGACGGTTCAGCAAGAAGGGACGATCGATCTCGGCACCTACGGACGACTTCAGGTAGCTGGCCGCTCCATCCCTGAGATCCAACAGCAGGTGCAGTTTGCGGTCACGCAGAGAGAGGCCAAACGGCGGCAGTCCCGAATTGGCCTGGCGTCGCACAACGGGCAGGCTCCGCGCGAATTCGACGAGCCAGAAGACCTGGGAGTCACCGTCCGACTCGTGAGCCAAGAACGGGGCGTGGTCTATGTGATGGGAGAAGTCAACGCGCCGGGATCGTATCCCATTGTCGGCAGTGAGACAGTTCTGGATGCCCTGATTACCGCAGGAGGGCTATCGGACCGGGCCAATGACCATAAGATCATTTTGACCCGTCCTCAAGCCACGGGACAACCACGAATCATCTTGCCTGTCTGCTACCAGCAGGTGTTGCAGCTCGGAGACACGGCCACCAACTACCAGTTGCAACCCGGCGACCGGATCTTTGTGCCGAGCTTGAGCTTCTGGGAAGACGTCAAACGTAGTGTGAACTGGGACAAAGAGAAGAGCTGTCCTCAGTGCCAGAAATATTCGGCTGAATAGTTAGCATTCGCACTCGCGGTGGGGGTTATGCGGAACAAGGTGGGCAAGATCCATCAGGAAATGCCCAAACGGGACCAGGGGAGCAATTACCGAACGGCACAATCCATTGGGAGAAATTCGATGGTAGAATTACAGCGTACCCGGCCTGTGTGCTGAGAAAGCTGCCCTTATCCATCGGAGAGAGACCATTTCCCCTGATCCCTCCCAGCCCACTGGTTCGCGGTATGCAGAAACCATGGTCCATAGCGGACATGACTTCTCCAAGGAGCAGCAGGACATTGCTCTGGCCGCCATTGTGCTGCAGTCTGGCCTGCTGAGCGAACGCAATCTTGCTTCGGCGATTGCCACCTGGACCATGCACGGCAGCGTCTCCTTGGCGGATCACCTGCGGTCGCTCGACCTGTTGGACGAGACCCAGCGGGAGAGCCTCTCGCACCAGGCGGCAGAGTACCTGGTGGAATGCTGTGACCAAGACACCAGTGGCCCGGCCAGCCAGAGTGTCTTGCTCGGGACGCTCAACGCTCTGGATCCCGGCGGGACGATCGCCCGGCTGCTGGGAATTCGCGAAGCGGCTGGCGCAGGTGCGGTGGACTCGCGCGGCAAGCGCGATGCGCCGGTTCGTTACAAGTTGATTCGCAAGCTGGGCCAAGGGGGGTTGGGACGCGTCTGGCTCGCATTTGACGAGAACTTGAAACGGCACGTGGCTCTCAAGGAAATTGCCGGGAGTGATAACCCGGCCGCTCTCGAACGATTTCGCCGCGAGGCCGAGATCACCGGCCGACTTGAGCACCCTGGGATTGTCCCCATCTACCAACTGGGAGACGACAGCCACTCAGGCGAGGCGTTCTACGCCATGCGTTTCTTGGGCAAGACCACCATGCACGACGCCATCATGGAGTACCACGAACGACGCAGCGAAGGGGATGACGACCCCATGCTCATCCGGCGGCTACTGACAGACTTTGTCAGTATCTGTCAGGCCATAGGGCATGCCCATTCGCGCAAAGTGATCCATCGTGACCTCAAGCCTGAGAACATTGCGATTGACAGTTTTGGCCAGGTGATTGTCATTGACTGGGGTATCGCCAAAGTGATTGGTGAAGTCGGAGTGACGGACAATCTCAGCGACGTGCATGCCGACGCTTCGAGCAGCCAGAGTACGCTCGAAGGTCAGGTGCTCGGCACACCGCTCTACATGTCACCAGAACAAGCGGCCGGACGAGTGGACGAATTGGACGAGCGAACAGACATCTATGGGCTGGGCGCCATCCTGTTTGCCATCCTGACCGGCAATGCGCCGCATGAGACCACGCGTGATGCGGCAAGCGCCACGGGGAATCGAGAGCTTCTTTCGGCCATCTCCAGCCAGCCGACCCCTACCGCGCTGATTGCCAATCCAGACGTTGACCCGGCGCTGGCAGCCATCTGTCAGAAGGCCATGGCACGGCGTCAATACGCCCGCTATCCGAGTGCTTCGCAACTGGCTGATGACGTTCAGCGGTGGATGGCAGGCGAGCAGGTTTCGGCCTATCACGAACGCCCGCTACAGATTGCCGCACGTTGGGTTCAGCATCATCGCATTTGGTCGCAGATCATTGTGGCCGCGGCCATCATCGGCGTTGTCGCCTTGGCCACGTTGGGAATTGCTTCGCACCAAGGCGAACTTGCAGCCCGACAGATTCTGTTCGACGAGATGCGCGGGTTCGAGCGCGAGATCAAGGTTCAGATTGAAGCGACCGCCGAAGACCTGGCCAAAGATGCGCGATTCATGTCTACCCTTCCTCCCATCCAAGGCATCATGGATGCTCGCTCCGGCACCCTCGATGGTGAGAGCGAAGAGGTCTGGCGCGGACGGCTGGAGACGATTTACGAAGGTCTGCTCCGCGCGAATCCCGACTACCTTTCGGTCTCGTACGTCACCACCTCCGAGGCACCGAGCGGAATTGTGCTGGTGCATCTCGAACGCCATGCCAACGATGCTTCTTACGTGCGCCGTGTGCCTGCCGCACGGCTCGGTGAGTTCGCCAATACAGAACTGCTGCAAGCCGCGCAGAAGCTTCCTCCTGGCGAGACATGCCTGGTCATTCGCACGCCTGACTCTTCGGCATGGACAGCCCGACATACGGTGCGACTCTTGGCGGCAACGCCTGTTTACGATGAGTCAACGGGGGAACTGTTTGGCTTGGTGGTTGTCGAAACCAACCTGTTGATGCGCCTGATTAATTTCCTCGAAACGCTGGACCAGCAAACCACGGATATCTATGTCGCGGACTCCACGGGCCAAGTCTGGGTGAGTGACATTCCCGACGAAGGTGTCGTCACGGCGAAGCGGGCCACCTCGGTTGCCGACTTTCTCCCGGACACTGCCGGGTTCTTTTCCAGCAGCGACGACGAACGGGTGTCGAACCGCAGCCAGTTCTGGATTGCCAGTCGAATTCCCCTGGACCCGTCCAATCCAGAGGCGAGCGTTGTCTTGGTGTTGCATTTGGAGGACGAAGCGCGGCACTGATCGCCGCGAGCTATTGCTCTTGCGCGCGGCTTGCCACTTCGCATTGCTTGGATCACACCCAGCTTCCCAACATCAGCGCTTGACCGGCGGCAGCGAGTGAACCATTTTGGCCCCGGTCCGTTCTAGCTCGGCGATGGCAGCGGCGCGGAGTTTCTGCAGCGTGGCCTGATAGGACGGCTTGGCGGCGAGATTGGTTAGCTCTTCGGGGTCTGATTGCAGGTCATAGAGCTCTTCAGGCTCTCCCGCTTCGAGCGTCCGAATGTACTTGTGACGCCCCTCGGCAACCATCAAGTACCAGGGGATGCCAGCCTTGTGACGGTTGCCTGGCGGAGCCGGGACGGTGTCGCAATCAGCGCCGAACTTGTTCACCGTAAACGGGAGCATGGTCGTGTGCGGCCAGTCAGCGTCAGCGTCTTCGAGCAGCGGCGTGAGATCATGCCCATGCATTGGCCAGGGAAGATCCAGTCCCGCGATGCGGAAGAATGTTGGAGGTAGATCGACACCACCAACAGGTGTGCGGCAAACCTTTCCTTGGGGTAACGTCCCAGGCATGGAAATGATCAGCGGCGAACGGATGTTAGCATCGTAGGGAGCCAACTTGGCGCGGAATCCATGGTGTCCCCATGCGTAGCCTTGATCCGCCGTGAGGACCACGAGCGTATTCTCAAGCTGGCCAGACTTTTCCAAAGCGGCGAGTACTTGACCGACCCCTTCGTCCAACGCCCGCACGGCTTGATGATACTGCCGGGCCCATTTGGTCAGGTTCCGTCCGCGGTCGCGTTCGAGATCATCTCCCACTTCGCTACCGATGGCTTTCTCGCTCAGCACCGGCTGTCCGTCCGGCCCTTTTTCCCAGGCGGCAATCTTCTGCATGTAGCTCGGTTTGCCAGGTCGAGGCGGATAAATGTCCGCCGGAACAGGAACCTGGATGTCAGGGTAGTCTTGCAGGTGACGCTCAGCCGGCGCGTAGGGTGCATGGACGCCACCGTAACAAAGCCACAGATACCACGGCTTGGACGAATCACGATTCTCACCGTTGATGTAGTCTACGGCCCAACGGGTATAGTTGTCCGTTGAGTATCCGGAGACCACCTTCGGCTCCCCGCCATTGATGGAGATCAATTGATCGTGATAGTAGTTGGGCGCGTTGTCGGGGTGCCGGGGCCGATTCCAAACCACCTGGTAATCCCAGTCCCGTCCGAATCCGGCATCCCGTCCCGAGTGCCACTTGCCAACATGCGCCGTGTGATATCCATGCTGCCGAAAGACCGAAGGCCAGAACGGGCACTGCTGCGGATCGTATTCGCTGCCAGGATAGACCCCGTCCATCCGCATGGTCTGAGCACCATATTGATGCTTGCCGGTGAGCATGGTCACCCTTGATGGCATGCACCAGGTGCCGATATAGGCATGCGTGAAACGCACCCCGCGTTTCGCCAGGCGGTCCATGTTGGGAGTCTTCGCCCAAGGCTCCGCGTGCTCGTAGCAGGAGAGCGTGCGATACGAATGGTCATCCGTATAAATGAACAGGATGTTCGGCCGCTCGGCAGCAGATGCCGCCTGACCGCTCAACCCACCGAAGTACGTCAATGCCAAGGCACAAAAGGTCAACAGTTTCATGGGGAATCACCAGGGCGTTCGCGCCTGAGGGGGCGCTATCGAAAATGGGCGAGTCTCAAGGGCAGTGTGTGGGTACTGCGCCAATACGGTTACAGTCTACACACGCCACTGGGCAGTTGACAGCCAGAACGCTCGACGCTTTCGGTCCACAAGAACGTGGAAGCTCAACCGGGGTGACGCAAGCAAAACGCCTGACGGGTTAGCGGCGAGGCCGATGTGCGGCTGCCGGGCCGCTTTACCACGGCTTCCACTTCCGTTTGATCCACCACTGTTCTGCAGAGGAAATACTCTCGCTTGGTATTGCGTAGGCGCGTGGTGCTACTCGCTGAATCGTCCTCCATTCAGCTTTCCCTCACTCATGTTCGATGGATCCTAGTCACCGGGACAGATGATGGATGTCGAGTCCGGAGACAAGCACCATCAGAGTCAGGATAAAGGCAAAGCCAATGATCGTGACGAGGTGGAACACGCGTTCGCTCACTGGTTTCCCCCGGATCCCTTCCAACGTAAGGAAGACCAGGTGTCCACCGTCGAGGATGGGGATGGGCAGGATATTGATCACCGCCAGGTTGGCGCTGAGCATGGCAAGAAACAGCAGCAGCGAGGAAATGCCTCGTTCGGCTTGAGAAGCGCCTGCTCGAAAGATGCTGAGCGGACCACCGGCAGCAGGCCAGAGTGTGCTGATGCGGCGGAGGAACTTGACCACCATGGTCAGGTTCTCGCTGGTCTGCCAGGCCGCCAAACGCATGGCTTCACTGGCGGATTCTGCCTGAATCTTGAACTCCAACGGTTGATACCTGAGCCCACGATCGGCAAGATCCCAGCCATCTACGGTCTCGGGCGTCAATTCAACCGGCTCGTCTTGCCCCTTGATCCAAAGCTTGACACCGCTGGTGGGGACCATCTGCAGGTAGGTGAAAGCCACCGGCCAGTTGGGCTTGTCACTGCTGAGTTCGAACGATTTTTCCTTAAACAGCGGCTCTTCGCCCTCAGTCGGCGGCGGTGGCAGGAACTGGATCTCGGTAATCTCGTCCTGCGGCTTGAACTTACCGGAGGCCGCGGCAGGACTGTCCGGTAACACATCCTGCACCCGATTCAACACTCGGTAGGCGATGCCCAAGGCAGGGGCAGAGACGGGTTGCCCTTCGGCCATGGGGTCCTCTTCCCAAGTCACTTCGCGCAGCTGCACATTCGGCAGTTCGACCGATTGGTTGCCGTCACGCGTGACGGTGATGTCCACCCGCTGACCAGCCCTGCGGCGGAGTTCTTCGGGAAGCAGCACCGGATCCAAGGTGAGGTCCTTCTGGTTCTCCGGGGTGATCTTGGTAATGAAGTCCCCTGGCTTGAGCCCCGCCTTGGCAGCAGGGGAATCTACCTGAATCGCGGTGACCTTTCCCATGGCCATGACGAGTCCCAACCGCCGCATGGGATTGGCAGCCACGGTGACTTCCAACGTTTCGCTGGGTTTGTCTGCAACGTCCCGCTCGACCGTTAGCTTGAGTGGTTGACTTGGATTCTTGACGAAGATGGCCAAGAGCTCCGGATAAGTCTTTACCTGCGTGCCGTCCACAGCAACGATCCGATCTCCACGCGCAAGCGGCGGCTCGGTTCCGTTGGCGGGTGAGTCAGGCAAGGTGAGTGCCAATGTGGTGGTCGAGGGGCCTGAAATACCGATCCTGGGAATCGGCGAACCTTCACGGTGTTCGGGGGCCACTTCAATGGTCCGAGACTCCGTCTCGCCAGGTTTCACGATCTGGATGCTCAACCCTTCGCCAGCATTACCAAACGCAACGGCATGATTGAGGTCCAAGAACCGGGTCGTTTTTTGATCCCCAATCTGGACGATCTTGTCTCCAGGTCTGAGATTCGCTTGCCAGGCGGCTTCGCCCGGAAAGACCCCTCCAACAACACAAGGAGGCGTGGTCACCCCAATGGAATAGGCGATGGCGGCAAAGATGAACGCGAAGATCACGTTCATAATCACTCCGGCAGAAATAATGGCCATCCGCTCAGGAATGCTTTGCGCCAGATAACTACGCGGGTCAAAGATGGCTTCCTTGTTTTCGGCAGAGAGCTCCTGTTCGGCCGGGGCATTGCCTGCCGGTTGACTGCCTGCGGGTTGATTGCCCTGGGGGGCTCCGATGGGTTCAGGCGGCCCAGGGTCTTCTTGGGCGTTGCGGGCGCGCTCCATTTCTTCGCGGAGTCGATACGGATTGTCGTCCTGGCCGAGCATCTTGACGTAACCGCCAAGCGGCAGGATGCCGATTCCGTATTCGGTTTCGCCCCACTTTTTGGAGATTTTCCACCCGCCAATGTCGAATCCGACGAAGAATTTTTCGCATTTGACGCCGCACGCTTTGGCCACCAGAAAGTGTCCAAGCTCGTGGACGAAGATCACCAGGCCCAGGCCCAGGATCACCATCGCCCAATTCAAGATGTCCTCGACGCCAATCATGGCAATTACGTACAAACCCACCGTGTTACCTCCTCGCGCGCCCAACGATCCAACGCGAACAACTGCGTGAGCGTTGGATGGGGGTCGAAATTATGTTGATTCAGCACATTTTGGCAAGCTGGGACAATGTCTACGAACGACATCTCTCCAGCCAGGAATTTTGCCACAGCCGCCTCGTTGGCTGCATTCACTACGGCCCCACTGGTCCCTCCAGTTCGAGCCACTTCCAATCCCAGCTGCAAAGCAGGGAAACGATCAAAGTCAGGTGGTTCGAAGTCCAAATGCCAGCTGCTGGTCCAATCCATCGACTCAGCCACCCCTGGCAATCGCTCCGGCCAACTTAAAGCGTACTGGATTGGCAGCTTCATGTCCGGAGGACTTAATTGCGCAATCACCGCACCATCTACATATTCTACCAGCGAGTGCACCACCGACTGCGGATGCACTACCACGTCTATCTGCTCTGGCTCAAGATCGAATAGCCATCGGGCTTCGACAATCTCAAGTGCCTTGTTCATCATGGTTGCCGAGTCGATCGTAATTTTCGGTCCCATCTCCCAAGTCGGATGGGCCAACGCCTGCTGGATGGTGACATTGGCCAATTCTTCTGAGGTGTGGTTTCGAAACGGTCCCCCACTGGCGGTCAGAATCACCCGCCGCACCTTGTCTTTCGACTCCGATTTCAAACATTGGAAGATAGCACTATGTTCGCTGTCTACCGGCAACAGCGGAACTCCATGTTTCGCAGCCAACTCCATCACCAACGGCCCGGCCATGACCAAAGTCTCTTTGTTGGCCAAAGCGACCGGCTTACCAGCCTCCAGGGCAGCCCAGGTTCCCCGAATTCCCGCACTTCCCACAATGGCTGCCACTACCAGGTCGGTTTCGTCTGCCGTCACCACCCGCTCCAGCCCGTCAGGACCGCGAAGCAACTCTACGTTGCCAGGAAGGTTCGACGGAGAAGGTTGGTTCGGATCGGTAACCACCACCCAGCGGGGGTTCGATTGCCGTGCCTGCTCAGCCAGCCGCTCGATGCTAGAATGGGCAGTTAAGGCAATTGCCGAAAATCCAGCCTGCCCGGCGATGACCTCCAGTGTGCTCCGCCCGATGCTTCCGGTGGAGCCTAGGACGGCAATCTGCTTAGAAGATGTAACCATCCCAAATGCACCACTGTGAGCCCCGTTGGCCAAACCACCGCACACTGCCGCGCCGGCCTAAGATAGAGGATTCGCGCCCGCACGACAGCAGGGTCTCATGGTCGTTGCGGGAGGTTGGTTCTCCGCTCAACAGACGGTTGAGGATGTGGGGCTTAACACCTAATGGCAACGTATTCTTGAGGTTGTAGTCACGCCAGCGCATTGTACGGCTGAACCTGCCCCGGTACAACCCGACCTCCTGCCTCGTTTGCTCGGCCATCAACTTCGCTCAAAGTACTGGCGAGCTTATTTCCACCAAGTGGCTGCAGTTTGTTAAACTACCCACCCGTGTTAAGGTGACGGGATTGGGTTCAGTTGCGCAGTTACCAAGTGCCGCCCCAGCTCCGATGGCCCGCAGCGGCAAGATGCGAAACCTTTTCTCAATAGGCAGCGTAAAGAGAAAGCGTACAGCGTAGGGTAACGTCGGGGCAAAATTCGCTCTCCCGTCGCTACGAGCAAAATCGCTCGCGGTAATATCTTGCTGCGGGTGCTAACTTGCTACCGGTGCTACTCAGCTAACATCTCACAAACTACAATTGACCGGGTGCTCGGATTTAGGCATCGTCCCCTGCAACTCTGTCACATGTTGGCGTTGCGGTGACATGGCGGTGCCATCGAACAGCCGGAATGGACAGTACAAGAGAAATAGAAGGCCCCCAACGAACTCGAGCTTTTGCTCACGTTGGACACGGCACTCAATGCGAACGAATTCGTTCCTAGAAGAGGTATCTCATCGGTCGGTCAATCGAGGTGGCAATCCGAACGCCAAGGCAACTTGGCTCGGTACGCCAATCCCTCGACACTTGCCGGATGGTTTAAGGAGACAACATGGAAAATAACGAGAATCGCGACGATTCCCCCAAACGCTCCAACGACAAAAAGCCAACGACCATGGGCAGTCATGTCGTGTGGTATCTGCTGGCGTTGGGGATTGGCACAGTGATTCTCGGCAACGTGCTGTTCCGAGGTTCGGATGTCAAAATCCCATATATGAAGCTGATGGCCCTGATCGAGCAAGGGAACCCTCAGACCACCGGCAATCACGAAGCCCACATCTTTGTCAAAGATGATTTGGGGCAACCGATCAAGTACTCAAATCTGGCAGACCTCAAAGTCGGACAGACAAAGATCACTGGCACGGTCACCGAACTTCGTCCCCAAGATCCCAGTTCGCGTCCCACTGCTACCGAAGACGGCGAACTCAAGCTGGGCACCAAGGTCAGCTTCGAGACAGGCCGATTAGGATTCGAGCAGGAGCCGTTAGCCGCGAAACTGCAAGAAGCCGGCTTCACAGACACTGCCGGTGAGACAGCCCCTAGCGGTCTCAGTCATTACGCCCCCATGCTGATCATCACCACGCTGTTCATCCTGGTGTTCTTTATCATGCTCCGCCGTCTCAACGGTGCCGGCAGCCCGATGGCGTTCGGTCGTAGCCGCGGCAAGCTGTTCGCGCAAGAAGACATCGGGATCATGTTTGACGATGTGGCTGGCATTGAAGAAGCCGTGGACGAACTGCGCGAAGTGGTTGAGTTTCTCCGCAGCCCTGAGAAGTACCAACTGCTCGGTGGTCGCATTCCCAAGGGGGTGCTCTTGATTGGTCCTCCAGGCACTGGCAAGACGCTGTTGGCCAAAGCCATCGCTGGCGAGGCCGGCGTGCCGTTCTTCAGCCTGAGTGGCTCGGATTTTGTCGAAATGTTTGTCGGCGTCGGTGCTGCCCGAGTTCGTGACATGTTCCATCAGGCCGAGAACAAATCTCCCTGCATCATCTTTATTGACGAACTGGACGCCTTGGGCAAGGCGTGGCACCAGCATCGTCGGCGGACACGACGAACGCGAGCAGACACTCAATGCCCTGCTGGTGGAGATGGATGGCTTTGATTCCAACAGTGGGGTGATCGTGATGGCTGCGACCAATCGCCCCGAGACACTTGATCCCGGCACTGCTTGCGACCTGGACGTTTCGATCGCCATGTGCTGGTGGATCGTCCCGATATCCGCGGGCCGTGAGCAGATCCTCGAAAGTGCATGTGCAAAAACGTCAAACTGGACGACCGGTCGAACTCAAGAACGTCGCTCGGCATCACCCCCGGCTTTGTCGGAGCGGATCTGGCCAACCTGGTCAACGAAGCCGCCTTGCTGGCTGCCCGAAAAGGCAAGTCGGCCGTAGGCATGGAAGAGTTCAACGATGGCGTCGAGCGCGTCACGGCCGGACTCGAAAAGAAACAACGCGTGATGCACGAGGACGAGAAGCAACGTGTGGCCTATCACGAGAGCGGCCACGCCATTGTGGCTTACAGCCTTCCCAATACCGATCCGGTGCACAAGGTCTCCATCATTCCTCGCGGGCTTGAGCGCGTTGGGCTATGTCATGCAGCGTCCAGAAGAAGACCGCTATCTGATGACTCAGGCAGAACTCGAAAGCCGGATCCAGGTACTTCTGGCCGGCACGCTGACCGAGGAGATCGTGTTCGACGATATCTCGACCGGAGCCCAGAATGATCTGGAGCGAGCCAGCGAGATTGCCCGCAGCATGGTCATGGAATACGGCATGAGCCGACTTGGCCGCGTCAACTACCGAGAGAGTTCTCGTTCTCCCTTCCTGCATGGCGGAGGAGGGGGCGAAACCATGCACGCTCACAGCGAACAGACCATGCGCGACATTGACGAAGAAGTGAAGCGCATCATCGACAGCGCCATCAGCAAGGTCGAGCACATTTTGGTCTCGCGCCGTGCCGCTCTCGAAGCCACCGCCAAACGGCTGCTCGAAAAAGAAGTGATCAACGCCAGCGAGCTCAAAGAAATCATCGACGCCAGCAGCCCCAGCCCTCAAATTGTGCCTGGCACCGATGGCGAACGAAAACGCAATGCCTTGGCGGAGAGTAAACGCAGCGACACGCAAGAACCTCCCGAAAAAGGTCAGGCCGAAGGCTCCAGCTGATCAGGCTGGTCTGGCGGTGTTGGTTGCCTCGGCAGTTATTGCTTTGATGATGCCCTGCGCCTACGACGACTTGAAGGAAAACCTCAGACGTCTACGGCTACTCAGAATCGGGTCAGCCAGATCATCCCACCGACAAGTATTGCCACCACGACGGCTCCTGCGGCCGCGATGGTCCATAGCTGACGAGAACTGAACTCTCCCTCTCGCGTAAAGATATCCACAACCTGATCCATCGTAGCCATGCGCTTGTCGCGACTCTTGGCCATCATTCGCTGGAACGCATTCTCAAGCCAATCCGGCACGTCTTGCCGAGCTTCTTGCAACCGCGGAATTGGCTCGGTGCGATGAGCGGTTAGTTTCCGCATCGCGCCTTTGCCTGTATAAGGTGGTTTGCCGGTTAGTAGATAATGCAATGTGCAGCCTAAGCTATAGATGTCCGCTCGGCCGTCGATAGTACTCGAGTCAACTGCCTGTTCGGGTGCTAGATAATCGACATTGCCCAGTATTTCACCCTGTTTGGTGAGTTGTTCGCCCCCACCCATTTCGGCAAGTGCGGCTTCGTCGTCGAGCTTTGCGAGAATCAGATTCGCAAGTTTCAATCGACCATGTACGTTAACCAGCAGATTGCGCGGACTGACATTTCGATGATAGATGCCTTCCGAATGTAAATAGGCCAAGGCTTGAGCGGCCCCTCGTACGTACTCGACGGCTGCTTCCACCGAAAGCGGTCCCTGCTGCGCAACCACCTGGGCGAGATCGGCACCACCGATGAATTCCATCGAAAGAAAATGGATTCCGTCATCCTCGCCAATCTCAAAGCTGGCAATCAGATGTGGGTGAGAAAGTTTACGAGTGACTTGGAACTCGCGCTGAAAACGTTTGAGCAGTTCGGGATGCCTGGCTAATTCCCGTTTGATAAGCTTGAGACTGACAATGCCGCCTGTGTTCTGATTCTTGGCGCGAAAGGTGTTGCCAACGGCGGACGTGGTTCGGCATTCCAGCAGTCGATACGCTCCTAGGGTGTCACCCACCTGTGGGTCGCGGGTGCGCGGCTGGTTGGTGCGTGCTGCCTGAGTGGCAGTCTTTGCGGAGCCATCTACCGGCGGGGCGGGAAGATTCACGGGCGCGGCGGACTCAGCGTGAACGGTACGCTGCACGGCATCGTAGGCCGCTTTGGACTTGGGAACTCCCAGCACCTGGACGGCAAACGCGATCTCGCTTTCGATCCTTCGTGCCGCATCAGCGTGTTCGCCTGCTGCCTGCGCACGTACGAGTTGCAATCTTGCATTTGCTGCCTCGTGGATCTTGGCATCGCTCGTTTCGAACGCACGCACTCCCAATAGAGCGTAAAAGGATGGAGGTTGCTGGGCTGGTGGAATCCCCAGCCATTGTTCGTATGGATCAAACATGATTGCTCGTGCCTTGCTGGAATCTAGAACAAGTAGGTCGTTTGCGTTTCACATGGCTTGTCGGGCAACGAATTGCGATCTTAACGACTGCAGACGGTGAGAGCGTGCGTTGAACTTTGTCGGCATTGCGGCTTGTGTGAATCGCTGATTTTAGTCGTCGCTGGCTACCAGCGGCAAGCGTTTAGCCGCTACCGGAGGCTGCGTACCAAGGGGGACAAGAGTGCTGGCGCTGCGCGTCTCATTGCCGCCCTGGGCGACGACCGCAATCGGTATTCCAAAGCGCTCGAGTTGCAGTGTCGCAGCGGCATCGCGTGGGGCGCAAGCGCCTTATGATCTTGCGAAATCGGTTAGGATCGTTCGAACAATAACTGTCGAATTCCGAAATCGAGAATCAATTCCCCGAACGTATTAGTGAGCGGTAGCGCGTTACTCCGCCGGTGCAGCTTGGACATCGCTACGACCACCGGTGGCTACGCCAAAACCGCTCACTAATTTTCCGATCGATGCTTAGCTCTCGAAAAGGTAAACAGTCGCACAATGTGAAGAGCTGCGTGTTGACTTTGCCCAAACTGGTCGCAAATCCACAGCCCCGCTCAAAGCTGTCGTCGATGAACATTTTGTCCTCATTCCGCTCAATCTGTCAGAAGCCAAGACGTTGCAACTTCTGACAATCGTGGGACGTGAGAAATGCAGGGAACCGGCCACTCTCTTGGATCGGGGGTTAGCGAGTCGTGGAGTTGGGGCGATGGACCAAGTACACTTGGCCCGACGAGTCTGGTTCAGTCCTTCGGTTAGGAACCAACATGATAGCCCGCTACATGCTCCTTTGGCTCAGCCTGTTTTCGCTCTTGGCGCTGATGTGGCCGGAGTGGATCGGAACCGGCTTCGACCCGTTTCTCTGGGGCGACGACGATACGCGCTCGCAGGTGTTGCAGTGCTTGTTTGCTGGTGCCATGTTTTCGTTGGGATGGCTGATGCCAAGAGCTGAAGTGCTTGAGGTTGCCAAACGCTGGCCGGTGGTCCTGGGCGGAACCACGCTGCAGTACGTTACCATGCCAGCGCTGGCCTTCGCAGTAGGCAAGCTGTTTGGCTTCGAAGGAAACACGCTCATCGGCGTGGTGATGGTAGGCTGTGTACCGGGGGCCATGGCCTCCAATGTGCTCACCCTGATGGCCAAAGGCAACGTGAGCTACTCGCTGAGTTTGACCATGTCTGCCACGCTGCTTTCGCCGCTGGTCGTCCCGTTCGCGCTGCTCGTCACGCTCAGGCAGACCGTGCCGATCAAGCCTGGCCCCGTGGCTTGGAATCTGCTGTGGATGACCGTCATCCCGGTGATTCTAGGGCATCTGGCGGGTCATCGCGTGCCGGGATTGTTGCAGAAGTGGGCAGGAAGTTGGGCGGCGGCGTTTGCCAACCTGGTGATCCTTTTGATCATCATCAACGTGGTCGCCGAAAGCCGTGAGACGCTCAGGCAAGCTTCGTTCTGGCTGCCCTTGGCGCTGCTTTCGATCAACCTGCTGGGTTACGCATCGGGTTGGGCTGGCGGTTGGGCCATGAAGCTCGATGTCTCCATGCGACGGGCACTGGTCCTGGAAATCGGCATGCAGAACGCCGGCATGGGGGCCCTGTTGGCCGGCAAGTTCTTCGGTTCCGAAGCCGCGATGCCGGCCGCACTCTATACCTTCGGCTGCATGTTGACCGGAACCATTCTTGCCCGTATTTGGCACAGCATGCCGGCTTCAGGCAATGGCTTGTTTGCGAAGTTTTTTGGTTGAACCTTGCTTCTCAGGAGCCCGCCGGGTGAATTTCGCCAGTTGGTGCCGAATGAATCCTTCGCACGCATGAATCAGCTGTGGGCTCACGAATGCCAGATTGCCAATCAGCATGGCCAATCCAAACGTGATCATCCCCAGAAAAAAGCAATGCCCAAGTGCAGGAAGCGCCAGGTCCACAACCAGGGCGGGGTGAAAGGGGCCAGACCAGAGCCACGTAGCTGAGTTCCCACCAGGTGGTGACGTGCGTCATCACGTTAATTGCCCAAGGCCAGTCAGCCAGCCAGGTGAGATCCAGCGACTGGTATTCGAGGTTGGCTAAAGCACCCCACATGGCCGTGCCATCGGCCCAGGTACCACCGCCCATCTTTCCGATGCCTGCGAACAGGTAGATCACACACATATGGATCTGAATCAGGCGGATTCCGATGTTCGCTCCGATGCTCGGCTGCACAGTATCCGCCGCGCCGCGCCGCCGTGCCAGCCAGCGATCGACCGAATACATGGCACCGCTTGGACCCACGCAAAGATAAAGCGTGAGCAGGGCGTTGATCTGATCCAGCCCGTACTGAGCGTCCGGAACCCGATTGGCGTACGACACCATGATGAGCATGCTCAAGATGGAAGTAACCCGACTCTTGAAACCCACCATGAACATTGCCAGCACAATCAGCCCTAGTATGTGCAGTGTCCAGACCATGCTGGGAGAATCAATCCACCAATGGTAGCTCCAGGCATACTGACCAACTTCGAGAGCCTGAGCCCGACCATCCATGGCGGCCTTGGTCACCCAGGGATTCGCCCCGTAAAAGGCATCCAAGTCCAGTGTCCAAACCAAGTGCGTGTAGAACAGCATCGCCCCGGCAAACACCCGAATCAGGCAGTAGGTCGCCACGTCGGTAGGTGAGAACCAAAAGCGGTCCCAGCTGTTAGGGAACTCGCGCCAGAGATTCCAATAGCTGGCCCCCAAACTTCTGAGGGATGTCTCAGGCGTGGTCTCGTTAACATTGTGTTTCACGGCTGTTCTCGCGCTGGCACAATTTCAATGTTTTCGATGTTCGACGAAGGTGGAACCATCTCAGGCGTGGCACTCGTTGGCGAGTTCGCGTTGCTCCCGTCGGCGGGGACCGCTTCCATCCCCTCTTCGCCGGCGTAGTCAATCAACAACTCTTCCTGGTAAAGACTGGGATCATTGAGCTTCATCCCTTTGCTAATCTGCTCGGGAAAAGGAATAAAATGCCGCCGCAGGTACAGCTTGACTCTCTGGGCATCGTGCAAAGCATAAAGATGCTGGGCATACGAGCGGATCATCCCTTGCATGGCCGGCGACTCGAGCGGTCCATTCCCCAATCGCTCGGTGAGCATGAAGTGCCGGTGATACAGCAGTCGGGGCCAATGCCGGTCGAGGTTCGGCATCTCGGCCTCAACCTTCTCCCCGTTGTCGAGCTCAACCTCGTACCGCACCAGGTGGCTAGGGCCTGGATCCGGCGCAAAGAACCGATATCCATGGTTCATGTAGAGCGGCTCGGTATACCACTGCAACTTGCTCCAAATGGTGCCGAACAGGTCACTCGACGGCGGAGTTGCCAAAGGGCATATCAGCATGGCCGTTAGATGAAAACAAATCAGGCCGCTGACCAAGAGTTTCACATTGCGACTCATCGCGGCGTCACCTGAGGCAGGATAGTGCACCTGGAGAATACAAGCCGATCATGCTCAGTGTATCGACGAGCGAACCCAGGCGGGGCAACGTTTCTTGGTGGCCACGTTGAGATCGTGCAGATTGCTCAGATCGTTACGACCGCTCCCATCGGCAATCTCCCGCAATAAAAAAACGCCCTGGCAACCGACAACCGGTCACCAGGGCGCTGGAGTTCTTCTTCGTTTCTCAACATGCCTGCCAATCAGAAACTGATCAGCCTTGGCTTGAAGAGTTAGTTAGCACGGGCAACCTTGGTGGCGTCTGCGCTGAAGTGCAGTTCACGAGTGTCGCCAGCTTGGAGCGAAACCATTTCTTCGAACACTTTGGTCTCGCCGTTCTGCTCGAACTCGATCCGCACGGGGTACTTCCAGGTTTGACCAGCGGCCAGCTTGGTGGTGCTGAATTCACGCACCGTGCCGGTTGTGTTGGTCTTGTTGCCAGCCAAGATCAGCTTGGCGTCGGCCGGAAGATTGACCACCAGGGTCGTCTTCTGAGGCTCGGACGAGGCAACTTGGGCCATGTCGAAATCGACAGTGCGGGCATCGCCAACAGCCAGGTCAACCTTTTTCGTGTCAACGACCTTTTCGCCGTTGAGCATCGATTCGACTTTGACTTCGTAGGTGTAAACACGACCCGGGGTGAGGTTCTGGGTCATGTACTGCCGTTCGCTTCCAACGCTGCTGGTGGCAACGCCGTTGACGAACACCTTGGCGTTCTCGGGAACGCGAACGTTGAGCAACAAGGCACGCTTGCTACGCAAAGCTTGTGGGCTGGGCAGATCCGAGGGAGGAGCAGGAGAAGCACCTTCGGGAACGACGTTGCCTTCGATGACCGTGTCACCGTAGATCACCGTGCCGCCACCGTAGTAGCCTGCGCTGCCTGACGAACCTGAGCTGCCTGACGAACCCGAGCTGCCGTGCGAGCCCCAGCTACCTGACGAACCCGAGCTGCCGTGCGAACCCCAGTGTCCATGCGAACCTGAGCTGCCGTGCGAGCCGGAGCTGCCGTGCGAACCCCAGTGCCCATGCGAGCCGGAGCTGCCGTGCGAGCCGGAGCTGCCTGACGAGCCAGAGCTGCCGTGTGAACCGGAACTACCATGCGAGCCGGAGCTGCCATGATGTCCCCAAAACGCTTCTGCTTGCGGTGCACTCAGCGCTAAACTTGCTGAGACAACCGCACATGCCACCAATTTCTTGACCATGCGTGTGTCGCTCCCCGTAAATCCAGAATCAAATGATAGCCATCAACGCTATCTGACGAACATAGCAACACTAGCACAGCATTCAAGAAGATTAAGTAACTTTTGCCGGTTTAGGAAAACAGGCAAACAGCGGAGCTCAGGTAGCATGTGCGCCCCGGCGCCCAATGCTCTTGGCTGAACCGAATGAATCCATAAGCCCTTGTGAAACAACCAGATACGACACTTCCAGGATGTATCCAAGCTGGTCAAGTTCTGGGCCAATCGAGATCCTAGATATCCCAATCGACCGATATTTCACTCTGGAAATACAGTAAAACTGGGTTGAATAGGAGGAATATTTTCTGTCTTGAGCAGCAAATGAACGAGAGTTGCTGCCATTTGAGATATACTCCCCTCTGTGGGACTGTTTTTCTGGCAAAGCGGTCCAGATCTCAAGACGGGGGGCGGCGGGCGATTAGTTGGGCTTCGTGCCGACCGTTGGCACGCCAACATTCGTCCAGCGACTCAATCTCCAAGCCAGTCACCAGTGTGGCGAGTTCTCCCGGCTGGAGAAGAAAATCGGCAGGGGGTTTGGGGTGTCGCTCCAGGTTGGTGAGCGTCGGCTGAATGAACACCAGCAGGCCGCCGGGTGCCAGCAGCTGGGGAAATTGTGGAAAGAGCCTTCGCTCGAGGAAGTAGCTACTGAAAATCAACTCCCATGGACCTGCCGGGAGTGGCTCGGTTTCCAGATCACATTCCACGGTCTCCAGACTCAGTCCACGCTCTTGGGCGGCGGCCAGGGCAATCTCAAGAGCCACCGATGAGATATCGGCCAGAGTCACCTGCAGGCCCTTCGAGGCCAACCACAGGGCATGCCTCCCCCGCCCCCCTGCCACATCGAGGGCTTTCGCCCGACGCGGCAACCGCTCGGCCAGCGCTACCAGCGCAGGCTCAGGCTCTCCAGGATCAGCCGGAGAGTCTGAGTACCTGCGGTTCCACTTCTCCCGATCAAAATCCGACATCGGTGCCAGCCGTGCAATCAAAAGAGTTTGAATCGAGTGCCATGGCCTGCTCAATGCCGAGTTCATCGGTTCGCGTGTCGGCATTGTCGAGATCAACAGACATGCTGCTTCTTCTCTTCGGGAGCCGTCTTTTGGCTGACTGCTTGAAGTCGGTCCGCCTTGTCGAGCGCGTAGGCAACGTCATCGGCAAACTTCTCGGCCAAGTCACGGGTGAAGTTCTCTTTCACCACCGCTCTCAGCACATGCGTCTCTTGTGCATTGGCGGGAAGTGGATAGGCAGGCACAATCCAGCCACGTTCGCGCAGAATATCGGAGATCAGGTAGAGCAACTCTTGCGGCTCATTGGGGTCCTTGAGACGTACCACGACCACCGGCAGGTACTTGGCTTCGTTGAGCAACTCGAAACGCCCCAGGCTCATCAACCGCTCTTCCAGGTATTGGGCGTTCTCCATGATGTTCTGCATCACGCGGCGGTACCCTTCTTTCCCCAAGCGGAGGAACGTGTAGTACTGCAGCAACACCTGACTGCTGGCACGGGAGAAGTTCAAACTGTAATTGAACATCTCTCCCCCTAAGTACGTGATCTTGTAGATCAGTTCTTCAGGCAAGTCGCTGCGGTCACGAAACACCACGGTGCCGATGCCGGCGTAAACCATGCCGAACTTGTGGTTCGAGATATTGATGGAGCGAACTTGAGGAAGGCGAAAATCGCAGAGAACCTCAGGGTAGACAAACGGTGCCACGAATCCGCCGCTGGCGCCATCGACATGAATCGGGATATCCCAGCCCTTCTCCGCCTTGACTTTGAGCAGCAGGTCATTGATCGCTTCGACTTCGTCAATTTGACCGGTGAATGTGGTCCCGACCACGCAGCCTACGCCGATGGTGTTTTCGTCGATCTGTTCGGCCACTTTCTCAGCCGTGAGGATGTAGCAGTCCGGCTCCATCGGTACGACTCGGGCTTCTACGTCAAAGTACAGCGCAAACTTCTCCCAACAGGTGTGTACGTCAGCTCCGAACACCATGTTCGGTTTGTCTGCCGGCAGCCCTGCCGCTTGGCGGCGTTTGCGCCAACTCCACTTGTGGGCCAGCATGCCGAGCATGATGGCTTCGGAAGAACCAATGGTGCAGGTGCCCATGGGGTGCGCGTCTTCCGGCACGTTGAGCATGCGTCCCATCATGCTCACCACACGCTGATGGATCTCGTCAGATTGTGGATACTCGTCCTGATCAATCAGGTTCTTATTGAGCGATTCGAGGAACAGCTTGTCGGCTTCCGGTTCCATCCAAGTCGTGACGAAACTGGCCAGATTCAGCACCGGATTGCCGTCGAGGTTCATCTCGTCGTGTACCAGTTGGTAGGCCACCGGGGCAGGCAGTCCTTGCTCTGGCATTTCGAACTTGGGAATCGAGTGAGAAAACTGCCGAGCGGCATATGCGGGGGCCAGTTCGTCTTCGTCGCGATGTCGGATGTGGTGCACGTTGCTAACCTTGCTTTCCTTTTCAAGGGATCATTAAAAGTACAAAGTCGTACGACTCAATCACTACGATTCAATATCACGCTGTGGTTTCAATCACCATGCAATTCCCGCAGTCGTGCTGAAGTACGCAAGATGAGCTGAACCCGCTCGAATTCTTCCAGCCAATCGGCGGTGACCGCCTCGAGCATGGGGAGATCGACCCCGATCCCGGCGGGACATGCCGCGCCGGATAAACTGGCCGCGATTTGCCGGTACTTCGAGAGTGTCCGGTCCCCGTAGGTGGCCACGTGATGGAAATCTTCGCTCAAGAAAATCACCACAGGCACCCGACCCCCGGCGCAGATCTTGAGTGACGCGGCCAGTTCCGCGTCGGCATCTCGATCCACAAATCGCACGTTGATCTTGTCGGTAATCTCCGCGAAGCGGTCGAAGATAGGGCACTGGTTCACGCAATCGCCACACCAGGTGCCGGCCAGGCAAAGTACGTTCATCTCGCGGACAAAGCTGCCGAGCAGTTCTTTTTGTTCCGCCGAAACCATCACGGCCGAGTGATGATCTTTCCAACGCTGCTGATGCTGCGGTTCGCCATACTTCTCCAAGAAGTCGTTGTACGAATGGGCTGCGGAAAACTTGGCTTCGTAGTCCATGATGCTCCTTTGTGTGAATTCAAGACCGGCCGAGGTCGGCCATGTTATAGACTTTGCAAGAACGCAATCAAATCTGCCTGCTGCTGTGGCGTCAAATCTTGCGTGACTCCATGCTGATGGACGGTCAACACGTCATCCAGGGATTCAGCCCGATTGTCATGAAAGTAAGCACCTCTCTGACTAATGCCACGGAGCGAAGGGGGATTGAAATGCTTCAACCCGTTGGCATCTTTGAGGCCCACATCATACGTTTCAGGCGTTGTATACACTGGTCCGCGATGGCAGTTGCTGCACTGCTGAGCGGCAAACACTTTCTGACCTCGAGCGATGGCCGGCGCATCAAGTTGCTCTCGGGCTGCTCTCAATCCTGGCGCAGGTGGTAGCGTTTTGATATACGCGGCCAAGGCGGAGAGTTGACTCGGTGTCGGGTGGCACGGGGTTACGCATGGTCAGCGAGATTGACTTGGCAATCTGCTTTTCCAGATCGTGCATTCCCCCATTCCACGCCCAAGGGGCGGTGTCGGCGACGCCCAACAGCGAGAGAATTCGCTTGGGGGCGCCAAAGTCGTTGTCCCCCAGGTTGTCGTTTCGATTGCCATTGCTATGGCCGTCCGTGTGGCAACTATGGCAACTGAACCAACCGCTGAGCGAGAGGTTCGCATTGTAAAACAACACCTCTCCCTGCTCGGTTGAAGAGAGCGGTGTCTTCGGCGGACCTAGCGAGATTTCGCCTTGGCTTTCCCAGGACTCGAGGTCAATTAGCGAGATCGAATCGCTCAAAGTATTGGCCACCACAGCGTACTTCTGGCCGGTATTGATCGCCACCGCGGTGGGACGCGTTCCCACGTTGATATGCCGGAGGTTGTAGTCATCTTCTCGACCTACGCCAACCTGAGACACTCCGGCCAGGGCCACCACGGCCAGCCCGTCGTCAGTCACGGCCACGCCTGAGGGATCTCCCCGGCTTCGAGCGTATCGCCAGCCAAATGCACGTGGCTGTCTGCCAGAATCTTGCGCTGCGGATCCATGACAACATCCAGGTCCAACCAGCGAAGCACGTTGCTCATCAACACGCCCCAGTGAACGTCGTTGTGGGTTGTCTGGGCAACATCAATGATGATCTGGTGTGCCACCATCAAACGATTGCCGTCAGGCGAGATCGCCAGCCCGCGAATATTGTGAGCGGGGAGTTCGCGCGTGAGGTCAAGTTTCCACTTCGGCAGATCGACAAAACCCAGCATCCCTCCGTGCGAATCGGCCACCAGCAATCGCTCTCGCTTGGGCAGCAGCAACAGTTCGCGCGGCGCGAAGGGAAGATCCAAGGTTGCCGCGACTCGCAAGTTCCACGAACCATTCTGCGACACCAGTTCCACGCGACTCAATCGTTGGGACCACAGGGACGCCACCAAACAACTCTGGCCGTCGGCAGCCAACACCACCTTCACGGGATACTGCGGAACGCGCACGCGAGCTACCACGCTGATGGCATCGGCTTGCAGGGCCAGTAGAAGTAGCTGGTGCTGGGCTTGATCCACGGCCAGCAAGTGTTGCTGGCCCAGCGAAATCAGGTCTGCCAGTTGTTTGCCGCAGCGGGTTTCGCTCAACACCCGGCGCGTGGAGACATCCACCAAAGAAACACTTCCCGCATCCCGGTTCGCAACTGCCCAACGATCTGCCCCAATCTCCACCAACGCGACGGGGCGACGGAGCTGCGCCGTTTGATGCAGCGGGTCGGAACCCACTTCGCCGCGAGCCGCAAACGGAACCGCTAGCAACATCGCCCAGGCGAGTATCAACCCTCGACGTTCGGTCCCGGTCAGGCATCCAGTACTTGCCATAGATAGAAATCCTGTTTCGTCGGTTTCGTATCAATTCAGTTGTGCTGGCACTGCTAGTTCGTGCCTGGCCCATGTCCATCGGTTCGTAACGTCAGGTGTTGGGGCCGGCATCCTCTCTCGAGGTTGGTCCATCGGGACGGCCATGCACCATCGCTACCTTAAAGCCTGGATAGGATTTAGGTCAAGCAAGCGGTTGCAGCCGAACGGTTCGGCAGGCATCTTCTCAGGCTGGATGGGCCGCGGGGCGGTACGCCGCTCAAGGGGAGTGAAACTCCGTTCGGCGTTCGCGGAAATACCGGTACCGCGCATAAACCGGCTTTGCCTTGACGGGGCGAATCTGCTAATTAGCCCGACGAATTCTTCGATCACACATGCTGGGGGTCAATCGCTGGCCATCCGACTGGAGTGATTTGACAGGTTAGAGCCGTATTCGCGCAAGGAAGCACGAACCCAGGCGGGCCGTGGCTTCTGCGTGACGCTGGGAGTTTGGTCCATGAAGCGGATCGCAATTCGATTAACTGCTGTTGGTGCCCTGGTCGTTGTGGCTTCGATCGCCATTGCACAGTCCATCGACAACAGAGTACTCAAGACGAGCTCGCTCCGGCGGCGGACGCTGCTGCCCAAGGTAGCAGCGTGGAGCAACCGGCTCCCGGCGCTATCGGTGAGCAGCCGCAGGATGATCTCTTCAATCGAGATCGATACGCGGACGATACCCCGGCGGAAGAATTCACCGACGCCGATGCGCCATCGACGCCGCCGCAGAGACCAGATCCGTTTGCGGCTTCGCGCGGTGTGCCTGAGATGCGCGAACCGCTGGATTCGGCCGCTGATCGTTATTCCGCCCGCGATTCGTCCGACAGCACAGTCTATGACGGCGCTGCGGATGCCGCGGCGCAGTTCAACCAACTCGCCGATCCACGGGGCGACAACTACGATAGCCCACTCCCAGCCGGCGGATATCAGGACGACCAAAACTCCGTCCCTGTTCGTCACGAAACACCTGCCTACGATGGCAGCTACGCGCCCGCCGGTCAAGCTGCCGGGGGTGCGGACTCTGGCTACCAGGCGGATGTTGGTGAAGCGTCCGAAAGCCGATATCGGGAAACCCTGGCGCAGGCCGAAGGTGCTCCACCGAGGGCGTTTCCAGAAGAAGCCCGCAATGAGTCTCGGCCGTTGGGGAGTGCCGCAACAGGCAAACCTTGGGCTTCTCCTCAGGCCAGCGAGCCGGCTGGCTCTGCTGGATTTGCGGACCAAGGAACTACGGGTCGGTACGGAGTGCGGCAAACCGGTTCCACTGGCCCTGTGGATGACCGCGCGGCGATGCACGCCTTAGGCGGATCTGCGGGTGGTGCCAACCTTCCTCCTGCTTCGCGAGGCGGACTCGGACAAGGAACCGGCGTGCCGGGAAGTACCGAGCTCGAGGGGATTCAGTCCCCGTCGTTGGCGGTCGAGAAGTTCGCGCCTGCTGAAATTCAGGTCAACAAGCCGGCCATGTTCGAAGTTCGCATTCGCAACACCGGCAGCGTTCCGGCACATCAAGTAGAAGTTCGCGATGTCGTGCCACGTGGGACCGTGCTGTTAGCCACTCGTCCGAGTGTTTCACCCGATGCCGATGGCAATCTTCGCTGGCAGCTCGGCACCTTGCAACCCGGTGATGAGCAAGTGGTGCGGATGGAAGTTCGCCCCATGGCCGAAGGCGAGATTGGTAGCGTTGCCACCGTGCATTTGGCTGCCCAGGTTTCGGTAAGCACCGTTGCCACACGACCGCAACTGGAACTCAACGTCAAGATGGCGGAACAAGTCACGGTCAATGAACAGTTGGTCATGGTAGTACGAATCTCCAACCCTGGTACCGGTGTGGCGAGCGGCGTCGTGCTGACCGAACAAGTTCCGGCCGAGTTGCATCATCCTTATGGTGACGAACTCCAGTACGAGGTAGGAGAACTCAAACCTGGTGAATCTCGCGAACTGGAACTCACGCTCGAAGCTCGCAAGGCGGGAGCCTTCTTGAACAAGATTGTCGCCGTGGGCGAGGCTAGCCTTCAGGCTCAGGTCGAGACGCCCATTCGTGTGGTCGCTCCAGGTTTGCAGGCGAGCATCGACGGCCCCACTCGGCGATTCCTCGATCGTCCGGCAACGTACGAAGTCATGATCTCCAACCCTGGTACGGCCGACACACGTGAGATTGAGATTGCCACGCATATTCCCAAAGGCATGGAGTTCGTCGAAGCCAACAACTATGGACAGTACGATTCGGCAACCCGTGCGGTGTACTGGTCGCTGGAGTCTTTGCCGCCGGGGCAGAATGCCAAGGTGATGTTTGTCACCCGACCGGTCGAACTGGGAAGCCAACGGATCACCGTGGAGAGTTCCGCCCAAATGGAACTCAGCGACAAGGCAGAGCACGCGGTCACGGTCGAAGGGGTAGCCGCCCTGAAGTTTGAGATCTCTGACGTCGAGGATCCCATTGAAGTGGGGAGTACGACCACCTACCGCGTCCGTGTGATGAATGAGGGTTCCAAAGCTGCCAACAACGTGTCGGTGCTGGCGGTCATGCCGCAAGGCATGGTGGCCGATAGCGCCGCCGGAGCCCAATACCAGATCAATCCGGAGAAGAGCCAGGTCTTCTTCGAACCGGTTTCGCGATTGGCTCCCGGAGCCGAAGTGGAGTACACGGTTCGTGCCAAGGCGGTCCAACCCGGCACGCTGAAGTTCCAGGTCAAACTGTTCACGGATGACATCCGAGATCCAGTGACCAACCAGGTGGCTCCGGTGACCAAAGAAGAAAGCACTCGGGTGTACGCGGACCAATAAGGCCAGAGAGGAGCCCGAGCTCGTTTGAGCTGCCGGTTCTTCAATCTTAACCCGCAGCGTCAGCGAGGACGCGTGACAAGCGATGACGCCACCTGCGTTTCTCGCTCACCAGGCTGTTGATTGAATCGCAAATCGGCCCATCCTCGTTCCGCGACGGGTTAAATCATCAGCCCGTCACACGCTTCGGGCTGGGATTTCCAATTCACCGTACGCGTTCTCTCTGATCAGGTGTCCCACTCCGCGTAGTCGCCAGCGGTGCTACCAGTGTCGTTGCTCCGGCTGATTTGGTCAGGAGCCCTAAAAGGAACACTGGCAACGATTGTATCAGTGCCAGGGTTGAAACGGCTGGGGGTTGCTGCAAATCGTGTCAACGCACAAGTGTAAGGATCCTACGCGTGGATAGGACGAGGGGATTGCCTGAACCGCATAAAGTCCGCAATCGCTTAGCCGGAGTTGCCCACGGCGCGCCCCATCGGCTAAGATTGACTAATGGTTGAATCAAAATTCATAAAAACCGCTTGGTTTTTCGGAAGGCTACCGAGGACTGCCAGAGTCCAGAGGGTCATGGCTCCGAAATCCGTTTGACTGACAAATCCTGATAGGTGTGATACCCCGCGGGAATCTGCCCGTTTGCCAAAAACAACAATTGGTGATAACTGATGCGACAAGTGCATCTGATCCTTGTTCTGCTTGCGCTGTTCTGCGTTGGGAGGGGTGTTTCCCCCCAGTTCGCCACGGCCGAACCACCGACCCGTGATGCGTTGACTCCTCAACAAGCCGAGTGGTTGGAAATGCTGGACGCTCCCCAGTTCCGCTTGCGCGAACGGGCGAGTGGAGAACTCCGCCGGTTGGGACTTGCCGCCGTGGTGCCGCTCGAAAAAGCGGCCAGTTCAGGGGCCAGCCTGGAGTTGGCACTCCGTTCCATTTCCATCCTGCGCGAGATGGCCGTCGACGCAGAACCTGCCACGCGTGCCGCCGCAACCAAGGCTCTCGTTTCGTTAGCGAATCAGAAGGTGACGGCCGCCTCGGATCAGGCAGCTTCGGCGCTTCAGTTCGTGGAGTCGATTGACCAAGACGCGGCGATTGACGAAGTGTTGGAACTGGGGGGCGGTTTTAGTGACGGCACCATCGAAACAGGACAGCCCACGCTTTCGCACATTATCTTAGGTGGTGACTGGCGAGGCGAACCGGAAGACATGCAGTTGTTTACGAGAATGCCGCATCTGGATACGCTCAGTCTGCATGGTGCCAAGGTCAACGACAACGCGGCCGGTCTGATCGCCCAACTCAAGAACCTGAAGCGGCTCGACCTGTACGGCACCGATATCACCGAAGCAGGGCTCGAACAGATTCGCATCGGGCTACCCCAAGCCGAAATCGACATGCGAAACGGAGCTTTCCTGGGCGTGGGAGGCTCGCGAAGTACGGTCGAATGCCGCATCTCCTACGTTCGTGCCGACTCGGCTGCGGAGACGGCCGGCATCATGGCCAACGATGTGGTGGTTGAGTTCGAAGGCAAGCCGGTCGACAACTTCCAAACGCTTACCACCTTGATTGCGACCAAGCGCGGGGGCGATCAGGTCACGCTGGTCATTGATCGCAACGGGGAGCGGTTGACGAAACCGGTGACCCTTGACCGCTGGAAGTAACCTCTCGAACGGACGACTGCTGTGGCACGGTTTCCTCTTTGTCCCATCTGCGAACGACCGGTCGATCCCGCCCAATGCGCGGCCACCATGCCGTTTTGCAATGTTCGCTGCCAACAAATTGACCTAGGGCGTTGGCTCGGCGAACAGTACTCCGTCCCGCATGTTCCCTCTGAAGAAGAGTTGGAAGGAATGGAAGGGCTCGAAGGTTTCGATCCCGAAAACTTCGGCTAGTGCTGCGTCAACGCTTAAATTTCGGCGTTGGGTGCCATGGCCTCGCTCGCGTGGCCCTGCTGCAGTGGAATCAGATTCGCCACTTGCATCTGAACATGCCCACGCAAGCGAGGGCCGTGGCATCCGAAAACTTTCCCGTGACAAAGCACTAGATCCTGGCTGCATTTCAAGGGCTCGGTCGCTAGGATGACAACACGGATGACAAAGCTGAACGAAATTCGATGAAAGCGACGAAGCGAGACGTCCCCCTTCAGCCAGGTGCAGGTACTGATGCCCATTGAGTTTCGTTGCCCGCAGTGTCAGAAACTGTTGCGTACGCCCGATGACACGGCTGGCAAAAACGCCCGCTGTCCGGAGTGCGAAGCCGTGGTCGCAGTGCCAGGGGGTAGCATCGACTCCCCCGAGCCTGACGCTGGCGGCTTGCTTTCTCCCAGCGTCCCTGGCCTGGAGGAAGAGAACCCGTTTCGCTCGCCGACCCAGAGCGGCTATGTGCCACCGCAAGATTCTCTGGAACGGGACGGGCCTCCTTGGGAACGCGAAGGGGTCGGGGTTGAGTCGGCTTGGCACACTATCCGGTTGGGCTATTCGGACACGCGCCAATTTTTTGGATCGATGCGCCGCGAAGGAGGGCATTGGCAACCGCTTCTCTTCGCCACTTTGGTTACCTTGGGCGGAGCCATTGCGTCGTTCCTGTACCAACTGGTTTGGTTGGTAGTCATGGATATTTTGCCCAACGTTGATCCGCTAGTCCTTGGCCGAACAGTTGGGGGCTTGGCATGCTATTTCGTACTCGTTCCCTTGGGGCTCTACATCACTTCCGGAATCAGTCACGTTGTCCTGCTGATACTGCAGGGTGCCAATTTCCCGTTCGAGACAACTCTGCGGGCAGCGAGTTATGCCACTGGAATCGGCGGGGTATTTAGCCTGATTCCGTTTGTCGGTCAGTATCTCGCCATGATCTCAGTGACGGTGTTCATGTGCATTGGCTTGACGAAACTGCACGAAACATCTGGCTGGAAAGGAACGATTGCGGGATTGGCTCCGATCACGCTTTGCATCGCGATATCGGCTACCAGCGTCATCCTTGTCTACCGTCAACTCGGATTGATATAGAACTCGGTTTATCCGTCGAGCGTCTGCAACCACTTCTTCAGGCGCGCAGCGAGTTCGGTTCGCACGCCTGAGTAGTGGTGGTCTCCGCCTGCGATCACCTCGACGCGAATCTTAGGGTTGGCCACCTCCTCAGCGGCGTCAGGCAGTCCCCGAAAGGCGATGTTGTGGCTCACCTCCTCGCTTCCCCAAGTGAGCAAGGTAGGCAGAGCGAGCTGCGGGAGACGTTCGATCACGTTGTATCGTTCGCCTGGCCCGTACTTGTCCAAATAACCGGCCGCAGTGACCAGATAGGGAAGCGGAAACTGCACCTGCATCAACTGCCGTGGCTGACCGGCGTCCACCAACTCTTGGGCTTGTTTCAAAGTGGCAAGAAAGAGCTCAGACTGTGGGCTATCGACAAACCAGCGGTGCGAAAGCCGAGCGGGCGAGAGCCCCACCAAACCTTGCACCGGGTTCTTCACTTGTGGCGGAGCATCCGCCAGCCAGCAGATCCCTTTGAGGGCACCCAGGCTGTGTCCCATTACCACCACACGTTGGTAGCCTCGCTCGGCCATCCAACCGGTCCAGGCGGCCAGGTCCAGGTGACCATCGGCAACCACCTCATACGCGGCACCCAGCCAACTCGGTCCGCTGAGCGTATAGGCCGGATACGCCAGGTCGTGCCCTCGCGTGTTGACTGCCAAAGCGGCCAGACCTTGGTCAACTGCCCAAGTGGCAAGCTGCCCGATCAGGCTCGACGCGTAGAAGTTGCTGCCGGTTCCATGGACCAACAGCACGGCATCCACAGGAAGTTGCCGGGCGACCGATTCGTCCGGCAGGTGCAAAGCCCCATCGAGCTTGACACCGTCACCGGTATTGACGCGGACCAGTTCGACCATGAAATCCTTTCAATCAAAGTCCCGAAAATCCTTCTTTGGTTCGTGAACCGTTGAGACAACTGTTCTACATGGGACGATGGTCATTCCGCAATGCGGACCAGAACATCCGGGAAGCTGCCGGAGCGACGCTGCTTGGGCAACGGAGGGATCGAAGCGGGAGCGCTTCGCTGGTTACTGAACGGATCTTGGAGGTTGATCCAATGGCCATCCGCTTGATTCACCACACATTCCCAATCGCAGGCCCAAGGCTTGCCGGACAGTTCGGTAATCCATTGGCCACGAACTTTGGCGCGGCCGTCAGGCGGTGGATTGCCGATGGCCTGCTCGACGTCTTCGGGTGTCACGACCACCGAGTCCACCTGGCCGCAGGCTTCGAGTTGATCAAACAGTCCTCCCAACTCGTGGTAGTTGAGTTCAGCCGCTTGCAGTCGCAGTGCAAAACGGAGTTGCTCCAGCCCAACGCGCCGCAGTTCGCGGTGGTTGATCAGTTGCTCGTAGATGGGTAGGAGTTCTTCACTCAGCCCGCTGGAGTCTTCACGAAGCAAAGCGTTGAAAACTGGCGGGGGAGTTCGTCGAAATTCTTCGAGCAGCTTCAGCGATTGACGAAGCCTGGCCCAGGTCAGCGATCCCCGCCGCAACTGATGTTCGAAAATCATCAGCTTCAAATACGTGTCCAACTTGTCGGCGAGTTGCAGCGGGTCTTGCTCCAGCTGATCGAGCGTGGTGGACCAGTGCCGCAGGACTTCCTCCGTCCAACTCGGATACGATCCTCGTTCCAGGTGCAGCGTGGCTTCGCGAAGATAGGCCCGCTGAATCTCAATCGCGGTTGCCTGTTTGCCGTTGGCGAGCGGAACCTGGGCGCGGAGCCAAGGATCAAGCGAGAACGTCCGCATCGCGGTCACGGGATTCTTCAACTGCACCTCCTGGCCGATGACGTTCCCCTCGTTCATGATCATGAACAGCAAGCCGGTCACGCCAAACGTGAGGTACATCCCGAACGAGCAGCGCTGGGAGTCTTTGGAGATCAGGTTGGTTCGGGTCCAACCTTCCTGAGAAACATCAGAAGATTTCCAAGCTCGAGTGCAAAAGATCGCCCGATCTCGGGTGGTCTCACTCCCTTGCACGCGCGTCATGTGCCGGGAGCGCTGTGAGAGTTCGAACCCCATTCCGTCAGGATGCGCCGAAAGGCAACCGGCCCCGGCGTAGGGGATCCGGCTGACGAGATGTGGCACCAACTGCATTGCCGCATCGGGAAGCGGGATCCAACAGGTGAATGCTTCGTGCTGTCCCCAGGTGGCTCGGTCTGCCAGGCTGAAGTTGATATTGTTCTTGGTGATGCACAGATCCGTGCCGTCGAACCGGCTTTCGACGCGGGCCTTGGCACGGCGAAGGATGTGTTCGGCAGCCCGATCGTAAATGGCAATCTGCCGCGGCGTCGAAACCTCAGGCGAGCTGAACTCGTTGTGGTTGCCTGAGTCCAGATAGTACCGCGATCCGTTATCGAGGTAGATGCCGCTTCCATTGCGGATGTCAGGCAGCCAGGCGTGATCCGCCCGAATAGCATCCAGCAACAACGTGTGGTAGTCAGCCATACGTTGGCTGGCTGGGGGACGCGAGTTGGGCATCGAGTATTCGACCTCGGACCCCATCAACAGTGGTTTGGTTTCCATCAGTACGCCTCGCCTTTCGATTGAGGAAGTTGCCGAACCTGGCAGGGTTACTGCCCTCCGGTTTGCAAGTTTTGGGTCAGGTAGGTTTGGGCGTGAATGCTGTTGATCGAATCGAAGACACGATCCGTGGTTCGTAGCAGGTGGTCAACCTCTGCGCGCTCGGCATCCAGGTGGTCATCGCCGTTTGGAGGGCCATCGGCCGAAGTGCGTTGACGGTCGCTTTTGGGGAAACGTTCGTTGGGCATGGTAAAGCTCCAGATGGGTAAGACGGAAATTCAACTTCGAACTCACGCGAAACTTGGGTTGCTGCTTACAAGCGACCGTTTTCGGTGTAGGTGGCCGGTTCGGCCTGCGTCAGTGCATTGGCCGCTTCGACCAGTTCTTCCAACGTCGAACATTCGTCCAGGAGTTCCTGGGACTCAGCCCGATTGAAACGGCAAGGGTCGTCCATGGGAATCTCGGCGATCGAGGCCCAGTGTCGAGCTGCCGGCACTCGAAACGTGATCCGCGACCAGTCCATGAAGGAGACCGCCTCGCCGTGGCGGCGGAGGACGTGGGCGCGAAAGTACGCCCTGGTATCTTCGGGAGGTTGATAGGCAAACCGGGCCAGCGTGTCGTTGTCTGGCATCCGTTCGACAAAGCCGTTCTCGGCCGCCTGAAAGAAGAACGAGACCTCTGGGTCCAGGCTGGCGAACAACGAATCGGCCACGCGCATTTCATCGGATGACCAACCCACGTTCCTTCGTCCACGTTGCCGGTCCAGCAACAGGTATTTGAGCCAGGCGTCGCACCGTTTGGCCAAACCTTCGACCTCGCGGCGACTGAGCAAGTTGAGCGTGTCGAGCCAGAGCTCAACAATCTGCTCGGCATCTGGCACAATATTACGAGCCGCGCCGCTGGATACGAACTCGCCCGCCAGATTGGCCAGGGCCAGTTGAATCTGCACGGCAGTCATAGTTCGACCCCGTACGGCAGTGTGCAGGTCTTGCTTCAGCGCAAGGTCACGGCTAATCTCCGACGCTGCGGCAACCGGGTCGTCCAGGCAGAGCGTCGGGTCCGCCCAACCAGTTTCGATCATGGCCAGCACCAACTGCGTGGTGCCAGCTTTGAGGATGTTGGCCACCGGTGAGAGCACCGTATCGAAGTAGATCACGTGCAGCCGGGCTAAATCTTCGGCCGCGTGCGATTCATCTCGCGTGTTGATCAGCGGGCGGTCGTACATGGTTTGCTGACCTGCGAACCGTTCGAACCAGTCTGCCCGTTGGCTCAATTGATACGCGCACGCGGCCCGCCGGTTGGCCGCGCCAACCATCCCTTGCCCGGTGTACGGCACCGAGGTGACCAGGTGCGTGGCGAAGAAACTTCCCAGATGCGGCTTGCGATACAGCATGTCCTCGAAGCAGCGACGAACCAGCGAGATGTTGAGATGGCCTCCCCAGGACGTGAAACCGTCACTGCAGTTGGCCAGCAGGTTGAGTCGAGTTCGGGCGGGGAGTTTTCGTTCGGCCGAACGCATCGCCTGCAGCGCCGTTGCAAACCCGGCACCATGCAGCACGCCGGGATGGTCCAGCGCGCTGGTGTGTTCTGGCAAGTTCCCTTCGAGATGGTCACTGTCGATGTACCAGGACGAACCACACGTATCGAGGAACCGTCGGCCGTATTCGATGGCCGTGCCCCCCCGACCGTTGAGCGGATAGCCGACGATTTCGGCCAGCAAGGCATTCGCCGCCTGGCGGGGAGAACCGGGAACCTCACCAAGGAACGCATTGGCCAATTCGAAATCGGCACCAATGACTTTGGTGACCGTGGTAGGCGTATCAGACATAAGAGATTTACCTCGCGCGGACAAAGGAGGACGTGGAAGAGGTTAACAACGGGTCGACAGCAATCGGTTGAGCGTCTTGCGGGACGGACTTGACGTAGCTCTTGACATTGCCGGGGGCCAGCAGCGAAACCGTGCTGATCAGTTCGTTCTCCAGGGCCAGGCTCAAGTCATCTGCCGTGACCCCTTCGATGCCGGTGCTGGCTTCGCGAACCGCCGCTGCCTTGGCGGCAACGCCGACCAGGTTTTCGAGCATGGCACCGCTGAGCAACTGACGTCCGGCGACCGGCAGTCGGCGGCCGTCGCTCAGTTTGACCTGGGCCACTTCGGCATAGCACCCGTTGGGCGCAAACAGCTTCGAGAGCAGAGGCCCCACCAACTCGTCCGGCGCGGCGTGCGTGGCTTCGAGCGGGATTCCACGATTGAGGTAACCATGCAGAATGGCCCCCGCGGCACGCCGGTTGGGCGTGGGGATCTCAATCTTTTCGTCCGTCCGTCCGGCGCGCAAGAAGCCGGGGTCGAGGATGTCTGCCCGATTGGTGGCGAACAGCATGATCACGTTGGACAGCGGGACGATGCCATCGAGCTGGCTGAGGAACGTGTTGAGGATACGGTCCGGAGCGCTGCTGCCATGGTCGGTGCCGCGCCGTTTGGCAATGGCGTCCACTTCGTCCCAGAAGACGACCACCAGCCCATCGCGTGAGGCCTGGCGTACTGCGTCGAAACGCTCAGTCAATTTTCGCTCGGTCTCCCCGAACCACATGCTGTAATCTGCCGCACCGGCAATGTGCATGAACCGGCACCGCTGATCCGGAAACTGCTGGCGGACATAACCGGCCGTGCAGCGCGCGATCCGCGTCTTGCCATTGCCAGGCACCCCTTTGAGCAAGATGCCGCACTTGCTTTTGAGCAGGTACTTGGCGGCGAGTTCGGGATTGCGCAGACGGAAGTCAACGTGCTCCTTGATCTGTTCAATCTCTTGGTCCAAGCCCCCGAGTTCCGAGAAGCAATCGGTGACGTCCTCATCGAACAGATGCTCGCCGCCGGGGGTTTCCACGCGCTCGTACGCCATGCCGGCGGTGTCACGATCGAAGCCGACCAGGTCCCCTTTCCGCAGTGGCGTGTCGCGCAGCTGGTGAGCCACGTCGAGCGCCACGAGCGTTTCGCGGTCGCGAACCAAGATTCGATCTGGCGTTTCCAGATACTGCTCAAAGGTGGCAATGTCCTTCCACCGTCCACGACTGCCAGTCACGGCGAGGACGCAGTTGCGATGACGCGAGACCAGCGCGGTGCCTCCCACTTGGAGTTGTTCGGCGGCTACATCAGGATGCACAGCAACCTGAACGCGGGTGCTGCCCAACCCTGCCACCTCGGCCACCAGGCGGCCGTTTTGCTTGGCCCCGGTGATGATTACCTCGTAGTGCTCGTGTGCCATGGCGGCTTCGAGCTTTTCACGAAGTCCTTCTTGGAGGACCAGCAACTTGTGAATGTGGCGCTGGGTCAAGGCCAGCTTCGTGTTCAGCGAAACCGCCTCGTTGCGAACCCCCTCGTAGTTCTTCTGCTTGTGCATTGTGGTGATGCGTTCCAAGATCTCCTCGGGCGAGTTGCCGGTTTGGTTGGCAGTTGCATTAGCAGATTTGGTAGCGGATGTTGCTGCTGCGGGGGTGGCACCTGAGGTTCGTGTGGCCATCGTGCTTCTCCTTCAACCGGGTTGAGGTACAACGTTCGAAAACAAGCGAAATACTTCTTGTGCACGCAGTTCAGCGCGGCGTGGTGGCCTGGACCACTTCGAAACCTCGCTGTTGGATTTCCCCGTTTCGCCAGCCGTAGAGCTTGACCGGCAGGTGGCCAATGGCCTGTTCGATCCGGGGTTCGACGGCAACCAACAGCCCGACCATGAACGGCTGCTCGAACGTGGTTTCCATGAGATGAATGTCGTCTTGGCTGTAGAACAGCACCTTGGCAATGCACTCCGGCGGGGTTGGCACAGGGCAGGCCTCGCAGAGCGTGAAGGGGTGACTGTGGTACCAGCCAACGACCGACTCGCCCAATCCACGCAGTTTGGTGATGTTGCGAACCTGAACGAACGATGCCGGGGTGAATGTGACCGAAGTGCCATCTGCCTCGGTGGTGCCGTGAGCCGTGGCCAGACCGGTCACCGCCAGAAAGACCTCGTTGTTTTGTGGATCACGTTGCACATGCCCCAACAGGAAACCAGCGATCTCTCGCTCTGGGGCCGCCCTGGCTTCGTGAACGGACTCTTCCAAGACCCCTGGATCCATCAAGACCGGCAGGTCCGCGTACGTCGGTTCGTCCCAGGGGGTCGTGGGTCCGAAGTCACGGCGAGAGCCTACGGCGATGCGCAAGTTGGCCGTCGCCGGTTCTAGCGAGATGGCCAACTTGTTGGCGGCGCGGGGAGGTTGCGCTTCGTCCAAAAAAGCATTGAGCCGATACGAGAGTTGCTGCTCGCTGGTCATCGCCTCGGTGCGTAATAACTCGGCTCGCAAACGGTTTGCTGACGAGCCGAAGTAGCCAATGTCGAACTCGCAGCGGTGTTCATTCCCGTCAGGCAGTGAGATGGTGACGGAGAAGCCACGCGTGCATGGTGAGACGGCGGCAGGGCTGGGAAACACAGGCTCGATGCGAGCTTCGCCCTGCCCAGGCAGATACTCGGTGGTCAAGCCGAGGCAAAACGCATCGAACCAGGTTGCTCGAACGGCATGACCAAAATCTGCTTCGGTGAGCCGCCGATCACGGACCACGTGCCCTTGGTCGTCGACAAACTCAACATGGAACCCGAACTCAGTTTTGATGGACTCGGCAACAACCATGGAGGGCTCCTGATTGAAATGGTCGCATGGTGCGGGGGGCGGTCCGCTTCGTTGCGGACCGAGTCAACACGTGGGGGCAACACGACCTGACGCCGCCGAACCGCCTGGGTTGCGGCGGACGTCAGTTCGCTGGTTTGACCCACAACGGGCCTAACGGTTGCTTCCAGCCGTGACCGACTTGGAAAGCGTGACAACTTCATCTTCTTCGAGCACATCGCCGAGTTGGTCCGTGGCGTTGAGCATCTCGCCACGGGCGGTCAACGCCCCGTACTGAATCGGGCGTCCTTGCGCATCCTGATCAGGAAGCTGCATCTCACTGCGAATGCTCTCGACCAGGTCGCTGACCGTGGCGTTCTTAGGAACCCCCGGGGCTCGGCGACGCATCTGGCCGGTGAAGTCTTCGACTTCAAGTGTCATGGTGGCCGACATGAATGGGTCTCCAATCAAAGAGAACGAAAACGAGGTCAGGCTTACACACGCCAGACCAGAACCGAACGACAAACTTTTTCGAACGAGTGCCATGGCACCCACTGTAAAACCTGACTCGAATGAACGACTTCACGACGGAGCGTGATGACTACTAATGCGCGGCCGCCAGGTAGGCTTGGGCCACCGGGGCATGCGTGAGTGCGGCAACCTCACGACGCGTTAAATAGCATGCGGAGACGACCGCGGCTACGCTGTCCGGAAGCTCCGTTTCCAAGCGGTCCGCGCTGGCAAACGAAACGGCGCTTGCGGCGCGAGACTCAAACGTGAAACGAGCAAAGCGAACCTGACTGTTGGCCGCCGTCAAAAACTTGCCCAACGCCAACTGGGACTCTTCAGAGAGGTCTTCTTCCCAAGTGGCCAGTCCCCCACGCACCAGGACTCCCCCTGAGACCAGGGTTGCCGAGAGTTCGCAGCGTCCGGCGGTGCCGCTGACGTTCGCCTTCCAGAGTAGTTGGTCCCCCTCGGCCGGGCTCCACTCGTGGCCAGTCTCGGCAAGCATGCAGTAGAGTTCGTCCGGCGATACTTCAACGGTAGGGATCGTAGTGGGTGTGAACATTCGCTCGCTCGCCTCACGGAGCGTGAGGCCGTCTGCTTTGCGAAGTTCGCCGATCAGGAACACCTGATCCTGATTGCTGGCGAGGCGTAGGTTGCCGGGGCGATGTTCGTCCACACTGGTCAACAGGCGCGCGGCTTGGTCCGTGGTTTCGGGCTGTGGCATCCGGCAGGTGATCCAACCACCTGCTTCGAGAGTCACGTGTCCGGCAGAGGGCAAGCTCTGCTTCGTAAGCGTTGTCGTCATCGTCCGTGTCCTTATCCGTTGGAAGAAGGGCCCCACTGAAGGTTCAACTTTTGCCCAAACAACGGGCGGTCATCGAGTGGCTCGTGGACATGCTCGCGTCCCCAGCCACAGGCGGCAGGGTTGAGCGCGTCACGTTCGTCGTACTGCCGCAGTCGCCAACGAAACAAATCGTGCAGCGAGTGGCAGATCTCAAGCAGCGTTTCGCCAGGGTAGATCTCCACACAGATCGCTCCGGCACCTGGTCCGTTGTCGGAAATGTTGGGGTGCCAGATGCCTGACGTTGGTTCGATCAAACGCAACATCGCGAACCGGTCCGCGTTGCGGAGATAGTCCGGCAAGAATCGCAGCGCCACCACGTGCCGATCGTTCGGAACAATGCTGCCGTCTTGTTTGCGAACGAGGCCGCTGGTAGCAAACGTGAGTCGATACAGCCAAGGGCTCGTCTTGCCTAAACTGGCATAGTCCAAGAGCCCGTTTTGTTCGCAGGCTTGCTCAAGGCTCAGCAGCCCTTCGTTCAAAAACTGCTGCATCACGCCGTCGTACTCTGGCTCGGGGCCCGAGCCTGCCAGGATCATCACGTCTGCCAGGTCGGCTGGCGGGTCGGGCTGATAGATCTCGTTCATGTCAGGTTCTCAGAAGTTAGTTGGAAACGAAGGTGAGCCGATGCGTGTCCCGCGAGGTGAATCACCACTCGATCACGAGCGGTGAGCCCTAGGTCTTCGAGTCGCTGTTGCCGGATCGGTTCGAGTTGGTCAGGAAGCGTCCGTTGGGCAGCCCCAAACAGGTTGCGTTCCAGTACGCCTCGGCGGAATTCCAACTGCACCGCTACGTGTGGAAACTGCCGATCCAGGGCGGCCAGCAAGTCGGCCACCGTGGCCGAGCTGAACGGTGTCGGCAGGCGAATCACTTGCGAGAGCGGTTGGTGATGGAAACGGCACCGCTCGTTGTGTCTCCGGAGCGAATGAATGAACCGCCCGGTCTGCAGGTCTCCGTTGATTTCGAAACTTTGCTGCGGCCGGTGATCACTGAGAAGTCGAAGACACTGCGCGACCATCACGCTGGCCGTGGCTGCCCCGGTACAGCCAAGCGCGATGGTGCGCGGTGCCTCGCCTCCGCTCGGTTGGCACGGATACTCCGTGGCCAACTGCCGGTACTGTCCCGGCCCCCAACTACACTCCAAGCAAGCCTGACCAGGGAGCAAAGACTGAACCCGGACCAGCGTTGGTTCGCCGACCGCTCCGTCGATGTAGGGAACTTGGAGCGCGAAGAGCTTTTCGGCGAGCAGCTGCCGTGCCCTGAGCGAGTCGAGTCCGGCCAGAGCGATATCGACATCGGCCAGGTCTTCCCAAGGCAGGTCCTGCAGGTCCGAGTGGCGTCGTTCTATCTGCAACCGCGGTGCCAACCGCGTGAGGTGTTCGGCAGTGACGTCCACCTTGGCCCGGCCGTCGTCGGCTGCCGTATAGAACTGGTTTTGGGTATTGCGTAACTCCACCTGGTCACGATCCACCAGACGCACGAACGCCACCAAGGGAGCGAGCAGCACCGCCAAAAACGAACCAATGTTCCCCAGCCCAACGAGCAGGACTCGGGCGTCTCGCAGACGCGCCCCGCCTGCGTCACTCACTTGGCTGCAAGTATCTTGTTGAGTTTCCATGGCTGTGCACCTCGTCATGAAGTCGGGAGAAGGCTAGCGCGTTTCATCAACCTCAGGCTGCCAGGTGGGCTCACCGGACATCGAAGTTGGGTGTTCGCAGAACCGGCAGGTTGGCGAGTACGTCCAACAGGGTTTGGCAGGCGACCCGTCCGTGGCGTCCAACAGGTGATAGATCCGCGAGCAACCGGGGCAGCAGACCACCGTGTGGCCGTCGGCAATTTCTCCCCGGCAGACCGGACAGCGCGGCAGTCGGGTGGAACCATCATGCTGGTAGGTCTCCACAACAGGAGCGGACTCAGCAGAAAAGAACATCTGCGACTCGCCGAGCATCAACTCGTCTTTGTGATCCAAAACGCGCAGGCTGCCGACGACCGCCAACCCGTTGACTCGCACAGGCGTCAAGCCGCCAGCAATCAACGCATGGTTCGGCCGAGTGCCATCGCGAAACGGCACAATGCTGAATTCGCAATCAGCAGCATTGTGATAAACGGCCGGGTCTACAGAGGGGGCGCTCGACTCTCGCCCCGTCAGCGAGAACGCTGAGAAGCCGTCGGCTGTCTTCTTGAAGATGGTTGCCATAGCATTCCCCCTCTGTTGGTGCCGCTTTGCGGCTCTTGCGTAACCACCGGCTGAGCCAGATCAATTCCTGATAGCGTGTGCTGTTGCAGCACTGCAGATGAACTCGAGAGAACGGCCCGGTTGTGACAAAGAAAATTTTTGTGAGCTGCTGACAAAAATATTCTCAGAAAAATTTTAAGATTGATGTCACACATCAGGCAGTTCGCGCGAGTCAGTAAGTGGACGGCGAGGTTGCTTTTCATCGGGGAGGTTGGTTTATGCCTGGCCCTAACAAGCCTGTGGACGAAGGACACATCAAAGAACTGATGGCTAGCTCGGTGCACGAGGAGCGCTGTGCCGGGCTGGTGCTGCTGGATGGTGCCTACCGGCACGCTGTCAGTGCGCACGTGAGGTCCCGCTGCGGCTGGCTCGATTCAGAAGGCATTCGGGACAACTGGAGAGACGCCATGTTGTCGATCACCAAAGCGGTGATGGAGGGAAAGTTCAAAGCTCGAGGGAGCCTACTCGCTCTGATGAAGATGATTGCGTACTTCCGCGCTGTGGATGCGATACTGCGCAAACCGCCAAGTACAACGAACCAGGATGACGGGCCTGAGTCGGCGAGTGACGAACCAGATGTCGAGGCTTTATTTGCACTGCGCGAAACGTTCAAGTTGCTGCTACGCTGCGCTAGCAAGTTGAGCCCGACCCGCAAGATGGTGTTTTTTGTGGATCTGAACCTATTACTGACGAACCGAGATTGGCCCTCCGTCGAAGAATTGACTGAGGAAGTCAACCATCGTCATGCGGTTAAAATGTCAGAAGATGCAGTCCGGAAAAATCGTTCGCGTGCCAGGATGCAAATCGCTCAACTCATGGAAGAAAGGGGATCACGATGAACAACGAACAAATGGACAACGAAAAACCGTTGATGACTACCGAGAATGATCAGAATGCACCGGAGGACCGCTTGAGCTTTGATGTGATTGCGGCCTTTGCGGATATATTTTTTCCGCCAGATGAGAATGGGCCAAACGAGTATGACCCAAACGAGAGTGGGCCAAACGAGAACGTGGATGACGGTGCGCTCAGCGAGGCAGATTGTCAGGCACTTGCTGAACTAGGCACGTCTGAGGAGTTGGTCGCCCGACTCGTGGCGTCCCTGCCGCGTGACCCTGCTCCCGTTGAATCACCGGCAGATGATAGCTTAACCAGCGATATTCCTAGTAGCGAAGAGCTTACCCGATGTACCGACCGGGACGAGACGGCGATAGGGCCAGGTGTACCGGTTCATGATTCGCCAGCCTTCAATGAATTGATGGCCCGGTTAAAACAGGTAGAAGCCATCGAACGGGTTCAGTGGGTTTCCAGCTATCGCAAGTTGCACGAACTTGGCCGTGGCGGTCAGGGGAGTGGTTTATCTGGCCGAGTGTCAGAATGAGATGAGAGAGAAGGATCGGCAGGCGCTCAAAATCTATTCGCCAAGACCGTATGGAAGCGATGTAGCCTATCACGAAGATATGGCACGTCTGCTCAAGGTAGCCATGATGGTTCACAGTATTCACAATGATAACCTGGTTGACGTCCAGCGATTCATTGATGACCGAGGTATCTACATGATGCTGATGCCGTGGATAGATGGATTCGATCTTCGTCAGTTGGCCGATGATCGGTTACTGGACGAGTTGCGCACGCATGTTCAGCCACAGCGTTGGGCGAATGAGTACGACGTCATCTATGCCGTTCCCTCCGAGAAGCGGCTTCGCCTTCAGCCGTTGGTGGCGGTGAATATCATTGAGAAATGTCTCCGCGGCCTGATCCCGCTGCACAAGGTAGGCCTGGTGCATGGCGACATCAAGCCATCGAACATCATGCTTGACATCAACGGCAGTATCCGGCTGATCGATATTGGTTCGGCGCATTTTTACAAAACTCCCCCTCGTCAAAGAACCTGGAGCCCACGTTATGCTCCTCCAGAGTATCTGCGGCATGGAGAATGGACGCCGCAAAGCGACCTTGCCAGTCTAGGGTATGTGCTCGTTGAACTGCTCAGTGGCGAGCCAGAACTAGGAGGTCCCGCCGTTGGCGACGATTCAACCAGAGTGGTGGATCGGACTCGCGACGATGCTCTGCTGGAATCCAAGCTGCTGTTGTCAGATCGACTGACGGATCTGCTGCCTAAAGAAATCCAGCGCACGCCTGGCCTGCTGGAACTGTGCAGGAAGCTGATCGACCCAGACCCGCGGAACCGATTTGCCGATGCCAAGAGCGCAATGGATGGAGACCGGTTCTCAGCCTGGAATGTAAGAAACCGGGTAATCAAGAATGGCCAGGGAGTTCACGAGGTCAGTAGAATTACCACATGGATAGAGGACGTAAAAAACATGAAAGAGAACCGATCTAGATAAAGATCTAGTACGGACAACAATAACTTCGGGTGTGAGCCGATGAAATAATGCTCAGAGAGCTCGCTCACGCATTTCCGGTTTGCAAACTCGGAATTTATTGTTCGCCGGTGTTCCTGCCTTGATCCGCAGAGTATCCCTGTTCCAAGAGAAGTCATGCGCAGCATTCCAGGTTTGTTCATTACCGGCACCGGAACCGAGGTGGGCAAAACCTATGTGGCCGCGCTGATTGCCCGATCGCTCGTTTTGGCAGGATATCGGGTGGGGGTTTATAAGCCGGTGGCCAGCGGTTGTGATTCTGATGAGACGAACGATGCGGTGCGGTTGTGGCACGCCGCTGGCATGCCAGGCTCGCTGGATCATGTGTGTCCTCAGCGGTTCGCTGCGCCGCTGGCTCCACCGGTTGCCGCGGAGTTGGAGGGGAGTGAGGTGGACGAAACCCTGCTCTTTACCGGACTGGACTACTGGCAGCGTTGCAGTGACGTGGTGATTGTCGAAGGAGCCGGAGGGCTGCTCTCGCCAGTTTCCCGACATCTGTACAACGCGGATTTGGCCGTCGAGTTTGGCCTGCCGGTGGTCGTGGTCAGTGCCAACCGGCTGGGCACCATCAACGACACGTTGCAAACGCTGGTCTCGGCGAGTGCCTATCGGGGCGGGGTCGCCGTGGCCGGCGTGGTGTTCAATTCCCTGGCTCCAGCCGAGGCGGGAGACGGTAGCCAGGCGACCAACGCCGCCGAACTCAGCAGCCGGACCCCAGTGCCGGTCTTGGCACACCTGGCATTTGGCCAACCGGGGTTCGAGCCGGAGCTGGACTGGTACCAGACTGCCCAGGCGTCTAATTCTCAAGTCTTTCCTGCAGCAGAAGTTATAGCTGACTACAAGGATCTCCCGCCTTCTCAGCAAGGGTGAAGTGGCAACACATTCCCCCAGCAGACGTTTGCAGATACTGCGCTGCTAGCAACAAGTCTGGTCAGATTTTGGAGGGATCGGCTGTTTCGCAGGAACGCCAGACGCCTCTGTCACCTGAGACGCGGCTTAAAGAATTCAAAATGGGAACTTGAGCTAGTTCGGCAGGGTCCACAATTATCTTCGGATTGCGTAGTCGCTTGTTCTGCGCTTCTCAAACTCCCCATCTTCATCGCCATTGTGCTAGCACTGCTTTATCTGCAAACGTCTGCCCCCAGCCGGACCGGTGACTTGGCGCGTGCTAGCATGGTACACTGCGGCCGTATCACTTGTCCGATGACGGAACGCCCTCTCCTCGAGGAAACCGATGAGCGAAAACGCTTCGTTTGTGCATTTGCATTGCCACAGCCATTACAGCCTGTTGGATGGTGCCAGCGCCATTGGCAAGCTGATCCAAAAAGCCAAAGACGACGGCATGAATGCCTTGGCGCTGACGGATCACGGCAACCTGTACGGTTCGCTGGAGTTCTATCGCAAGGCAAAAGATGCCGACATCAACCCGATCCTGGGGATGGAAGCCTACATTGCCCCCGGCAGTCGGTTCCATAAGGAGGCTTCGCCAGGCGAAGAGAGTAGTTATCACCTGACGCTGTTGGCCAAGAACCGCACTGGCTTCCAGAACTTGATGAAGCTCTCCTCCAAGGCTTTCCTCGAAGGCTTCTACCGCAAGCCCCGGATTGACCGCGAGATTCTCGAGCAGTTCAACGAGGGGATCATTTGCCTCAGCGGCTGCGTCTCAGGCGAGTTCAGCAACACCCTGCTCAAGTCTGGCGATCCCGCGCAGCGGATGGACGAAGCGGTCGAAATCGCCGGCTGGTTCAGCAAGATTTTCGGGGACCGGTACTTCGTCGAAATCCAGGATAATGGGCTGGAGATCCAACGCCTGGCCAAGCAACGGGCCATTGCCGTGGCTGAGCGTCTCAGTTTGCCCTTGGTGGCCACCAGCGATTCGCACTACGTTTACCAGGAAGACTCCGAGGCCCAGGATATTCTGCTCTGCGTCAACACGGGCCGCTATCGAACCGATCCCAAGCGGATGCGGCTCGAAGGCAACGAGTTCCACCTTCGCACGCCGGCCGAAATGATGGCCTCGTTTCGCGATGTCCCAGACGCCGTGACAAGGACGCAAGAGATTGCCGCCTCGGTGGATATCGAGTTGGATCTCGGCAAGCGGCACTTTCCTTCGTTTGCGCTCCCGCCGGAGAAGACTTCCGAGCAGTACCTGTACGAACTTTGCGTCAACGGACTGAAAGAACGTTACGCGAACAAGCCGCATCGGTACAAAGATGGCCAACTCGACCAAGTGGTGATGGACCGCCTGGACCGGGAACTGGGAGTCATCAACAAACTTGGTTTCCCTAACTACTTCCTGATTGTTTGGGACTTTGTGCGGTTTGCGGTGGAGCGTGGAATCCCCAACACAGCCCGTGGTTCTGGCGTGGGCTCTCTGGTGGCGTTCGCTTTGAAACTTAGCCACGTGTGCCCTCTGGAGTACGACCTGCTGTTCGAGCGGTTCTTGGACGAGAACCGGCTCGAAGCCCCGGATATTGACATCGACTTCTGCAAGCAGCGCCGCGGCGAAGTCATTGATTATGTCAAAGCCAAGTACGGATCTGCCATGGTCGCCCAGATTGGCACGTTCGGCACCTTGCAGGCCAGGGCTGCCATTCGCGATGTTGGGCGAGCCCTAGGGATGCCGATCGCGCGCGTCGATTCCGTAGTGGCCATGGTGCCGGACGAACTCGGGATCAAGCTGGACAAAGCCCTGGAGAAGAGCGAAGAGCTGCGCGACGTTTATGAGAAAGATGGCGAAATCCGGGAACTGCTGGATCTTGCCCGCAAGATTGAAGGGCTTGCTCGCAACGTTGGCACCCATGCCGCGGCGGTGGTGATTGCCGATCGTCCGCTGGACGAGTACGTGCCGCTGCAGCGAGTGACCGGCAAGGAAGACGTGATCACGCAGTGGGCCATGGCGGACGTGGAAGCCGCTGGGTTGCTCAAGATGGATTTCTTGGGTTTGCGAAACCTGACCATCTTGGCCAGAGCGGTCGAGTTGATCGAGCAGACCACCGGCGAACGGATGGACCCCGACGAGTTTCCGCTGGACGA
>CALOEH010000101.1:0-6339 GCA_942492195.1 uncultured Planctomycetia bacterium | reverse complement strand
CACGAAACCCGTACTTCCGGCACTACAGATATCGCCCAGCTGACCGACGGAAGCCTTGACCAGACGGCAGGGATCGAAGGTACCGTTGTGGACGAAATTCACGTGGTTCACGGGCGCTGGTAGGAGGACTTGTGACGTGGATACACAACCGATGATCGAACTCCGCGGCCTGCGGCGACACTTCGGTTCGACCAAAGCGGTCGACGACGTCTCGTTCGAGGTGTATCGCGGCCAGGTCTTCCGAGGACATCGGCCCCAACGGGGCCGGCAAAACCACCAGCATGCGGATCTTAGCCGACACTGGACCTGCCAACGGCCGGTGACGCGTCTTGTTGACGGCTTCTCGGTGATCAACGATCCGATCGTGTACGCCGGCGGTTGGGGTTCATGCCCGATTACTTTGGCACCTACACCAACGTGAATGTCTTGAGTATTTGGATTTCTTCGCCCGCGCCTATGGCTTCGTCGGCAGCGGACCGCAATCGCCATTCGGCACATGATGGATTTCACCGGACTGACTCCGTTGGCCGAGAAGCCGATCAACGGGCTCTCCAAAGGCATGAAACAACGGCTTTGCCTGGGGCGTGCCATGCTGCACGATCCCGCCGTTTTAGTCCTGGACGAGCCAGCAGCTGGGCTTGATCCTCGCGCCCGAATCGAACTGCGGGAGATGATTCGTCGCCTCGCCGATCAAGGCAAGACGGTCCTGATCAGCTCGCACATCCTCACCGAACTCGCCGAGATGTGCGATCAGGTCGGCATCATCGAACAGGGACGCCTGGTGGCGGTAGGTTCGGTGGAAGAGATCGAAGCCAATCAGCAACGGAACGTTCATGTTCGCGTACTCAGTGATCCGGCACCTCTCGTCGCCTGGCTCGAGGCACGCGACGACGTGCATGCGATTCGCCGGGAAGGCAACCTGATTCAGTTTGTACACGATGGCAATCTTGACTCCGAAGCAGAGATTCTCCGCCAGATGGTCCTCGCGGATCATCGGATCATCGAATTCGGCAGCAAGAAAAAATCGCTCGAAGACGTCTTCATGCAACTCACGGCCGGAAACGTGCAATGACCTCCATTCAACCCGACGCCTCGCTGCCAGCGCATGCCGACAACTCGGTAGCCGGTGCCGATTCGCGATTTCAGCGAATGCTTGACCTGTTGGAGCGTTGGGGAGAACGGCTCAATCCAATTCTCGTGAAAGAAGCAAGGCAGTCGCTCAAGAGCAGGCAGTTTGGCGTCGCGTTTGTTCTGGTCTTGAGTTGTTGTTGGTTGTGGTCCATTGCCGGGCTGGGATTGACGGGCTCAGATTTGGAGTTCGGCACCGATGGACCTTCCATGTTCATGGGCTACTTCGTCATCCTGGCATTTCCCCTGCTCGTGATTGTGCCGTTCGGAGCCTTTCGTTCGTTGGCCACCGAACGCGAAGATGGCACGTTCGAACTGCTCTCCATCAGCACGCTGGGGGCGGGGCAGATTGTGAGTGGAAAACTCGGCAGTGCCATCGTTCAGATGCTGGTCTATCTGTCGGCGGTGAGCCCTTGCCTGGCGTTTACCTACCTGCTGCGAGGAATCGACCTGCCCACCATTCTCTACATCACTGCTTTAACGTGCCTGGCATCGTTGGGACTCTCGATGGTTGCGCTACTGCTGGCCACGGCCACGCGCGAAAAACATCTGCAAGTGCTGCTGACCGTCGTGGTGATTGGGGGCCTGTTGATGGTGTTCGGAATGGGATGCATGCTGGCCAGTAACATTTTATTCATGCCGTATAACTTTTTCGGGGGTGATGGCAGCGAATTCTGGTTGGTCAATCTGATGCTGGGGTCTGCGTTCGTTTCCTACTTCGTGCTCAGTTTTCTCTTGGCCCGATCGCAATTGACGTTTGCCTCGGACAATCGTTCCACAGCGGTGCGGATTTGTCTGGTTGCCCAGCAGTTGCTCTTTACCGCTTGGTTCAGTTGGATCTACTTCAGCCAACGTGGGGACCTGGAAGTCTTGACCGTGTACATGATGATGGTCACATGTCATTGGTACGTGATAGGGGTCTTTTTGACAGGCGAGTCTCCAGAACTTTCCCCGCGCGTCCGCCGACAGTTGCCACAGTCATTCTTAGGAAGGACGTTTGGAACCTGGTTCAATCCAGGTAGCGGGACCGGGCTGATGTTCGCTATTGCCAACGTCTTAGGAGCTGTGGCGCTAAGCTTTGTATGCTACTACGGCATGAATCTGATCGGCTTCGAGAACTTTCGTCCAAGGCGGTCGTCGCGTGATCTGAGTGACTTCTTCAATGCGGCAATCCTGGCCCCAGCTTACTTGATGATCTACCTGGGGCTCGGGCGGCTGATTGTACTCGGGATTCGCCGTCATTTCCGAGTCGAGGTTACGCTGGTTGTCTGCCTGCATGTTCTCTTGCTACTGGCCGGTAGCCTGACACCATGGCTGATTAAGATCAGCTTGGATAGTTTTCGATATTCGGATTTTGCGCTGTACGAGATCACCAATCCCTTTGCCGTTCTTGCCGAAATCGGGGGTCCCCAGCGGCTGGCGTCCGAGCGGTTGCTGGTTATGGCACTGGTCTCGGGACTTGCGCTGTTGGTGTTCGGATTCAACCTGCCATCGATTGCGGCCGAAGTCGGCAAGGTTCGACTCGCCCGACCGGCGCGGGTGTTGGAAGAAGATGCCGCGCTGCGCCCCGCGACCCCTGAGCAACCAACCTACGTGAGCCCCTTCGACGATTGACCGGTGTCGTGTCGTTGAGCCTCAACCGTTCAAGAATCCGCGGCGGTTCGCTTGAACAGCTTCCGTCCCAAATTGGGATTGTAGACGGTCCAATTGTCCGCCACGTTGGGGTCGTCGTCCATCATTCTCTGGAAGGCGTGCAGCTTGGCGTCCAGGTTGTCCAGATAAAAAACCGCCAACGCTTCGAGTGTCATTGGAAGTTTAGGGCTGCCGTACTCGTACTCGCCATGATGACTGACGATGATGTGCTTCAGGCGAATTACCGTGTCCTTGGCAATCGTCTCGCCGGTCAACTCTTCGGCCTCGCGGACTTTGGCTTCGAGCATGCTCACGGCCATCACCAGATGCCCCACGAGCTGCCCTTCGTCGGTGTACGAAAACCCTTTGTCGTACGCCAGTTCGTCAATCTTGGCCATGTCATGCAGGAAGACCCCCATCAACAACATGTCCGGATCTAGCACTGGGTACAAATCCGCAATCCGCACAGATGCTTCCATCATGGTGACGACATGCTCCAGCAAGCCGCCGGGGTACGCGTGGTGATTCTTGATGCCTGCCGGGGCACGCGTAAACTTGCCCATGAAAGCTTCGTCCGCCAAGAAACACTCGGCAATGTTGAGCAGCGCGGGGGTCTTCATGCCCCGCAGCAGTTCGGCAAGACGCAACGATAGCCGATCGATTCCTTGAGGGCTGAGCTGGAGAAAATCTTCGCCATCCACGTCATTGGCGCTAGCCGCTGCCACATCCGTGGCAATCATCTGCAGCGCTCCTTGAAACACTTGCGTGGTCCCTTGCACGCGGACGAAGTCACCATTCTCGAAACTCTTATACAGGGCTTCTTTGGCGTTCCACATCCGAGCCGAAATCGTGCCGGTGCGGTCTGAAAGTTCGAGTTGCAGATACAGATCGCCGTTGCGGTTCGCTCGCAATTGCTTGTTGCTGGCCAGGAAGATCTCGTTGACGCTTTCCTGTTGTCCCAAATCCTTAACGAATTGCCGTGACATAAGGTCTTCTTTCCGCTGGCCGCAACGTCTGCGGCAGGTAGGTTTTCGCACGTGCCCCGCTGGCGATTGTAAGAATCCCCCGGCCTGGGCGAAAGGGGAACTGCCAGACTGCCGGTGGCTCACCCTACCTACTTGCTCGGCTTCTCCGACCCATTCAGCTGGTCCAGCCGGCGTTGGGCGAGATGCCAGGTGTCATCTGCGTAATGGTTCGCATCTCGCTCCACGCGCTGGTAGTGCTGTCTGGCGACCTCAGGCAGATCGTAGGACTCGGCGATTCTTCCCAGCACGAAGTGATCTTCGGTTTGTAGCTCATCGGTATCGCGAGCTTTGATCGAGAGCCGCAACATCCGGTTGGCATCGTCCGGCCTGTCCGCTGCGGCGAAAACCGCGGCAAGCGTGTGCAGGGGGGCAGAATCGGGGTCTTCTTTGACCGCCGCCTCACCATGCCGGATTGCTTCGTCCAGGTCCGCATTCTCTTGAAACAGGGCGATCCAAGCCAATTCGTTGTGGGCGTAGCCTTCGCGTTCTCCGTCTTTGATGAGTTCGAGATTACAATCCCGTGCCGGTTCCCAATGTCCAACATCTCCCAAGGACATCGCCAGCAAGCTCTTGAGCCCCCGGTGACTGGCCAGTTCGGCCTCGACCCGCTGGAGAACCTCGTCCTTCTTCCCCAACCAGATGAAGGCGTCTAAACGCAGCGAGTTATAACTGGCCGAAAGCAGGGGGCTGACTTTCTCCAGTTTCTCAATCTGCGCGAGGAGTTCCTCGCCCCGGTGATGGTTTCTGTAGGCTTCAATCAAAGCCCGATCCACCTGCATCTTCTGCCAAGCAACAATCCCCTTGTCCTCTCGCAGTTTCTCGAGGGTGTCAATCGCCTGTTGATCCCAGCCGCGACCGAGCGTACACAAAGCCGCCGCCGCAAGCCGCACATGAGTTGGGTCACCATGCTTTCCCCATTTCCATAGTCGGGCAAAGGGACGGCCTGATTGCCAGTTGAACCAGGAGATTTCCCCTTGATGCCCCTCGTCAAATGCTAGCTGGAGCATCTTCTTGGCGGTCGCCAGGTCCTCTTCGGTGGGCTGTTCCTTGTTCAGTAGTTCGGCAACCTCGCTCCCCAGTCGGGAGAGATCGAACCCCAATGGCAGCACCCGGAACTTGTCGTTCTCACGTCTTACATAGCAGGGCATCAAGAGAAATGCTCCCCAGTCGATACGCCACAAATTGGGCATGATCTCCTCAGCACCAAGTCGTCGCTCGGCAATATTGTCTGCCATCCATTGCGGTGTCCTGTCCGCCTCGCGCGCGGTTTTGATCTCATCATCCAGCCGGTAATGCAGCAAGCTCAACAGCCAGTTAACATGCTCCGGCTTGGCATCTTCAACGATGAATGGCTGCAGGTCGGTCTGCCAATCGGTCGAAACCACGGCCGTCCACAGCATGTCTTGCACCACTCTCTTGGGGCTGTCCTCCGGATAACGGACATCCTCAATCCGACGCCGTGCGCGGAACTGTTCTTCAGCCAACTCCTTGAGGCTTGCTTCCGCTTCGTGCCCTTTGGCGGCTTCGACGAGCAAATCGGCGGCACGCTCGTACTGGCGGGACCAATTGAGACGGTCCGAAGCGTTGAGCAGTCCTTGGGTACGCTCGTCCGGGTCCCGATACAACTTGCGTGCCTGAGCCATGGCGGCCGGAACGCCATCATTGACCGCAGTGGCTGCCAGCCAGAGAATATTGCGATCTTCCGATTCAGGAACTTCCTCGCAGAGTTCGTCCAGCAGTTCAAAATCTTCCAGATAGAGCGCCGTGTGCAGCAGGACGTCATTGACGGGGCCGTACGCTGGTACGGTCTCGCGAATCTTCTCACAATGCTCAATGGCCTCTTCGAGAAGCCCGGCGTACGAGTAGGTATAGCCATGCTTGTCATGTGCCGCTAACCGGGCGTAGTGCCAATGTCGGTCGACATCGTCCGGCTCCAGTTCAATCGCACGGCGAGCCGCCTCTAAGGCCTCGGCGCGTGGATAACCTGGGTGCAGTCTGCGGCCAAACTCGTCATGAGCCAGGATCTCAGACAGGCGCCCCCAGGCCTCGGCAGACTTGGGCCGCTGTTTGACAACGTCCCGCGCCACGTCGGCTGCCGCCGTGCCAAACCCTGCGGCCACCAGCGCGTCGGCATACCGCAACCGAAACAACGGTTCATCGGCATGTTTGGCTGCCAGGCGGCGAAACGCGATCAACGCCTCGCGATGCTTTCCCTCCTCGGACCGCGGTTGAGCAACGTGCGTGAACTCCAAGCTGAGCGTTTCGTTCCCGTACTCCGCATTCTCGATGGTTTCTGTCACGAACTTCGCCAAATTCTGACACTCGTCGGGAGTCAACAGTCCGTGGCCCGTATCAATGCTTAACTTTGCATCCATACCGCCATCGTCGCGTGTGGCAATGTTGACGGTGATGTTCACCGGGCCGAACACATGCCGCTGCTTACGTGTAACATTGACGGGTCGGTATCCAATCGGCGGTGTGACGGCGTATTCGAGTGTGTAGCAGTAGGGTTCTGGGATCTGCAGCGGCTTGGTCCTTGGCTCGGCATCTTCGT
>CALOEH010000100.1:0-60642 GCA_942492195.1 uncultured Planctomycetia bacterium | reverse complement strand
GATGTTGACGGGGATCTCCGGGTCGTAGACCTGGCGCAGTTCAGAGTAGACATCGTCGACAGTAGGCATGTCCGCATTCTATCGCTTGGTAAGCCCGGTGGCAGCCTCGCGGTTCCCGCTTACAATCCCATTCGGTGATTCGCTACCAGGGAACTCTCTACCGGCCACCGTCCGAGGCTCGCAGCCTCGTTCTGCAGGCTACGATCGGGTGCAGCTACAACGAGTGCAGCTTCTGCGGCATGTACCGGGACAAGCGCTTCCGCGTACGTCCGCTGGCCGAGCTCGAGGCCGAGATCGATTGGGCCAGCGAGCACCTGGGGGCTGGAGTTCACAAGGTGTTCTTGGCCGACGGGGATGCTCTGATCGCGAAGGCCTCATTCCTCGAGGCAGTGCTGGTGCGGCTGAAGCGGGCCTTTCCGAACCTGCGGCGAGTCTCCTGCTACGCCTCGCCCCAGTCGCTTCAGGTGAGGAGCGTCGAGGAAATGAGCGCCCTTCGCGACTTGGGGCTCACGCTGTACTACCTCGGAGTCGAGAGCGGGCACGACGCCGTCCTGGAGCGATTGGTGAAGGGGGTCGATGCGACCGAAATGGTGCGCGTGGCCCACAAAGCTCACGCTGCCGACGTGGCGTTGTCGACGATGATTCTTCTCGGCGCGGGCGGCCCTCAGCTTTCCGTTGAGCACGCACGAGCCTCCGCGAAGGTGATCAGCGAGATTCAGCCGCGTTTCGTGAGCACGCTGATCATGACGCCCGTCGATGGAACGCCCCTGATCGAAGAAGAGAGAAGGGGGGAGTATGAACGCCTCACCGACGTCCAGACGACGCGCGAGCTGCGGGTGTTTCTCGAGGGCCTCGAGCTCGAGCGAAGCATCTTTCGTTCGAACCACGCGAGCAATGCCCTCCCTCTAGAGGGGACCTTGTCGCGCGACAAGGTGCGCCTGCTGGCCCAAGTCGATGGGGCCCTCGAGGACAGAGGGCGGCACGGTTTCGTTCCGCAGGGGCTTCGGGGACTCTAGGAGCATTCGGAGCAGTGGCCGGATGCGCAGTCGTTGTTCCTGCGGCGCCGCGGATGCTGGCGAGGTCATCAGGCTGCGGTCCACGTGGGTCCAGGGAAGGCGCGTCCGGAGGTTGCATGGGGCGAGGCCTGGGAAGGCGGGACTTTCGGCGTGGGCTCCCATGGTTGGAAGCGACGAAAGCGGGCAGAATGGCTGCCTGCTCCGCGACAAGGGTCGGTGGGGCGCTTCGATTCCCTCTGCAGTCGGAAAAGGCATGAGTCTCCGTCGATACGCCTTGGCCCCGGGCCTGGCCCTAGCAGCGCTGGTGTCGCCCTTCGCGGCTCAGGCCGCCCCATACCCCCAGCCCTATTGTCTCCGCGGTGTCTCACTCGAGAGCAGTGGAGAAAGTCGAGCGACGCTCGTTCTGCGCGATGGCTCCATCGCCGCGATTCTCGACGAGAACGCGCCCGCGCCCCCTGGGACGCGAGTCATAGAAGGGGAGGGGCTCATCTGTCTTCCGGCCTTTCTCGATGTGTTCTCACGCCAGGGCTGCGAAGTACCCAAGCCGGTGAAGGACCAGGACGTACCGCCCGACTTCCAAGCGGACGTTGGTGTGGACATGCGTTTGGCCAACCGGAAGGGCATCCAGCCGGCGTTCGGTGTCGTCGAAGCCCTCGCGATCGAGAAGGATCAGTCCGAGGCCTGGCGCAAGAGCGGGTTTGGCGCGATCTTGGTCGCCCCAGGGGGAGAGCTCCTGTCTGGCTCCAGCACGCTCGCCACGACTCGGGAAGCCGCCATGCGAGACTTGGTGGTCCGCGAACAGGTGTTTACGCACGGTGCCTTTGCGGCCAACGGATCCGGGTACCCGCGCACGTACATGGGCTATTTTGCTCAGCTACGTCAGTTCTTCCTCGATAGCCAATACCAGATCGATCTCGCTCAGAGGTACGAGAAGGGACGTCCCGGAAGGCGACCCCCATTCGATGAGCAGCTTGCGGCAGGAGCCGAGCTGATCGATGGTCGAAGGGTCCTCATGGTCGAAGCCGACGACGCGAAGGACATCGAGCGTTGGTTCAGGCTAGGGGACGAGTTCGGCCTGCGAATCGGTGTCGTCGGAGGGCGTGATGCTTGGCGCATTCGAGACGAGCTTGTCACCCGTTCGACCCCGCTCGTCTTGACGCTGGATTGGGGCAAGGAGGTTGAGGATCCACGGAGCAAGGGGGCGGATTCCGACTTGCCAGACGATGGTGAGGGGGAGGAATGGCCCGAAGATGGCGCGTCCCTGTCGACGGAAGGGCAGGGTGCAGGCGATCCATCGGAAGAGGCCGAAGAGGAGCCGGTCTGGGTCTACCAGGAGCCCCTTGCCGTGCGCACGCAGCGCCGACTGGAGTGGGAGGAAGGGCGTGATTGCGCCATCGCGCTGCAGGAGGCGGGCCTTCGCTTTTCTTTCGGGACAGCGAATGGCAAGCCCAAAGACCTACTCGAGCGAGTGCGCGATCTTGTCGAGGCGGGCCTACCGGCCGAGGAGGCTCTGGAGGCATTGACGAGCGCGGCCGCCGAGATGCTCGGCGTCGCAGATCGGCTGGGGCGAATCGAAGAGGGCTTTGACGCGACGATCACCCTATGGCGCAGCGATCCACTGGCCGATGAAGGCGCGACTCCAGCTTGGGTTTTCGTCGATGGCTTCCCGACCGAATTCAAGGAGGAGAAGAAGAGAAAGCAGAAGGGGAAGGGGCCGGGAGAAGGAGTCGATCCAACAGGGGTCTGGGAGGTCGAGTTCGTCGTCGACGGCGAAGGGATCAAGAACGCCCAGCTGACCTTGGAGATGGATGAAGACGGCGCTCTGTCGGGTGCCATCGAAGTCGACAGTCCAATGGGGGGTGAGAAGGTAAGGGGCGACATCGAAGGGGAAGTGTCAGGCGACGAGTTCGAGTTCGAGTGCACCCTGTCCTTCGGGGAGTTCGAGATCGAGACGACGCTCACCGGGACGATCGACGGCGATTCGCTGGATGGGGAAGGGTCGTTCCACGGCCCATGGAGCGAAGAGCCGTCGACGCAGGCATTCAAGGGCAAGCGCGGGCCCGGAAACGGAGGATGGTAATGCAGTTCGAAATGACCATGGTGGCCACCTGCCTGCTTCTCATCGGCGGGGCTGCAGCCGAGGAGGAAGGCCTCAGTGCCTTCGAGCACCCTTGCGAACTGGACTCCGATCGAATCCCCAACCTGGATTCGTCCGGTGGGGCCCTGATCCGCGACGTCACCATTCACTCCGCGGTAGGGCCGGCCTTTCAGGGGGACGTGCTCGTCCTCGATGGGGACATCGCCTCCATCGGGCAGGGGTTGGAGGCTCCGCAAGGGGTTCTGGTGATCGAGGGGAAGGGCAAGCATCTCGCGCCAGGCGTAGTCGACACCCATTCCCACATGGCCATCGACGGCGGGATCAATGAGGGAACTCTCTCGATCACGGCTGAGTGTGACATCACCGATGTGATCGATGCCGACGATCTCGCGCTCTACCGCGCCTTGGCCGGCGGCGTAACCACCATTCAGTGCCTGCACGGATCGGCCAACGCAATCGGGGGGAGAAGTGAGGTGCTCAAGCTTCGGTGGAATAGGCGTGCCGACGAGTTGCGCTTTCCGGGGGCTCCCCAGGGCATCAAGTTCGCCCTGGGCGAGAACCCGAAGCGCTCGAACTTCGGTCCGGGTGAGCGCTATCCGGCCACTCGGCCGGGCGTCGAATCTGTGTTCATCCGCGCCTTCAAGCGTGCTCAGGAGTACGCGCAGGAGTGGGCCGTTTTCGAGCAGGCCCGGTCCCGAGGAGACGATCCCGCTCCTCCTCGGAGGGACGTTCGACTCGAAGTCCTCGGTGACATCTTGGAGGGCGAGGTCAAGGTGCACTCGCACTGCTATCGGGCCGACGAGATCTTGATGCTGCTACGGACGGCGGAGAGCTTCGGCTTCCGTGTCCAGACCCTCCAGCACGTGCTCGAGGGCTACAAGGTTGCGCACGAGATCGCCACCCATGGAGCCGGCACCTCCACCTTCAGCGATTGGTGGAGCTACAAGGTGGAAGCCTACGACGCCATTCCGCAAAACGCGGCATTGCTCGACGAGGCCGGTGCTGTCTCCACGGTCAATTCGGATAGTGGAGAGGTCGTGCGACACCTGTACCACGAGGCGGCCAAGTCCATTCGCTACGCGAACATGGATCCCGTTCGAGCTTTGAGGCTGGTGACACTGAACTCGGCCATACAGTTGGGCATCCAGGATCGAGTCGGTTCGATCGAAGAGGGCAAGGACGCGGACTTGGTTCTTCTCAACGTGGACCCCCTCTCGGTGTATGCGCGCGTCGAGTGGACGATGGTCGACGGGAAGATCGAGTTCCAGCGGCGTGATGCCTTTGGGTTGGATCTCGAGAGTGCGCCCGTACGGCCTCTTGCCCCCTTCGTCCCGGTAGAGGCCAGCCTGGACCCGCGGGCAGGTGACCTGCTCGCCGTCGTCGGAGGTACCCTTCACCCCATCGTTGGCCCCGAGGTTTCCCCGGGGACCGTGCTGGTGCAGGGGGGGCGGATCGTCGAATTGGGCGCGGAGGTAGCGGTTCCTGCGGGGGCGCAAGTGGTCGATGCCACAGGGCAGCACGTTTGGCCTGGAATGATCGCTCTCAACACGTCCCTTGGTCTGCGCGAGTTCGGTTCGGTGCGCGGAACCTTGGACGACTCGGAGATCGGGGGGAACCAGCCCGATGTGCGTGTGGCCAGCTCGATTCACGCTGCTTCTGCGCATATTCCAGTCACGCGCTCCAACGGCATCACGCGCTCCCAGACGGCACCCCAGGGCGGAGGGCCACTCAGTGGACAGTCCGCTGTGATTCGACTCACCGGCGACACCTGGGAGGAGACCCTCACGCTGGACCGCGACATGCTCCACCTGCGCTTTCCCGTCGCGCGCAACTCGGGCGAGGACCGCAAGAAGCCCGAAGAGATCGAGGAGCTCGCCAAGCTCTTCGCCGAAGCGCGAGAGTATGCTCGCCTCGGCGAGGAGGCGACGCGCCTGAATGTTCGTCCACCGCCCTTCGATCCGAGGTTGGACGCCCTGGCTCCCTACGCTCGTGGGGAGAAGCGAATCGCCCTACAGGCCAGGAACGCCCAGACGATTCTCTATGCCTTGGAGTTCGCCGACGAGCAGGCCCTCGACGCCGTGCTCTACGGAGCGACCGAGGGATGGAAGGTCGTAGACGCGATCAAGGCCTCGGGCATGAGCGTCGTGGTCGGTCCGGTGCTGACCGTACCGCGCTCGAAGTACGACCCCTACGACGCGGCCTATGCCAACGCAGCGGTCCTTCACCGTGCTGGGATCGAAATTGCCATCATGGCTGTCGATGACAGCAACACGCGGAACCTGCCGCACCATGCCGGGATGGCGGTGGCCTATGGATTGCCTCGCGAAGAGGCGCTGCGAGCGATCACCTACTCGCCGGCCAAGATTCTCGGTTTGGAGGACGAGTTGGGCAGCCTGGGAGTCGGGAAGGTCGCCGATCTCGTGGTCACCGATGGGGACCTACTGGAGGCAACCAGCCAGGTCTCAGTCGTAGTCATCGACGGCGTCGTTCAAGACGTCGGCAACCGGCAAACCGAGTTGTACGAGGTCTATCGTCAGCGCATGGAACGCATGATGGGTAGGTAGCGATATGGATACGAAGGAAGTGAAGCTCGAGTGCCCGTGTTGCCAGAGCAGGCTCGAGGTCGACGTTCGCACCGCAACCGTCCTGCGCTGGCGACCGAAGGACGAAGGGGGCGGGAAGGACAAGCCCTCGGAGGAGGGCGGGGGGAGCGCTGCCGATAAGGTGTCTCGGCGCCTGGGTGATGCGGGCGACAAGTTCGACGACTCTCTGTCGCGTGAGCGCAGGCGTGAGGCGGATCTCGACGACCTTTTCCGCAAGGCCAATCAAAAGCTCCAAGGCGGAAACGACGATTGACCCTTCCATGAGGATCCGCCGGGTTGTTCTGCGCTCGATAGCGGTCTTGGCGGTTCTGGTGGCCGGCGACATGCTGCTCTCCCGCTGGGCGCTGGCGGATGGCATGTTCTTCGGACGTGCGATCGCGCCCTTCGATCCTCCGCTCTTCTCCGTGCCCCAACGCCGTTCCCTGGAGAGCGTCGAAGAGCGCCTTGCCGCGGGCCCGGACAAGCTCGGGAAGTTCGACTCGGAGCTCGGATGGTCCAACAAGCCTTCCAGCGGCTTTGGCGAGTTTCGATACGACTGGTCGGGAGCTCGGATCGGTACGCACGAGCTCCAGCGTGTGAAACAGGAAGGGGTTCGCCGTGTCGTCGCAGTCGGGTGTTCCATGACCCACGGGGAGGAGGTCAAGGCTGTGGAATCTTGGTGCGCTCGCGCCGACGATCTCTTGCCCGACGTCGAGGTCGCCAATCTCGGGGTAGCCGCCTATGGGACGGATCAGGCGCTTCTGAGGCTTCGGCGCGACGGGTGGCCGCTGCAGCCGGACGAGGTTTGGCTCGGCGTCATGCCCCAGGCGGCCCTGCGAGTGACCACGTTCTTTCGGCCGCTCCTGGACCACTGGTCCCTCGACGTGGCCTTCAAGCCTCGTTTCAGTCTGGGCGCGGATGGTCAGCTCGAGCTCCTGCCCAGCCCGGCCGGAAGCATGGAAGAGGTGCTGCGACTGCTCCACGATCAAGAATCGCTCCTGAGGGCCTTCGGGCATCGGGATCCGTGGATCGAGCGCTCGCCGGTTGCCTATGCGCCGCGGGGCACCAGTTGGATGCACCGTTCCTTCGCTGCCCGGTTGGTGCTGACCATCGCGGAGAAGGGGGGGCGCAGGGTCGAGAGTTGCTTCTCCGAAGAAGAGGAGTTCGGCCTTCTCTACGACGCGATTGTTCGCGCCATGGCCCACCAGTGCGCACAGCGGGGCATGGTCTTCAGCATCTTCTCCTGCCCGGGGAGAATGACCTTCTCGTGGAGCCTTACAAGAGGGGCGCGGCTACTGGGAAGACTGGGTCGACGGTTTGCGCGCGGCAGGGATACCCGTGTTCGATGTTTCAGGGCTCCTCGAACAGAGCGAGGACGTGGGCAGCCTCTTCGAGCCGCTAGGGCACTACACCCCCGAGGTCAACGAGCTCGTCGCTCGCGCCTGGATCGAAGAAGTCTCGCCCTAGGGGTGGGCCTCGCTCCTTCACCAGCGAGTCCGCGTCGGACGATTCAGCACGCCCCTATGGAGGCCCATTCCCAACATGGGCTGCTCTGGCGTTTCTGGACCTGCACCCCAATCGATCAGGGCTTCATGGAGGAACGGCGTTTTCACGCGGTCAAGGCCTACGAACGGGCATTTCCTGGACAGCCAGTCGGCCCGGTCTCCTCGGATCCTCTCGGAGTACATCGAGCCGGAGGCTCGTTTCGAGGAGCTCCGGATTCGGGACACGGTTGTGGTCTTTGGATCGTCCCGGATCCTCTCGCGAGAAAGAGGGATCTCAAGAAACGCCTGTCCCTAGAAGCCGAGGCCTCCGGGAGGCGAGGTCGAGAAGGCCGTGGACATTCTTATCGAGCTGTCCCGCTACTACGAGGACACGCGTGAGTGATGCGTCCGTTTGACCGCCTGGTCGAAACTTTCCCTGGAACCGGGATCGAGCGCTTCGTGATCTGCTCGGGCGGAGGGCCGGGGATCATGGAGGCCGCGAATCGGGGGCCTCAGGCAAGGAGAGAACATCGATTCGACATCTCCCTTGATGGAGCCGGGCAGGAGAACCCCTACATCACCCGCAGGCTTGCTTTCCGGGTTCCCTGCGCGCTGTGCGAGTACTGGTTCGCCTACTACCTGGCCCAAGGCCTTTGTGATCTGCAGGCTGGCTTTGGAACTCTGGACGAGTTCATGGAGATCCTGACCATCATCCAGACTCAGCGGTTACGCAAGAAGTGCGCGTACGTGATGTTCGGTTCGGAGTACTGGGATCAGGTGCTGAAGTTCGGGCCCTGGTCGACCCAGCGATCGATCCCAAGGACCTCCAGTTGTTCCATCGCTCAGACACGGTGGATGACGCCTACTCCTACTTGACGTCGTGGCTCACGGAGAACGTGCTGAACGTCACCGAGGGGCTGGGCGATGATGTTCGAAATTTGTGTGCCGGCGCCGCCAATCCGCGTCGAAAACTCCGCGACCTGGCGGCTGTAGCCTGCGGCGTGTTCGCGTTCGAGATGTTGTGGCCGGTGACTTCCAGCGCCCGTTGAAATGCCAACATTCCGGTGAGGCTGGTATTGAGCAGATCAGGCATGATAATTCCCCGCGACGCGTTGTCCGTTATCAGATTGCATTAGACAGCTGCCCTACCGTTATCGGCGTGGATGCGGAAGACTTTAGGCGGTACATCGCCCGCTGCATGATGTCGCTGTCAGCAACACTCTTGATTTTGTCCGCATAAGCCGGATCGGTGGCGTAACCACTCGATTGCAGCGCTTTCGCGAATGCAGCAACATCGTCGCCATGGCCGCGTACCGCGGCGTAGCGCGGGTTGTTCTGCAGCATCTCGGAATAGTCGTCGAAATTGGCTGCGAGATTGTCGTAGGCGCGAAAACTCGCAAGTTGCGCTGCGGGTAGTCCGTCCGAAAATTCCAAAGTTGCCTTGGTCACCCTGTTACCGGACCAGTTCTGGCCGGCCTTGATGCCAAACAGGTTGAAACTGCTCGAACCGTCACCGCGTTGCGGCACGTGTGCACCCCAACCGGTTTCCAGTGCCGCCTGCGCGACAATGGCTTCAGTAGGTACGTTGAGGCGGCGGGCCACACGTTCTGCATGTGGCCAGACGTCGCGCGCGAAGGACTCAGCATCCTTCCACGAAGCGGTCGGCGGCGCATGCGCCGTCTGCTGAATATCTATCGCTTGCGATACACGACCGACCTGCTGCTCGCCGCCGAGCTGCCGCACCAGCATGTCTGCCAGCCCCATGCCGCGACCGCTGGACATTTCAAGCGCGAGTTGCTGATCGAGCATGCCCTGGTACATTTCATACTGGTCGCTATCGCCCATCAGCGAATCGCCGAGTGATGCCTCTCGCATATTCTTCAACATACTTTGTACGAACAACGCCTCGAACTGTCCGGCCACTTCACGCAGGACTTCCGGATCATTGCGGTCCGCGCCGACACGCAGCGCAGCGAATTGATTGAAGTCGGTGATGGCACTCGTCATTGCGGTTCTCTAGATAACCACGAGTTCCGCGCGCAGCGCACCAGCTTGCTTGAGCGCTTCGAGAATCGCGACGAGGTCGCCGGGCGCGGCGCCGACGCGGTTTACAGCTTGTACGATTTCGTCGAGACTGGTCCCGGACTCAAACAGGAACATGCTGCCCCCGTTTTGAGTCACCTCGACGGTCGAATCCGGCAACACGACAGTCTCACCGGCATCGCTGAACGGCGCTGCTGGCTGGCTCGCGAACGGTCGTTCGCTGATTGTTACGACCAGCGAACCATGCGACACAGCCGCCGGTGTCACTCTTACATTGCTGCCGATGACCACTGTGCCGGTGCGGGAATTGATGATGACCTTTGCAGACGACTCACCCGGCTGTACGTCCAGGTTCTCAAGCACTGAAATGAATGCAGTACGTTGACCGCTGTCCATAGGCGCACGTACGGCGACAGAAACTGCATCTATGGACTCGGCTGTACCGCTACCCATGGTGCTGTTGATTTGTGCCGCCAGTCTGCCGGACGTTGTGAAATCAGGAGTGTGCAGATTGAGTACAACGAGATCGTTCTGCAGAAAATCGTTCGGCACAACGCGTTCGACCGTGGCACCGTTGGGTATGCGCCCCGCGCTCGGGACATTTACCGTTATGCGCGAGCCATCTGCGCCGGATGCACCGAATCCGCCGACAATAAGATTGCCTTGTGCGATGGCATACACATTACCGTCCGCCCCTCGTAGCGGCGCCATAAGCAGGCTGCCGCCGCGCAGGCTCTTCGCGTTGCCGATCGATGCGACGGTCACATCAATCATCTGGCCCGGCTTCGAAAAGGCCGGTAAATCGGCCTGCACGGTGACCGCCGCGACGTTCTTCAATTGCAGGCTGACGCCAGGCGGAATGGTAACGCCAAATTGCGTCAGCATGTTGACAATGCTTTGCACGGTAAATGGTGTTTGCGTGGTCTGATCACCAGTGCCGTCGAGGCCGACAACGATGCCGTAGCCGGTCAGCTGATTCTTACGCACGCCCGCGACGCTGGCCAGGTCCTTCACCCGATCCGCCATTGTCGGTTGCGCGCATATCAGTACGAACATGAATAGCAGGCCGATTCCCCTGAGCCAGTTTTTTTCGTTGCCGTGTGCGCGCATGCGGGTTTCCTTCACTAGTAGGGGTTGAACACAGAATTGAAGAATCGCGAGACAAAGCCCATGCGATTTGCAGCAGCCAGCACGCCTTTGCTGCTGTAGGTAATCTGAGCGTTCGCAATACGCGTCGAGAGCAGCGTATTGTCAGTTTCGATGTCGTTCGGCCGAATCGTGCCGGACAGCTGGATGAACTCCCTGCCCTGATTCAACGTGACCCATTTTTCGCCGCGTATAACCAGGTTGCCGTTCGGCAGGCGATCCACGACCGTTACGGTGATGTCACCGGCCAGGCTGTTGCTCTGGCTGCTCGCTCCGGAGCCGTCGAACGCATTGTCACCGGCCAGGCTGCCACCGAATATCGGGTCACCTTTGCGTGTCAGGGGCCGCCCGAGCACGGTCGGATTGGCCAGCGTAGCCTCGGTCGACTTCGAGACCGAGGTTTGTGATGCCTTGCTGGCATTGGTTCGCTCAGCAAGACGCACGGTTAGAATATCGCCGACGCGACTTGCCTTGAGGTCCTCGAACAGGCGCATATCCGTATTGGCGCGATAAATTGCGCCGTCGGTAGGCGGCGCGTGCGTGACAGCGATCGGCTGCGGCGGTTCGAACGACGCCTGTTCCAGCGGCATGAGAGAACAGCCAGCCAGTGCATGCACCGTAATGGCAGCCACTAACTTGAAAAGTCTATTTCGCGTTCGCGTCATGTTTGCTGCCTTAGAGGTTGTTGTTGATGTATTGCATCATCTGGTCGTTAGTCGTGATCGCCTTGGAATTCATCTCGTACGCGCGTTGCGTTTCAATCATGTTGACGAGCTCGGCCACGACGTTAACGTTGGAGCCCTCAAGCGAACCCTGCACCAGCGTGCCAAGACCATTCAGACCGGGCGTTCCAGACTGTGACGGGCCGCTCGCGGCGGTTTCTATGTAGAGATTTTCACCGATCGATTGCAGACCGACCGGGTTAATGAAGTCGGCCAGTTCCAGCGTTCCGACCTGGGAAGGCGTCGCCTGACCCGCAAATTTGACCGAAACAATACCGTCGCTGCCGATCGTAATGCTTTGTGCACCATCCGGAATGGATATGCCGGGTTGCACAACATAGCCGCTGGCCGTCACCATCTCGCCCTGGTCATTTCTCTGCAACGCGCCATCGCGCGTGTAGGCGATCTCGCCATCGGGCTTCAACACCTGCAGGAAGCCGCGTCCGTTGACCGCGACATCGAGCGCGTTTTCAGTATTGAGAACACTGCCCTGGGTAAACATTTTTTCTGTGGCAACGACTCGCACACCCGTGCCGAGCGACATGCCGGACGGCAAGATCGTATCCTGTGAACTTGATCCACCGGGCTGCCGAACGTTTTGATACAGCAGGTCTTCGAACACCGCTCTGCCCTGCTTGAATCCCGTCGTATTGACGTTGGCGAGATTATTGGCAACCACTGCCATGCGCGTTTGCTGCGCGTCCAACCCTGTTTTCGCGATCCATAGTGCCTGTGTCATTACTATCTCCTAGCGCAAGCCGGCATAACCCTTGGGTTTAGCCAAGCTGCATTAACTGTGCCGCCGCATCGGCGTTCTCTTCCGCGGTTTTGATCAAATTGACCTGCATTTCGTACTGCCGCGCCAGCTCGATCATGTTCACCAGAGTCTTCGCGACATTCACATTGCTGCCCTCGAGCGAACCGCTGACAATCGTGACGCCGGCGTCCGCTTCCGCAATTTCACCTTCGGGCAGGTAGAACAACCCGTCGGCGCCCTTTTGCAGCAATGCCGGATCCGGATTGACCAGTTTGATGCGATCCGCGATTGTCAGCGTTGCCGGACCGGAACCCAGTGGCTGCACTGAAATCGTGCCATCGACGCCAATAAACTTGCTGACGTCGGGCGGTAGCGCGACCGGCCCGCCATTACCCATTACGAGTTCGCCACGGCCTGTCGTGAGCAGGCCACCCGGGTTGACCCTGAGATCGCCGGCGCGCGTATACGCTTCCCGACCATCGCTGCTTTGCACGGCGATAAATCCCTCACCACGAACCGCAATATCCAGGTCGACGCCCGTATTGAGCACCGCGCCGCGTGCCATATCCGTGCCGTAGGAATCGACCACGGCGTTGATGCGAGACTCCACACCGGGCCCTTCAACCACCACCGAACTGAACGCGTGCAGATCAGCGCGAAATCCGGTCGTGGAGATATTCGCCAGGTTGTTGGTATTGATGGCCTGCGCGTATTCGGTTTGCTTTGCGCCGGTCATCGCGGTGTAGATCATCTCATCCATGTTGTTGTCTCAAATTCTCCGTTAGCGGATGTTGATAACGGTCTGCGTGACGGTGTCGGCGGTCGAGATCATCTGCGCGTTCGCCTGGAAGTTGCGTTGTGCGGTGATCATTTGCACGAGCTGCGCCGTGAGATCGACGTTCGACGACTCGAGCGCACCGGACTGGATGTTGCCGAATGATGCAGTGCCGGCTTCGCCAAGCAGCGCATCGCCAGACTGGAACGATTCACCCCAGGCCGTATCGCCGAGCTGTTGCAAGCCTTGCGGATTGATGAAGTTCGCCAGGGCCAGCTTGCCAAGTGAGGTGGACTGGCCATTGGTGAAACGGGCGAACACAACGCCTTCAGAATCGACGCTGACACCGGTCAATCGCCCTGTCGTAAAGCCATCCTGCGACAGTGAATTGACACCGAAATTGTCGCCGAACTGTGTCGCTGTTTCGAAGTCCAGCGAGACGCTGATCGGATTAGCACCGGTGCCCGGGTTGTACGGCGCGAGCGGCATCAGACCACCGGCTGGCGATAACAGGCTGCCGTCCGGATTGAAAACGATCTGACCTGCACCTGCCACCGGGTTGCCTGCGATCTCAACCTGCGTATTCCAGGTATTCGGCACTGCATCCTTAATAAAGTACACGGTAGCCGTATGCGCGGAACCCAAAGAGTCATATAGCGTTACCGAGGTCGTGTGATTGAAGCTGCTCGGATCCGACGAATCGAATACCGGGTTGGCCGGTAATGGCGCATCGGCCGGCAAGTTGATGCCGAATTCCGCCTGCGTCGATGCGGACGGCGGGTTGGCACCAATGGTCAACTGCAGGTCCTGCGGCGTACCGGTGTTGAACAGTCCGTTGCCCGCGTATGGGTACGCTTGCAGGCGGGCGCCGGTCGCGTTCACGACATGGCCCTGGTTGTCGACGCCAAACGCGCCAGCGCGCGTGTAGCTGCGTGCACCGTTGTCACTGAGGACAAAAAATCCTTCGCCACCGATCGCGAGATCGAGAGCGTTGTCGGTGAAGTCGATGTTGCCCTGTGTGAATTGCTGCGAAATCCCCGACAGGCGAACGCCGCTGCCGGAGGCGCTGGAGCTCACGCTTTGCGTTCCGACTGCAAATACTTCCGCGAACTGGGCACGCGACATTTTGAATCCGGTCGTATTGACGTTGGCGACGTTGTTCGCCGTAACGCCGAGATCGGCGGATGCAGCGTTAAGACCGCTGAGTGCTACTGCAAATGGCATGATGGAATCTCCTGGTTAAAATCAATAACTAGATAATCTGGTAGACCTGGCGCAGGGAAAGCACCCCGCCGCCGGTCATGTTCAAGAGCATCTCGCCGCCAAACTGGCCGAGCGTGATGCTTTCGATGCTTGACTGAATCGCCGTGACAGCACTTTCGACCTGTGCGCCGCGCTGCACGCGAGCTTTGAACTGATATTGGCCCGGCGGCATCGATTCGCCCGCCTTGTTCCTGCCGTCCCAGGAGAAGTGCGCCAAGCCGGCCGGCTGCTCGCCAAGGCTCAACGTCTGCAGCATTTCACCGGACTCATTCAGGATGTCGATCTGTACACCGCTGGCACTCGAATCGAGTTCGATCACGCCGTCCACCGTGGCGTCCGCGCCAAGATAGCCGGTATCGGTCACCGCCAATACATCGTGGCCGACCAGATTTGCCGCCTGCAGCGCCTGTTCGCCGGAAATGGATTCGGAAAGGCCCGCGAAGGAGCTATTCAGCGAGTCGATACCGCTGACGGTACTGAACTGCGCGAGCTGACCCAGGAACTCGCCGTTCTCCATTGGCTTGAACGGGTCCTGGTTCTTGAACTGCGTAATCATGAGCGTCAGGAAGTCGGACTGGCCGAGCTCGTCGTTACTCGATCGCGACGGTGGCGGCTGGAAAATTCCCGATTCATTAATTGCCGTAGTTGTTGTCATGGCTGGCTCTCCTGCCCTTAGCGGCCGAGACTCAGGGTCTGCATCAGCAGATCCTTGGTCGTATTAATAATTTCCACATTGTTCTTGTAAGAACGCGACGCCGAGATCATGTTGACCATCTCCTCGATCGCGTTGACATTGGAAACGTAGACGTTGCCGTGCTCATCCGCTTCGGGATGATCCGGCTGATAGCGGACATTGAGTGGCGCGGAACTCTCGACGATGCCATCCATGCGCACGCCGGCGATGCCACTCTGGTCGGCCAGCGATTGCTGGAATGCCGAGAAAATCGGCTGCCGTGCGCGATACACCTTGTCGGGATCGCCACTCACGCTGCCGGCGTTGGCCAGATTGCTCGCCGTAACATTGAGACGAATCGATTGTGCATTCATCGCGCTGCCCGCCACGTCAATTACATTGAACAGGGACATCAGTCGCCTCCTTTAAGCGCGTAGCGCAAGGTTCGGATCTGGCCGTCCAGAAAGGCCAGGCTCGCGCGGTATTGCACCGCGTTCTCTGCAAAAGCCGCCTGTTCGACATCCGTTTCCACCGTGTTGCCATCCAGTGTCGGCTGGTTCGGCACGCGATATTTCATTTCTCCGCCATGTGGCATGGACTGCGCCGACTGCATATGCCGCGCGCTGGTTTGCTGCAGCTTGATGCCGCCGCCGCTGGCGCTGCGCAGCGCAGCCGCAAAATCGAGATCCCGCGCCTTGTAGTTGGGCGTATCCGCATTGGCAATATTCGACGACAGCACCTCGTTACGGTGTGCCCGAAACTTCAGCGCCTGCTCGTGATGTGCCAGTGACTTGATTTCCATCGTACTTAAGCCGTGTTTGTTTTCCTGCAATGGGCTATGCAACACCTGTGCCAACTCTGAAAATCGTGATGGCTAAAGGAATCCGACGGCCTGCCGATAAGGTTCCGAATGGCGCGACGGCAGAGAATTGCCGCGCTAACGGCAATGCGTTGCATGCCGGCCACCGGCTGGCACGACATTTGCAGTTAAGCCTGTATGCGTAGAAAACAGCATAAAAGTGTCAGGAATTTGACGGTCTCGGGATGGCTGACGCTATGCGCGCTGCCAATGACGTTGTCGGCAGCGGCTGCCAGCGAACAACAGTGGCAGGCCAGTACCGACATCATTGCCGTCGCTGAGGCGCATGTGCGCGAGATGACCGGCAACGCGACCGGCAAGACCGCCGTGGCCGCCGGGACCCTCGACCCGCGGCTGCGCCTGGCCCGTTGCGACCGGGCCCTCGAAGCGTTCGTACGCCGTGGAACCCAGGTGCAGCCACGCACCATCGTTGGCGTCCGTTGCACGGGTGCAAAGCCATGGAAAGTATATGTGCCGGTCGATATCGTCACGACCGCGACGGTCTACACCGCGCGCCAGACACTACCCAAAGGACATTTACTAACCGTAGCCGACCTGGCTACGGATGAACGCGACGTGTCGCGCGAGAGTAACGGCTATTTCACAAGCCTCGATACGCTGCTCGGCCAGCGCCTGAAGCAACAACTGATCGCGGGTCGCATTATCACCCCTGCGCTGCTACAAGCCGACAACCTCATCCGCAAGGGGCAGACCGTGACACTGCTCGCAGCCGGCGGCGGCATCAACGTCACGATGATTGGCAAGTCATTGATGGACGGCGCATTAAATCAAAGAATCCGGGTCGAAAACCTGAGTTCAGGACGCGTTATCGAGGGCATTGTACGTTCCCGGGAACATGTTGAAATCCTGCTGCCTGACAGCAGCAATTATTTACACGCGACACCTAAAGATCTGCCCGATACGGCCGATACGAAGGTTAGCAACAATGATCGTTGAGGACTGAAATTATGACAAACAGGATTGGACCAATGGATCCAAGCACACTTGGCAAGGTAGGCGGCAAAATCGAAGACACGGGCGCGAATCGCAAGATTCAAACCGGCTCGGGTGATTCGAAGCAGCTCGCATCTACCGGTTCGGCACCGAATGACACGGTGGAACTGACCAGTAATGCCCAACTGCTCGAGCGCCTGGACAAGTCGCTGGCCGCGCTGCCGGTCGTCGACAATGATCGCGTAGCTGCGGTCAAAGCTGCCATCGAAAATGGCGACTACGAGATCGATGCCGACGCTATCGCCGATGCCTTGTTGCGTTTCGAGCTGTCGCTGGGCGCGTAGTGGTGCAAACCGCGGACAGCAGTACAGCCCGACGACGAATAGTCGAGGTCACCGGCACGGCCGTGTTTCACGCCCTGGGTCTCGCGGATGCGCTTGCCGACGAGAAGCGCGCACTCGAAAGCCAGGACATGGATGCGCTCGATGTCGCGATAAGCAACAAGAGCAAATGCGTCGCCGAACTACGCCTGGTCGAAGATCAGCGCAAAAGGATCTGTACCGATTGCGGCTTCGGAGACGGGGCAGAGCAAATGCAGCAGATGATAGCCTGGTGCGACGAATACGCCATTGTCGCCAACTGCTGGCAGCACTTGATGGAAGTCGTCGCAAATTGCGATCTTCTCAACACGACCAATGGCGCCATTATTCGCAGCCGCAAGCAACAGGTCGATTCCAGCATTTCAATACTGCGCAATGGACAGCCAGCATTGACCGTTTATAACCGCGACGGACAAAAGCCACAGCAACACGGCTTGCGTTCCATCGCACAAGCCTGAACACGACACCCTAAACAGGAAGCCATGCCATGTTAATTGTGAGCCGACGCGACGCCGAATCGATCCTGATCAGACCAGGCGACGAAACAAATTTGTCAATGACGCTTGCTGAGCTGTTCGCGGACGGTCCTATCGAGATCACCATTTTTTCATCCAACGACAGTCGCGTAAAGATGGGCGTGCAGGCACCACATCAACTTTCCATCTGGCGCAAGAACGCGGCCGCCTAGACGTGCGGCGCCTGTTCCGGCATTGGGAGCAGGTTTTGGGAGCAAGGATGAGAATCTCCAAACACTGGCTAATCCCTTTACTGTCCACGGCGACCGCCTGCGGCGGTTCCGGATCCACCTCTCCCGACGCCGATGCGCGGGATGCGGCGGCCCAGTACGGCGCCCCTGCCATGCCTGCCGAACTGCAGGTCGTCAATCTCTTGTACGACAATAGTTTCAGTGCGCCGGACGGATTTTACGTCGACGAGCGTGCCGCAACCGAGCGCAGTTACTCGCTACACCATGTGCTCGATGAATCGGCGTCTTATGAACTTTGTACCGACGACTTCGCCGTTGCGATGGACTGGGAGGCTGCCGACAATGCACAGCGCAGCGTGCAGGGTTATTTTGTCGAAGCATTTGAAAGCGCTCGCTATTTTGAAGTTGCGCGCGAACTCAATTATGAAAACGAGGTCGGCAACGTGGACGACATTACGTCGCCCGGCTTCGCGCGCGTTTTCAAATGCCGCAATACCAGTCGCGACGGCGTTGATCGCCTGCAACTCAACGGTTTTGCCGGTCAGCTCAACGAGCAACCACTAACTGCTGAATCGATTCGGGTTTTCACCGAGTACCTGTGGCAATTCTCGTTCTTCCCGAACAGCCGCGAAAAGGTCATTGCAACGTTTTCATCGCAGGATAGCGATGCCCTTCGACATACGCTGCGCGTCGCATTCGCCACTTCGCAAGGCGACGGCAACTGTGACCTGATCGAGGTCGTTGACTGGCAATTCAGCGTACTGCGCGTTACAGGCGAAGTAAGCCGGAGATTTGAGCTCAGGCAGCGTTTCGAAGCCAGGCACGAGGCTGGAATAAACACGATCTGCAATTAGGGGCTGCATACTTGCGCCCAGTTAGTATAATCGCGGTCCTCGTACGCCTTACGGCGATCGCATCTCATCACAAAAGCATATAAAGGCGAATCCTCACTATGACGAACAACCCGTCAGCGGTGCAGCAGTGGGTCGATGATGTTGCCCGCCTCACGCAACCGGACACGATTCAATGGTGTGACGGCAGCAATGAAGAATATGCCGCTTTGATTCAGCGCATGGAGGCTGACGGTACGTTGTCTGCCCTGAATCAGGAAACCTATCCGAATTGCTACTTGCACCTTTCCGACCCTAGCGACGTCGCACGTGTTGAGCACCTGACCTTTGTCTGCACCGAGATCCAGGACGATGCCGGACCCAATAATCACTGGATGAGCCCGGCCGACGGCCACGCCAAGATGGATGCGCTGTTTGCGGGCGCCATGCGCGGCAGGACGATGTATGTGATTCCCTATTGTATGGGGCCCATCGACTCACCCTATTCACGCTGCGGAATAGAGATTACCGACAGCGCTTATGTCGTTGCGAATATGAAACTCATGACGCGCATGGGCGCAGCAGCATTGGCACGCATCGAACGCGACGGCAAGTTCGTCAAGGGCCTGCATTCGATCGGTGACCTGAGTCCGGAGCGCCGTTTCATCATGCATTTTCCCGCCGAATTGTCGATCAAGAGTATCGGTTCCGGCTACGGCGGCAATGCGCTGCTCGGCAAAAAATGCCACGCGTTGCGCATTGCCAGTTACCAGGCGCGCAATGAAGGCTGGCTCGCCGAGCACATGCTGATCGTGGGTATAGAGAGTCCGCAGGGCGAAACGCATTACCTCGCCTGCGCCTTCCCGTCTGCCTGCGGCAAAACCAACCTGGCGATGTTGATTCCACCGGCCTCGCTCCCAGGCTGGAAAATATGGACGGTCGGCGACGACATCGCCTGGCTGCATCTGGACGAAGCGGGCCAATTGCGCGCCATCAACCCAGAGTCGGGTTACTTCGGCGTCGTTCCCGGTACCAACGAAGAAAGCAATAAGAACGCCTACGACATGATTCGGCGCGACACTATCTTTACCAACGTTGCACGCACGGCCGATAACGAACCGTGGTGGGAGAAAAAGAATGTCGGCGAACCCGCCATCGACTGGCGTGGCCGTCCTTACGACCCGGCAAACGGCAAGGCGGCGCAGGCCAACTCTCGCTTTACGGTCGCAGCCGGCAACAATCCGTCGTATTCAAATATGGCCGAGGCGCCAGAGGGAGTGCCGATCTCCGCCATCGTATTCGGCGGCCGGCGAAAGTCGGTGGCACCGCTCGTGTACCAGTCAAAGTCCTGGGAACACGGCGTGATGGTTGGCGCCGGTATGGCGTCGGAAACGACGGCGGCCAACATTGGCGAAGTCGGCGTGGTGCGCCGCGACCCAATGGCAATGAAGCCGTTCTGCGGCTATAACTTCGCCGACTATTGGGCGCACTGGCTATCATTTGCAGATCGCAGTTCAAACCTGCCACAGGTTTTTCACGTGAATTGGTTCCGGCAGAACGCAGCCGGCAAGTTCCTCTGGCCGGGTTTTGGCGAAAACCTGCGTGTGTTGCGTTGGATGATTGACCGCTGCGAAGGCCGGGTCGGCGCCATTGATACGCCGATTGGCTATCTACCGGCCGCCGGCGACATTGATACGACCGCTTTGAATTTCATCGCCGAGGATCTTGCTGCGCTGACCACAATTGACCTGCACGAGTGGCGACAAGAAATCGACGCTGTCGGTGAGTACCTCGCAAGCTACGGCGAACGCCTGCCGGCTAAACTGCGTGCTGAACAGCAACGCGTTGCCGCGCAACTTAAATAGACAAAAACTCGGTCCGCTTTGTCAGTCCAGTGTCTTGAAATGAATCGCGAGTGACGCGCCCGGTGCTTCTGCCTTACCAAGCCCGATCGTGCCTTCGCCAATGAGTTCGGCGCTATCACGCCGAACGAAGGTTTCGACGCCCTGCAGGCTTAACATGAAGGTGCCGTTGGTACTTTGGTCGACAATCATGATCTTGCCGCGGCGCATCTCGACTTTGGCATGAATCCTTGAAATCAGATTACCTTTGACGACGAGGTCATTGTCATCCGCCCGCCCGAGCGTCGCGCTCTTGCACTGATCGCTGACGACAACAGTCTGCTCGCGAAATGACAGCTCGATACTCGACGCCTTCCGACCCTGCCCTTCCCACTCGATGGTCGGCAACATGCTAGTCGCTTCATCGGGATTCCACAGCAATTCATATAGCGCGACTTCGTCGAGCTTGCCGCGCACCGTCGCGAGGTCGATTTGCCGTGTCTGCTCACGGAACTTTTCGCTCATCTTTTTGACGGTCTCGCCCGAGATGACGACCTGACGCGCCTTGGCCTGCGAGGTCATGCGATTGGCCGTGTGTACGGCGGCGCCGAAGATATCGTTCTGCTCCTGCACGACCGGACCAAAATGGCAGCCAATGCGAATCGACACCGGGATGCGCCCTTCCTGTTTGTTGTCCGCAGAAATCCGGCCCTGCATCATGATGGAGGCGCTCATGGCTTCGTCAACGGACTTAAACGTTGCCATGATCTCATCGCCGATGGTCTTGATGACCGTGCCATTGTATTGGTGGGTCGCTTCTTTCATGACGTCGAGGCAGGCGGCAACGGTTGCGCTGGCCTTGGTGTCGCCGAATTTGTCATACAGCTGCGTGCTGCCAACGACATCGGCAAACAAGATAGCTACTTCAAGGTCTTTCGCCATATAACGCGCAACTTTCTAATTTATAAGATTATTTTTCGGCCACGATATAGGCGACCCAGGCCAGATCGGCCTCGCCCCTGGCGTTTGGGGTGAAGTTGCCATCGCCGTCACCATTCTCGTCCTCGCCCTCCCAGTAGACTGTCACATTCGAGAAGCCCGCTTCCAGAAGCAGGTCACGAATTTCCGGTGCGGTCCAGAGCCGCCAGGAGTAGCTAAACGCACGTTTTAACTTCGATCCGTCTTTAAACTTGAAATGGATATAGCACTGCAGGTGGTTGGTCACCGGGTGAAACTCGGCCTGGTGCCAGACGTAGGTGAAGCCATCATGCTTGGTCTTTTCTTTTGTCTCTTCCATGGACTCGGGCCCGCCGAACATGTCCAGGAACATCACGCCGTCGGGCTTGATCGCCGCGTGGCAGCGCTTGAGGTAGTTCAGCATCTGCGCACGCTCGTCGAATATCCAATAGCTGAAGTTGAACGCAACGAGTATGTCGACCGGCCGTGTCTCAACCGCCTGCACATCGGATTCCAGCAGGCTGACTCTCGCCTGATCCGCAGAACTCAGACGACTGACGCGATGTTGCCGACCCCAGTCCAGCACAGACGAGACAATGTCGACGCCAATGGCGGAGTATTCGATGCCCTGCCTGACCCATTCGCAGGCCAGGCTGGCCGTGCCGCAAAAATCCTCGCGCAGCGTGTACGCAGTGCGGCCCGTGCGTTCGGCGAACGTGGTCTTGAGAAATTCGACCTCATTCTCAACATTTTGCACCGACTCCTCATATAACTCATGAATATCGGCCAAATCGGCCATCGTCGGCTGGCTGCCTTTGTTCGCTGTCTTCGCGCTCATCTTGAATGCATCGCCCTGTTGCTGTTGCGTGAGCCGGTATTGTAGCCGCGGATGCCCTAGGCCGCCATCGGCATCGCATCCAGTGCCGCAATCACAACATCGATGCCCGCATCGTCTCGATACGCGTTTTCGGAGAGGAACCGGCGCCAGGCTCGTGCGCCCGGCTGCCCGGCAAACAGGCCCAACATGTGCCGGGTGATACGCGACAGGCGCTCGTTCGCGGCCAATTCACGTTCGATATAGGGCAACATCTGCTCGACAACTGTCCGCCTCCCGGGCAACGCCGCCTCCGGGTGCAGGTGCTGCTCGAGTTCGGCCAGGAAATAAGGCTGTTGATAGGCCTGCCGTCCGAGCATCACACCATCGACGTGCTCGAGTACGGCATCGACTTGCGCGAGCGACTGCACGCCGCCGTTGAGGACTATGTGCAGCTCAGGAAAGTCGCGCTTTAGCCGGTACACGCGCTCGTAGTTCAGCGGCGGCACGCTGCGATTTTCTTTCGGACTGAGCCCGTCGAGAATTGCTATTCGAGCATGCACGATGAATGTCCGGCATCCGGCCTCGATCATCGCTTCGACAAATCGACAGAGGAATGCGTAGCTGTCGTGATTATCGATACCAATGCGCGTTTTGATCGTAATTGGCACATCGACCGCCGCACGCATGGCGGCATAACACGCAGCGACAATCGCGGGGCTACTCATCAGGCAGGCGCCAAACTGACCGCTCTGTACGCGGTCGCTCGGGCAACCGACATTGATATTGATCTCATCGTAGCCATAGTCCGCCGCAATGCACGCCGCGGCCGTCATCCAGTTCACATCGCTGCCACCCAGTTGCAGCGCCAACGGATGCTCGGCCTCATCAAAGCGCAGCAGATGATCGTGGTCGCCATGTACGATCGCCGCCGCCGTGACCATCTCGGTGTAGAGGCGCGCGGTCGGCGCCAGCAGGCGCAGAAAATAACGGCAATGGCGGTCCGTCCAATCCATCATCGGGGCGATTGATACCTTATTTTTCATATAATTATGATTACTTTTGCAGACGAACCCGACTAAGACTGGCGCTCGAATGATGACCGGTGACGGCGCAAGTCGAACGGAATTGTATTTGACGCGCGAGAATATTCAGCCCAAATATCTGGCAAGCGCAGTTTCGTCTTCGTGCACCAAATGTTTGCGTGAATGGGAACGCAAAGCACTTTCAGTCCTCGTTACTGGTGTGCGGATTCGCAGAACGAATGCGGGAATCCGACCACCTGGCTCGAAGTTAGCTCGCTAAACGGTAACTTATTGTAAACATTGATAAGACGTTGGGGCGCTCGTTGCACTAAACGATCGAAAAATAAGCTCTTGCGCAACATTGAGGGAAAATGGGGTCGAAATGGCGCAAAGCGTCCGAACTTGGACGGCCTGGCGAATGTCCAACGCTTCCTGTAATGTTGAATTGAACATTCGTTTGGCCTTTTGTTTTTCGTCGACTTTGCCCTTGTGATGGAGCGGACATGATTGCTGCGTTTTGCCGAACGATAGTTGCAGTGGGTAAACGATCGCTGCAAATCAGACCTGATATTAGTGCAATCCAATACAGAATGGGGCAGCGGTCTGGTTACTAACAATGTCATTCTCTCAATAGGGGTGCATCACGCACAAGGTACTTGCGGTACTTTTGCGTGTCCCGATCATGCGACATCGCATTGTCTCTTCAAGCAGCAGCGTTCTGCATGAGGCCTAGAGTGTAAAAAAGTGCCGCTACCATCGCGGCGGCTGTCCGAACATGGTTCCACATTGTCCAACGTTCTAAATAATGCGTCCACAAATCAACTGCGTCAGGATCCTTGGCGGACACAGCGGCTAACTGGTCGTTCAGCGGAACATTGCCGAACATCGTAACGAGAAAAGTGCCAACAAAATAGAACACCGCCCCGCCGATGAAGAATATCGTCGCAGGTTGGATACCGTTCATCAGCACCAGAACGATTACAGCGATCGACAACAAAGCCGTACCCATGAACACGCCAATAAACGACGGGTTTATGACCACGACATTGATCGATTGCATCACGGCGATGCCCTCCGAAGAGGGTACACGCGCGAGTGCTTTCATGATGAAACTGGAGAAGGCGAAGAATACGCCACCGATCAATGCGGACCCCAACAGGGCCAGCACCCCCACCGTCAGAGTTACGAGGTTCATGCTGCCACCTCGTCGTTAGCCGTATTCCAGACGCCACGAGCTGCGACGCATCGCGCATAATCGGCGAAGTCGGTTGGCGCCCGCCCAGTGCGCGCTGTACACCGTCGCATACGTAGGCGTTCCGTCCGTCGAGGACCGTTTCGAAAAGGTAATTCAGTAGCCAGGCGATGTCATCGGGCGCACCCGATTCAGCGATGGCTGCAGCAAACGCCTCTCCCGGGATCTGGATGAACTGCACGTCGCGACCAGCAGCGCTGGAAATTTCCTGCGCCAGCTCGGCGAAAGTCATCAGGCGGGGTCCGGTGACCTCGTAGATTTCATAGGCGTGTCCCTCCTCAGTAAGCGCGGCCACTGAAACATCGGCAATGTCGTTGACGTCAATGAACGGCTCTGCAATATCGGCAGCGGGCAACGTGATCGCACCGTCCAGAACCATGCCAAGGAACTCACCCACTCCGAGAAGTTCTGGTTGAACCAACTCGCACGAACGACGGTCCATTCGACGCCGGCCTCCTGGATGATCCGCTCACAGTCTTGTGCCTCCTCTTCGCCGCGTCCGGACAACAGCACGAGGCGTTGGACACCATGCGCTACGGCTTTCTCGACGAATGCACGAATGGCATCTTTGGCGCCCGGTATCGCCAGATCGGGTGCGTAACTAACATAGACTGCTGTCACACCTTCAAGGGCTGCATCCCAGGTGCTGCGATCATCCCAATCGAAGGGCAGATCGGCGGAACGGGACGCAATGCGGGTCTTAACGCCGCGCGCTTGAAGTTTTTCTGCAACGCGGCGACCTGTTTTTCCGGTACCGCCCAGCACGAGTGTTGTTTGGTTGTTCATGTTTATCTCCTGTTGATGACAGTGCCTAAGGTACGCGCAGCCCATTTGGAGAAACATGCTCGGAACGATCAAAATCATACGCGTTCGTCTAATATAAACCGATGGACAATTTAGGTGGACTATTGGATGCCCCGCGCGCGCGCGGCCTTCGCCCTTCGCACGGTGATGAGTTCACCGTGGTCGCTTAGAATCCTGGCTGAATCGCCAATCACTCTGATCGCTGGCGTGTCCGGCGACACATGGGTTGTCCCGGACGACGGCGACCCGATACGGCTGGGGCCGGGGGACATCGCCGTTACCCGCGCACCGGAGCACTACAATGTCGCCGACTCACCCACAAGTCCCCCAGCTGTGGTAATCCACCCTGGCCAGCGCTGCTGCGACCTGGACGGTAACTCCATGCTCGAGGAAATGACGCACGGCGTGCGAACATGGGGTAACGACTCCGACGGATCGACGGTTTTTCTCGTTGGCGCCTATGAGCATCTGAGCGACATCAGTGATCGCTTGTTGCGCGCCCTGCCGCCGGTGCTGTCGCTGTCGCATGCGGACTGGGAGTCCCCCCTGGTTCCGTTGCTCTGCGAAGAGGTCGTCAAGGACGAACCTGGGCAAGCCGCGGTACTGGATCGCTTGCTCGATCTGCTCCTGACCGCTGTGCTCAAAGCCTGGTTCGCGCAACAGGATTCCAGCAGACCAGAGTGGTGGCGAATTCAAGGTGACAGAATCGTCGAGTCCGCGTTGCGGATTATGCACGACGATCCTGCTCATGCATGGACGCTGGACAAGCTCGCCACAGAATCGGGCGCGTCTCGAGCATCGCTGGCCCGTCGCTTCCATGACTTGGTAGGCGAGCCACCCATGACGTTCTTAAAACACTGGCGGATGGCGATGGCAGCCGACTTGTTGTGCCAACCGGACGAAACAGTGAGTACCGTGGCAGAGAAGGTTGGCTATTCATCTCCGTTCTCGTTTAGCGCTGCGTTCAAACGCGTCCGCGGTCTGAGTCCGCAAGAGCACCGCGCCAGCGCGCTCTCGACCGGCTGATATTCAAGAAACGATCTGGCTCGTCACGAGATCGCTTTGCATGCGACTAGTTGCAGCGCCCATCATCCTGCGTGGATTTTGCGGGATAGAGTGTTCGCATCAGGCGCGCTATGGCCCTAGTTTTCGACCAGAAAATGTTCGACGGATCCATCGTCAAATCTACCGAATTCGTGAAAATTCGCGGGGCGTCATCGGTGCGTCAAACGATTACGGCCTGGACGCATCCCTTTGATTCTAAAACCGAATTCTGATTCGATCCGTCCAATCCATCATCGGGGCGATTGACACCTTCCGGCGCATCACGTGGTCGATCATCTATGTTCTTTTCACTTTAAGATTTAACGCATTCTACCGCCCTATCACGACGGCAGTCTGGCAAATCTCACCACATTATCCATTGCCAAAGTCCTAACCGGGCGGTGTACAACTAAATCGCGGACGAAAATCGATTCTCTGAGCCGGCCGCAGGCAGATATCGATCAAAAAGCATCGCAATGCTGCGTAAAAGGAGTCGCCCCTTTGGGGCGATGCGTATGCTGTCCGGTTCCAGGATTATCAGCCCGTCTTCATGCAGCGGGCGAAGTTGAGAGTACTCGGCGGCGAAAAGTGACTTGAAGTCAATTTCCTGATCACGCTCGAATTGCCTGATATCGAAGCGATCATGGCACATCAGCTCCTGAATAATAAGCGCACGCAGGCGGTCATCATCGTCGACTTCGATACCCCTGGTAATCGCCAGTTGCTGCGCACCGATCCGCATTTCATAGTCCGCCGTGTGAGTCGCGTTTTGCGCATAGCAATCGCCGATATGGCTGATCGCGCTGGCGCCAAGTGCAACGAGGTCGCAGTCCGCGTGCGTCGAGTAACCCTGGAAGTTACGTTGCAGCGTTCCGACTCTCTGCGCTTGCACAAGTTCGTCAGTCTCAACGGCGAAGTGGTCCATTCCAATATAGCAATATTGGGCGGCGGACAATTTGTCGATCGTGTGATGCAAAATGCGCAGCTTCATTGCCGGGTCCGGCAGGTCTGTATCCTTGATCATCCGCTGGCCCTTGAAACGCGCGGGCAGATGAGCATAGTTGTAGATGGCGAGACGGTCAGGCCGCATCGCTATCACCTCATTCAGGGTACGATCGAAGCTCGATACGGTTTGATGGGGAAGCCCGTAGATCAGGTCGAAGGAGACGGACTTGAATCCCTGCTGCCTGGCATGGCGCACGATTTCGGCAACATCGTCAACCGTCTGCCGCCTGTTGACGGCAACCTGTACCGCGGCGTCGAAATCCTGAATACCGAGACTCAATCGATTGAAGCCCAAATCCGCGAGCGTCGCGATGGATTGGCCATCCACACTTCTGGGATCAATTTCGATTGAGAATTCGCGCTTGTCGCTCGAATCCAGACGAAACTCGCGGCCGATTTTCTGCATCAACTCGCAAAGCTGCTGCTCCGCGAGATACGTGGGCGTCCCGCCCCCGAAGTGCAGTTGTTCAACAGTTCGTCGCTGGTCAAACAATTCTGCTTGCATCTCAATCTCACGATGCAAATGCTCGAGATAGCGCCTGATGCGCGGCTGGCTCCGCGTGACTACTTTATTGCATGCGCAGTAATAGCAAAGAGACTCGCAAAACGGAATATGTACGTAGAGCGACAGCGGGCGCGAGCGATTGTTGCTCAGCATGGCGTGCCGCCGATACTCGGCTGAAGTAAATTTCTCGCTGAACTGCAGCGCCGTAGGATACGACGTATAGCGGGGGCCACGCCCACCGTAGCGCTTGATCAAGTCGGCATCGAAGCACACATCCTGTGCCGGATGTGCGGGGTAAGCCTGGAGCGTGACATCCTTCACTGTTTCAGGTCGAACCGCTCGCTGCCTTCTCGCCAATGCGATACCGGACACCGATTCCAATGACCCAGGTTTCCGGGCTGTATGGCTGCGCGCCGAGGCTCAGTACGGCTGGTAGCGTTGCTGGCCCAACGCCTTCGAGCGCCCAGTCGGCAGCCTTGAAACGTTGGTAGCTCACGCCAAAATCAATATCGAGCCGTTCTGAATACAGATAGGACAGACGAACTCGCAACTGATCAAAGCGCGTATTCAACTCCGGAAACTGGTCCGTCGCACTAGCCGTTGCGTCAATACTGATCCGGGACGCGCCATCCGTTCGTACATAGTCCAGCTGCAGATTCAGTTTCCCGGCAATGCTGCGGACCACGAGGCCGCTGCCGAAGGTCAGGAAGCCATCGTCAACGATCGCTTGCCAGTCCCGATCCCCGAGCGTCGCACTACCAAACTGCGTTGAGAAAAGATCATCGCGACCCATATTGAGATACATCGACGCGTTTTCTGTCACGACCCAGTTCAGATCGACACCCAGACGAACCTCATCACCGCCAGTCAGCCCCAGTCGCGACTTTGTATAGCTGTCATCGGCGTACAGCGCGTTGACCGCAACCGACAGGGGTAGCCTGACCGGCGAATATACGATTGCTGCATCGGCGAACTGTCGGAAGCGATAGGCAAGGTTGTATTTTCGCAGCAAGGGGTTTTGCCCAAGTGCAACAGCATATATCTCATCGTAACGATCAATTTCGCGTTTCGATGCGCCACCGCGCAGCTCCAGGTGCAGGGTCGGATGAGCCTGCCATCGAATTCGCCCCCAGCCCGTATCCTCTGTCTGCTCGGCGACTTCCTGAAAGTCGTAGTCGCTGTCCTTGCGATCAACGCCGGCCGAAAAACTCAAGTCGTCGAACAGTTTGTAATCCGCACTCGCGCTAACCGTGCTGCGTTTGTAGCTGTACGGCACATTCGTTTCGATATCGCCACTGACGAAGCTATCGACGATTACCCGGTTCCAGGCATCGCGGGCCGTTTTGTTGTCGCGCTCGTCATAACGGTAGCCAAGCTTGACGCGCGCCTTGCGAACAGGCTTTGCGCTTAGCGAAAAAGCCAGGCGAGTTGTATCGACGTCGCCTGCCAGGCTGTTTCTCGGCAGAGCCGATGTCGCCAGGCTTAAGTTACTTGTATACGGAAGGAACGGCTCGTCCTGTTCGATCGCGCCAATGGCCAGCGAAAAGCTTGCGTGCGCGTTGAATGCCTCGAATGCATGCGCCCCGGAAATCCGGAGTTGTTGAAAGCGGCTGTCCGGGGCCTGGGCCAGCGCCGCAAACTCGCCGCCTGCAACGGTTGCAAAAGGATGCTCCCAGCTGAAAGCTGATTGCTTGTTCGCGAAATCTGACAGGTACCACCCGAGCGCCAGTACCGTGCGATCGCCCGAGTACCGAATCCCGATATCGACTTCGTCGGTCACTTGGTCGATCGCAACCGGCAGAAGCGTTGCATTCGTGAAGTATGACCCGCCGAGAATCCGGTTTCCGTCCCGCTCCTGCCGGCGATAGGCGGCAGATACCGCCCATTGCGAAGCCGGTAGATAGCGCCCGCCTATTCTGAGGTCGCTGCGATCGCTTGCAATATTAAGCGGCACAAGGCTTGACCCCAGGTTTGAAAAACCACTGGTCAGCGGGGCCCGCACCCAGCCCGGGGGCAACGACAAGGCGCCGGCGGATTGCTGGAATACAGTTGACGTCGTGTCGAATTGCCGGCGCGGCAGTTCCCGGTAGACCAGCGAGTAGTCGAAGGTGCCTGGCCGGCGGCCATCGACAACGATGGCCCGGGAATCCAGCCCCAGGTCTTCAAATCTCCACCGCATCTGGTCGTTCTCGCTGGCCGACGAGCCCTCGCCGTCCAGGTTCAGGTAGGCGCCTTGCTCGTCCAGACCTGTCGCGTCGCCCAGGTAAGCCGAGTCATCGCTGACACTGCTCACTCCGGCCGTGTAGTCGCCACGGTAACCCGTCTCGAACGGACAAAACTCACAGGCCCATTCGCTGGTGTCCACCGATTGCGCGCGTGTGTCGACCGAAGCTGTCATGGCGATGGCCAGTGAACCTGCGGCCGCCATCATTCGAGCGAGTTCCGCATGTCGTCGTGTTGGTGGGTGGTTCGTGGTCATTAGCGCATCAGTTTCGAGCCGGAAGGATGGTTGGATCCGTGCACCTGCGAGTGACAGTTCATGCAACTCTGACCGAGCAGGAACTGTGACGGCAAATTTGAGGCAAGACCGTCACTGTCGTAAGCGACGGCCGGATGGCCGGCCTGGGAATGGCAGGCCTGGCACAACAGCGGTGCCCGCTGTGTCAGCATACCGGGATGATTCGAGCCATGCGGGGCGTGACACAGACCGCAATCCTCGCTGACGGGCGCGTGTTCCCACAGAAACGGTCCGCGCTTGTCGGCGTGGCACTGGAAGCAGGTATCGTTGACCGTCGCTCTCGCAAGCTCGGTCGCCACTAAATCGTCGTGCATGCTGTGACATGACGTGCAGCTCATCTTTTCCTCAAACAACGGGTGCGCGAACGCCTTCAGCGTCTCGTTGCTCTGCAGCCGGTGGCAGCCAGCGCAAACATCGGCCTGAGTCGAGACCTGCATGACGGCATCGACGCGGGCATGGCTCTGGTGACAGTCGGCACAGGCCACCGCATCGTCGCCGTGCGGGCCCGAGTGCCAGCCAACACCGACATCGCTTTGGTGACAGGCGATACACATGCTGTTTTGGGTCGCAATGGGCGTCGCCGTGTCCGCGCCAAAGCGGATCAGTGCCGGGCGCTCCTCGCCGCGTCGTACCCGGCCCGCATGCGTGTCGCCCGGGCCGTGGCAGGCCTCGCACTGCAACTGGCCGTGCCCGAACGGGCCGCGGCTATCCGATGGAACAGCATGCCGCGTGGAAAATATGGCCAGACTTGCCGCATCTTCATGACACGACAGGCAGGTGTCAGCGCCTTTTCGAGTGTAGCGCGCACGTTCATCATCGGAATCTCCGGTTGACTGCGCGCCTATGACTGTTGGCAACAACGCGAAAAGCAACCACGGGGCAACTTTCACTAGTTGAACTCGAACTCACCCACTCCGTGCACGACGCCGACGTCAGCGGTGCGACCGGGCCCGTGGCAAAGAACGCAGGTCTCCACGCCCGACGACACCAGCGTGCTGTCCGCGGCTTTGCTCGCCGCGAAGTCACCGCCATTCTGCTTCATGTGCTCGGCCGCGAGGAAACCGACATGACATCCCGAACACGCGGACGCATTCGGCGATACAACGACATCGTCAGTCGGCGTCGAAGGATCGTTAGCGTCAACCGTCGTGCCCAGGATTTCGCCGGGCTCGACCGGGTAATAGCCACCCGCCAGGTGACAGCCTTCGCAGTTGTTCAATCGGCCCGGATACACGACGTCAAAAAACGGGACCGCCGAGTTGCCGAATCCGCAGACACCAATATTGCCGCTGTGAATGCCGTGAATCATATTCTTGAAGTCCAGGGACTGGTCGTCGGCGCCCAGCGTGTTGACGCAGGCGCTACCAGCAACACGACGAGAAATATCCGTTGCATTGGGGTTGTGACACATGCTGCACACTTCGGGCTTGTCGGTACGATTATTTCCGTGCAGCGAAAGCTGTTTATGACAATCGTCGCATTTCTCGATCGCCACGGCGTTGCGACGCGGCGTCGCCGCCGCACCGTCGATGCCGAAATAGCCGATCGCACTGGTTACGGCGACACGATCGCTGCTGCCACCGATCGAGCCATCACCGTTGAGATCGGAGCCGGGATGACCCTCAAGCGCTACCGCGATAGAGCCCGTCAGGCCGGCCGGCAAGCCGGCCGCAGCGACTGCTGTGAAAATTCCGTCGCCATCCGTATCCGTGCCGGCGCCACCACAGCCTGCACCCAGTGCATTCATGCCAAGTGGCGCAGCATTCGACGTTCCGGCGCCCGTGTTACGAAAGTCATCGGTCGTCCAACCGATATCGATCGCCAGGCGGCTGGTACCGTCGCCGCAGGCTGTGAATTCCGGGTCGTTGTCGAGATCATAAGGCGTGCCTCCGGCATCCCTCACCGAGTAGTCCACTTCCAGCGGCGGTCCGCCTGCTACGACATTCCGCACCGCTTCAATCCTGTAGTCAAAATTCAGGCTGGCCTCCAGGCCAGGAACGCGATGAATTTCGGCGACGCGTACGAGCTTGCCGTCAGCGTTAGTGACCGTTGCGGTTTCGCCATGGCAATCCAGACATTGCGTATCATCTGCAAAATTGAATCCGCCCGGATGCATGCCGTTTTGGATGGCATAGTCGTTGGCGCCATTGCCGACGATGCCGTCATCATAGTGACAGGTGCCGCATGCGGCCCGGTTTGCGACGAGACGCCAGTTACTTGCCTGGGGTGTATCTGCGTCGCTTTCCTGGTGACAGGTCTGGCAGTTGCGGACGTCCTGCGTAAATTGAATATCGGAAAAGTCGTTCACACTGTTGCCGTAGCCGACGATCATATAACCGTCGCGTCCGGAGTGAATGTTGTGTATCAGGGCTTTCATGTCCACCGTGTTACCGGTCTCGCCGTCGATTGAGTGCGGGTTGTGGCAGGTTACACAGTACGTCACGTCGGTTCTTGGTCCGCCGTGAAAATTAAGTACGTCGTGGCAAGCGTTGCACGTGTCGTTGTCGACGATGTTACGCGTAAATACCGCTGCGCCGCCGGCCGGGACGAAATCGTATATGCCATTTGATGAAATCGGCGCCTGGTCACGAATTTCGACGCCCAGGCGGTGCGTTTTCAGCGCATCGAATACCGGGGCACCGGCATAGGCCGTCAATGCACTGGCGAAAGTGTACTGGTAACTCCCGTCGCCGTTGTCGACAAACGTGCCGGCTGTCGCCGTTTCCGTATTTGCCTGTGCATTCGGGACCCCGCCGTTGCTGCGTGTCACGTAACTTTGCCACTCGCTGGATGCGCCGCTGCCGGGCGCTGCGGCGGACAATTGCGACAACACAAAGCGGATATCGCCGGCCGGCAGGCCGAACAAACCCTGGGTCAAATCGTTGCTCAACCGGAACGCGACGATTGGAGCGCCGCCGCCCGCCGGCACGGTAACGCCGGTGACTTCGATATTGATTTTCGCGGTACTGCCGATTGGCACGCCACCTGAACCTCCGGTTGAACCAGGCGGCCCAGGGGGGCCGGCGCTACCCGGCGGTCCCGCAGCGCCGGCGGGACCTGCTGAACCGTCGTCGCCGGAACATGCCCAGAGCAAGGATGCGGCGAGGATCACGGCCGTCAGCTTAAAAAACTTTCCGAATTGATCGCTCATAGACGTTCTTCTCTGGGTTGATTACAAAAACGCACGACGGCTCGAAAAATTGAAACCAAGCCAGATATACACGTTTAACAGAATTTGCAGCGAATTTTCACTTCGGTAATTACCTATGGTTGCAGGTTGGCCTACCGATAGTTAATTCGGCGTGAATAGAATAAATTATCCTCAGGTTAATCACGCACCGTCATGGCCGGTATGGTTCTGTGACGCAAGAGGACTGGGACGATGAAACGAGTACAAGTCTGGCCGGTACTAGGGCTGCTGCTATTGGGTGGTTCCGCGATGTCGGACGATCTGCAGGCAACAATTAGCAGTTGTAACGACTGTCACGGAAACAACGGCGTCAGTCAGTGGCCCGATGTGCCGACAATCGCCGGCATCGACGCATTCGTACATTCCGAAGCGCTGTACATCTATCGCGACAAGGGTCGCGCTTGCCTGCAGAGCAAATTTCGCCAGGGCGATACGTCACGACCGGAAACCAGCATGTGTGACGTCGCGGCCGGGTTGAGCGACGACTTGATCGAAGATCTTGCCGGTCATTATTCGGCACTACCGTTTGTTGCCGCGAAACAGGACTTCGATGCGACGCTTGCCGCAGCCGGCAAGGTCATTCACGACCGCGACTGCTCACGCTGTCATTCAGACGGCGGCTCCAACGCGGACGATGAAGCCAGTATTCTCGCCGGCCAGTGGATGGCTTACCTGCGCAGTGCATTCGCGGAGTATTCTTCCGGTGATCGCGAACAACTCGACAAGATGAAAGAGAAGGTGGACATACTCGGCGCTAAGGACGTCGAGGCGTTGCTGCACTATTACGCCAGCCAACAGTGACTGCACATGAATGACAGCACTGCAAAGCGTGCACAAATCACCGAACTTTTCACTGCCATCGACGCAATGGATACGGCCACATTTCTCAGCAAATTGGCGCCCGATGCTGAATTCTGTTTTGGCAATGCACCGCCGGTTCGGCAAGGGCAGCAAATCGGCGCAGCCGTCGACGGTTTTTTCTCGACCATTGCCGGCTTGCGGCACGAGCTGACAAATTTCATCGCCGACGGCGCATCAATAGCCTGTGAAGGCATTGTTACCTACACGCGGCACGATGGGACGACGGTCACGCTGCCATTTGCGGACACCTTCGCTTTCGACGGTGACCTGATCGAGAGCTACCGAATTTACATCGATATCGGGCCGTTGTACGCAACGACTCCATAGGCGCGCCGACAGGCATAGACGGTGGACATCGAAGAACTCCTTGGCAGTTTCGCCCGGCAACTGAACCGGCACGCAATGACCTTTCCCGATGCGGGGCGTGGCCAAACCTTGCCCGCTCCTGATCGCGACAAACCCTATCTCCTCTACCTGCATATTCCTTACTGCATTGCGCTCTGCCCCTTTTGTTCTTTTCACCGCGTTACGTTCGAGCGCAGCGGCGCCACCCGCTACTTCGAATGCCTGCGCCGCGAGATCGCGCTGGTCAGCGATGCTGGCTATAGTTTCGACGAACTCTATATCGGCGGCGGCACCCCTACGGTCCTGCCGGATGAACTGGTCACCACTATCATTGCAGTGCGGGCAAGACATGCTGTCCGAGATATTTCAGTCGAGACCAACCCGAATCATCTTCAGGTGCAAACTCTGCAAAAGCTGCGGGATGCCGGCGTCACCCGGCTGTCGGTAGGCGTGCAAAGTTTTGATGATAATCTCCTGAAGGCAATGCAGCGCTTCGATAACTATGGCAGCGGCACTGAGATTGCCGATCGGCTGATCGGCGTTCGCGGCACGTTTGATACCGTCAACGTGGATATGATTTTTAATTTGCCGCAGCAAACAGAGGCCTCGTTGCGCCGCGATCTCGACGTATTGGTCGATGAAATTGGCGCCGACCAGGTCTCCTTCTATCCACTGATGACCAGTGATTCCACCAAAGCCGCAATGTCGCACACGATGGGCACGACGGATTCGTCACGCCAAAAGGACTATTACGAAATCATCACCGGTCGCATGTTGTCTGCAGGCTATTTGCGCTCATCCGCCTGGTGCTTTTCCCGCAAGCCAGGAATGTTTGACGAATACATTGTCGATCGCGAAGAGTATGTTGGTCTTGGCAGCGGCGCATTCAGCTACCTGGGTGGCGCACTATTTTCGAACACATTCTCGATTGGCAACTATATGCAATTGCTGGAAGCCGGCCAGCTCAGCACGGTGAGTCAACGCAAAATGTCGGTACAAGACCAGAAACGATATTACCTGCTGATGCGCATGTTCGGTGGCACACTCGACAAGCAGCGCGCTGAATCTCGTTTTGACGGCAGCTTCCAGCGCAGCCTCTGGCCTGAACTGATAGCGCTCAAGGCCGTAGATGCCATTCGAGATACCGGCGACGCGTTCGTGCTGACCGAACGAGGTTATTACCTCTGGGTAATATTAATGCGCGATTTTTTTAGTCAGACAAATAATCTGCGCGAGCAAATGCGGCACGATGTCGATCGACTTTCGCCGATGCCAGGTACAAAGGAGCTAAGCAATGTCCAATCAGAAACAAGACACTAGATCGCGCTTCTGGCGCAAGCCGGGTCGCAAGTGGCTGCTGGGTATTCCGCTGGGTGGATTTATCGCCTTCGGACTGGGTGCGGTGGCACTTGGCTCGATGAATTTCGTCTTGCACGAAACCAGCAAGACAGAGTTCTGCTATACGTGCCACTCACACCAGGAGTTCATTCGACCTGAGTATGAGGCGTCCAGCCACTTTATTAACCAGGCCGGTGTTCGAGCAGGTTGCTCGAACTGTCACCTGCCGCACGACAACTGGTTTGAATTAGTCTGGACGAAAGCCGTCGTATCGCTGGATATCATTCCTGAGGTCATGGGCAAACTCGATACGGCCGAAAAGTACGAATCGCATCGTGCCGAAATGGCTGAATCCGTCTGGCGACAGTTCAAGTCAAATCCAGGATCGCCTCGTTCTCGCGGTTTAACGTCAACAAGTTCTGACCATCTGGCTTCTGCTCAAAGGGAACTTCGACCGGGTCCTGATCATCAATGGCAAAATCGAACCACCAGCTCGCGATGCCGTAGTCGTCTCGTACTTCCCCCAATACGGGAATCTGTACGTCGGGGGTGACCGCGTCCCCAATCCCACGCAGCCGCATGGCAAGCTCCGGCGGCTGGTCCAAAATCGCCACCAGCGACAGCCGAACGGGCTCGCGAGAATCTATGCCGTCCGCATCGGACAGGTGGAACAACACCGTGTGGTCCTGGTCCAAGCTGGCAATCTTGTACTCAAACGAATCAGCGGAGTCTGCAGCGAGCGGTAGCGTCTCGCGAAGCGAGTTCCCCTCAGCCTGTGGGATCTCAATCTCGACACTCTTGAGCGGCTTGTTGCCTTTGCCAACGACCGATACCGCGGTCCCCTGGGGGAGTTGCACGACACGGGTGAGTTGCACGGTGCGGGGAGTGTAAAGCCCTAGATCTTCGCGAACCATGTATTCTGGGAAGACGCAATGCAGTTGCAACTCAGCCGTGGGGTTCTCAACCACTTCGACACGCAGCCCACGGATCCGAAAATCTCCGCCGACCACGTCGAAATCAAACGAGTCCCGCACTTCGTTGAAATTGTAGGTGAATGTTTGGACGCCATCTTCCAACTGACCCACCCGGCTCATGGTCTGGCGTCCGGTGGTTCCATCGTCCCGGTCGAAGAGAACGCGCACGGAAGAGGGAATTGTCTTCTCTTTGCCCTTCGCCTCGGCATGGGCCAACACGGTGAGTTTGAAGTCCCGCCCTCGGGCAACCTTGACCGCGTCTTCCGCATCGAACCCTTCGGCGGTCAAATAGGTGTAGCGTTCCCACTTCTCATCCTTAAGAAGCACGACACGATCCAGCCACATGTTAAACGGCTCAGGGGCGGCCATGGCAAAGCCTACGACCGAGGCCACCAGCACCACAGCCAGCAGGACTCCACGAACAAGCGGCATGGGGTTGAACACGGAAGAGAGCCGCACCTCGCCAGTTTGGCGTTCGGCCCGCCCTTGCGTGAATCCGAGCATCTCTTGATTGAAAGGCACAGCGTGATCGGGATGTTCCACCATCTCGACGGCGGTGAGCAGCCCGTCATCAAATTGGGCATAGCGACGTTCGAGCAGCATCGCCATATTGCGATCGCTCAGCGGGACCGTAATCCGGCGGACGATGGACCAAAACAAGATGGCCGCCAGCACGCCGAACGTCACCACCAGCATTCCGATCCGAACCGCAAGCGTGGGTTCGTCGTATCCCATGGTGACGGGCAACCAGTCAATCCCCAGCGTGATCCAGAAGGCCAGACCGAGCCAGGCGAAGCCGAGTGCCAAGCCGATGAACCAGACATAACGCCGAACTTTGCCGCGCAGCGCCCCTAGCACCTTCAGGATGGAAGGAGAAAGCGACGTATCGCCACGGCCGGCATTGCCACGACGGCCGGGGTCTTGAGTGGGGGTGTCGCTGGTTACGGTGGTCATCGACTAGACTTTCTTCAAATCTCGCTTTGGTGAGGCTTGGATCGGAGGTGAATGGACCTGGCCCAAGAGGCTGCCAACGCGTTGTAACTGGTTCGTTATACCGTCTTTCTGACAAGAGCGTCTGCAACAAATCCAAGTCCGTCTGATACTTGTCCGTTCCTTGAACCACTTGTTTGGTTCATTCCACACAACAGTTGCTTCCCTGCTGGCATCAAACGGCATGATTGTTGCACCCGCAACTTACGCTAACTTCGCCAATCTCCGAACTAACCACTCCAAGCATAACAGCCCACATACCACAAACAGCACCCATTGGTTGTCCCAGAGGGATACCGGAGTGCCAGAAACTTCATCCGTGATGCTGTGATCCGTGAGCTTGCCAGCGAGCGGATCGACACTGCCGAGGACATCTGTCATCCCGACGTAATAAATTCCGCCGGTGGTGGTAGCAATTTCACTCAGGAGTGCGTTGTTCCGTTGGGAGAACTCGAGTTCCAAGTCAGGCACGCGGACCTCGATCCGACGACTGAGAATCCCTTCTTCTTCGCCGACCCCCTCATCCAATTGAAGCTGAAGACGATAGAATCCCTCTTGATAGACGGCAAACTGCCCTGCAAAAGTTCCCGGCGTGGCTTCGATGGGCCGAAGTTCCACGGGCTGGAGCATGCCGTCAGGACGAATCACTTCGAGAGAAACGCGTTCGGCTTCGAGCGGGTCGTGTTGTTCGTCCTCGAGCTGTGCCCGCACATCGACCGTGTTGCCGAGCATGTAGGTGTCCCGTTCGACGAGCAGCACGCCACGGTTGGAACCCCGGAGGAGTCTCCCTTGGCTCACATGGCGAACCACTTTGGTGTAGAAGGCTTCAAAGTATCCTTCGTCGATCGCTCGCAGTCGCCACATTTCGCCACTGCCGAGATACAGCACCCGGCCTGATCCGACGAATTGCCCTCTGCGATGTACACCGCGGGTCCGCTCTGATTGGCTCGGGGATCTCCGAACAGGGCATAGACCGTTGCCCCCAGTTTGGGACCTTTGACGGAGTAGTATCCATAGACTCCTTCGAACTCACCCCAAACCCGCGAACTGCTGGCGGACGAATCGGTGAGCCAGAGGAAATCGGCAGCCTCGCCGTCTGGTGTGAACTCGATGGGCCAGGCGGCGTCCGACTCGAAACTGTCATCGTCCAGCAAAGCGAATCGTTGTTGGAACAGCACGGGATACAAGTCCCGAATCTTTGCGGCGTTCTTGGATTGCGACCATGAATCGGTGTAGATCGGACCGGCAATCACCACCAACCCACCCGCTTGCTTGGCCACCCACTCTTCCAACATGTCCATTTCATTGGGCGAGAGTTGTTCCCAGTCAGGATCGAAGGCAATGATGCAATCGTACTGGTACAACTCATCCTTGCTGGTTGGGAACAGCGTCAACATGGTGGACGCATCTTGCGAAACGCCGGTCGAGGCTGTTTGGAGCAAAACGTCCAGCGTGATTTGTTCGTCACGATGCAGCATATTGCGCGCGAAGCGGTACTCGCGCGTCGGGCCGCCGGCAAACAGCAAGACTCGGGTCTTACGGTCGACGATTTCGATGTCCGCTTCTTTCTCATCATCTTTGGAGTTGAGATCTCCCTGCGGGGGGCGAACTCGCAACGTGAGGGTCCTCCGCCCGACGTCTTCCGGGGTGATTTTGAAATCCACCCGAACCACTTCGCCATCGGGGCCGAGTACGGCTTCGGCGGAATCGGTAACTTCGGCCGTCGAGAGGTCACTGCCGGCCTCACGCCCGAGCAGATCGACCATGACCACTTGATTCTCCAGGCCGAAACCTTGAAGCAAACCTGAGACCGAATAGTCATCGCCAGGGTGCGTTCGGGCGGGGGCCAGGATGCGGGCAACGCGAACGTTGACTTGCTCTTTGTCACTTCCCAGACCAACCGTGAAGATCGGAATCTCAGCTTCTTTGGCGATCGCCACGGCGGCGGCTGGGGCCACTCCGGCATTGTGTCCGCCGTCGGTGAAGACCACGATTCCCGCAATCGCCCGATTCCGTTCGTCGTTGACCACCTGACGAAGTGCATAGCCCAAGCGAGTTTCACTCCCTTGCGGGGCGACGGACTCCCAGGCGATGTCTTCCACCGACTTGGCGCTCGCATCGTCGTCGTCGGCCGCCTTGTCGGTATCGGTCTTCGCAGGGCTGTCCGCAGCGTCTGGTTTTGGAGGCGAGTCGGCGGGCTTGTCCTGGGGATCGTCATCGGTTCCGGCTTTGCCGATACTGCCGACGAGTGTTTTGTCGGCGTCGAACTTGATGATGGTGACGTCATGCACCTGCCGGAGTTGCTCGACCAGGCCACCGTCGCGCAATCCAGTGACCACTTGTTGCAAGCGATTCGCCGAAGAATCTTCGTCGGTAAGCCCCATGCTCAAACTGGTATCGACCAGCAGCACAACCCGGGAGTGCTCGACCACCTTGTGGGTGGTGCGGTATTGCGGTTGCAGGTAGATCCAGAGCAAGCCTGCGAATGCGCCGATTCGGAGACTGATCAATAGCATGGCGACCAGGAAACCGAGTTCGACACAGTCCCGAATGTAGATGTAGATGACGAGTGCCACGATCAGGGCGATCGCCAACACCATCGCGATCCAATTCAAGGCGCTGAATGAGACAATGCGTCCGAATTCGAACTCAAGATTCTCTGCCCCCGTGGGGACGTTGGTCGCGGCTTGACCAAATAACGCCAACTGCGCGATCATGCCCGGGCTCCTTTCATCACAGGCGGGTGGTAGCTGGCCGAATAGGCCAGAGCCTGTTCGCCGATGAGCAAGACAATCAAAGCGTAGAGCAGCAGTTCGCTGATATTGGAACGGTTGGCTTCATCGGCGCGGCCTTGGAAGGCCCCTTCGCCGGTGATTTCGATGTTGCCGCCTGAGGGGACGCGCTCGGCAAGATCGGTGGGAGTCAGCAAAGCCAGTTCCCCTTCTTCCGGGGCCACGTTGTAAGCAAAGGTGCGAACTTCGCCTTTGCCGTCGGTGGTTTCCAGGCGGGCTTCGTAGACGCCGCTGAGTCGGGTATCTTCGACCTTCACTTCGAAGGCGGACGACGTGAGGGCAGCCTTGGTGCGGATGCTCGACGCGTTGTCATCCATGCGAGCCCATTCCACATTGGGGCCGTAGTCGGCATTGTTGAGCCGGAATTTCAGTTCGTTCCCAACCATGTACTGGGCGTCTTTGCGACGGGTCATGTAGGCCTGAAGTTCGAGCATCGAAACCACAAACGTGGGGTTGCGAGCCCAGTTGTTCCAAACCGGAGCCGCCGTGGTCAAGAAGGCCATCACGCGACCATCGCCGTAGGGTTGCTCAATCACCAACGGGGCACCGTTGCGGAGTTCGCCGACCACGCGGACATCGGGATGCTCGGCCGGGACCCAATCGGCCGGCACGGCAAAGTAGCGGCGGATGTTGACAGCGTTGATAAACGTGTTCCGCTCACCGGCAAAGACGTCGAAGATCGGATGTTCGGTAATCTGAAGGTCCGGTGACGCATCGAGACGATCCAAGATCAGATCCAGTTGTCCCGCCAGAGGAACCGGGAATGCTCCTTCCCCATCGCGGTAGAGCACATCATTGACAAACTTGCTGCGAGTCTGGTCGCCGACTAAGAAGATCACACCGCCGCCAGCCTTGGCATAGTCTTCCAATGCTTCCACCGCAGCGGTTTCCAAACGCTCGACGTTCGCCACGTAGATGGTGGCGAACTTGTCCAACGGGTTGGCGATCAAGTAGCGGGGAAGTTCCACTTGCACATCGACACCGGTTCGCACACTGCCACCTGGCGAAAAGGCCAGGCCAATGAATCTCGCGTCGACGGCGTCCGGTGCCCCATCCACCACCAGCACCGGAACACCAGCGGGAAAGTTGATGACCAAATGACGAATGTTGTCGGCGAGTACCGAGTCCGCTTCTAACGAAGCCGTAATCCGGTGATCTCCTGCCGTGGGAAAATGAACCAAGAATCGCCGGGTTTCGGTTCGGCCTGGTCCAATCTCATCGAACACCAGACCGGGACGTGCACGGCCGTCCTCCTGCAACAGCACCGACACTTCGCGCGCCGGAACGTCACCAAAGTTCTTGACGCTCACCTCAACCAACAATGGCACGCCGGCCGCACGCGTGCCAGGGCGAGGGCTGACGTTGACGATGGCCAGATTGGGGGTCACCTTCGAGGCACACTGCACCAGTTCTAGCTTGGTCCCCCCTTCGGTGATCTCAGCCAACTTTGCATTGAGCGCATCAGGGGTGTCCCACTCTCGCCGTCGAAAGTCCGAGAGAACATAGACAATTCGCTCTTCGTCGTCTGGCGTACCGAGCATCCGCTCCAACGCTTCGAGAATCTGATCGGGACTGGTTGCCAGTTGCGATGGCGTCAGCCCTTCCAGCTTGGAACCTAGCGAGGCACGCATCTGGGCACTCACCGGTTCTTCTTGCAGGTCGGGATGGATCGGATCTGAGAAACGCATGACCGTCATCAACTGCCGACTGCGCGACAAGGCCGCATCGTCCCCAATCCGCTCGATCACCTGCTTGGCTTTGTCGAACGCACTGGTGTCATCCCAGCTTTGCGACATCGAGTAGCTATCGTCCAGCAAGATCACGTGGTGGGTGGTGATCCCTCCCAGCAGCCGATCATCCAGGAGCAACTTGCCCAAGATCAGCAAGATGGCGGCGATGGCCAAGATGCGGAGCAGCAACAGCAGCATCTGTTTGAGAAGCACCCAACTGCGGGTCTTTTTCTGGCTGACCAGCACAAACTCCATGGCCGCCCAAGAGACGCGCCGATGCCGCATCAGGTTGATCATGTGGATCACAATCGGGGCTGCCAGCAACGGCAGGCCGATCATCACCAACGAACTATTGATAAATAAGGATTCCAGCATTTACCTGTTACTCAAAGTTGTTCCATCGGACCGGCGGATGGGATCTCATGGCTCGCAAGGTTCGGTAACTTAGTTGCGATGGTGCATCCCCAAGCGGTTGCTCAGGTACTTGGCCAACGCGGCGTCGAGCGGTTCGCTGGTGCGAATCAGCGCGTAGTCCACGGTGTTCTTCGCGCACCCTCGACGCACCTCTTCGAGATAGGCGTTGAGGGCTTCCAAATACCCCTCCCGCAATGCTCGGGGGTTGCAAGAGAGATGCTCCGGCAACTCCATCCCCTCGAACCGGGTGGGCCCACTGAAGGTGAAATCCAACTCGTCATCGTCCATGACATGAAACAGCAACACGTCATGTCCACGACGGCGGAGCAGTTTCAGGCCTTTGAACAAGCCAGGGCGAGGAACCAGCAAATCTGAAATCAAGATCACCATGCCGCGGCGAGGGTAGTTCTCTGCCACTTGCCGCAAGATCTGGCCAATGTCCGTCTTTTCCTTAGGCTCGGTTTGTTGGAGCGTTTGGATGATGGACATCAGGTGCGTTCGCTTGCTCCGCACGGGGATGCTCGTCCGTACCGCTTCGTCAAACGTCACGCAACCTACGGCGTCTTGTTGCCGCAGAATCAGGAACGCCAGGCTCACCGCAACGGTGGATGCGTAGTCGAACTTGTTCAGCGGGCCAGAACCGTACGTCATGCTGTTCGAGGTATCCACCAACAGCGTCACTCGCATGTTGGTTTCTTCTTCGAACTGCTTGATGTAATAACGTTCCTGCTTGGCCCAGACCTTCCAGTCCAGGTGCCGCAGGTCGTCGCCGGTGGTGTACTCGCGATGTTGCAAAAACTCGACCGATTGGCCGAAGTACGGGCTGCGGTGCATTCCGGACAAGAAACCTTCGACGATGTGTCTGGCCCGCAATTCCATCCGCGCGATGCGTTTGATCGCTTCAGGATGCAAATATTTTTTGGAATCGGGCGTCACTGGTTAGCTCGTCTTCTTTGGTGGGGGTAATGCGGATCAATTCGTTGACGACATCGTCTTGGGTCACGCCTTCGCTTTCGGCAGCGAAGTTGATGACCAACCGATGTCGCAACACGGGCTTGGCCAACGCCTGAATGTCTTCGGTGGTGACATGGGTGCGTCCGTGCATCAAAGCTCTGGCTTTGCCCCCCAAGATCAAGAACTGCACCGCTCGAGGCCCGGCACCCCAAGAGACCTGGTCACTCACGATCTCTGGAACGCCCACTTCGCCGATTCGGGTTTGTCGGACCAGGCTGAGTGTGTAGCGAATCACATGATCCGTGACCGGCACTTCGCGAACGATCCGCTGCAGATCGAGAATGTCTTCACCCGACAGAACCGGCTGCACATCGTCATGCACCGTGGTGGTCGTGCGGCGAGCAATCTCGAATTCTTCTTCGAAATTGGGATAGTTCACAAAGACCTTGAACATAAAACGGTCTTGTTGAGCTTCGGGCAGGGGATAGGTACCTTCCTGCTCAATCGGGTTCTGCGTGGCCAGCACGAAGAACGGATCGTTCATCTGGTGCCGCACCCGACCGACCGTGACCTGCCGCTCCTGCATGGCTTCGAGCAAGGCTGCCTGCGTCTTGGGCGGGGTTCGGTTGATTTCGTCTGCCAGAATCACGTTGGCAAACAATGGACCTTCGAGAAAGCGAAACTCGCGAGAGCCGGTGGACCGGTTCTCTTCGATCACTTCCGTCCCCGTAATGTCCGCCGGCATCAAGTCCGGAGTAAACTGGATACGGCTGAAGGAGAGGTTCAAAGCACGGGACAATGTGCTGATGAGCAACGTCTTGGCCAAACCTGGCACACCTTCGAGCAGGCAATGGCTGCGGCAGAAGAGAGAGATCATCAACTCTTCGATCACATGCTTTTGGCCAACGATGACCTGGCCGAGTTGCTCACTAAGCTTTTCGCGTGCGTCGCTTAGCTTGCGAATAGCAGCCGAATCTTGGGGCGAAAGTTCTTGGGTCATAAACGCTTTCCTTTGTCAAACCGCCACCGCAGGAGCGGGCGCGAAGCAAACAACAAACAATCCGAAAGGAACAACAGAACGAGCCCTACCAGGCAACCTGCCTGCGCAAACCGAGGCCCGTTGCCACAAACCGCAGGAAGAGCAAACTCCGGGCATGACTCGTAGGACATGCGAGGGAAAAGCCGCACTCGTTCCATAGCGCGCGGTTTCAGAACCGCGCTCCCCTAGGGACGAGTTGTCAGGAGATACAGGCACCCAGAGTACTATCGTAATCCGGTCCAGGAGACGTACAAGCGGCAACATACTCAGCGTCCGTCCCATGCGGAACGGTCCCGTGCAGCCCCTTGTGCGTTTCCTCTTACTCATTACCAGCGCCTGCCTTTTTGAAACCGGGCACATCTTGGGCATCTGCCTTGTCGTCGGCAGGGTCCTTAGGCACCGTGTCGTTGTTCTCTTTCTTAGGCTGCGGCTGGTCCGTAAATGTGAGCGTCAATCGGGACACAGGTGCCTGCACCTGCATGAGATTGACGGACATGGTGCGTTGCTGGGGGTTCCCCAGTACGGAGAAGTTGCTGATGGTTCCGACCGTCTCGTCTTCGTACACAAGCTTGCCAGTCCGCTTGTCCAAACAGGTCACGGCGTGGTAGGTCATGCCTCGCGCAAAGGGTGTCTGGCGATACCGGTGGCATGCAAACACCAACACGGGAAGCTCACTGGGTTGATACAACACCAACGCCTGATGGGATACCGCCGTGGTCCATAGGTGCTTTCCGTCTGGGTGAGAAAAGCCATGTACATGGCCGGTAATGGCAGGATTCGTAGGATCATCCGTCACCCCAGGAACCGGAGAGACCCTGCCAATCTTGGCATCGGTGGGAGGAGGAACCTGGGCCGTGACCACCAAATCCATCTCGCTCGATCGGATCAGGTAGACTTGCGAAACGGCATCACCGACCTCCAACTTTTCACTAGCCCGGCGCTTTCCATCGGCGATGTTCAGCAGCGTAGTTTGCCCATCAGGCTCGACCACCACCAGCGATTCCCAGCCTGAGTGGGCACCTTTGGAACCGGCGGCGAACCGCTGGGTCCAAAGGATGTCGCCTTTGAACGGATCTTCGAGGCTGATGACGGTCTTGCTTCCATCCGCGGCCCAGGTGAGTAGTTTACGGCCGCATTCAACCATGACTTGTTCGCTGCGCGGCACCGTGACGAGACCGATTTTTTTACCGTCAACCGCCCGCAAGGCCACGGCATTGGTTCCATCATCGTCGGCCACGATCACGACCCGGTTGTCGCCGAAAATGCGACGCCCCGGCTCAAAGCCCCGTCGTTGCCAGAGGACATCACCAGTCAGCGGATGCAGCGCTACGACCGTTCCAAAGCGTTGGAAACAAACGTAGCGATCGGTGACCGGACCAATTCGCAACGATCGCCCTTGTTGATCGGTAACGAAATGGCGCATCTCTCCCCAATGCTGGACATGCCGCCGTGTGCGCACTTGATTATTCAATGGGTTGACACCAGGAATGGACTCGGTGAGGCTTTGACGCCACAGCACACGTCCTTGGCCGTCACGACCCCCAAGCATATCCACAGCGATCACCTCAAGGCCCAGGCATATGACCATCAAGTTGCCGTGATGGACCACTTTGATGGTATTGGGGCTGTGGCCGTATTGAAGGCCACGCGTCGAGGCGCTGACCTGTAGTTTCCACAATTCTTCGCCCAGGCCGTTGAGCCCACGAAGCGAGCGCAATTGCGGATTCCATTGAACGGTGGACGAGGCGCCCAGGCTGGGACCTTGAAGTTCCAACGCGTACGATCGGTAGCTGGTGTTGCCGCCAGGAGTGCGCTCGCTCTTCACATGCCCGGCTGGCCAGTTGGATTTGCCACGCAGCCAGACTTGTTCGTCGGCGCTGTTGGGCAGGGCCTCCACGATCTCTCGACCGGTCTGCCCTTCGAAGACCTCTTGATCCGCGAACTCTTTTTGCAGCAAGCCATAGTAGTGGCCGGCCAACTGGTGACGGTCGATGCTGCGATAAAACTGTGCCAGGAGGGCAATCGCGTTGCCGCGCTGGGCGCTATTTCCCAATTCGACGATTTCGCCTAGCAACATCTCTGTCTCGAGCCGATCGACGTTCGGATCTACCGCCTGACGGAGCGCCACCCAGGCTTCGCTCGCCAAGGGATGGTCGCCAAAGTAGCTCAGGAATTGCCGCAGCGTGGTGGGACCAGAACTCTCGATCGCACGCTTCAGCCGACTCGCCACTTGCTCATCCAGCCACTTCAATTCATCTTCGGGTGCCTGGTGACGCAACTGTTCGAATCGCGCGCGAATCCAGCGGTGACCGCGTACTGAAAGGTCTCCGTCAATCTTCTGCAGTTCGTCATCATCCCAGCCTTGATCCATCAGCATGAAACAGGCTTCGAACGACTTGTGCGTCTCACCTAATTGCTGCCACCCTTCGACCATTGCCCGCAACATGGCGATCTGCTGTTCGGAACGACTGGCCAATTTGGCGATGAAGTCCAGATCTTCCTGATGACGTTCGAAATTCGTCTGCAGGCCAGCGATCATGGCGTCCAGCAACAATTCCCTCACTTCTGGGGCAGGCTCCAGAGCGTACGAACGACGCAAGCGATCAATGGCTGCGTCCAGTAAGCCAGCGTCCCAAAGCAACTCGCCTTCCAACGCCAGGCTGTGTGGATCGTTGGGGTTCTTCTTCAAGTCCGAAGCAACCGCCTCTTTGAGCGGATCCAGCTGACGGAAGCAGTCCAAATAGTCAGGCCCCTGCGAAATGATTCGCCCTTGGTAGGAAACCAGGTTTCCCATCGGGCGGCCGTGTCGGGTTTGCTTGACACTCAAAGGCCCACCGGCCAGATCAACCGCGGCCAGCGTCCCGTCTGAGAGTGGCAAATAGTAGTGACCTTCGCTACTAAATCCGCGTCCACTAGGGCTGGTGCCATCAGGCAGGCTGGTCGTCCAGCGGACGTTGCCATCTTCCAAGTCAAAACAACGGACGGTTTTTTCGCCCACGATCAACGCCCGATCGCTCTGAATCCCGGCCAGGTAAAGCCCGTCTTCCCGATCGACGCGGTCCTTCCATACTTCGTCGCCCGTGGCAAGCTCCAGGCAGATCAACTCTTCCGATTCAACGGGGGTGAGCAGCACCTTGTCATCAATCACCGTGGCTGATGCATCTTCCCAATGCTTCAACCTCCTATCGCCGCGACTCCGACTCGTCTGGGCGTTGAGGATCCGGCTGCGCAAGTCGCCTGGGCCACTTACGACCTTGTACCGGTATCCCCACAGGAGCGAACGCTGCAAGACATCCACAGCGATCACCGCTCCACTGGCAGTGGGGCAAATCAGGACTCCATCACTGTAGGACGGAGAAACTCCTGCCATCCGGCGAATGGGATTCTCGTCGATGTCACGCTCGACGACCCCCAACTGCTGACTCCACTCCATTCGCCCTGTGTCGGCATCCAGCACGTACAAACGGATCTCACCCTGACGTTCGCCCAAGACGTATAGGGTTCCGTTCATAGGAAGCGGTGGACCCAAGAAGAAGACATCCGACAGCGGATCGTCCACGCGACGTTCGTCCGGAACAATCCACTTTCGCTTGCCTTGGGAACGCAACTCGCGAGCCTCGAGGCGGTTGAACTCGTGAGTGGTAAACCGGCTGTTTTGCCCCGGATTGAACAGCAACATGGTCTGTCGCGGACGCCCCGAACTGAGAGTCAGATCCTGCACCATGTAGACGCAGTTGCCATCGCTACTGATCGTGCCGTAGGTGGCGTCGTCCCAAAGCCGACGCTCCAAGCCCGTTACGGCGTCTTCATTCGATTCGCGAGCGGATTGATGCCGACTGACCAGCAGGCTCCGAGTCAACTCTTCAGACCTGAACTCCTCCACCATCCACAACCGGCGGGCAGTGTTCAGATCCACGGCTAGCAAACTATTGATCGTTCGCATCAAGACCACATCACGCTGTCCGTCATTGACGACCAGTGGATGCAGCGCGGGCAGCACGGCCGTGTTCTGTTCGGCAAATGTCTGCCGCAGTTGATTCACCATGTCCAGCAACTTGGGATCGTTGCAAACCGGCACCCACCAGCGTGGGCTGGCAAGCACCGCACCGCCGGACGCCATGGCCGTGCGCGAGGGATTTCCCCGATACATCCGCCATTGGTCGGTCGACTGCTGTTGCCTCTTGGGCAATTCACCGACAACTGCTGCCAGCCAATTGGAAACGCTCGTTCGATCTCGCAATGCAACCGGCTTGCCGGCTACCGTCACTTGAGGGTGCCGTGCTGCGAGAGCCATCAACGTATCGAGTGCTTGCTCTTTGTTCCCCAGCCAGTAGTCACTCACCGCCAGCTGCAACGAAAGCTCTGGCTCAAAACTGCTGACCGCTGCAGGGACTTGGAGCAATGTCGAAAACGCCTGCTTGGCAGACAAGGGATTGCCTGACTCGAGATGCTGCGAGCCCAACAAGTACAGCCCATGGTAACCAGCATCGGTATGGAGAAAGCTCCGGGTCAACTGAGCGAGCCCTGCCTGATCTCCCTGTTCAATGGCCTTGGTCAGCAGTTGTTGGGCCTCGGGACCTACACGAAGCTGCAGCGCGTCTCGGCCCGACTTCGGCATGCTTCCGATCAATTCTGCAGCGAACCGCTTGACGCCACGTCGAAGAACCCTGGGATTCTCTTCGGAGACCACGTTCAAGTAGTCATCGTTGGAGTCATCGAGGATCCGGTTGAGAAACAAGATGGCCTCGCCGTAGCGCTCTTCTTCGAGCAGCTTCTCGGCATGCAGCATCCATTGCCTCATCTCGCGAGTGGGGCTCTGGAAGACGTTCTCGGGATAGTCTCCGTTGGGGCGTGCCTGCGCAAACAGTGACGCAGTCACCACCAAGAGCAAGCACCCACAAACGAGCGCGCAGAGGGGGGCCATCCTGATGGCTTGGTATCGCGAGAATTTCAACATCCGTCTATTCTCCCTGACAACGGCCTCGTGACTCTGCTCAACACTAAGTCTCATACAACACTGTGTCTGATACGAGCCACGCCGCATGGTTGGGGACGCAGGCCAAGGCGATTCCAGAAGGAACCGACCCATGGGCCAAACGACCAACGCGTTTTAGTAGCTTGGGCAGGCCGAAAAGTTCAGTTCACCACCCGCGCAGAATTCGCCAACACATCTATCTTACTCATAAACTATTACAAATACTTTTTTTACGCAGCGCACGTCAACTCCGTAAACAGCGCCGATCATTCCGGCTGGGCTGCCAGAACCCCCTCTTAAGTACTGCTGCTGCACGCTGACTGCACGTTTCGACAAATAAGAATTAGTCACACATCGCGATGAAGTGGACAAATTCAAACGGAACCGCGTCCACCCCCCAAAGGAACCTCACCACAGCGCACGATCTCCGTGCTGGGCGCAAAGAGTGCTGTAGCGAGCGCTTGCGCCGCAAGCCGTTGTGCTAGCAGGCACTTGACAGCACGCTAGATGCCGCTAGAACTTTGGATAGATCGAGAGGCACACCTGAAAACTCTCAGGTGACGGTGGCCGATTCCTCTCGGTCTTTTTTTATGCCTCCACACATTCATATCTGACGTCTTAGCGTCGAGTTTGTCATGCAGCAATTGCTCATCACGGGAGCTCGACAAGCGGAGTTTCGGGAGTCTGGTCCGCTTGCCTGCGGAGAAGACCAACTCCTGGTGAGGGCTCGGGTTACGGCGGTCAGCACCGGCACCGAAATGCGAGTGTACCGGGCGATTCCGGTAGACCAGCAGGGCCAGTTCTTGCACGAGACCGTGCCATTTGTCTTGCCTGCTCCCATCGGCTACTCCATGGTGGCAGATGTTCTCGAAATTGGGAGTGACGTACGAGGTTTCGCTGTCGGAGATCGGGTCTATGTGCCTGCCCCACACGGACATCTGGCCGTGATGGACGCCAACCTTGCCCTGCTGTTGCCGGTCGAGATTCCTGACGAAACCGCCGTGTTTCTCAATATTTTGGAGGTCGCTCACATTGGCCTTCGCCGGGCAGTTCCCGAGTTGGGTGCCAACGTGGCAATCGTCGGTCAGGGGGTGATCGGGCTTTCCGCCTTGGCTTACTGCCGAGCCTTCGGGCTTCGGGCAACCGCTATCGACGTAAACACATCCAGACTAGCCATTTCCGGAAAACTCGGGGCTCTGCAAACCATTGACGCGAGCGCTGTTGACGCGGAAATAGAGGTCCAGAATTGCTTCGATGGTCAGCTGGCTGATGTTACCCTCGAAACTGCCTCAACCTGGAGTGGTATTCGCACCGCGATGCAGGCTACCCGGACCAATGGGACAGTCGTCGTCGTCTCGCGGCATACCGACATGCCTGACTTTAACCCCATGGGACATCCGTTCTTAGGTAAACAGCTCACGCTGCGAACTTCCTATGGACACAGAACCGCAGGGGATCGCTGGGACCGCCAACGTTCTATGCAACTGACGCTCGACCTGATGGCCCGCGGCGAAATTGACCTGGGCCCGGTCATCACCACCCGTTGTCGTTGGCAGCAACTTCCTGAAATCTATGCCCAACTAGATGCGGGTGACCGCAAAATGGTGGGCATTGTGGTCGATTGGAAAGAGTCCTAACAAGGCAGGACCTGATCGGCCGGGCTACTCGGATTTGATGGCTTCGATCGCAATGCCATCCAGGGAGGCAGCACCGGTGGCACCTCCTAGTCCAATGTGGATAATGGCTTCGCGCGCAGCGTCTGGGACTTTGAGTGTTCCGCTGACTGGTTGCCAGTCGAACGTGCCGCGCCAACGACCTACGGTTTGTTCTGAGATCATCCGGCGGATGGAATCAAAGAAGTACACGTTCAACGAGGCAACCTGCCGATCGGATTGGCCGGGCCGTACCCCTTGGGCTTTGATGTAGAAGCTGACTTTCAACTCCTGCACCTCGCGTCCATCGACCCCGACCGCCTGGAGACATTGGGCTCCGCGGCCTGGGGTGAGATTCTCGAACGACATGTAGCGTTTGCCAACGGGGGCATCGTCGCCGTCGGTCACTGTTCCTTGACGGACATAATGCCAGGCCGTCGGTTTGCGTTCTTCACCGCGAATTTCTTCGAAACTGCCATTCACCACTTGCGGATTCGTAGGGTCTGGAAGCACTTCGCGACGCTCTTCGGCCGCACCCGTCATGGGCACGAACAATGTGGGAGCAAGCGGCTCCTTTTCGAGTTTGCCATCTTTCTTGGTGTACAAGTACATGGTCTGCTGAAAGCGGCGCTCGCCGAGCGGAATGACCATTCGCCCCCCTTCGCGAAGCTGATCGACCAGCGGCTGCGGGATCTTTTCCGGCGAACAAGTAACAATGATCTTGTCGAACGGCGCATGTTCGGGCCAGCCGAGATAACCATCGCCAATTTTGGGGTGTACGTTGGGGAACTCTCGCAACACGCGAGCAGCACGCTGCCCCAGCTCCTTAACAATCTCAATGGTATACACGTCTTTGACCAAGGGGCTCAGCACGGCCGCTTGGTAGCCGCTGCCGGTACCGATCTCGAGGACTTTGTCGTCTTCTTGCGGATCAAGCTTCTCCGTCATAAACGCCACGATGTACGGAGGCGAGATGGTCTGGCCAGACCCAATTGGCAGGGCCATGTCGTAGTAGGCCTTGTGCAACTGGTTGGCCGGAACGAACTTATGACGTGGCGTGGTGCGCATGCTCTGAAGCACTCGCTCATTGGTGACCCCTTCGGCCTCAATGGCTTCACTGACCAACTGCTCACGATATTGGGCAAAACGATCCTGGGCTCCGGCTGCACTGACAGCCATGGCTCCCCAGACGAACATCAACGTCATTGCGCCACAACGGGTCTGGTGCGAATTCCCTGAAATCCGAAACGTCATGACGCGCCTCCCCGTGGCTGACCGTAGGCAAAAAGCGAACTGCTGATGGATAGGGACCGGGTGTGAGGGTTGTAGGGCCGCAGCCGTGCCAGCCCTCGTTCCAGGTTGTTGTTGATTCTACCTTGCCTGGCGCACGATCCAAAATTGCCCTGCTTAGAAACTGACACTCGTGCTGCGTCAGCGCTCAAAATTCGGGTTGGGTGCCCTGGCCTCGCTCGCGTGGCCATGGCACCTGACAACTTTGCCATGACAAAGCACTCGGGAGGACCTCGTTCGTTTGATCTGAGTTCTTGTGACCTCGAAGCGGATTTCTTCGCTTATCTGCGGGGTATTTGCAGCGAAGCCTTGCTTAGGCCGAACGTGGCAATTATCGTTTCGGTTAGGGTTGTCTCCATGGAATCGTTTTGGCTTGCGCAACGCGGGTTTGTGCCCAATCAACAGACGATGCCTCCCACGCGCGGTCTGAGACCTCCAAAACCCTGTTACGCACAATCGAAGTTCTCACACGTCGAGGTTTGAAGAAATGCCACGAAGAAAATGGCTGTTAGCCGCGGTGTTGGCGGTTGGCATGAGCGCCGCTCCAGCTTTCGCCCAGCAGGTTGGCGATTTTGTGATCGTAAGTATCGAATCCACGACGCTGAAGCGTGGCAATGATGATCTGGCCCTGATGCGGGAAGGTCACCGTTTGCCGATTCTGTCGATTCGTGGAGATTGGTACGGGACCGCGGTACTTCTCAACGGACAAGCTGTCGGCGGTTGGGTGCATCGCGATGATGTCTCGTTGCCAGGTGCCACAACTCCGGAGCCGGATCCCGCCCCAGCACCGACTCCCACCCTCGAACCCGAAGTGAAGCCGGCCCCGATGCCGACGCTGACTCCGGATCCGAAGCCTACGCCGGAACCCAAACCAGAAGTCAAGCCCACGCCGGATCCCAAGCCTGAAGTGAAGCCTACACCAGATCCCAAGCCGGAGGTGAAGCCCACTCCAGTTCCTCCGGTGAAGCCAACTCCCAAACCGACTCCGGATCCCAAACCGGAAGCGAAGCCCGAGCCCAAGCCGACCCCGGATCCTAAACCGGAAGCCAAGCCTGAGCCTAAGCCGACGCCGGATCCTAAACCAGAAGCGAAGCCTGAGCCGAAGCCAACTCCGGATCCTAAACCGGAAGCCAAGCCTGAGCCGAAGCCAACTCCGGATCCTAAACCGGAAGCCAAGCCTGAGCCCAAGCCGACTCCGGATCCTAAACCAGAAGCCAAGCCTGAGCCGAAGCCAACGCCGGATCCTAAACCGGTAGCCAAGCCTGAGCCGAAGCCAACCCCGGATCCTAAACCGGAAGCGAAGCCTGAGCCCAAGCCCGAGCCGAAACCAGAAGCGAAGCCTGAGCCCAAGCCAACCCCGGATCCTAAACCGGAAGCCAAGCCTGAGCCCAAGCCAACGCCGGATCCTAAACCGGAAGCCAAGCCTGAGCCCAAGCCAACGCCGGATCCCAAACCGGAAGCCAAGCCCGAGCCCAAGCCAACTCCGGATCCTAAACCGGAAGCCAAGCCTGAGCCCAAGCCGACTCCGGATCCTAAACCAGAAGCGAAGCCTGAGCCGAAGCCGACTCCGGATCCTAAACCAGAAGCCAAGCCCGAGCCGAAGCCGGAAGCCAAGCCCGAGCCGAAGCCGGAAGCCAATCCTGAGCCGAAGGCCGAAGAAAAGCCTGCGGAAGATGCGAAACCGGCGGACGCCAAACCGGCGGACGATGCTCCTGTTGCCCCTCAGGCAAAAGAGTAGTCATCTTCAAGCAGCGAGCTTGAAAAGCCTCGACTGATTCACAAGCCCCGGTCCAGTTTCGCTGGTCCGGGGCTTTTTTAATGAGCTGACTTGAGTCAGCTCAGTTCGTGCACGACCATGACGTTTTGCACGTCTGAGCCCAAGCGGGTTCCACGCATGACGAGAATCCGATCGTCAGACTTCAGATACTGATGCTCACGCCCCCAGTTCTCGACGTGCTTGGCGAGTTCGCCAGTGGACTGAGTCGGTGCGCCGGCCAATGGCACCACTCCCCAGAACAGGTTCATCTGTCGCAATGTGCAAGCCGAATCGCTGACGCCGATGATCGGCACCGAACTTCTACGGTTGGACATGGCCAAGGCAGTTGCTCCACTGTGGCTGGCCACAACAATCATTCGCACATTCGCATGCCGGGCAATGTCTTCGGCTCCGTAGACCACCGCTTGCGTGATCTGATGCACACCTTCGGCATCCACTTCTGCTTGCGGCAGCGGACCACGATCCACCAGCATGGATTCGGTGGCCAAGGCAATACTCTCCATCATCTTCACCGCGGCGACGGGATACTCGCCGATGGCTGTTTCGCCGGAGAGCATGCAGGCATCGGTTCCATCCAAGATGGCGTTGGCCACATCCGTGGCTTCCGCCCGAGTGGGAAAGCGGTTGTGCTGCATGCTGTCGAGCATTTGCGTCGCTGTGATCACCGGCTTCTGCAACCGGTTGCAGGTTTGGATGATTCGTTTTTGGGCCATCGGCATTCGGGCCACGTCGATCTCGACCCCCAAATCGCCGCGGGCCACCATCACCCCATCCGCCTCCCAAACAATGGCGTGCAGGTTTTCCAACGCTTCGGGTTTCTCAATTTTGGCAATGATCCGCGCCCGGCTTGCTGTGCTGCTGGCCGGGGCAGTGATCTTCTTGAGTTCACTAATATCCTGGGCAGTCCGGACAAAACTCAAACTGATAAAGTCGGCTCCCTTCTGCGTGGCCCAGGCGGCATTGTCCCGGTCCTGCTCGGTCATGGATGGCGCGCTAACGTGGGCACCAGGGAGGTTGACCCCTTGCCGACTCCGCAGGATTCCACCTTGTACCACCACGCAGCGGGCGGTATCGGAGCTGCGTTCGACCACCTCGAAGCTGACGGTGCCGTCGGCCAACATCACGCGATTGCCGACTTCGAGATCGTCAATTAAACGGTCGTAGGTCGATACAAATTCATACGCATGCTTGGGATCCGAGCGCACGAAGGTGACTTCCTGCCCCTCATGGCAGTCGAGCGGATCCTTGAGAAGTTCACCAAGCCGAATTTTCGGACCTGCCAGGTCAACGAGAATCGCGATCGGTTCCCCAAGCTGCTCGCTCACTCGGCGTACGGTGTCAAAGGTGTCAATGTGTTGCTCGCGCGTGCCATGCGCCATGTTCAGGCGAAAGACATCGACACCTGCATGGATGAGCGCGGCCATCTTGTCCTCGGTGTCGCAGGCGGGGCCGAGCGTTGCAACCACTTTGGTCCGCGCCCGTTTGAACAAGGGGGATTTGGCAGTGCGGGGCATAAGTCTTTTGTATCCTTACTTCCAAGTTGTCGGTACTCGCTACCGGGGGCGAGTGCAAAGTTCGATGGTGTGCCCATCTGGGTCCGCCAGAAAAATTTGGGAAGCTCCATCGGGACGTTTTCGACGCGGTTGGTACACCGCTTGTAACTGCTTGAGGTGTTCTTCCCAGGCGTCGATGTCGTCGACCAGCAGTGCGTAGTGGTTACCACGGCTTTGAGATACCACGGCATGTTGCCGCTGGCCGATGATGTGCAGTTCTTGCTCGCTCCCGAGTCGGAACCAGGCACCCGGAAAATCAAATGCAGGTCTGGGTAGTCGCTCCATCTTGAGGACCGTCGCGTAGAATTCGCAGCTCCGATCCACATCTTCCACATGGATGGCCACGTGGTTCAACTCTTGAATCCGCATCGCTCTGATTCTCTCCCGGCTGGACCTAATCGAGTTTGCAAGGTTCGTGCGCAAGGCTTGCTGGCTCCGCATGTCTCACGACAAGATCGTTATATCAGATGCACTGATTGTGAATACTGGGGATACTGGGAGGGGATTTTCGTGTCATGCTTCCTCGCTGACGCTTCGGGTTAGACCTAATAGGCGAGAAGTTGTTCAATTTGAGTCAATTTTTAGCGATGGCTATGTAGAACAGTTCACCTGCCGAGGATCCGAAACAGCGCTCTTGGTTCCTAAACAGTTGGGGCAACTGTATACAATGGCTTAAGGTCCTACCTCGTTCGGTCTGATGAGTGGACCCCCGTGCCGGTGGGCGTTAGGCTGGATCATGAGTGATAGTGTTTCTGGAGCGAATGGGGAAGCGTTTGCCCATTGCGCGAATCCTTCGCGCCAGCGGTGTTCACAGGATTGTGGAGTTCTCATGCCACGGTTGAACCGCGTTTGTTACCTCAGTATATGGATGGTCACCTGCGTTGCCTTGCTGCCGGATTGCAGTGTGGCGAACGTCGGGGCTGCCGAGCCCAAGGGGTCGGAACGAGTGCCCGCTCTGGTACTCGAACTGGCCGATCCAGACCCGCAGGTTCGGCACGCCGCTGCCAGTCAACTGCGGCAGATCGGTTTGCCAGCCAAGCCAGCGTTGCTCAAAGGGCTTGCCCATGACGAACCAGAAATTCGCTGGTGGTGCCGCTCCGTGCTGAACGACGTACTCCTGGCCGACGCGGCTAACCGCTTGGCAGGTTTCACGAAGGCCACCGGCAAGCTACCGGCAGACGCACCCGCTGGTTGGAATGCGCTGTCGGCCATCTCAGGGGACAACGCACCGAGCCGGGAGTTGTTTCTCGCCATGGCTCAAGCGGAGCCAGGCTTGCTCGCTTCGCTCGAGGCAGGTAGCGACGCTGCCAATCAGGCTTTGCTGCTCCGATTCTTGCAGGCGTACGATGAACTCTCCATGCGTCAGGCATCTCGCCGGAGTTCCCCTAGTTTGGGCACGGTTGCCGGGCTGTTGTTGGTCAATGTGCAGACGGACCTGGACCTGTCTAGCTCTTTGCTCAACAACCCGTATTGGCCGCAAGTGCTGCTTTCCACCCATTTCAAGAAGGAACTGGAAACCGGCAAGCTGAAAGAGCCGGTTCGTGCGCTGTTTGGCCGTTGGCTGCTGCGTCCGAATAACGAGTCGATACTAGGGCGAAAGCTACAGTACGCGGTTCAGTACGACTTGCCCGAGGGTTTGACCCTGGCCCTGGCCGTGTTGAAAAAGCATCCACAGATCCGCGCTGTCTACCAGGGATATGCCGTGGCAGCCGTGGGGCGAGTCGGTGGAAAACCCTACGCCGGAATCCTTGCCGATCGACTCACCGACACCAACGTTTGCAGCCAAAGGACGCAGTTCGTCAACGGCGAACGCATCTACCAGGCGATCGAAACACGCGATGTGGCGCTGGCATGGCTGGTCCATCTCACTGGACAAGACCTTGACGATTACGGGATGACCGCCGCCAAACGGGAATTCGTTCAGATTGAGAAATCCAGAACGCGATTCGTCAATCTATCTGCCATGGGATTTGACAATTCTGAGCAACGCCCTCAGGCGCTCGAGCGTTGGGAAGCCTGGGTTGCCAAGAACAAATTACCAATTGTTCCGCAAGATCTTGACCAACTGCCAGACGTCTTTGACGAACCGGACGATGGCAGCTCGGACGATCCGGAGATCTGGAGTTATCCAGAAGCCGATCGCACAGCGGTGGGAGACATGCAACAGGTGGATCGGTTGGTGGAAGAGCAACGTTTCGGTGAGGCGGCCTCGCTGGTTTCGAAGATGTTGCAGCAAGAACCAGTTTCGTTGTTTCGTCCTCAGCGTGACCTGCGGCTTTGGCAGAGCGTGCCCTGGTCGCTCGAGCAGCGGATGCGCACCTGGCCTGAGCAGGGGCTCAAGGCGTATCAACTATTGCTCGAGGCGAACACGCAGCGGACGCTCGATACGGCTTTGGAGAATGCGGATCTTGCTGCCCTGCGGCAACTTGCCCATCGTTCGCTGTTCACACCAGCGGGGCTGCGAGCCAACTACACATTGGGCAGCCTGCTTCGCAACCTCGATCAACCACTGAGGGCGGAATTCTACTTCCAGCGCGCTCGGCAACTTGGCCCCATGGCCGACCTGTTAGAGCCAGAAATTACGCTCCAGCAGTTGGCTTCTCGCCGTCGGGCATCGGTCGATCAGATTGAACCGTTGTTAGTATCGCTGTTCCGCAATGATGCCAAGCTGGCGTTCGTTCGTGGCCTCGATCTGACGAAGCAGGAAAATGTGCCAGGCGACCGCAGTTGGCTCGACGATGCCGTGCGCCGTTTGTCCCCCCAATCGACACCGGCAGATTGGCTACTCCCACGTGGTAGTGCCCAAGGGCAAAAGATTTCGTTGACCCAGGCTGTGCACGGCTCCGAAGTATGGCGGGCCACCGGCGAATCTCAATCGCCTGTGGTCGAAGCCGTTGGCACGCTGGCCGAGCGACTCCTCAGCGAGCGGCGCGGCGCGATGCTAACCACCCATGCGATAGCGGTCGGGCGAAGAGCGCTGTTCCGTTCCATCACGGGAACCCATTGCGTGGACATTGACCGGGGGCAACTGCTATGGAGCGTCTCCAGCAGCGATGCCCTGGACTGGTACGCTCGCCATCCGAAAGACGAAGCTTGGTCAGAACACTCCGAAGACATAGAGCGGGCTGTGCATGAACGGCTTTGGCACAATCACCTGTACGGCTCTTTGGTGAGCAACGGCAAGCTGGTGTTCGCCGTGGAACAACTGGCCATGGGCCCGAACGTGCCAGGGCAGATCATCGAGGTTGGCAGTGACGGCCGACGGCGTCTGGATACCGGCTGGCTCAAACGCCACAACTCGCTCACGGCACGCAACGTGGACAACGGCAAGTTGGTTTGGGAATTGGGAGGTTCGGCCGACGGCGCGCTGCGTGAAAGCGGAGCGTTCTTTCTGGGCGCTCCGCTGCCGGTGGGGCCCCGGTTATTCGTCCTCGCCAGCAACCAGAAGCGGCTGTTCCTGCTCGAACTGGATGCCACCAGTGGCGAAGTCTTGGAACGGCTCGTGGTTTCGCCCTCGGGCAAGACGATCTCACTCCCGATGTCCGCGTATCTTCCGTTTCTGACCATGCAAGGTCGTTGGCGTCGTCGAGGGATGATGGCCAGCGAAGCCGAAGGGATGATTGTCTTCCCGACTTCGTCCCGGCGGTTTGTTGCGGTGGACCTGGCAACCCGGCAAATCTGTTGGACGTACGAAGCCGCGCGCGGCGAAGACTCGGACGATAGCACCCAGCCCGGTTCTTATTGGGAGCATCAGATCGAACAAGCCAATCGTTTGGATCCGGCGGCGCAGTGGAGCGAGACCCGGCCTGTGCTGATTGGCCAGCACGTGCTGTTGACTCCGGTCGGGAGTGATTCGTTGGACTGCCTGGACCGCAAGACGGGAAACGTCCAGTGGACGGCCCCTCGCGCCGGCGGACTGTACCTGGCCGCCGTGACCAAAGATCACGTGTATGTCGTCGCCCGGCAAGGCATCAAAGCGTTGCGTCTGAAAGATGGAACCGAGGTTTGGCCCGAGTCCCTGGCATGGCCAGATGGTGCGGTGCCTGCGGGTCGAGGCTACTTTGACGGTCAGCGTTGTTTGGTGCCGCTAAGCACCGGCGAGATTGTCACGGTTGATCTGGCTGACGGACAGATCGCCGCTCGAGCGAGGGTTGGCCAGCATGCCGTGGGGAACTTGCTCAGTCTGCCTGACGGAGCGTTGAGCCTCTCTCCTGGTGGGCTTTGCCGATTGGATCTAGCGGCTCAGCGGCAGCAGGAGTTGCTCTCGGCGATCGAAAACCGACCTGAGGATGCCGGATTATTGAAAGAGTTGGCAGACACTTATGTCGAACAAGGCAAGTTGGCCGAAGCGGCCGAGACCTGTCTCAAAGCCTTGAAACTTCGACCCGATCCGGCCGTGCAAAAAACCTTGGCCGAAGCGCTAATTGACGGCCTCGCCCATGACTTGCAACCCTATCAGGCGTGGGCTCGAGAACTTGCTCCGGTCATGAAAGATCAAGCCCTGCGGTGGCGTCTCGAACGCCAAATGGCGATGGCCATGATTCGTGCTGGGCGTTTGACAGATACCGCAGCGGCGCTGATTGAACTGCATCAGCGGCAATCCGAAGAGGATACCTTCCTGGACATTTCGCCTGCATTGCAAGTGCGTCCCAATCGCTGGCTGTTGGGGCAGTTGGCCAGTCTGCGCGAACAGGCCGAAGCCCGCACGCGGCAAC
>CALOEH010000099.1:0-6574 GCA_942492195.1 uncultured Planctomycetia bacterium | reverse complement strand
CCAGATTCCTATTTTTTGAAGCAGATGACTGCGAAAGGCGGTTGGTATGTCGATGCGCATAGTCGCAATGAGTGGGTTGTTTTTGTGGTGCTTGTCGCCGCTTGCCTGGTCGCAGGACAAGCCCAAGGCCCAGGTTCCTCCGTTGAAGACGCTGGAGGAAAAAGCCAGCTACCTGCTCGGCAGCAGCATCGGAGCGAGCATCGTCCAGGACTTCGAACAGAATGGCATGGAAGTTGACCTGCAAATCTTCTTGAAAGGGATGCAAGCCGCCGTTGCTGGTCAAGATACCGGATTCACGCCCGAGGAAGTTCGCGAAACGTTGACGGAGTTCCAAAAGAAAGCTGCCGCCAAACGCGAGGAAATGCTGGCCGCCAAGGCTGCCAAGAATGCCGCCGAGGGCAAAGCCTTCTTGGCTGAGAATGCCAAGCAGCCGGGCGTTGTCACCACCAACTCGGGCTTGCAGTACAAGATCCTCCGCAAGGGAGACGGTGCCGTTCCCAAAGAGAACAGTACGGTCACCGTGCACTACCGCGGGACCTTGCTCAACGGCGAAGAATTTGACAGTTCGTACAAGCGGAATGAGCCAGCCCAGTTTGGCGTCACCCAAGTCATTGATGGCTGGACGGAAGCCCTGCAGTTGATGCGGACCGGTGGGAAGTGGCAATTGTTCATTCCTTCCGAATTGGCCTACGGGGCCAATCCCCGTCCCGGAGGACCTATTGGTCCTAACGAAGTACTGACGTTCGAAGTGGAATTGCTGAAGGCTGAGTAGTTTCCCAGCAGCGACCCTGCATGCTACTTCGTTGTCCTACCAAAGCCGGTGGGCGAGTTTGGATTCGGTCTGCAAAGATCGGGCAAACTTGCTCGCCGGCTTTTTTTGCGCGGAAATCCAGTCGCTGCTGCGGAACTTGAGCCAACGTTTTCAACGTGAGCCAACAGCCCCAGCGGACTCATCTTGCTCGTGCAACTTGGCTGATTGCAGCAAAGCACGCCAACCTTGCGAGGCCGTGGTTAGCTGCTGGCCCTCGGCGCTGGCCGTAACGATCAGGGCCTGAACCTTGGGAAGTTGGTTGACGAACCGCAAGCCGGCCGTCGGACCGAGGACGCTCACCGCCGAGGCCAGGCTGTCTGCCGTCCGGCAACTCGGCGCAACCACCGTGACACTGCTCCGCAAGGTGAGGCCCAGGCCTGTGTGTGGGTTGACGATGTGAGAATATCGTTTGCCGTCAATCTCGACGAACTGCGTGGCATCGCCAGATGTGGCTACCGCTGCATGCGTCAGATGGAGAGTCATGGTTGGGGGCTCGTCAGGGTTGAGTGGCGCGAGTGCAATTCGCCAGCCTTCGCGGCCAGGCGGGGCGGCTCCCACGGCCAGGTCTCCCCCTGCATCGACAAGTGCCCTTGGCATTCCGAGTTGGGCAAGCACACTGATGGCCTCATCCACGGCTTCCCCTTTGGCGATTCCGCCGAGATCGAGCCGCATCCCTGGCCGGAGCAACTGGACGGCTTGTGCCTGAGGGTCCAACTTCACGTGTTCGTACCCCACGGCGGCTCGGGCTTCGGCCAGTCGTTCGGAAGTCGGCATCTTGTGATTTCGCCGGGCACGCCTCCACAACCGCACGTATGGTCCGACGGTGATGTCGAACGCGCCACCAGTTTTCTTAGCCAGTCGCTGGGCCGGAAGCAGCACTTGCCATAACTCTAGCGAAACAGGCACGTTTTGACCTCTGCCAGAGGTCCGCGAGAGTTTCGAGAGCTCACTCTCCGAGTCGTAGTCGCTGTAGATGGCGTTGAGTCGCTTGAGACGCGCAAAGACTTCTTGGGCAGCTTTGTTTGCGGCCTCGGCGTTTGGAGCATAGAATGTGAGCGTAAACGGTACGCCCATTTCTACTTCGGAATACTGAAAACGAGTCAGTTCCTGCTCATTCGCCGTTGGCGGAGCAGATTCTGCCGGAGAGTTCCCCAAGAACCCAATCCCGGCGCTGGCGCTCACTATCCATACCAGAATCTGTCGCATGCGGCGGGATGCCTGAGCCGGCAACAGGTGTGGAATGTGGGGAGTTTCCGCAACGTATCGGGTCGTATTCGTTCGGCAACTGGTTTTGATTTCCAAGGATAAAACTCCACACGTGCCAACATTGTCCACAACACGACATTGTCCATTGCATTAATGTTGATTGCACGATTGATCTTGCGAAAGGCCCTCTATGGTAAGCGTACGTTGTTTCTACTCTCAGTTGCAATCGGTCCGGTTGAAAGGACTGGCCATGCTGGCCACAGGCTGCGTTGCCGTTGGGATTCTATCTACCACGTCAATGGCGAAAGAGGTCGCCAAGGTGGCGCCCGTTGCGGTCGCAGATGCCAACGCCGCCACGCCGCAACAGATGAAGCCCTACACAGAAGTCATCACCGGTACCAGCGTTACGTTTGAGATGGTACCGATCCCCGGCGGCAAGTTCGTTATGGGAAGTCCTGATGGCGAAAAGAAACGTGGCAAGGACGAAGGGCCACAACACGAAGTTGAAATCTCCCCATTCTGGATGGAGAAGCACGAGGTCCGCTGGGACGAGTACGAAATCTGGTCGTTCAAACTGGATATCCAGCGTCGTCGCGTGACGGGAGACAAACCCAACGAGTTGGACCTAGTGGCCGATGGCCTCACACGCCCCACCGCCCCCTATACCGATATGACGTTCGGAATGGGCAAAGAAGATTATCCGGCTATCTGCATGACCCAACTGGCTGCCAAGAAGTACTGCGATTGGCTCTCGGCCAAGACGGGGCGATTCTACCGTTTGCCGACCGAAGCCGAGTGGGAATACGCCTGCCGTGCCGGCACCTCCACCGCCTATTCGTTCGGAGACGATCCGGCCCAACTTTCTGATTATGCCTGGCATTACGACAACGCCGGAGATGGCTACAAGAAGGTGGGGCAGAAGAAGCCCAACCCCTGGGGCCTGTATGACATGCACGGCAATGTTGCCGAGTGGGTCCTGGATGGCTACCAAGAAGATGCCTATGCAGGGCGCGATGGCAAGGCCACCAAGAGTCCTTACATCAAACCAACTGGCATGTATCCCCGTATTGCCAGAGGTGGCTCGTGGGATGACGACCCGGACCTATTGCGAAGTGCCGCCCGGCGGGCTTCGAGCGATGAGTGGAAGATTCAGGACCCCCAACTCCCGCAGAGCATTTGGTATCATACGGATGCCACGTTCGTAGGATTTCGGGTCATTCGACCATTCGACGAATCAGAACGTGCTGCCCAAGAAGCTGCTTTCGCGGCTGACAAATGGCAGCTTGGTGAAGACTAACGATCCATGGGAAGTGCAAGTCCCATTGGTCGCTGATACATGACTAGATTTTTGGTGTTGCCGCTGCTTAAAAACAAGTTGAACTTTTGTCGTTTCGCCTCTCACGCAGTTATGGAGAATCTCAAATGAAGCCACCGCAAGAATCTCAAACCGGAACCTCGCGTCGCAGTTTTCTGCAAACGTCGACTGCAACTGTGGTGGGTGGCGCATTAGCGGGAAATCTCGCGCTGTCGCGAAGTGCCCATGCTGCTGGTGATGATGTCATCAAGATTGGTCTGATTGGCTGCGGTGGACGAGGGACAGGTGCCGCCAATCAGGCGCTCTCCACAACCGGCCCGGTCAAGCTTTGGGCTGTGGGAGATGCCTTTCAGTTTCGTTTGGATGGCAGCATCCAGACGCTGCAGCGAAACATCAAAGACAAGGAGCGGATTGACGTTCCCCAGGATCGGCAATTCGTTGGTTTGGATGCCTATCAAAAGGTGATTGACTCTGGCGTTGATCTGGTGATCTTGGCCACGCCGCCTGGGTTCCGTCCTGATCATCTCAAAGCTGCTGTGGCCGCCAAGAAGCATGTCTTCATGGAGAAGCCGGTCGCCGTGGACGCTCCTGGTGTGCGGAGTGTGTTGGAATCCACCGCCGCCGCAAAGAAAGCCGGCTTGGCACTGGGCGTTGGTCTCCAACGGCACCATCAGTTGAGCTACCTGGAGACCATCAAGCGTCTGCAGGATGGCATGATTGGTGACATTCATACCATGCGAGCCTATTGGAACGGCAAGGGTGTTTGGGTCCGCCGCAAGTCCGACAAGCGCCCCGGCGTGGTGACTGACATGCAGTACCAGGTGGACAATTGGTATTACTTCAACTGGCTCTCAGGAGATCACATCTGCGAGCAGCACATCCACAACCTGGACGTCTGCAATTGGCTCAAGAGCGGGTTTCCGGTCCGAGCCCAAGGAATGGGGGGACGCGAAGTCCGCACCGGCGAAGAATTTGGTGAGATCTACGATCACCATTCGGTGGAGTTCGAGTACGCCGATGGCTCTCGCCTGTTCAGCTTCTGCCGTCATATCCCCAACTGCTGGGACAGCGTCTCAGAACACGCCCAAGGTTCCAAGGGAAGCGCCGAAATCAGCAAAGCCAGGATCAATGTCGGGGACGAAGCGTGGTCGTATCGTGGCCCCACCAACAACCCTTACCAGACTGAGCATGACGACCTGTTTGCCAGCATTCGCAGTGGCAATCCGATCAACGAAGGGGAGTACGGGGCATTGAGTTCCATGACCTCCATCTTCGGCCGGATGGCCACCTACTCCGGCAAGATGATCGAATGGAACGACGCTCTCAATAGCCAGCAGAAGCTTGGCCCAGAGGGGACCCTGACTTGGGACATGACGCCCCCCGAACCGGCCATCGCCGTACCGGGCGTTTACAACATCGGCTGATCCCGAACACGTGAATCTACGCAAACGCCGGTCGGTGAATCATCGCCGACCGGCTATGTAGAACAGTTGTCCCAACTGTTCACGGACCAAGAAGATCGTGTCGGGTGCTTCTGCAGGTGAACTGTTGAGACGGTTCTCAACAGGAAATTGGCTCGAGGTCCTACCTCGTTAGCGAAATCAACCATCGCACCCCCCAAGACGAATCTTGCGATACCCATCTTGCCTAACCAGTCACCGCCGAAGTGAACCAGCACAGTTCGGCATTCGCAGCCTCATGATTGGCGTGGCGATAATCTCGGTTTTGAGCGCGATGGGTGCGTATGCGTGGGCGATGCTCGTCTTTCTTACAGCGCTGTTTGTCATCGTCACTGACTGTTTGGCAAGTGTCGCTCACCCAAGACTGCCGCCTGCTGACGTTGCGAGGTTCGCGGTGAGTCGCCGCTACTGGCATCGATCCTCCATCCCGCCAAACCCATGGCTCACTCCTGCCCCGATGGTGTTTGTCACCGTTTACATCGCATGCTTCTTGATTTGGCATCTGTTGATGTATGCGATGTTGGGCCTGGATGTTCGTCGCTTCTTCGATCTGTCCACCGGAATCGGTCTGTCGCTTCGCGCTATCAATCACACCGCCAATGCAATGATTCTGGCATATCTCACTGTCCATTTGGCCGGTTTGCTGCTTCCTCATGCCGCCGCGCAACGAAGCCATCGGCTTCCCGTCCTTGTTGCTATCGCCATGACCGCTGCCTTGCACTTCGTTATTTTTTGATCGTTATTTCTTGATCGTTGTCTCCTCGTAACATATCTCCACTACGAAGTCGTAGACACGGTCAGCTTGAGCAAGTAGTCATCCAAGGCCTTGCGGAGTTCGGTCTCCTTGTCGGTCAGTTTGCGGATTTCGCTGCGCAAGGTCTCCACGCGATCTTCTTGTTCCGTGAACTTCTTCACGTAGCGGTTGTAGAGATCGCTGTTCCGCTCCAGTTGGGCCATGTTCTGGCGGATCCTGGCTTGCTCCTGATCAACAATGCGAATCTGCGCCGTGAGCTGATTTCGCTGGTCGATGAGGTCTTGGATTTCGCGCTTTCGCTTCAATACTTCGCTGAGGGCGGCCTTGACTTTCTCGTCAACTTCTTTGGCCCTGATGTAGTAAAGAATGGTATTGTCCGGCAAGTTGCTGAGAACCATTCGTTCGTCGGCCGTGTGCCGCTCGATGACGGTCAACGTGGCCGCTTCGCCTGGCTTGGCTTCGACCGAGAAACGATACAGATCACGAGTTGTCTCGGCAGGCTCCGTAGGGGAGATTAGTTTCCACGGAGCGTGCTTGGCATGCTCGACCAGCACGGTCTTGGGCTTCCTCCCGGAATTCTTCACCACGTAGCTGCGCTGTTGCTCGTGCGTACGAGTCGCTATCAACGTCCCTTGGTAGATAATGACCTTGACCAACTCTTGCTTGCCAGAGCCATTGCTGGGAGCGACCTCCGTGTCCAGGTCCAACGCGTAGCTGATCAATCGCTTGGAACCTGGTGGCAGGTCCTGAATCTGAGCATCGCCGGCATAGGCACCATCGTCAAAGACCGTGATCGGCCCTTGCATCAAATGCAGCCCGGTGGAATTGGTCAGCTCCAGTCCGCTGAGGGGATGCTTGGCGTTGACGTTCTGGTTGTAGATAGAAACCTTCTTGCCTTCGACCTGGCCGTTGACAATAGGCAACATGGCTGACTTCTGCCGGGTGAGCGTCACTGGTGCGTCAATATGATATTGGAACAACTCACCGACATCGCCAGCTTCGGCCAACGACTTGACACCTTGGCCAGG
>CALOEH010000098.1:0-11415 GCA_942492195.1 uncultured Planctomycetia bacterium | reverse complement strand
CAAAGGAGGTGATCAGAACGGGGTAAAGCCCTGCGGCATCGAGATGGATGCGGTTGACAATTTGCACAGCCGCCACTCCAACGGCCACGCCGACCAAGGCACCCAGGGCCATTTGCGAAAAGAACAAACCGAGCAGGCCAGCGCCAAGCTGCATCCGTCCCGAGAGAACCCGGCGTAACCGATGGTCAAGAAGATGGCCATCGGATCATTGGAACCGCTTTCGACTTCCAGCGTCGAGGTCAGTCTCTTAGGCAGGGTGATTCCCCCGGTTCGCAAGACCGAGAACACCGCGGCGGCGTCGGTTGAGCCGACAATGCTCCCTAGCAGCAGCCCTTCGAGCAGGGTGATCTTCAAGATCCAGCTGGCGGCCAGTCCGGTGATCGCGGCCGTGATCAACACGCCCCCGGTCGCCAGCACCGCGGCCGGTTTCCAGACGGAGAAGACCTCAGAAACGGAGGTTCCCAAACCACCATCGAAGAGAATGATGGCCAAGGCCACGGTTCCAATGGCATACGCGAGTTCGTTGTTCTCAAACTCGATTCGGCCAATCCCTTCAGAACCAGCCAGCATGCCGACGAACAAAAAGAGCACCAAGCCAGGCACACCCAATCGGGCCGAGAGCTTGCTCGAGGCGATTCCGATGAGGAGCAAGATAGCGGTTAGGAGAATCAGGAGTTCGATCGACGGCATCGGTGATCTTTCGGTCGCAGCAACGGATAAGTCGACCGAATTCTAGCTTCTCTCCACAACCCGGGTAGGGCCCGGTTTGGTCGAGACCAGGAAGAACCTCACGCAAAGTTGCGAAGGAGAATGTGTCGCCAGCACAGAATTTGGTAGCAAACGAAGAGTGACTTTGGCATTTGCGTTACTTAGTATCGCACGAACAACAACATCAGCACTTGAAACTGGGGTACTCGCTCCTGAACTTTTCTCAGTGTTCTCCGTACCTTCGTGGTGCAATTCTTCTTGCAAACAACTCAGTCTAGAAAGAACTTCTTGGTTTGTTTCCAGCAGCACACTTTCTCCGATTCCCATTCGTCTCTTGCCACAGAAAGCCCCAGCACACAAATCAGTACTTCGTTACTTTTTCTCTGTGGCCTCGTTGATCTCTGTGGCTAAACTTCTCTCAAGATCCCGAATTCGAAGGCAGTCTGCCCTCTGCAACTGACTCGGCTGCTCCGCCCAACCGGTTCGGAGCTAGACTCACCGCAGAGATTGCGGAGAGCGCAGAGACAAGAGTCATCTGATTCGGCAATTTGTGTTGGAGTGGGTCTTGTTCGTCGATCTATTTACTGTTTCCGAATCAGCAAATCGACAAAACAGAAGGTGGATCCTTCCCGCTCTGTGAACCTCTTCGTTCCCCGCGGTGAACTGGTATTCCGGTTCAAACTCGCAAGCAGGGAACACTCGCCACATTGCTACTTCCAAGGAAATTGTTGCCCGCTGAGGACCTCGTAGGCTTCGATGTACTTGGCCCTGGTCTTTTGGACAATGTCATCCGGCAGCGGCGGCGGAGTGCTGTTCTTGTCCCAGCTGGTGCTCTCCAGCCAGTCACGGACGAACTGCTTGTCGTACGACAATGGCGACGAGCCAGGCTGGTAACTGGCGACCGGCCAAAATCGGGAACTGTCCGGTGTGAGTACTTCGTCAATCAGCAACAACTGGCCATCAACCTGGCCGAACTCGAACTTGGTGTCGGCAATGATGATGCCGCGCTCCAGGGCGTACTGGGCGGCCTGGCTGTAGATGGCCAAGGTGCGCTCTCGCAGCGTTTCGGCCAGTTCACGCCCTACGAGATCTGCCATGGTTTCGAAGGAAATGTTTTCATCATGACCGCTGGTGGCTTTGGTGGCCGGGGTAAAAATCGCCTCCGGTAGACGATCTCCCAGCACCAGGCCAGCGGGGAGCGGGATACCACAGACGGTTTGACTCTGTTGGTACTCCTTCCAGCCTGAGCCAGCCAGGTAACCGCGGGCCACGCACTCCACCGGAACCACGTTGGCCTTGCGAACGAGCTGGGCCCTGTCGATCAACGGCGTCAGGTCTGTTTCTGACGGAAGTCCAAACTCTGCAGGATCTTGCGAAACCAGGTGATGAGGTTGATTGAGAAATTCGAACCAAAACCCACTGAGCGTGCAGAGCACTCTGCCTTTGTCAGGGATGCCGGTGGGGAGTACCCAATCAAAGGCGCTGATGCGATCCGTGCAGACAATCAGTAGGGCATCCCCTAGATCGTAGATATCTCGCACCTTGCCCTGCGTCCGCGGAAGCTCGGGAAGATTGGATTCCAAAACGGCGAGAGTGGTGCCCATGACGTCATTTCGTGTTAAGATGGCGTTTGGAACCGGTTCGAGACGCTCGGCCGGAGTATAGCAACAAGGGTAGACCCTGACCAGTTGCTGCAGCCTGTTGTGCAACTACCGTTCGACCCGAATTCGCCATTTTTCCACATTACCGTATCCAATGGCCTCGGGAAGGGTTAAACACTTTGACGGAGACGACTTCGTCAGGCTGTTTCCGAAATTTTAGCAGACTGGTTACCTACTCCTACTCTGGACGCCTCCACTCTTCGGGACACCGGCCGAATGTCCGTGATGCGATTTGTCGTGCACCCTACCGATCGTCTCTCACCCGATGCGATTCAGCGCGCCTATCTGTCTGGACTTGACCGCGTTCCCTATGTCGGGCGGGCCGTCCCTACTGGCGACGGTCTCCGGATAGAGCGGGCGGACTCGGACTCTGGCTGCTTGAACATTCCCTACCCTGTTGAAGGGCGTGGCGAGTTGACCCTCTCGACCGGCTCGTTGATGGATCGGGATCGTCCCTATCATCTGCAAGTGGAGTTGGCTCGTGGCAAAGTCAACCATGTTCGTTCTCAAATGGCGGAGTGGCAGGCCATCGGTCTCAATGTTCCGCCGGAGTTGCAAAGCCGCATCCGCGAAGCGCAGCAGCAGTTTGCCAAAGCGGCTACCAGTCAACATGACCCCGCCAACGCAGCTATCTTTTCTGAAAAAGCCATTCAGTTGGCACTCGACGCATCCGACCAGTTGGGGGTCTGCTACGTGCAGCAGGCCATCGCCGTTCGCACGCGACAAGGGACAGCGCTCGAGAGCCAACTGGCTGTAAGCCTAGGCAACACGCCCCTCTCGGCGGAGATGGCCCAACAGATTCGTCCCTCGTTCAACGCGGCCGCGGTCCCCTTGTCTTGGAGGCATGTCGGGGCTACCGAAGGAACGCTCGACTTCGAGGCCTCTGACGCGCAGGTGGAGTGGTGCCAAAGCCAAGGCATGCCGCTCTACGCCGGGCCGTTGCTACGGTTTGATGCCGAGAGTATCCCTGACTGGCTATGCCTGTGGGAAGGTGACTACGACAACCTGGTCGGCTGCGTCAGCGAGTACGTGGAAACCTGCGTCAAACGTTACCGGGGAAAGGTCAACCTGTGGCACTGTACCTCTGGCGTCAACGTCGGCAGTTTTCTTTCATTAAGCGAAGACGAGAAACTCCGATTGGCCGTCCGTGTGTTCGAACTGACGCGCCATCTGGATCCCTCCACTCCAGCGATTCTAAGTTTTGATCAGCCTTGGGCTGAGTACATGATGCAGCGAGAAATTGATCCTCCGTTGTACGTGGCGGATGTCCTTGCCCGCAGCGGACTGGGGATCTCTGGCATCGGGTTGGAGCTGAACTTGGGCTACTATCCAGGCGGGAGTTACTTGCGAGACTTGCTGGATTTCAGCCGACTGATTGACCATTGGAGCCTGTTGGGTTTGCCGTTGTTTGTGACGTTGGCCATCGCCAGTAGTGACGAAGTAGACCCCCAGGCACATGCCAAGGGACTCCCCATTCCGGACGCATTTCCCGGCGGCTGGAATGAAGAGAACCAGCGGCGCTGCGTGCATCGGATCATACCGCTGCTGTTGGCCAAGCCGGCGGTACGCTCGGTCATTTGGCGGCAGCTCCAAGATGCGGTGCCGCACGCCTACGCGCACGCAGGTCTGTTCAACCACAAGGATCAGGCCAAACCTGCCCTATCCGCCTTGGCGGAGATTCGCCAAGAATACTTGAAGTAGTTTCTCCGGCGAGTTTGCCGCATCCCTAATGCCGCAACTTTGGCGAAGCACGAACTCCGGCGAATTTGCTTGAATTGGCGGCGGCCCGTTTGTAGTTTCGCGAATGGAAGTTTCTTGTTCTTGCTGCCAGGGTTTGCCATGACGTTCACCGTGTTGTTAGCCAGTTTGTTGTTGGCGGCGGCCCCCGCTCGCTCGTTCGTGTACGTTTCGGCCGCTGGTGATGGCCGGATTCTGGTCTTCGAACGCAACGTGCAAGATGGCAGCTTGAAGCCGCTAGCCCTGTGGTGGCCGAAGGTCGACCAGGTCCGTTGTGCGTCCCTCCCAACCAGAAATTCTTATTCGCCTCGCTGCGCGAATTGGGGGAGTTGGCCAGTTTCAAACTCGACGCGAAGACCGGCCAGCTTAAACTCATCAACACCGTCAAGGTTGGCATCGATCCGGCCTTCGTTGCCACGGATCGGTCTGGCAAGTACTTGCTCTCTGCCTACTATCGGGCAGGCAGGGCGGCCATCCATCCCATTCGAGAGAACGGACGCTTGGAGAAAGCCCAACAGATTGTGGCCACGGCCGCCAATGCGCACGCCATTGTGACCGATCCCAGCAACCGCTTTGCTTACGTGCCGCACACCGGGCCGAATGCCATTTATCAGTTCGTCTTCGATGCCGAACATGGAGCGCTCCGGCCCAACGAACCCCCGATTGTCTCAACCGGGGACAAGACGGGCCCCCGGCATCTGGCCATTCACCCATCTCTGGATGTGATGTACTTTGACAACGAGACCGGCTCCAGCGTCACGGCCTACCATTGGGACAAACAGCGGGGAACGCTCAAAGCTGCCGGCACGATCTCCACGCTTCCCAAAAATTTCAGCGGCACCAACAGTTGCTCGCATGTTGAGATTGCCCCCTCTGGCAAGTTCCTCTACTGCGCGAACCGAGGGCACGACAGTCTGGCCCGATTTGCTGTGGATGAGAAAACCGGAGCCCTCACGGCACTCGGGCAAACCCCCACCGAGGCAACACCGCGCTCCTTCAACCTGGCTCCCTCAGGTGACTTTCTTTATGCGGCAGGTCAGAACTCTGGCAAGCTGGCTTCGTACCAAGTCGATCCTAAGACGGGTGATCTGAAACCGCTGGCTGTCTACGAAATTGGACAACAGCCCTGGTGGGTACTCGTGGTCGATTTCGCCAAGTAGCCACTTCGCCAGGTAACACCGTAGCCACCCGTGCGAATAGGAAGGAACCAATTGTCAAACCACGAGGTTCGTGTTGGCCGCTACCGGCACTACAAAGGGAACGAGTACGTCGTGTTGGGCGTTGCCCGACATAGCGAGACCGAAGAAGAGTTGGTGGTGTATCGCCAAGACTACGGAGATGGCAGTCTTTGGGTCCGCCCCAAACAGATGTTTGTGGAAGAGGTCCAAGTGGGCGATCAGCGCCAACCCCGCTTTCACTGGATTGCCCCGCAGTAGCCAGGGCGTCACTCTCCCCAGGTTCCTCCGCTCGCTTTGCGGAGTCGATCGGCAATGGCATACAGCAGACCTTGGTCCCCAGATACCGGTTCGGCCAGGATGCTCTCGACCGCTGGGTTCTCGTCCAGTTGCCGGAGCGTGGCAAATAGGTTCTTCGCCATCTCGGCCGGATCGCCAGCCGTACTCAGCGTGCGAACCTGCACGGTTTCGAAGGGTTCGAGCAATCGGTTGAGTTCGGTCTCGTCATGTTCGCGCTGCAGCAACAGGCCATAGCCAACATTGCGATCCAGGCTGGACAGCTCCCCTGGCAAACAATCCACCGCCTGGCGTGGAAGTAGAAACATCGGGGTGCGCGGCGCGTAATGGTTGGCCAACATGCCAGGCGAGTCTGCCGCGGCAGTCGGAAGATACGAGCGAGTGGCCGGACTTGGGCGGACGTCCAACACCTCTTCGATCGCCTCGACGGTCAAGCTGCCGGCGCGGAGCAGGACCAGCTCGCCGGAATGTTCTACTTTGACCACCGATGACTCCAGGCCGCATTGGCAACTTCCGCCATCGAGAATGAGTGGAATCCGGTCCCCCAGTTCCCCCTGCACGTCAGCTGCCGAAGTCGGACTGATCCGCCCAAACCGATTGGGCGCTGGGTGCCGCGAGCGGGCCGGTTTGACTGATCAGGTCCAGGGCAACTTCGTGCCGAGGCATCCGCAGCGCTACGGTCGCCAGCCCACTGGTTGCCAAACCCGGAACGGCAACATGCTTGGGCAGTACCAACGTCAGCGGGCCAGGCCAGAACGCATCGAGCAGCAACTCCACACGCTCGCAGGCAGCAGTGGTCAGAGGAGATGGGTCAACGCATTCCGCCTGCGCCAAGGCATTGATCCAGGAGCCAACGGTCTTGGCCAGATGTTGCACGTCGCGGCCAACATGCACGATCAGCGGATCAAACTCGGGCCGCTGTTTGACATCAAAGATTCGGGCAAGAGCCCGCTCATCAAAAACCCTGCCTGCCAAACCGTAAACGGTCTCGGTCGGCATGCCGACGGTTCCCCCTTCCCGCAAGACCTCAGCAGCCTGGGCGATATGATCGATAGAAGGAAGTAAAACTTGTGCCAACTTGCTCCTCCGCTTTCTTATTGAAGACGTCGAACGAGGCGCGGTCTCGATCCGTACTGAGCTCCGCTCGCGCTGCAGCACTCGGTCTCGCGCGCTGCGCTTTCAACGGTAACCGGCAACCTCTTCTGGCGTCAACCGACCGGCAGTCCAGGGTCACCCCGATCGTTTCAGTTGCGCGGGATCTGCGAGATGTGCGGATCAGCCCGATGAGGCCGGCGCGGCAAAACTTCCCGCATCAGAATGCTCGGATATCCGATGATGAAATCAGAAGCCATCCGTTTCGTTTGGCCGGACGGTCGCCGCAAGCGACCGCTCATAGCGCACGCAATCGACCGAGGAATCCATGAGCGTCAACACTGCCCAAATTTTGGTGATCGACGACGAGCCTGAGTTGCTGGCGGAGATTACAGCCTCGCTGCGTCCCACCGGACACCAACTGCATTGCACGTCAGATGCGGCCACGGCCAAGCAGATGGCCACGGCGATCGCGCCTGACCTGATCATTGCTGACATCAACATTGGCGGCGACAACGGGTTGGAAACGATTGAAGCGATCAAACGAGACGCGTCCTTGTCCGACGTTCCGGTGATCTTTGTCTCCGGTGCCCAATTGCCGAACATCGTTCGCCGAACTCACGAAGCTGGTGGAACCTACTTCGTCCGCAAGCCGTTCGATCCCTCCGTGTTGGCGGAACTGGTGGATCGCGCATTGTGGATGCCCCATCTCGTGCAAAGCCAACTCACGAAGTAAGGCCGACAACCAACGCTGAACGGTGATATTTCAAAATCGAGCGAGGGTGCCATGAGTGCCATGTCCTCGCTTGCGTGGGCATGCTGGAGCGCACGTGGAAGATCAGTCGGCAGTTCGGCACGCCCAATAGAATTCGGCTTTTCGCTCCCAGGCAGGAACCCGCGAGATGACACGGTTGTCGTCACGGCGGAGCATGACGACTTTCCGAACGGCGGAGATACCAACGGGTGGCCAGTTTTCGGTACGTGAACATCGCATAGAGATTGGGGTGGGCAAACAACACCCGAGTTGTGAGCCCTCGGAAACCTGCCTGGTGCTCGTACTCGATATGTTCTCGAATCTCTGTCGTCTCACTGTCCAGCGGTGTGAACGTGTGCGTGTGTTCCCACTTTTTGGTGGGCCCTGCCGTTTGAATGTCGGTGAACCCATGCTGGGAAACGTCTCGATGCACGGCGGTCCAGCGCAGCGGTAGCAGGCCGACCCAAAGTGTAAATTGTGAGACAGAACCCTCGGCCAACGGTTCGATGGCGTGCAGTTGCACAATCGTCGGCGGTGGGGTGAGTCGCTTGAGAGCGCTCGTGCTGCGATGAAACTCCTGGACCGCAGCCAGCGAGGCCCGCACTGTAAATCTGAAGTCGAAGACAGGCATGTCTCAGAGTCGCTCGATCCAAGTCCGCACATCCAGCACTTCGCTGAGCAACATCTGCTGAGCGCAGAGTATGGAGCGGTGCAACTCCTCGGCGGTGACTTGCCCCGCTTCGTTGCTCAGATCGAGCGTCCCGGTCGCGTCTCGAAGGAACTCAACCGTGATGCCCCGGTGAACCGCTTGCCGGGCCGTTGTATCGCAGCACATGTGGGTCATGTACCCGGCGATGGTCACCGTGTCGATGTTGCGTTCCCGCAGCCATGCTTCAAGCGGCGTGCCGGTGAAACTTCCCGGCAGTGTCTTCTCAATCAACAGATCGCGAGGGCGGGCCTGGACCTCGGGATGCAGTTCCCAACCCGGCGTTCCCTTTTGAAAGAACGGCTTGTCCGGATCGGGAAAGTGATGCTGCACCACCACGGTGGGCACTTTCTCAGCTGCCGCATCCATGCCAGCGAGAATCTGCTCCAAGTGTCCGACAGGGTGCGTGATCGGCAGGGCCCCCGTGAAGTACTCATTCTGAACGTCAATGACCAGCAGTGCTCGGTTCATGCGAAATTCCTGTGGTCAGACCTTGATGGCAGCGGACGCGCGTCCAGCCCTGTCGCCATTCTATCGACTACGTTGGTTTGTCGGTAGAACGTCGTTAGGCCAGCTGCGCCAGGCTTGCAACCGCTGACGGCAACAATTCCCGCCTGAGCCCGCCCTTCTGTTCAGCTTGTGGAGTTCGCTGATGCCGATGCCTGATTCTGAATGCTGTCCGATTGGATATCCAGGATCGGGCGTCCCACGGTCACCTGCGCAGATCGCTGATGTTCACGGGATAAACTTTCGGACTCCTCATCGCAGGTTGTTTGCAAGTGGCAGAACACATTCTCCTCAATGTTCGCCGAAATGTCGTTCAACGGAAGATGGCTCAATCGGTCCGTCACGAAGGGGCTTTGCAGTTCAATCCCGATCTGATCAAGCGACAACAGCGGATAGGCCACCATCAGCACGATCAATGGAGTTCCGATCCCCACTTTGTCCACGATTGCGATGGGCAGCACCGTGAGATAGAGAAAAAGAAATCGGCGAATCTTGATCGAGAAGACCTGTGCCAGAGGCGTCTTGTGAATTCGTTCGCAAGCACCGATGTGGTCAATCAGTGTCGCGCGCTCTTTCTCTGCTTGAATGAAAGCGAACCGATCCATTCCGGCCGAGGCAACTGCATCACGCAGTAGTTTTGCCACCCGCCCCGACGCATACATCGGCATGTGTTGGGCAGCCAGCAGGCGCTCGGTATCCTGGTCGCCCAGCAATTCGCGCATATCATCGATATTCGTGTCACCACGAAGACTGTGGCGGCACGTATGTGCAAAGGCTGCGGTCCAGCGGGCGAATTGTTGCTGCCAACTCGCATCCCGCGGACCGTATGCCACGCCAATCATCGCGAGGTTGCGAGACTGGTTGACGATCCCTCCCCAGAGCTTGCGCCCCTCCCACCAGCGGTCGTAACCTGCGTTGGTTCGTTGCACGAGCAACAGCGCCAGCACCACGCCGACAATCTCGTAAGGGGCCACCTCAATGCCGGGATGAAACTCGGCAATCTGATAGACACCCCAAACCAGGGTTGCAAAGATGCCAAAGAAGACGACCCGTCCCAAAACATACGGTGTGACGGAACCCTGCAGTCGGAATACTTCGATCCAAAAATCTTGACGGTTCATGGCTTGACCTCTTATAGGATTGGTCGCGATAGGAAAAGAACGCTTCGCGACTTGGCATTCATCAGAAAATTAAATGAGCGGTTGTTGACGCTAGCCACCGGTGCGTTGCAGAGTTTTCCCAACTCCACCGGCGGCTAGCGCCGGACCGCTCACAAATGTGTGCGGAGAATTGACTCTCGTATTGGACATTCGATAGGTATTCTTCGATAGATCTTTAGTAACTAGCATCAGGCGCCGGAGAGCGTGACACGGTCTTGATTCACCAATTGGCACGCTCGTATCACGGGACCCTCAACGAAGGGCCTTCGCGTCGACAAACGTCACGGTCTACCAGGACGACCTGCTGCTTGACGCGTTTTAGGACGCGCCGGGCAGCGGAGGGCAGAACCGGCAACCACCACCGTGGCCGCTCGATGGGAATGACCACAAGATCCACGTTGGCGCGGTCGGCAAATGTCGCGATCTCGTGCTCCATGTTGCCGACGCGACATGCCACATGTACATCGACTTCACTCGCCAACTGCTGGTGGATCTCCTGTCTGAGAAACCGCCAGAGCTGGATTCGAAGCTGACGCTCAGAATCTTGAGTGTCGTCAGACAGCGCATCGTTCCCGCACGTTGGCGAGGGCTGATACAGACGTTGGATGGCATCCAGCCCATGCAGCGAAGCCGGAGGGGGTTCCGGATCTCGAACATGCAGTACGGTCAACGTGGACTGGTGCAGTTCGGCCAGTTCTGCTGCCATGATCAATGCAGGGCTGTCCTCTGGGTTCAGGCGAATGGGGACCAAGATGTGCGAGTGTCTCCGATCCGCCGGCGCGGTTGCCTTCTGTCGATGGAGACTTGAAGTCAGTGAGAATCTCGAATGCTTGTAACGCATGCCCTGTCCTTTCGACTGAATGGAGACAGATGGAGCAGATCATTCCAAAAAAAAGGCCGACGAACCGCGATGTGGTGCGGTTGGTCGGCCTGATCTCAAGTCGGGCTTGGTTATCCCGTTAAGCTTTGGCGCAGTAAGTACGAACGAGGCAAAGCCTCGGACAATCTAGATTGAATGGTTGTTGCGGGAGCAGAGCCCCGGATGTTTTCTGTTCGACAACTTCTAGGAAGAACTCGTTCCACTGAGGCAAGCTGTAGCGACCAACGCGATCGCTTTTCACTTGTGAGCGGCAGCTCAAATTGGTTTGAGGTCCCACCTCGTCAGAATTCTTAAGCAGCAGATCTCGAACCACGTTGAGCTTTCGCTCATCAGGCAAGTACCCACTCCCGTTGGTCGCTGACACTCGATTCGAATCACTCAACGCTTCATACGTTTCGATGTGGCAGCATGATTCTTCTCAGACGTGCTGAAATTCAGTTTATCTTCGAGCGTGATGGCAATGACTCGTTCGCCTGTCTTGGTACTGATATCGGTATGGATACTCAGTACGCGCACATCGATAATATCTTTGAGCAAAGCCTCGAGCATGGGCCTGCCTGTCGATAGCAACTCGTTGCGAACCTGCTTGAGTAGATAACCGGACCTTGGGCTGTTGGACTGAGCCAGGATTTGTTCGGCAGGAGTGAGAACTCCTCGCAATCGAACAACAATCATGTCATCCAGGATGTAGGTTCGGGTCTCAACGGGGCCTCGCCCCATGTATTCTTTTTCGAAGTG
>CALOEH010000097.1:0-5311 GCA_942492195.1 uncultured Planctomycetia bacterium | reverse complement strand
AGGTGTTGTAGTTTCCTCCCCGGAGCATCTCGCCGCCATTGGCAGCTGGATTGGACGGAATGATTTTGACGATCTGATACGGACAGGGGGAGTTCAAGACTGCGACGACTATTGGGATTTTGTCGCAACGATTCTGATTGCCGCCCAAGAGTACGATTTCTCGCGAAGGACTTGGGATGCGCGGCGAGGTATTGTGACGGCCAGCAACACTGATCTCCCATCAGGGCAGGCTCGCGACGCCGCTCCTGTTCCGGTCGCAACCTTATTCGAAGACTTCGCAGCTGCCCGTGGACATACTTGTAATCAGTGCCATCAAGCGTTGCGTTATCAACGTCACGAATTGGTGGCAGACGAGCAACAAGCCGTTACCGCGTCTTACGAGTGCCGGGCCTGTGGCAATGCGGTGTCCCTTGAGTTTCGCGCCGAAGATCTTGTGCCAGACGAAAGCGACTGACAAGCCACTACGCCCCCTGAGAGTGCTTGGCCGAAGAGGGCGGGCTGACGGTGATTCCCGAGACGCCTGCGGAGATGGCTCGAAGCAGCAACTCGCCGGCCACGCCGCCGCGAAATTCACTGCCACCGGGACTTCTTACGACCGGTTCTTCACGAGCCGTTAGATGGCGAATGCGAGTTCTTTGAAGTGAACAGGAACTCGCCTCATCGGCCACACCATCGCCGCACCGGGACTTCCAAGCCGCAGCCCGCGGGACCGCCCCCGCGGTCACCCCCCACTCCCCCTCCCCCAGGAGCAGGGGGGCTTTGGTGTTTCAACACCACGCGCTTTGTCCACCCAGTGTAATATCAGGCCTCCTGTTGGCCGCGGGCTTTAAGTGATCTGGGATCAACAGCTTAGGGCAATTGAGGATCCGCCCTGCTCCTGTTCTTGTGCCTTCCTACGGCGAGTTGATCAGCCAAAGTGCGCGGATGCCTACCTTGTGCCGTCCCGCAGGGGCGGCGGCAAGGCTCCGCGCTCCTTCCTGTGAAAGGAGCAGCGATGGCTCGCCAATCTATACCTTTCGTTAGCGACCGATTCGTCGAAGGCGACGTTCTGGAAACCTATGCCGGCCTGCTCGCCGCCGGAGAGATTACTTGGCCTGAGGGCCTGTCTCCGGACGAGACCGACCGCCTGAAGCAGATGGTTCGGGAACATCGTCGCAAGCGTTAAGTCGCACTGGTCGCCTCGCGGATCGCCGCCGAAATCGCGGAGGACGCGGGCGAAGGAGGTTGAAGAGATGATCAAGCGTTCGTTTAACCCAACCAAGTCGCACCCGTACTACCGTTATGGTCGCATGTCAGATGAGCAGCAGAATCCCCGCTCGCCGGACCAGCAATTCGACACGATCGGTACCACCTTGTCGCGATGCGGATACCGTAATTGGGTTCATCAGCGGGACTATCGCGATGATGGCCGTTCCGGACGTTTCATTCACAAGCGGCCGGGTTTCAACCAGCTTTTGCAAGACGTCCAGACTGGACGGATCAGGCCCGGCAGCGTCATTCTGGTTGACACCATCGAACGCTGGGGACGCGCAAAAAAGCTGAAGTCGATCCGCGACGAACTCTACAAGAAGTACCGAATCGTGGTACTTGCGGCAAACAACAACTTCTCCGATCCCACGAACGAAACCGGTGAGGTTATCGCGTGCGTCGAAGACATCCGCGCTTGGAGTGATGGGGCCAAAAAAGCCCATGACGTCCTGCGCGGCAAAATCGATGCGGCGAAGCAGAAGAGGTGGCCGGGCGGGCCACCGCCCGTTGGCTACGATCTGGAAGTTCGCCAGGAGTCTCGCTCACGGCGGAGCGGTGGTGAGATCATTGACCATTACTCGGTGCTTGTTCCAAACCCGAAAAAAGCGGAGATTCCGCAGCGGATCTTTGCGATTGCCTTCGAGCGAGGTTGGGGGCCTGACCAGATTGCCAAGACGCTGAATGAGGACGAGCAGTTTGTTGCTCGATTCGGCAAGATCTCTCGTGCAACAGTAGCCTACGTCATGGACAATCCGATCTACGGCGGCACGCTGCGGTACAACTGCAACGCGACGGACGTCGAGGATGATTGTCGTATCGTACAGGCCAATTCCGAGGATGAAGTTGTCTACGTCGAAGACTTCTGCAAAGCCATCGTTGAATGCCAGAAGGTGCAGAAAGTCCGCACAGATGCAAAGCGCCGCAGGGAAGCGCGGGAGGCGATGGTAGCTGCCAAGTCAGCCGAGGAAGCGGACGTCGCTTGCCTTGGCTGTGGTGTCAGCGTCAAGTACCCTCTGGCCGGGCTTGTTCGCTGTGGTTGCTGTGGCGCCCGCAATGCGAGTCAGCGCCTCTGGAGCGCAGAGTGAGACCGCTGCGGCATACTACTACTGGCGTTGTCCAAATACTTCGGATGGCCGATGCAACAATGGGGAATATTTGCGTGGCCCTTGGCTGTGGGAAGCAGTATGCGACGCACTGTTTCGCGGACTGTTTCCGGGTTTTGGTGGCACCGGCGGTCCGTTGCCCTCGGCGATTGAGGAGTTATGCCACCAGGTACGGCAGGCTCTAAAGTCTCGACACCAGAGTTCCCAAGACCAGCGTCCTCAGATGGAAGACGAGCTTGCACAGATTGAGAACCAGTTGGCCGGCTGGCGAAAGTCCCTGGCGAACCCCCAGTTATCCCCTTTGCTCCGTCAGGACATCGAGAGAGATTATGAACGGGCTGCTGACCGCAAGGTTCGACTGGAAGTCGATCTTGAAACGCTGGGAACCAGCGACACCGAGATCGAAGCCCGCGTCAACCCTAGGGTGGTGATCGAAAAGGCACGTCGCCTTACCGAACTGTTAGCCGGTACCAACATCCCCGATCTGAACGTGGAGTTGAGCTACCACATCGTCGCAATCGAGGTATCTCCCAAGGGTCGCGTGATAATTCGCCTCAACCGTCTTGGCGTGCTGGCCGGTAATGTGCCGGAACTCTGCAGGAGGATGGCGGGGCCGAAGAGTTGGGCGATTCCGGCACGTACCGCGTCAAGCCCCGCAAGCTGTCGCGTCGCAAGACCACGCGACTTTGGGTCGGGCCACACTGGCGCGTCCACTGGGATGATGGAGCAGCAGGCGGCGGTTCCCGAAGAGTGGTCCCAGGTGATTACGCTTCAACAGCCCCCGATTGTCTATCCCTACCAGAAGCACGCGGCAACGATATTGCCGCAAGTGGCGGCTGGACAGGGCTACGCATAAAGCCTTCGAGTCAGAATTCGCCATGACGCCGCCGACGATTCGCAAGGCCCTCAAGTACGCGACACAGGCGTTGGGCATTGTTTTGTCGAGCCTTCCGAAGAAGATGGCCCGCGCCGACTGGGCGAAGGACCATGCGGTGGAAGTTGCCCGACTCAAGGCATCGGGCAGGAATACGGTGGAGCTTGCCGAACATTTCGGCAAGAGTGACACCACCATTCGCAAGGCTTTGAAGCACGCTGAGGAAAGCGCTCTTGTTCGCGTGGATGAGGATGCAGCTTAGTTCTCAGCGTCGAAACTTGCTATGCCCTGGCATGATCAAAAGCAGCACGTCTTCACCCCCCGACGTCACGAATTGAAACGGGCGTCGGGGGGCTTCTTGTTGCCCCTGCGATCCGGTTCCATACCCCGGTTCATTCGGTTCGATCGAGCCCAACGCTCGTTCGTGTTGTCGATGGAATGTCCAGCTCTGCGCCGAAAATCAACAGCGGAGAGAATCAACTACGGCTGGGCAGAATCACCAAGGCAGGCAGCAACCGGGCCCGCTGGCTGCTGGCCCAGGTGGCTCACAGGCGTTGCGGAAGGATGCCCGATTGCGGGAGTGGTACAAACGCATCAAACGCAGACGGGGAAGCACGCTGCCGGAAGTGGCGGTGATGAAGAACTGGCCACCGTCATCTGTACATCTCAACTTGGCGGCAGACCTATGCCGAGTGCCGAGCCATTGCCTTGGCAAGCTGAACCCAACTTGAACAGAACCGTCAACTGACCTTCAACGCACAACCACCAAGGAGGAAGTAGTCAGGAATTCGGCTGGTGTTCGATCCGTTGCACTGGCGGCAGATCCCTCCGGTTAGTCCGGCTGGAACCGTGGATGCCGAGAGCTGAGCGAACACCAACAAGATCCTGGACTTTGGCCTGGCCCGCACCGCCAAAGATGACGCAGGGTTGACCCACAGCGGAGTCATTTGTTGACCAGCGTTGCCATGACATCTTGGATCAGGTCCGTGGTGTTCAGCCCTTGGTCTTTGCCCAGTGGAAGATCAGCGGCACGCCCAGATCCACGAACCGCTGCCAGGCGGCATCCTGATTGGGGCGTTGCAGCCGGCGTAGCAGGCTGACGGAAGTGGAAGCCATAAAGCCCCTTGGTGGATGAGATGGGATGATCCTATCGGAGCATGCTCACCAGTGCGCTACCAAATGCGCATTCTCCACAGAATCCTGGGGCGATTGCCTGGACTAGTAGAAACTACCACTGGCCGATGGCCCAAATTCCACTCCGGCAACTTGCTTTCAACCTGCGGCTTGGGATCTTGACTTGCTGAATTCAGATCAAAAACGCGTCAAGTGAGAGGATGCCAACGCCTTAGCCTTGGCACCCTTGAAAAACACCCCCTTTCGGCCCCGTTTCTTCCGAAATCTTCCGGTGGTTGCGGGGTTTTCTTATTGCTGCGAAGCCCTTCGGCTTCCAGGTCCCCCATCCTGAAGGAGACAGTCCGTGTCGCACATCGTTCAAATTCAAACAGAAGTCCGTGATCCGGTCGCCATTCGTGCACGGCCTGTAAGCGCCTAGTCTGCCGGAGCCTGTCTTCGGTCAGGCGAGATTGTTTAGCAGCTCTAAGACGGGTTGGCAGGTGCAGTTGCCGGACTGGCGCTACCCCGTGGTGATTGACGTGAACACAGGGCACGTCGACTTTGACAACTTCACAGGACGCTGGGGCGCGCAAGAGAAACTTGACGCGTTTTTGCAGAGTTACGCGGTGGAGAAGGCTCGAATCGAGGCTCGCAGGCGGGGTCACTCGGTTACTGAGCAGCAGCTCGCCGATGGCAGCATCAAACTCACAGTGCAGGTTGGAGGTGCCAGATGAGCAAGCAGATTGAGATATGGTGTAACGCCAGATGGAAAGTCTCGCGTTGAGACGAAGGGATTCACAGGCAGTGAAGATGTCGCGAGGCCAGCCCGGTTTCTGGAGCAGGCCCTGGGCCAGCCCACCGACGAACTTCATAGAAAGCCGAGTTCCATCAGAACGGCACCTGCCCAGCAACAAGTCCGCCAAGGCGAGTGATGGCGAATCACACCACCACCTACGCTGGTTCATTTATCAAC
>CALOEH010000096.1:0-13027 GCA_942492195.1 uncultured Planctomycetia bacterium | reverse complement strand
GGAAGCAAGAAAAACAACATCATTCTCCAGGGTCTTGGCACCCATAACTTCGCCCCGTTCAAAGATGGCAACCCAAACTGCCGCAAAGAAGCCCAATATAAGGGGCTCGGCGGTGTTGCCCGCGAAGGGGGACTGTACGCCTTTCAATCCGCCGACGGAGTCCGTTGGTCGCTCGCTCAGCAAGAACCGGTGATCACCCAAGGGGCCTTTGACTCACAAAACCTGGCGTTCTGGGATAGCGTCCAGGGAATCTATCGTGGGTACTGGCGGATCTTCACTGATGGCGTGACCACCAGCAAGAACTGGAAGCCGGGGGGCTATCGGGCCGTCCGCACGGCCACATCCCAGGACTTCCTCCATTGGGCGAACGAGCAAAACCTCACCTACACCGACTCGCCGCCAGAGCACCTCTACACCAATCAGGTGGCCCCCTACTTCCGTGCTCCGCACCTGTTGATTGGATTTCCTACGCGGTACGTAGACCGGGGATGGACCGAGTCCGCCAAGGCACTGCCAGAATTGAAGAACCGAGAGCTCCGCTCTGCAGCCAAGCAGCGGTATGGCACAGCCGTGACCGAAGGACTATTGATGGCCAGCCGAGATGGCGTGCAATTCAAACGCTGGAACGAAGCCTTCTTGCGGCCTGGTATCGGCCGACCCGGAACCTGGCAGTACGGGCAGCAGTACATTGCCTGGCATGCGGTCGAGACGCCATCCACGCTGCCAGGGGCTCCTTCCGAAATTTCGCTCTATGCCACTGAGGGCTATTGGCACGGTCGCGGTGCCACCATCCGCCGATATAGCATGCGCTTGGACGGTTTCGTATCGCTTCACGCTCCGGTCAAACCCGGCACGCTGACAACCCGTCCGTTCACCTTCTCAGGCAACCGATTGGAGATCAACTTTTCGACCTCCGCGGCCGGAGGAATTTGGGCGGAACTGCAAGATGCCGCCGGTCGGCCGATCCCCGGTTTCACGCTCGACGATTGCAACGTGCAATACGGCGATCAGTTGGATCGTACCGTCAGTTGGGAATCTGGCGCGGAAGTTGCTTCCCTGGCAGGTAAGCCGGTCCGTCTGAAGTTCAAAGTGGAGGATGGTGATCTGTACTCGTTCCGGTTTACGGAAATGGGAGAGTGACCCGCTCGCCAGTTCCACCGCCAGTCCCGCCGGTATCGAGAATGCTGCGCGCATCAAACTGCCGGGCTCTGGCCAGCCAGCGAAGAGGGCTTCGTTGGATTGAGCGTTAGGTGTCGGTCAGAAGACGCGCTCGTCTTCAGCCGCTAGTTCTTCACCTGGTACAACGCCGAGCACTTCGCTCGGGCATCGCCATGCAACCCCAACGAAGATGATGATGCGGCGGCAGATATGCTCGAAACACTTCACCTTGGGGCGCGCCCGACGGGGACTGGCGGACGGCTGGGGCGAGGATCGATTGGGTCAAAGAAACGCATGTTCTTGCCAACCCGATCGTAGTCGCCCAGGTCTTCCCGCATAGCCTCGGCGAGCGCCAACAGTCGCTCGACCACTTGAGGATGTTCAGCAGCAACATTGATGGTTTCGCCGATGTCCTTTTCCAGATCAACAAGAAAAGGCTCTTCGAATCCGATCCGGTCCGCGGGAGCAATATGCACGTTGCGACTAAACGGTGCAGCTCCGCTGGGTTGGGAGTCACGGGCCAGATGCAGCTTCCATTTTCCCTGCCGCACGGCTTGAAGATGCACGCGCAGGAAATAGAAAAACGCCTTGTCCCTGTCTGCTGATTCAAAGTCCCCATGAAACAAATGGTGGATGCTTTCGCCATCGATAACGCGGTCCTGGGGAATTTCGGCACCAGCCAAATGTGCCAAGGTCGGCAGGATATCCAGCGTGCTGGCAATTGCATCACACGTCGTTCCGGCAGGCACCCGGCCAGGTCCCCAAAGTATTGCCGGAACCCGCACTCCCCCTTCAAACGTTGACAACTTCCCACTTCGCAGTGGTCCGGCAGAGCCGCCATGATCCTCAGGCAAATGCCCGTTGGCAAAGTCTTGGTTCTTGATCAGCCAGGGGCCGTTGTCGCTCGTAAACAGGACGTAGGTATTGGCTGTTAACTCCAGTTCTTCGATCACGTCAAGAATTCGGCCAACGTTGAAATCGATTTCTTCAATCACGTCTCCGTACAGACCACGTTGACTTTTGCCTTTGAACTGCTGGGAAGCATCGAGTCGCGTGTGTGGCATGGAGTGCGGAAGATAGACAAAAAAAGGCTGCTCGTTGTGCTTCCGCATGAAGCCGATGGCCTCGTCCGTATATCGCCGCGTTAGCGTCGACATGTCGGTTTTCGGTTCGATCAACTCATCATTGCGGTACAGGTTTACCACACTGTCGTTGCTCGTCGGCGTGCCGAAGAAATAGTCGAACCCCTGGTGTGTGGGAAACAGGTTCTTGAAGAACCTGTTTTGAGAGTGCCTGGCGAGATCCCATTTCCCGAAACATGCTGTGGCGTAGCCCTTGCTCTGGAGAACTTCTGCCACGGTGATCTCGTCGGCGTGCAGAATGGGATGAACCTGCTTGATGTTTCCCCGTTCGGCGACTCGCAGCGGGTAGCAGCCTGTCATCAGCGCCGCACGAGAGGGCCCACAGATTGGCTGCGCATAAAAGTCAGTAAACTTCATCCCCTCGGCCGCCATCGCGTCCAACCGTGGAGTGCGAATGTCAGGTGATCCGAAACAGCCAAGGTCTTCGTAGCCCTGATCGTCGCTGAAGATCACCACAAAGTTGGGCGGTCGCTCCACTGCGGATCCTGGGGCGGTCGTCGCAGCGATTGCAACCGACGCAGTCAGTATGATCAACGCGTACTTGAGTTGTTTGTTGTCCATATCTCTCGTTAGTTGTAAGTTGCTTGGCAGGTACCCGGCTTGAATAAACGGCGACGCCTATTTGTTTCGCCGACTTCTTTCCTGGGGATTTTCGAGTGAGATCGCACGTTGATCCGTCCCCTCAATTTCAACGTCGCCTAGCTCTGTCCGCATGACCGCTGCTTGGGCCTCAAGACGGTTGACGATTTCTGGATGCTGATTGGCCAGATCTCTTTGCTCGGCGAGGTCGGTGGCCAAGTTGAACAAACGTGATTTTTCAAGCGTGACAAAGCCCTTCCTCACGTTGGGAGTCTTGGACCAGAAAGGTTGATCCTTGGCCGTTCGAGGCAGATGTAATTTCCAATCTCCTTGACGCACCGCCTGCAGATTCGTGCCGTTGTAATAATAGATACTCTTGTGGGGCGTCTCGGTTGCTTCTCCTGTCAGGACGGCGACAATGTTTTTGCCGTCGATCACCCGATCAGTCGGGAGTTCCATTTTTGCAAGGTGACAAGCCAAAGGGAGCAGATCCATGCTGGTCATCGTCACGTCAGATACCACACCTGACGGAAGCTGGTTCGGCCAATAGAAGATTCCCGGCACACGATGTCCGCCTTCCATGGTGCAATACTTACCACCACTGAAGGGGCCCGCGGAACCACGTCCCGTGGGCCCATTGTCCGACGTCAACACGACCAGCGTGTCATTCTCAATATCCGCATCGCGCAGTGCCTTGATGATTCGACCTGTGCTGTGATCCATTTCCATCACGAAATCCCCGTAGGCTCCTTGCTGAGACTTTCCGACAAACTCCGAACTTGGCTTCAGCGGGTTGTGAACGATGTGGTGCGACACGTAGATGAAGAATGGAGTATCACGATTTCGCTCAATGAAGGACACGACCTCATCGGTATAGCGGGTAGTTAGTTCCTCACAAGCGACTCCTCTCTCAACGACTTCCCGGCCACGGTATAAGGTGTTGTAGTCCTTCCCTCGGGATGGTTCGTAGTTGCTGGGTATGCCGAGATGTTCGTCGAAACCAGCGTCCAGCGGATGAGAACCTGGCACCTCGATTCCAAGGTGCCATTTGCCGACCATCAGGGAGCGATAGCCAGCAGGCTTCAACAGTTTTGGAATCGTTAGCTCGTCAGCAGGAAAGCCGTACTGGCGGTACTTGGGAAGTTTCTCGTTGCGCGCAACAGGCATGCCGCAGCGCATTGGGTAACGTCCCGTGAGTAGCGCCGCTCGCGAAGGACTGCAAACATTGGCAGGCACGAAGAAGTCCGTACAACGAATACCCCCTTCTGCGAGTTTATCAATGTGCGGCGTGCTGGGGCCACTAGCTCGATAGCAACTCAGGTCGCCGTAACCCAAGTCATCGGCAAAAATGACGACCATGTTGGGAGGCCTCGACGTCGTTTCCACTCCTTGTGCCTGGGCGATCTGCACCCCAATAACAAACAACCCAGCAATCGGCAGAACGCGAAACGCGAATGGCGGAACAAACATCACTGCCCTCGTTGGAAGCAACTGCGGCGCGGAAAACGAACAACATACGCCACGTTTAGGCGATTAGGGTTTGAGCTATTATCGCTTCTGCAATCCCGCAGGTCGAGGATTTGCGACCGTTGAGCAACGATTTGCGTCATCCTCGCCCCATTGATCAAGGATGCCAGGCGCGAGAGCGTTCCGCCCTTTTTGGTGATTCCTGTTGAGTTGTTCATTGGGTCGCTGCTGAGGCTGGGTTGTGTTATTCTGCAGATTCGGTTTTGAACCTACATTCGCGTCAACGCTTGAAACTCAGGTTGAGATTGACGTAAGGTCAAGTCACTGGCAGACGAACTGCGGGTGGGACCCTAATTTTCAGGCGTGACGGTACACTACCTTCTGCGTATCGACCAGCGCGCCCATGACTGACATTCCCTCCTTAAACAGTCAAGAAGATCTCGAAAACCTGCTGGCCGCTCCGACGCCAGGCAGTTGTCAGGCGATGGCCGAAATGCAGGGAGACCTGCTGCTGCTGGGAGCCGGGGGAAAGATGGGGCCAAGTCTCGCGCGGCTTGCCAGACGGTCGGCAGATGCCCAAGGGCGGCAGGATCTGCGGATTGTGGCGGTGTCTCGCTTTTCTTCGCCGGAGATTCGTGAAGAACTTGCGGCCGAGCGCATCGAAACCATCGCGGGTGATCTGCTGGATCGCGAATTTCGCGGCACGCTCCCCCAACTGCCCAACGTGCTCTGCATGTTCGGATACAAGTTCAGCACCGGCGGACACCCCAGCAACTATTGGGCAACCAACACGTATCTGGCAGGAGCGGTTGCCGAACAGTTTCGCCAGTCGCGAACCGTCTGCTTCTCGAGCGGCAACGTGTATCCCTTCTGCCCTTTGGATCAACCGGCCGATGAGTCCGTTGCTTGTGCTCCGGTTGGCGAGTACGCCACCACGGTCTGGGGACGCGAGCGAATGCTGGAGTATGTCAGCGACCGATACGGGACGCCGGTTTGCTTGCTCCGACTCAACTACGCCGTCGAGCCGCGCTACGGCGTGCTGGTCGACCTGGCGGGTCAACTCCTGGCCGGCGAGCCGATTGATGTCACCGTGCCGGCTTTAAACTGCTGCTGGCAAGGGTATGCCAACGAGGTTGCCCTGAGGGCCTTCAGCCTTGTCGACCATCCGCCCAAAGTGCTCAATCTGACCGGTTCCCAGACCTACCTTGTCCGCGACATTGCCCAGCGTCTCGCCGCGCGGTTGGATGTCCAGGCCGTCTTTCAAGGAGAAGAAGCAACCACGGCCTTGCTTAATGATGCAGGTCAATGCCATCGTTTGTTCGGGCTGCCACCGTACACGTTGGACGAACTGATTGAGATCACCGCCTCATGGATCCAGTCAGGTCTCCCCACGCTCGGCAAGCCGACCAAGTTTCAAGTCCGCGATGGGAAATTTTAGCTTGGTAAGCGGAATCGGTGATAGTCGCCGAACCTTCCGTCCTTATCAACCTAGACAGAAACCTGGTTCGAGCAACTTCCAGTGGTTTCTAGTTCTTGCAAATTGCCGAGCGTGGTTGCGGCGATGGCATGCAAGGCTTCATGCGTGAAGAATCCTTGATGTCCGGTGACGATCACGTTGGGAAACGTCAGAAGGCGGGCGAGAACGTCGTCGGCCAGGATGGAGTTGGAGAGATCTTCGAAGAAGAACTCACTCTCCTCTTCGTAGACATCGAGCCCCACCGCACCAAGTTGCCCTGATTTGAGCCCTGCGATCAGGGCCTTGGTATCGATCACGGCACCCCGGCTGGTGTTGATGAGCATGACGCCTGGCCTCATCTTCCCAATCGCCGACTCTCCAATCAGATGGAACGTCTCCGGCGTCAAAGGGCAGTGCATTGTCACGATATCTGACGCCGTCAGTAGCTCGTCGAACGAGACATACTCGACCCCTAACTTCTGACACTCCGGGTTGCGATACGTGTCGTAGGCGAGCAACCGGCAGCCGAATCCGTGAAGCAATTGAGCCACAACGCAGCCAATTCGACCGGTTCCCACAATGCCTGCGGTCTTGCCCTGCAGGTCGAAACCGAGCAGGCCGTTCAGAGCGAAGTTACCTTCGCGAACCCGATTGTATGCTCGGTGAATCTTGCGGTTGAGCGTGAGCATCAGCCCGATCGTGTGCTCGGCAATGGCATGGGGCGAATACGCCGGGACACGAACCACGGCCAGCCCTAGCTCCTGAGCGGTGGGCAGGTCAACGTTGTTGAACCCTGCACACCGCAGGGCGATGTGTCGGGTTCCGCCGGCGTGCAGCTGTCGCAGGTTCTGGCTGTTGAGCTGATCATTGACAAAGGCGCACACGGCATCAAACCCGGCCGCCAAGGCGCAAGTTTCGGCAACCAGGCGGGTTTCGAAATAGACCAGTTCGTGGCCAAACGCGGCGTTGGCCGCTTCCAAAGATTCGCGGTCGTAGGGCTTCGTACTGAACACGGCAATTCGCATGGGATACCTTATCGGAGAGACTCCAGCGGCAACGGACGCATCCATCACAGCAAGTGCCGGTGCGATTCGTCAAGGGGAAGCTGAAACAGTGCCGTCTACAGCCGTCTAGAGATCTGCTGGTCATGGCGAGGTGCATTCGCTAGGTTGAAGGGAGTCAGCCAATCGGCTGCCAGTTGACGGGGAATGTATTTCAGGAGGACCGTCCGATGCGCCAGTTCGTGAGACATCTACTACCCGCCACAGTTGGGATCGCGGCCGTGTCGGTTTTCAATGTCCCACCGGTCGCGGGTCAACAACAACCAACGGTGGTACAGCTTCCCACGTTCTCTTCGTTTTCTGTCAGCACATCGGTCCTGGTGCCAGACCGTGGCAGCGCGTATCTGGGTGGCGTTGGCCGAGCCTCCGACGGCTTCAACAGTTTCGGACCTCCGCTGGCCATGCCGCAGCGCGGTTGGGGGCGGAGTGTGAGTGCATCGGGCGTGAGCGTCAATGCATTCATCCATGATCTAACCGCCATGGATGCAGACCTGCTTTCGCAAGCTCGCGGGGCGCCGCTGAAACCCCAGTCACCATTGGCCCAGGCCGTGGCAAACCGTGCTCGCGTCCAGCCGGAGGCTGCCTTGAGCGTCTCGGCGCTGCGTGCGAGGCATGCGGAGAGCCAGACCAATCAACAGCAGGCAGAAGCTCTGCAGTGGTTTGCGAAGGCGCAAGCTGCCGAAGCGGACGGAAAATCCGCAGTGGCTAAAATCTACTACGGCATGGCCGCGCGACGGGCGACGGGAGAACTGGCCCAGCAGGTTGCCCGCAAGCAGGCCGAATTGCAAGCTCCGCACGTTGCCGCTGAGCGATAGCTGACCCGCCGTTGCTGACTAATAGCGGAACACGCGCTGCCGCAAGTACTCGCCTACCAGCATTAAGACACCATTGCCCAACCAGACCGAGATGGGCCACCACGCGCCGTCCTTGGACCGGTCCACGGCCATCAGCAGCATCGGGTAGTAGGCCAGCAAGATGGGGAGGAAACAGGCAAAGAAGCTGGTGAGAAAGTTCGCATTCCGCAGCATGATGGCAAGCGGCGCTCCCACAAACACAAAGCACAAGCAACTGAACCCGTTGGCCCAGCGGCGGTGCGGTTCGGTCTTCAGTCGGGCGACATGTTCCTGCTTCTGTTCACGAACCCGCTCCAGCACATTCCACTCGGCGCTGGTGAACGCCTCGAAATCGCCGTTGAGCATTTGGTGGGCGGCTTTGGCAGCCATTTGAACTTCGAACGATTTGAGTTCGTCCACACTCTTGACCGTATTGGCAAAGATGTCCGGCATCGCCATGGACGAAGGAGAATTCGGGTCTTTGTCCGTTGGGCTGATCTGTTCGAGATCGAGTTCGCGCTCGATGGAACTGTTGGGAAACTCGAGCGACGCTTCGCCATCAATGTCCACCGTTCCGTTGCGGCAGACAATGGTCAACGCTCCACGCAACGAATCGCTCCGCAGTTCCGCCTCTTTGCAGCGAACCGTCACCGTGTGATCCCCAATGAACGAGAACGTTGGATTCAGCAGCCGTCGGCCATCGACCCCCGTCACGTTGATGGAGAAGTTCTTGGAACTAAACGCCTTCTGCATGGTCAAGCGGTTGTAGACAATCTGCTCGACCGCCCCCACGATCACGCTGCGGATTCCCTGCCGTCCCCAAGAAACGGCCATGTCATTCAGCCAGACCGATGTCAGACTCAGCACAAAGGCAACAATCACCGCCGGCCAAAAGATCACCCCAGGACTGATTCCCAACGACTTAATGGCGACCACTTCATTCGATCCCGACATCCGTCCGTAAACGCTACAAGCGGCAAACAAGATCGTCCCTGGCACCGTGAAACGTAGCGCGTTGGGTAGGATATACGGCATCAACCGAGCCACTTGCTCGAGGCCGAGCCCTTCACTGTGCGCTTCTTTGACGACGAACACGATCATCATCATCGCGGTCAGCGCAGTGAGCGCAACGGCAAACGTCTTGAGCAAATCGAACAGGACGTAGCGCTGGAGAATCGTCATGCAAGGGGTCGCCGCTAGTGGCTACGCAGGCGATCTCACACTTCGCCTACTATTGAACATATCTCGGCCTGAGAACAGGCGGGCTCAGTGTCCCGATGCACCGCAACACGGTCAAGGTCAGTTGACGTGCTGGCATGTCTGATCTGCAGCCACCATGTGCAGCATTTCTGGCCTTTAAGAAATATCTTGGGCTACAGTTACTACAGGTGGCCTCCGGCTCAATCTGGTGTATTCTTACTATCACAAATCATCCAGATCTCCCGACTTGCCTGTCTACTGAACCAGAACCCATACTTCGGCGAGGTTTTCATGCGAACGCTCTTCACTTCATTCGCGAAATGTCTGTTGCCATCGCTGGTTTTGATGCTAGCGACATCAGCACTTGCGGCTGCGGAGATGGCGACCGGTTTCAAAATCGGCGAAGTCACGCAAGACTCGGCCATTGTCTGGACTCGGATTTCGGCCAAGGCTGAGCGAAATTGGGACGGCTACCGAGATCCCAAGAAACGCGAACCTTACGTGGACGAGTACGTCCCCTCGAAGATTGCCGTTGCGGATCGCGAAGGTTCGACACCAGGCGCGGCAGGACAAGTTCGAGTGACCTACGGCGAGCAGCAGACGAAATGGGTGAACGTTCGCCCCGAAGACGACTTCACCCATCAATTCCATCTTCACCAACTCACACCTGACACGCGGTACACCGTCAAAGTCGAAGCTCGCCAGGATGATCAGTCCCCAGTGAGTAGCAGCTTGAGTGGATCGTTTCGCACCGCTGCTAGCAAGGAGCAGTGGCAAGACGCTCGGTTTGCCGTTGTCACCGGCCAGTCCTATTGGGACCTGGATGACAAGCAGGGATACCACATGTATCCGGCTATGCAGAAGCAGAACCTAGATTTCTTGGTGCCCACCGGGGACACCGTGTACCTGGACAGCGAGTCCCCAGGGCACGCACCATGGACCTGGCCCGATTGCATTGGCAGCGGATGTACTCGCTCCCTCGGCATGTCGAATTCCACCGGTTTGTGCCTGGCTACTGGGAAGTGGACGACCACGACACGTGGGTCAACGATTGCTGGCCAACCATGCAGGCCAAGTGGATGAACCCGCTGACGTTTGATCAAGGCAAGAAGATCTATCTGGAGCAGGTACCCATGGGAGACCCTACCTACCGCACGGTGCGGTGGGGCAAAGGGCTCCAGGTCTGGATGGTCGAAGGGCGATTCTATCGCGGTTCCAACAAAGCTCCGGATGGTCCTGACAAGTCCATCTGGGGGCGTGAGCAGATGGCCTGGCTCAAGCGGACGTTGCTCGAAAGCGATGCGGACTTTCGCGTGTTGATCAGCCCCACGCCCATTGTCGGACCTGACCGGGACAACAAAGCGGACAATCATGCCAATAGTGCTTACAAGTACGAAGGGGATCATTTCCGCGATTGGACCCGGCAACTCAACAACTTCTACACTTGCTGCGGAGATCGGCACTGGCAGTACATGTCGATTGATCCGGCGAGCAAGCTGAGGGAGTTCAGTTGCGGACCGGCCAGCGATGCACATGCCGGCGGAAACCCCAAGCCTGAGCCGGAGATTCAACCCTTCTTACGTGTCAAAGGGGGCTACCTGACCGTTTCGGTGTTCAAAGAACAGGGGATCCCCACCATCGCCTTCCGGCATCATGACGTGCACGGCAAGGTGGTTCATGAATTCTTGGATCACCCCAAAAAGCAATAGACAAGCTTGCGTTGGTCACTTCAACTTCTTCCCTTGAGGAACCTCCCCATGAAATCTCGACCTGGCAATCGTCGTTCGTTTTTGACTTCCGGTGGTTTGTTGTTGGGCGGCCTGGCCGTCGGGCGGCTCACTAGTTCGTGGGAACCCTTCGGCACGCCTGCCTCAAGTGCAGCTTGGGCAGCCGATCCTGCATCGCCGTCACCTGAACAGCGTCTGAAAGAGCTCAAGATCGAACTTCCGCCCGCGCCCAACCCGGTGGCGGTCTACACCCCGGCGGTCTTGGTAGGCAATACGTTGTACGTCTCTGGCCATGGACCTCGGCGTGCCAACGGCGACCGTGTGGTGGGGAAGGTGGGCGCCGATATGACGCTGGAAGAAGGACACGAAGCCGCACGTTTGGTTGGCTTGCAAGTACTCAGCACTGTGCGCGCAGCCGTGGGTTCGCTGGATCGGGTGGTCCGCGTGGCCAAGGTATTGGGCATGGTCAACTGCACGCCAGATTTCACCCAGCAACCACAAGTGATCAACGGATTCAGTGAACTGATGGTAGAGGTCTTTGGCGATCTGCCCGGCAAAGCTGCCCGCAGCGCTGTTGGTATGTCAGCCCTGCCTGGCGGCATCCCGGTCGAGATCGAATCGATCTTCGAGATTCGCGCCTAACAATCACACGAAAACTACCGGTTCAAACCCAAAGTTACTTTTCGTGCGCTCACCCCTTCTGGAGCGAGGGCCGCCAAGACTTCATCACCCCCGGCATTCTCCGCGCCGGCGATACCCTGCGAATCTTCGGCAGCACCACCCACGTCACCAGCATCACCCCCCTCGCTTCGCCCGAGGCGGTGTACAACCTCGAAGTGCACCTGGACCACGTGTACCACGTGACAGGTGACGGGGTGTTGGTGCATAACAATGCACCTCTTAACCAAAAGTGCTGGGGGCGAGAGGTCGTCGCGCGGACCCAAGCCATGAAACTCATGCAAGATGTAGATGTTGACCTGCGTGGCATTGGTCGTCGCGTTGTCGAACGCACCAAAGCGATGAAGGCCCGGCTCAGCCGAAGGCCGCCAAGAGTTCAAAGTCCGACGTACGTCGCCCCGGAACTAGACGCAATCCAGATGGCACTTCAAAAAGTCCAGTTGACCAGTACGACGAAATAAAGAAGCGGCAATCGCAAAATCGAGCGGAGGGCGGCGATGCGATTCACGGCACAGGAAAGTCCGAGCAAAATCTCAAGCAATACCTGAATGATATTGCAAGCGGACGGATTGATATAGATAATATCGATTAACGTGATAACATGAAACTTCTCAGACAACACCACCATTACGAAATAGTGCCTTTGCAATCGTTGCCCGCAATTCACATGCTAATCTGGGCTCGGATTTGAGCCAATTCCACCGCACCGAAAAACAAACCGCTGCAAGATCGCTAAACTCTTGAAATCTTCAGGTTCGAGTGTGTTTATTACAGATCTGGCGGCGTTCGCTGGGAAGTGTCAAGAAGATGACCGACTCCGCATCACAGCTTATTTCGAAAGCTTGGAATGCTATTTGGGCCGGAGACTTAACGGAAGCTCTTGCTCTGATCAATCTTGCGATTCAAATCGAACTGAATGACCTAAGTTTCTTAGTGACAAAAGCGCACGTTCTTCGGTTGCTAAACCGATTTAATGAGTCGGAACATATCTTGCGTACGTGTATTGCGAATTCATCGACGAATTATTTCGCTTGGACGGAATTGGGCTTGCTCAATCGCGATAATGATGAATGGGAAGTAGCGGAATTCTGCTTTGAGAAGTCGCTTGAACAAAAGGCAGATTTCAACGTTTACACTTTGCTTGCCAGCGTTCAATTACTAACGGATCCGAGTAAGGCACTGTTAAGTGCGGAGAAGGCTCTTGAATTAAAACCAGGATGGGCCGAAGCTGTCGAAATTCGAGATCGAGCGAAGGTCAGAATAGAAGCGGATAACAACAGATCCGGTAGAGTTTGACGGCTCTAAAATCTGTGGCACGGCAGGGTGGCCGGGTTGAGTATATCGGGTGCAGGACGACCGGTAGGCTGTCGACCATGTCTGAGTTGAATCGCAAGAAGCAAAGTAGGGTACGGTGTGCGTACCGTTCACTCGCGCGCAATTACGTACGCACAGCATACCCTACTCGTCTGATAATCTGGCCCATCAGGGACACGTCCCCAAGAGTAGCTGTCCAAAGTAAGCGCATGGATGACCGGCGGTCCGGCTGATTTGCTAGACCGTAGCGTGGACCTTGGCTAGGCGTCTGCGGCTAAGATGATTTGATCGAGCAGGCTTGGCTCGGTGCCGCGTGGGAGGGGAGGACCGGGCGGGCCGAGGCCGCGGGATTCGACTTGTCTGGCGAAACAGCTTTTCCCGTCCTCCAGCCACCGCGCCGCTTCGCCGATGA